>CP073041.1:605201-1210402 GCA_025370055.1 Woronichinia naegeliana WA131 | reverse complement strand
CTTTTACCGAAGATGTCAGTCAGCGTTTTGAGTCCTACGGTTGGCACGTTCTTCATGTTAAGGATGGCAATACGGATTTAGCAGCGATCGCCCAGGCAATTGAAGAGGCCAAGGCTGTCACCGACAAACCCACTATGATCAAGGTTACAACCACCATCGGTTTTGGTTCTCCTAAAAAAGCAGGGACGGCTGGCGTTCACGGTGCGGCTCTAGGACTAGATGAAGTGGAAGCCACTCGTAAAAATCTGGGTTGGGATTACGAACCCTTTGTCGTTCCCCAGGAAGTTTTGGATCATACTCACAAAGCCATTGAACGGGGAGCCAGCTATGACGCTGAATGGCAACAAGCCTTTGCTCAGTACAAAACCAAGTATCCCACCGAAGCAGCAACCTTGGAGCGTTATTTGAGTGGTGGTTTACCCGACGGTTGGGAAAGTGTTTTAACCACCTATACCCCTGAAGACAAAGCTCTACCCACCCGTAAATATTCTGAGATTTGCCTCAATCAGTTGGCCACTGTTTTACCGGAATTAATTGGTGGTTCGGCTGATTTAACTCACTCTAACCTGACAGAAATTAAGATTTCGGGCGACTTCCAAAAAGGTCAATACCAAAACCGCAATGTTCACTTTGGGGTACGGGAACACGCAATGGGAGCCATTTGCAATGGTATCGCACTCCATGCTTCCGGCTTAATTCCCTACGGTGCAACTTTCTTAATTTTCACCGACTATATGCGGGCGGCGATTCGTTTATCGGCTCTGTCGGAAGCGGGTGTGATTTGGGTGATGACCCACGATTCTATCGGTCAAGGGGAAGATGGCCCCACTCACCAACCGATTGAAACCATTGCTTCTTTACGGGCCATTCCTAACCTCACTGTTATTCGTCCTGCGGATGGTACCGAAACCTCTGGGGCTTATAAAGTGGCGATCGAGAATGCTAAAGCCAACAAACCGACGCTTTTAGCCTTCACCCGTCAAAACGTACCTAATTTAGCGGGAGCCTCCATCGAAGGTGTGACCAAGGGAGCCTATACCCTAGTGGATGCTGAGGGAACGCCTGATTTAATCTTAGTTGGTACAGGTTCGGAAGTTAGTCTCTGTGTCGCGGCGGCTGAAAAATTAGCTGGTGAAGGTAAAAAAGTCCGTGTGGTTTCTATGCCTTCCTGGGAATTGTTTGAAGCTCAAGACGCTGCCTATAAAGAATCGGTTTTTCCTAAAGCTGTCACCAAACGTTTATCTGTTGAAGCGGGTTGCAGTATGGGTTGGCACAAGTATGTGGGGACTGAAGGCGATACGGTCAGCATTGATCGGTTTGGTGCTTCGGCTCCTGGGGGAACCTGTATGGAGAAATTTGGTTTTAGTGCTGATAATGTTCTGGCTAAAGCTAAAGCCTTATTAAGCTAATTGAATGTGCGTTGATAATTTTTAAGCTTGGTAAGCTCTCTAGAAATAGGGAGCTTTTTTGGCAATTTAGATTGACTTGTATTATTTTCGCTTTTTCCTTAGCCACCATACAGGAGTATGTCAAGGGATTTACTTTTGGACTGAAACTAAAGAAGCAGCGATTGAGCTTGTTAAGCATTTGCCTAAGAGCATTTATTGGAAAGCGATCGCGGTTTTTCTTTATCCGTAAGAGGCGATCGCTTTTTTAATGGATAATGGACAATTAACAATGGATAATTATCAACTATTCACTATCAACTATTCACTGAACGGCGATCACTGTTTTCTTTTTACAAAGTAAGGGGCGATCGCTGAAAATGTTAAAATTTATCCATGTTTGACAACGCCTGCAAATTCCTAGCCGAAAACTTTTCCGAAGATTATGCGACTTGGTTGCTTGGTCGTCCTGTTCAATTGACCAAACTGAGTCCAACAGAATTATCTTTAGAACCGATTCGCGCTGATTCCCTAATATTGGAACAATCGGAAGACCTAGTATTACACCTAGAATTTCAGACCGAACCTGATGAAACAATGGGTTTTCGGATGTTAGATTATCGAGTCAGGGTTTATCGTCGTTTTCCGCTTAAAACCATGCACCAAGTGGTTATTTATCTGAAACGAACTAAATCGGCCTTGGTTTATCAAGATAGCTTTCAACTAGGAGCAACAACTCATCATTATCGAGTCATTCGTCTTTGGGAACAGTCTTCTGATTTATTTCTAACAAGTCCAGGTTTATTGCCCCTAGCGATATTAACCCAATGTGAGGAGCCAACAACACGGTTACGAGAGGTTGCGAAGGGATTGGATAAAATAGAAAAGCAAGGGGTGAGGGCTAATCTCATGGCTGCAACGGCAGTATTCGCAGGATTAGTGATGGAACCTGAAATGATTAAAACGATTTTAAGGAGTGACATTATGAAAGAATCAGCTTTCTATCAGGAAATTCTTCAGGAAGGTCTTCAGGAAGGTCTTCAGGAAGGTCTTCAGAAAGGTCTTCAGAAAGGTCGTCAAGAAGGTCGTCAGGAAGGTCTTCTTGAGGGCAAACTTGAAACAATCCCTCTACTTAAAAAATTAGGGTTATCGATCGCGGAAATTGCTGAGGAATTAGATATTGATGTTGCTTTAGTCAATCAGTTTGTAGCTAATCAGAACAATTAAAAATTTAGATAATCATTTATCGGCGATCGCGGTTTTTCTTTATCCGTAAGGTGGCGATCGCTTTTTTCTGGTTAAGAAAGGAAGGGGCGATCGCTGTTTGTCTTTATCAGTAAAAGGTGATCGCGGTTTATCTTCACGGTAAGAGGACGATCGCTGTTTTTCTTCACAGTAAGGGGCGATCGCGTTTTTTGAATGGATAATGGACAATTAACAATGGATAATTATCAACTATTCACTATCAACTATTCACTGAACGGCGATCGCTGTTTGTCTTTATCGGTAAGGGACGATCGCTTTTTTTCTTCACTGTAAGGGGCGATCGCTGTTTGTCTTTATCGGTAAAAGGTGATCGCTTTTTATTTTTATCGATAAGGGGTGATCGCTTTTTTGTCTTCACAGTAAGGGACGATCGCATTTTATCTGTATCGTTAAGGGGCGATCGCTTTTTATCATCGGGTAAGGGGCGATCGCTTTTTTCTGTATCGGTAAGGGACGATCGCTTTTTTTGTCTTCACCGTAAGGGGCGATCGCTTTTCTTCTTAATAAGGAAGGGGCGATCGCTTTTCTTCTTAATAAGGGAAGGGGCGATCACATTCTACTGTATCGGTAAGGGGCGATCGCTGTTTATATTTATCGGTAATAGGCGATCGCTGTTTATCTATATCGGTAAGGGGGCGATCGCTGTTTATATTTATCGGTAAGGGGGTGATCGCTTTTTTGGGGTTGAGATGTAATCGGGATCACCGTTGGGTGGTGTTGATGATCACAGGTTTATAAAGTTTTGTAAAAAGACTAGTATTTTTGATTTAGGTATAGATACAATGAAGGCAGCAATATTTGAGTAGGGTGAGTCTGTCATGGTTAGTTCTGTATTAGCGACGGGTTTGACGACGGTTTATCGACAATTGACGGCTTTCGCGGGATTAGAGAGTTTTTGGACGAATTTTGACTCGATTTTTGGAACGGCATACAATATCGCGGTGGCGCAGTCGCTACGTTCCCAGTGGCAAAACGGGAATTTTAGTCAGTTGCCAACTATCGAGGTGATTGACGATGAGATTTTGGGCAAGGCACGGGGAGCCTATGGTAGCAGTACGAATAGCATTTATTTGTCGGATCAGTTTGTGGCCACGGCCAGTCAATCGGCTTTAGAGGCAGTAATCTTAGAGGAGATTGGGCATTTTGTGGATGCTCAGGTTAATCAAACCGATACAGCAGGGGATGAGGGGGAGTTGTTTTCGGCGATCGTGCGGGGGGTGAGTGGATCGGAGTTGGGTCGGATGAAGGGGGAAAATGACCAGGCGGCGATCGTGGTTAATGGGCTGGCGGTGGCGGTGGAGCAGTCTATTACTCAGGTGGGGGTGTGGGATCGGTTGAGTTACGCCCTGGCAGTGGCGGTGGTGGGCAACTATGCCTATGCGGTGGGAGATACCCTAGAGATTATAGATATTAGTAATCCCAGTAACCCTGTTTTTAAAGGTAATTATGATATTTCAGATGGCCATGATATACAAATAGTTGGAAATTATGCCTATGTCGCGGATGGTGATTCGGGGCTAAAAATTATCAACATCAGTAATCCCGCTGCCCCCAGCCTCAGTGGAACCTATGACACTACTGACTGGGCTAATGGAGTACAAATAGTTGGAAATTATGCCTATGTCGCGGATGTGTATTCGGGGCTGCAAATCATCAACATCAGTAATCCCGCCGCCCCCAGCCTCAGTGGAACCTATAACACCACTGGCTACGCTAGGGGGGTACAGGTGGTGGGAAATTATGCCTATGTTGCGGATTGGGATTCAGGGCTGCAAATCATCAACATCAGTAACCCCGACGCCCCCAGTCTCGCTGGAACCTATGACACTACAGGCTACGCTTTGGGGGTACAGGTAGTGGGCAATTATGCCTATGTCGCTGATGGTGGTTCGGGGCTGCAAATCATCAACATCAGTAACCCCACCGCCCCCACTCTCACTGGAACCTATGACACTACAGGCGGCGCTGTTGGGGTACAAGTAGTGGGCAACTATGCCTATGTTGCGGATTGGGATTCAGGGCTGCAAATCATCAACATCAGTAACCCCGACGCCCCCAGTCTCGCTGGAACCTATGACACTACAGGCTACGCTTTGGGGGTACAGGTAGTGGGCAATTATGCCTATGTCGCTGATGGTGGTTCGGGGCTGCAAATCATCAACATCAGTAATCCCGCCGCCCCCAGCCTCAGTGGAACTTATAACACCACTGGCATCGCTTATGGGTTACAGGTGGTAGAAAATTATGTCTATGTCGCGGATAATTCTTCAGGGCTGCAAATCATCAACATCAGTAACCCCGCCGCTCCCAGTCTAAGTGGAACCTATGACACTACTGACTACGCTTATGGAGTACAAGTAGTGGGCAACTATGCCTATGTTGCGGATTGGGATTCAGGGCTGCAAATCATCAACATCAGTAACCCCACCGCCCCCACTCTCACTGGAACCTATGACACTACAGGCGGCGCTTATGGGGTACAAGTAGTGGGCAACTATGCCTATGTTGCGGATTGGGATTCAGGGCTGCAAATCATCAACATCAGTAACCCCGACGCCCCCAGTCTCGCTGGAACCTATGACACTACAGGCTACGCTTTGGGGGTACAGGTAGTGGGCAATTATGCCTATGTCGCCGATTATTATTCAGGGTTGCAAATAATCAACATCAGTAATCCCGCCGCCCCCACTCTCACTGGTTCCCATTACACTACAGGCGGGGCTGTTGGGGTAGAGGTGGTGGGAAATTATGCCTATGTCGCTGAGAATACTGGCGGGTTGCAAATAATCAACATCAGTAATCCCGCCGCCCCCAGCCTCATTGGTTCCTATTACACTACAGGCGGGGCTGTTGGGGTAGAGGTGGTGGGAAATTATGCCTATGTTGCGGATCTTGATTCAGGGCTGCAAATCATCAACATCAGTAACCCCGCCGCCCCCACTCTCACTGGAACCTATGACACCACTGGCTACGCTCAGGGGGTACAGGTAGTGGGCAACTATGCCTATGTCGCGGATAATGATGGCGGTTTAAAAATCCTCAATGTCAGCAACTTCACGGGTGCAGCCACAAGCCTCAGTCTCGCCGCCACCAATGCCATCCAACCCGAAGGCAACTCAGGCAGCACAGCCTTCACCTTTACTGTCACCCGCACCGGCGAAACCACCAACACCGATACCGTCCAATGGGCAGTCACCGGCACCGGCACCAACCCCGCTAATGCAGCAGACTTTGGGGGCGGCGTTTTACCCTCTGGACTCGTCACTTTTGGAACCCACATCACCTCCCAGGTCATTAGCGTTCCCGTCAGTGGCGATACCACCTTTGAACCCGACGAAACCTTTAGCCTCACCCTGACCAACCCCAGCAACGGCACAACCATCACCACTGCCACCGCTACAGGCACTATCCAAAACGACAATGATTCTCCGACTCTCGCCATCAATGACATCACCGTTATCGAAGGTAAAGATGCCAGTGCTTTCCTAACCGTTAGCCTCAGTAATCCCATCAGCCAAACTGTCAGCGTTAACTATACCACCACCGCCATTAACGCTACCGCCGGCAGTGACTATACTACCACGAGTGGAACCCTAACTCTAGCCCCAAATAGTACTTTCGTTACAATTAGCATTCCCATCCTCAACGACAACATTAACGAAAGCTCTGAAGCCTTTACTGTCAACCTTTCTAACCCTGTTAACGCTAAATTGAGTACCAATACTAATGATAATATCGGAGAAGTAACCATTAGCGATACTTGGTATAGTGAACTAACCAGTACCCTGCCCAATGGAGTCGAAAACCTGACTCTGATTGGAGTCAATGCCATCAATGGTACAGGCAATAGCGGTAACAATATCCTCACCGGCAACAGTGCCAGCAATACCCTCAATGGCAGTACTGGAGTAGATACTCTGATTGGTGGTTTTGGGAACGACATTTATCAAGTTGATAGCACAACCGATATCATTACCGAAAATGCTGGTGAAGGAATTGACACCATTCAATCCTCTGTCACCTATACAATCGCTTCTCTAGCCAACATCGAAAACCTGACCTTAACGGGTTCTAGCGTTATTAATGGTACGGGTAATGCTGCTAATAACATCCTCATCGGCAATAGTGCCAATAACACTCTCAATGGCAGCGATGGTAACGATACCCTCAATGGCGGTGCAGGCAATGATAGCCTGATTGGCGGTAATGGCAACGATTTTGCCGACTATTACAGTTCCACTGCCAGCGTTACAGTCAATTTAGTAACGGGAATCGCCAGCGATGGTTTAGGAGGAACCGATACCCTCTCCCAAATTGAAAATGTCCAAGGCTCCAATACCGCAGGCGATAATCTCACTGGGGATGCCAATAATAATACGCTCTATGGCTATGGCGGTAATGACACCCTCAACGGTGGTGATGGCAATGACCTCTTAATTGGTGGGACAGGTAACGATAGCCTCATTGGTGGCAATGGAACCGATATTGCCTACTATTACTTGGTGACGGGAGCAGTAACGGCTAACCTGGCCACAGGAATCGCTAGTGATGGCGAAGGGGGAACCGATACCCTTTCCCAAATTGAAAATATCCAAGGCTCCAATACCGCAGGCGATAACCTCACTGGTAATACGGGTGTTAATGTTCTTTACGGTTATGGCGGTGCAGATATCCTGACCGGGGGCGGCGGCAATGATCTTCTCTCTCTCGGTAGTGATACGTTTAAAGATACAGTTAACTATGCCAGTGGTGATGGTGTTGATACGGTTTACAACTTTGTGCGTGGAGCAAGTGGAGATCTGCTCAAATTCACGGGCATAACCGCGATTGATGTCCAGGTTTCTGGCACGAATACCCTATTTAAAGTGGGTGATGGCATCTCAGGTAATACTGGCTTTGGTTCAGGAACGTTACTGTTAACCACCAGTGCCACGTCTGGCTTTGTTGCTACTGATGTCAATGTCAATCTCTTAGGGACAACCTTTGCTTTTAGTTAACTCAAAATAAGGGGGCGATCGCTTTTTTAATGGATAATGGACAATTAACAATGGATAAATAGGGCTTGCTGAAAAAAGCTGAAACCTTTACGGAGAAAAATAGTAGGCGAATTAAGAACCGCTAGAATGCACGAAAATAGGGTAGAATGCCTCAAAACCATTGCATTAAGAAGAGAGAAAGCAGATGTACCGAAAGCAACAGTACTCAATTGAAACACCAGAAAACTTGAAAAATCTGTTCGGCGGGCAGTTAGACGAAGAAAATCGTTGGATAGAAATGTCAAAAATGATTCTTTGGGAAGAATATGAGGAAGAATATGCAAAAAACTTCACAGAAAAAAAAGGAGCCCCAGCCAAATCATTTAGAATGGCATTAGGAGCATTAATTATCAAAGAAATTTCAGGAAAAAGTGACAGAGAAACAGTAGAACAAATAAAAGAGAACCCTTATTTACAGTACTTTATAGGAATGGAAAGCTATAGTAGCAAAGAAGCATTTAATGCGTCAATGATGGTTCATTTTCGTAAAAAAATAGGAATGGAATTAATAAATAAAATTAATAAAGAAATAGAAAAAAAAGCGACGGGTGTAGCGTCAGAAAAAAAAGAAAATGAAGGAAAGTTATTGTTAGATGCGACTTGTACACCAGCAGATATAAAATATCCAACGGATATAGGAATATTGAATGATGCCAGAGAAAAAACAGAAAAAATAATAGATAAGCTGTATGAAGAAATAAAAGAGAAAAGGAAAGAAAAGCCGAGGACTTATAGGGAAGTGGCAAGAAAAGAGTACTTAGCCATAGCAAAAAAACGTCGTGTGTCAAAAAAAGAAAGAAGAAAAGGAACAAAAAAACAACTAGGATATATAAAAAGAAACTTGTCTGATATAGAAAAAATGATAGAAGAGGGAGCAAAGTTAGAAAAACTAACGAAAAAAGAGCAAGAAGAGCTTGTAACGATAGGAAAAGTGTATGAGCAACAGTTAGAAATGTATGAAAAAAAGACAAATAAAGTAGAAAACAGAATTGTGAGTGTAAGCCAACCTCACGTGCGTCCAATAGTGCGTGGAAAAGCGGGAAAAGCAGTAGAGTTTGGAGCTAAAATATCGGCAAGTAATGTGAATGGCTTTGTCTTCTTAGACAAATTAAGTTGGGATAATTACAACGAATCGGGAGATTTACAAGCGCGAATAGAAGAATATAAAAGGGAAACAGGATGTTATCCGGAATCGGTTCATGTGGATAAAATCTATCGAACAAAAGCGAATCGAGCTTATTGTAAAGAAAGGGATATAAGAATGAGTGGTCCCCGATTGGGAAGACCGCCGAAAGAGGTGAGCAAAGAAAAAAAGAAAGAGGCACGCTCAGATGAAAGAGTGCGTAATGCCATTGAGGGTAAATTCGGACAGGGAAAGAGGAAATTTAGTCTTGGTCGAGTGATGGCCAAACTACCTGAGACCTCGGAAACGGTAATTGCGATGAACTTTTTGGTAATGAATCTTTCTACTCTACTTCAGAAGACAAAAAGTAAAAAGTTGTAGAGTCGTTTTTCTTGTGAAAAATGGTGTTAATTTTCCTCTCTTTTGTGAGGAGTGATTTGTGTTGACCTTTTTAGACAGAAAGGAACAATAGATTAAACAAAATCTGTATTTTGATTTGTTTCCATAAGGATAAGTTATCTATGCTTTTTCAGTCCATACTTCCCTAACCCACATTTCTTTCGTTTTTTGACTTTTTCAGCAAGCCCTAAATAGGGCTTGCTGAAAAAAGCTGAAACCTTTACGGAGAAAAATAGTAGGCGAATTAAGAACCGCTAGAATGCACGAAAATAGGGTAGAATGCCTCAAAACCATTGCATTAAGAAGAGAGAAAGCAGATGTACCGAAAGCAACAGTACTCAATTGAAACACCAGAAAACTTGAAAAATCTGTTCGGCGGGCAGTTAGACGAAGAAAATCGTTGGATAGAAATGTCAAAAATGATTCCCTGGGAAGAATATGAGGAAGAATATGCAAAAAACTTCACAGAAAAAAAAGGAGCCCCAGCCAAATCATTTAGAATGGCATTAGGACTGGACAGTGGGAAGTTCTCGAGGCGTGTAAGTGGGGTGTGACCTTTAGTTGATGAAGGAAAAGAAAAGTGTTAACATGGGATGAAAAGTGACAAAGAGGAAACAATGATGACAGCAAAACTAATTAATGTAGAGGGTTCAAAGATAAAAATAGAACTAACATTAGAACTCAGTCGTTCAATGTTGGATACAGAAATAAATATTCAAAAAGGCTTAAACGAAGTAGGTTGCATCGCCAGCAAAGAAGCCTTGAAATATTTAGATACAGATGGTTCACCCTTAAAAATCGGTGAAGAAATCTGGAAGAGTAAGGGAGAGCAACCGAAAGAATATCAAACACCTTATGGTGAGGTTATAGTGAATCGTCATGTATATCAGCGTTCACCTTTGAGGAAAAACGTATTGCCCCTTAGAAAGAGAAGCAAGGATAATCATAACATCAACGCCATTATTGGCAAAACAGGTATCCTCAAAAATGTCAGGGATGGCAGGCAAAGAGGTGAAAAATGATTTATTAGAAAATCATGGTAGAAAAGTAGCGCTATCCTATATCCAAAGATTGAGTGAAGCAGTAGGAAGTGTGGTACAGGCAAAAGAAGAAGCGTGGAGTTATGCCCCGCCCAAGGAGGATAGCCAAATTGCAACAGTGGGAATAGGATTAGATGGAACCTGTATGCTGATGTGTGAGGATGGCTACCGTGAAGCAATGGTGGGAACCGTTTCCCTATACGATAGTGAAGGCGAACGTCAACATACAATCTATCTAGGTGCGGCACCAGAGTATGGAAAAAAGAGTTTTCTAGAAAGATTAGAAAGAGAAATTGAGCGAGCGAAAAACCGTTATCCAGAGGCAACATTGGTCGGGATAGCAGACGGGGCAGAATCAAATTGGAAGTTTTTAGAAAAGCAAACGGAAGAACAGATATTAGATTTCTATCATGCCTCTGGTTACTTAGGTGCCTTGGCAGAAGCGTTGCATCCGAATACCGTGTCAAAACAAAAAGAATGGTTGACTGAAAATTGTCGAGAACTCAAGCATGAAAAAGGAAAAGCAGGAGAACTGCTAAATCTGATGAAAGAAGTCAAAGAAGAAAAAAGTCATTCTAAGAATCTTACCGAGAAACTACAAGCAGCGATTACTTATTACGAGAATCATCAGCATCAAATGGATTATGCTGAATACATAGAGAAAAAGTATCCGATTGGTTCAGGTGTTACGGAAGCAGCTTGTAAGACGTTGGTCAAACAACGATTATGTTGTTCAGGGATGCGATGGAAGGAAAAAGGAGCAGGAATTATTTTGAGCCTACGAGCTTTGGTATTGACCAAGGAACGATGGAGTCAATTTTGGGCAAAACTTGATCAATATGGGTTCCCTGTAGAACCCTGATTACAACAGCTTTTATCAACTAAAGGTCGCACCCTGTAAGTGGAGAAAAGAAAATCGGACATCCGATACAAAAGAGTGCCGTTATGTCCGAAACTGGCTGATATAAGAAAATCGATAGCCAGTGCTATCTATCAATTATGCAACTATGTCAGCGACTAGAGCAAATCCTCAATAATCTCCGTCCAGCCTTTAGCCGAGAAGCAACGTTCCAATGGTTTATCCTGTTAGTCTGGGGAGTAGTGCTCAACAGCCAACCCAGCGCAATAACTAGCTATGTCAATGCCATTGGCTGAACAGAGAGCTACTACAATCAGGCTCTACATTGGTTTGATTCCAAGGCGTTTAGGGTCGAAGGACTAACTTTACAATGGTCAAAGTGGCTAAGTCAGCATGAAAGTCTATACAGAATTAAAGGGAAACGGGTGTATGTGGGTGATGGCATCAAAGTGGGGAAAGAAGGACGCAAGATGCCAGGTGTAAAACGACTACACCAAGAATCGGAAGATGTGTCCAAGCCAGAGTGGATAAGGGGTCATTACTTCAATGCCTTGAGTATTTTGGTGGGAGTAGGGAAAGCCTGCTTTGCCTTGCCCTTAGTGTTGCGGCTAGACGATGGCATCAAGTCCAAAGCAACCGAGAAGGGGGAGGGAAAAGGCAAAAAAAAGGTGAAGACGAGCCTGGTGACAAAAATGGCTGACCTTTGTGTTACTTACGCAGAGGCAGGGAGTTATGTAATTTTGGATGCTTATTTTGCTTGCGAACCAGTGCTCAAAAGTTTTCGCCAGAACGCCTTGCATCTAATCACAAGAGTGCGTTGCTCCACCGTCGCCTATGCCCCCTTTTGTTCCGTGCCGACGCTGACGGGGAGAGGACGACCACGGATTTGGGGGAGTTCGATAAAACTAGAAAAGCTGTTCGCTCTGGCGGCGGACTTTCCGACAGCTAAAGTCTGGCTCTATGGTCAACAAGTCACGGTTTCTTATCAGTGCTTTGAGTTCCACTGGGATAGTCCCCATCAGCTCGTCAAGTTTGTTCTGACCCAATTGCCTAACGGACGACGACTGATTCTGCTTTCTACTGATCTCTGTTTGACTGGACCTGAGATTATTGCCGCTTACGGTCTCCGATTTAAGATTGAAGTCACTTTTCGTCAATTAGTCCATCTTTTGGGCAGCTTTGCCTATCGTTTTTGGCTTAAGAGTCTTCCTACTTTACCTACCTGGCCCAGCAATCTTATCCTCAGTGACTATCCACAAGCTGTTCAGACTCAGATTTTAAACAAGGTAGAAGCCTTTGAGCGTTTTGTTAACCTTAATGCCATTGCTTTAGGGCTACTTCAAATTCTCGCCTTAGAGTTACCCCAGGGGATTTGGGCTAATTTTCCTCGATGGTTTCGGACATTACCATCCCATGGCTACCCTAGTGAACGGATTGCTCAACTAGCCCTTCAACATCAAGCCCAAATGATTTTTCCTCAAAGTCCACCCAGTCTGCTTTTGCCTAAATTCCTTACCGCTAAACTTGCCTCTTCCTCAAGCCCTGATATGCTTACTTTCGTCGCATAGTCATTACCTTATCTGGCATCCATAAACTTCCCACTGTCCAGATTAGGAGCATTAATTATCAAAGAAATTTCAGGAAAAAGTGACAGAGAAACAGTAGAACAAATAAAAGAGAACCCTTATTTACAGTACTTTATAGGAATGGAAAGCTATAGTAGCAAAGAAGCATTTAATGCGTCAATGATGGTTCATTTTCGTAAAAAAATAGGAATGGAATTAATAAATAAAATTAATAAAGAAATAGAAAAAAAAGCGACGGGTGTAGCGTCAGAAAAAAAAGAAAATGAAGGAAAGTTATTGTTAGATGCGACTTGTACACCAGCAGATATAAAATATCCAACGGATATAGGAATATTGAATGATGCCAGAGAAAAAACAGAAAAAATAATAGATAAGCTGTATGAAGAAATAAAAGAGAAAAGGAAAGAAAAGCCGAGGACTTATAGGGAAGTGGCAAGAAAAGAGTACTTAGCCATAGCAAAAAAACGTCGTGTGTCAAAAAAAGAAAGAAGAAAAGGAACAAAAAAACAACTAGGATATATAAAAAGAAACTTGTCTCATATAGAAAAAATGATAGAAGAGGGAGCAAAGTTAGAAAAACTAACGAAAAAAGAGCAAGAAGAGCTTGTAACGATAGGAAAAGTGTATGAGCAACAGTTAGAAATGTATGAAAAAAAGACAAATAAAGTAGAAAACAGAATTGTGAGTGTAAGCCAACCTCACGTGCGTCCAATAGTGCGTGGAAAAGCGGGAAAAGCAGTAGAGTTTGGAGCTAAAATATCGGCAAGTAATGTGAATGGCTTTGTCTTCTTAGACAAATTAAGTTGGGATAATTACAACGAATCGGGAGATTTACAAGCGCGAATAGAAGAATATAAAAGGGAAACAGGATGTTATCCGGAATCGGTTCATGTGGATAAAATCTATCGAACAAAAGCGAATCGAGCTTATTGTAAAGAAAGGGATATAAGAATGAGTGGTCCCCGATTGGGAAGACCGCCGAAAGAGGTGAGCAAAGAAAAAAAGAAAGAGGCACGCTCAGATGAAAGAGTGCGTAATGCCATTGAGGGTAAATTCGGACAGGGAAAGAGGAAATTTAGTCTTGGTCGAGTGATGGCCAAACTACCTGAGACCTCGGAAACAGTAATTGCGATGAACTTTTTGGTAATGAATCTTTCTACTCTACTTCAGAAGACAAAAAGTAAAAAGTTGTAGAGTCGTTTTTCTTGTGAAAAATGGTGTTAATTTTCCTCTCTTTTGTGAGGAGTGATTTGTGTTGACCTTTTTAGACAGAAAGGAACAATAGATTAAACAAAATCTGTATTTTGATTTGTTTCCATAAGGATAAGTTATCTATGCTTTTTCAGTCCATACTTCCCTAACCCACATTTCTTTCGTTTTTTGACTTTTTCAGCAAGCCCTAATTATCAACTATTCACTATCAACTATTCACTATCAACTATTCACTGAACGGCGATCGCGTTTTTCCTAATGAGTAAGGGGCGATCTCAGAAATGTTAAAATTCGTCCATGTTTGATAACGCCTGCAAATTTCTAGCCGAAAACTTTTCTGAAGATTATGCTACTTGGTTGCTCGGTCGTCCCGTCACATTGACGAAACTGAGTCCAACGGAATTATCTTTAGAACCGATTCGCGCTGATTCCCTAATATTGGAACAATCGGAAGACCTAGTATTACACCTAGAATTTCAGACTGAACCTGATGAAACAATGGGTTTTCGGATGTTAGATTATCGAGTCAGGGTTTATCGTCGTTTTCCGCTTAAAACCATGCACCAAGTGGTTATTTATCTGAAACGAACTAAATCGGCCTTGGTTTATCAAGATAGCTTTCAACTAGGAGCAACAACTCATCATTATCGAGTCATTCGTCTTTGGGAACAGTCTTCTGATTTATTTCTAACAAGTCCAGGTTTATTGCCCCTAGCGATATTAACCCAATGTGAGGAGCCAACAACACGGTTACGAGAGGTTGCGAAGGGATTGGATAAAATAGAAAAGCAAGGGGTGAGGGCTAATCTCATGGCTGCAACGGCAGTATTCGCAGGATTAGTGATGGAACCTGAAATGATTAAAACGATTTTAAGGAGTGACATTATGAAAGAATCAGCTTTCTATCAGGAAATTCTTCAGGAAGGTCTTCAGGAAGGTCTTCAGAAAGGTCTTCAGAAAGGTCGTCAGGAAGGTCGTCAGGAAGGTCGTCAGGAAGGTCGTCAGGAAGGTCGTCAGGAAGGTCTTCTTGAGGGCAAACTTGAGACGATTCCCCTACTGACAAAATTAGGGTTATCGATCGCGGAAATTGCTGAGGAATTAGATATTGATGTTGCTTTGGTCAATCAGTTTGTGGCTAATCAGAACAATTAAAAATTTAGATAATCATTTATCGGCGATCGCGGTTTTTCTTTATCCGTAAGAGGCGATCGCTGTTTTTCTTTATCGGTAAGGGGCGATCGCCTAGACAAAAAACTAGACCGTAGCCAATAAACCGTTATGCCTTAAAAGGGCTTCCGTTTCAGGTTCCCGTCCTCGGAAAGATTTAAACACCTCCATCGGATGCACACTGCCTCCCAAGGCTAACACCGTATCGCGAAAACGTTTACCAGTTACTTGCACAGCCTTCTCATTGTCCAAACCGATTTCTTCAAAAGCAGAAAACGCATCAGCACTAAGCATAAGCACTTCAGCCCATTTATAACTGTAGTAACCCGCCGCATAACCACCGGCAAAAATATGGCCAAAGGAACAAAGGAAATTATCTTCCGGTAAGGGTGACATAATCATCGTTGTTTTAGCCAGGCGATCGCGGATTTGTTGAACTGTTTCTGGCCCCTGGGGTTGATAGCGATGGTGTAACTCTAAATCCAATAAACTGAGATGAATTTGACGGAGCATAGCCGAACCACTCTGATAATTGCGGGCAGCTAAAAGCTTTTGATAATCCGCTTCAGGTAAGGTTTCCCCTGTTTCATAATGTTTAGCCATACTAAATAAAGTCGCTTGGTCATAACACCAATTTTCCATAAATTGACTAGGCAACTCTACCGCATCCCACTCCACATTTTGAATACCTGCCGCCCCTGGATAATTGACCTGGGTCAACATATGATGAATACCATGCCCAAACTCATGGAAAAGGGTTGTCACCTCATCAAAAGTCATTAAGCTGGGATTGCCATTAACTGGGGGCGTTTGATTACAAATTAGATAGGCAACTGGTAAGCGGAGATGAACTTGACCTTGCTCTTCCACCTTAGCCCGATTAATACAATCCCCCATCCAGGCTCCTCCCCGTTTCTCAGCAGGCCGACTGTAGGGATCCAAATAAAAATGGGCAATAACCTCTCCGATTTCATTCGCAACTTGAAAATACTGTACATCAGGATGCCAAACGGGAACGGCTGCCGATGCGGGGCTAATGGTGACAGCAAAAATTCGTCGCGCTAAACGGAACAGTCCCTCTAATACTTGAGGTAAAGGAAAGTAAGGACGCAATTCTTCCGCATTTAAGTCAAATTCTGCTTCCCGTTGTCGTTCTGACCAATAGGTAATATCCCAATGTTTGAGATCGGGTTGCTGGGCAAAGTTTTTAAGATTCTCTAAATCCTGTTGGGCTGCTTGGTAACTGGCTTGACGTAATTCTTCTAACAGCTTTTCTACCGCAGCTACACTGGGGGCCATTTTGCGAGCTAAACTGACTTCGGCGTAGGTTTGATACCCCAAAAGTTGAGCCAATTCCTGACGCAATGCCAAAATCCGCTCAATCAGAGGATTATTATCAAGCTCTCCCTGGGAAGCCCGACTAACAAATGCCTTATAGAGTTTTTCCCGTAAGCCGCGATCGCGGCTGTATTTCATAAAAGGCAAATAACTGGGATAGTCGAGAGTAATGATCCAGGGGCCATTTTCCGATGTTGCCTCCTCTTCACCCTTGGCTCTCGCTGTTTGGGCAGCCAAACTTAGGACACTTGCCGGTAAACCTGCTACTTCTTCCGGTTGAGTTAATTTCAACTCAAAAGCACGGGTTGCATCTAGCAAATGATTAGAAAACTTAGTCGAAAGTTCTGCTAACTCTAACTGGATTGCATTAAATCGTTCTCGTTTTTCCCCCTGTAATCCCACGCCAGATAATTCCGCTTCCCGAATATTGGTAGCAATAATACGCTGTTGAGCCGGAGCTAACGTTGACCAGCTATCCCCAGCTTGTAAAGATTGGAAGGCTTGATACAAAACCTGGCTTTGGCCAAGACGATTGATAAATTGCACGACCTGAGGCTGAATCGTCTCATAGGCTTCCCGCAGTTCGGGACTATTTTTGACTCCCATCAAATGACTAATTACGCCCCAAGACCAGGTTAATTGTTCCTCTAGTTGAGTCAGAGGTTCTACCAGGCCTTGCCAAGTCGGGGTAACTGAAACTTCTAAGTCGGATAGCCTTTGTTCCAACTCGGTCAGCAATTGCGTCATCGCCGGAACAACATGAAGCGTTTCAATGCGATCAAAGGGAGGTAATCCTTTCCCGATCAGCAGAGGATTTTCGGATGCGAGAACAGTAGTCATCAGAAAAATGGGTAGAAACCCCGTCCTAAAAGGACGGCTTTACAATCCCTTTCGGGAAGCTGGTTTTTAATTGCCGATAAGGTCAAGAACCAACAAACTTGTTTAAGTCCCTTCCCACAACACAACTAAGATGGCTTGTCTTACAACGCCTGACCAATAAGGCTTAGAGGGAATCCGAACTAGGGAAGTATTCGGAGGTCTGTACCAAGTTGTGTCTCAGTGTGGTAGTCGCTACTTATGTTACCTAAATTGGTTTAGGCAAGCCCCGTCCTTTTTAGGGCGGGGTTAGTGACATGTTCTTTAGAGATCAAGAACTAACTCTATCCTCAATTATGAATGAAATAAAGAGTCACAACAATGGAGATTCAAGGATTTGCTATAATCTCTGTACCATATGCCCCCAATAATGCCTTTACTCCAAGCTCTACTCCAACACATTAGAAAGCCAATGGTGCTTCTCTTTTGTCTGACCTGTTTGCTCGTTAGTCTCTGGGGACAGCGATCGCCGCTTTTATCTCAAGAAATCTTGATCATACCGCCTCCCATGACGGCTCCAACAACGGTTCCCACAACAACTCCCACAACCGCTCCATCCACCTATCCAGAAATCCGAGGCGTTTGGATTACCAACAACGATACAACTCATTTCATGGATCAAAATAAAACCCAGGAATCGGTTAATCTCCTAGCAAAACTGAATTTCAATACGCTCTATCCAGTGGTATGGAATTCGGGTTACGTTCTCTACAATAGCCCCATTGGCCAACGAGAAGGCATTCAACCCTTTGATCCCAGAGGTTATCAAGGTCAGGATGTTTTAGCGGATTTAATTACTCGTGCCCATCAAAAAGGACTCTTAGTTCTGCCTTGGTTTGAATTCGGTTTTATGGCTCCTCCCATGTCTGAACTAGTCAGTAATCATCCCCAATGGATAACACAACGTCAAGATGGTAGCAAAACCTCGATTGGGGCAGCCGGAGAAGTAGTATGGCTCAACCCATTCCATCCTCAAGTGCAGAAATTTATGACTGATTTGGTGCTAGAAGTTGTCACTCAATATGACATTGATGGCATCCAATTTGATGATCATTTAGCTCTTCCCTACGAATTTGGCTATGATCCCTATACTATTGCTCTCTATCAACAGGAAACCAAAAAAGCTCCCCCTTCTAATCCTAAAGATGCTAATTGGATGCGTTGGCGAGCCAATAAAATTACTGCCTTTGTGGCACAGTTAAATAAAGCCATTAAAACGGCTAAACCGAATATTTTATTTTCCCTTTCACCTGCTATTTATGGTTTATCTTATAATACTTATTTGCAAGATTGGTTAGCTTGGATTCGGAAAGGATTAGTAGATGAATTGATTGTGCAAGTTTATCGGACTAATCTAGCCAGTTTTATCGAACCAATTCAACGTCCTGAAATGCAAGAAGCCAAAACTAAAGTACCGACAGCAGTGGGTATTTTAACAGGATTAAAACGAAAACAAATTGCCATGCCTTTAGTGACGGAAAAAGTCAAAGCAGCAGAGGCAAATGGTTTGGGTGTGGCTTTCTTTTATTACACCACTTTATGGGATGTGGCTCCCGAACCGGCTAATCAACGTCAAGCTGTTTTTCAATCTCTTTTTGCGACTCCCGCGCCTCGAAGTTTATCGCAAAAGTTTATGCCAGTTCCCTCGACTCCTGCCAATTTTCCTAACCAACCATCTCCTTTAAGCCCCAATTCCCAGCCTAACTTACCGCAGGATAACTTTCCCTCAGAACCGACTTTGTAGTCAATCAACACTTTGACCGAAAATAACAATGCAAGGACAGTGGTGTCGTCTAGCGGGAGACGAAAAGACTTACCCTTAGAGGGGTTCAACAAAGCCCACGAATTTGAAGTAACTCCTCCCAAGTTAACCCTTTTTGAAGGATGCCGAGAGCTACGGCCGAAACTTTTCGCGTCGTAAAATGGCTGCGAACAAAGTTATGAACCATCCAAAAAAATATCTAGGGTTTGCTGAATAAGGATGAAATCCTTGCTAGACAATACTTTCAGGCATTTTACAAACGACCAGATGCAAGGTTATGGCATTTGGAGGCTCAAAATCCATGCACTTTGCTGGAAAAATGTGAGGTAAAACTGGAAACTGATCTCTGAAGTCACCATTTTTCGCGCCCTGTGGCATCTAGGTTCGTTTTGTGGACTTTTTCAGCAAGCCCTATCTAGGACTCGCTGTAATCCCACAAGGGAGCATCTCACTTATGCAATGATGATCTTGCGTAGATAATCTTGAATAGTGCCAATATAGTACAAGAGCTTACTCTGTCCATTGTCACTATTGCAACTTAATTTGTAGCATCTTACAGATTTTTTCAGTTAGGGAAGGGGCGATCGCTTTTTTTCTGGTTGAGAAAGGAAAGGGCGATCACTCTGTTAAGTTTGTCAGTTTTTATCCCAGACTAGATCTGCAAATCTCAATCGCCTGAAGAAATAAGCATCGGTTTTCCCAATTGTTGACAGGAAAGGCTCAAAGCTGTCAAAATCTCTACCAATTTTAGCCCTAGCAAAGCCTGGTCAAGGTTCGGGATCAGAGATTGACTAACGGCAGCCAAAAACTGATGACAAACTTGCTGTAAGGGTTCAGCAGAGGGAACAACTATGGGGATCGTTTCCTGAGCGACGGGGATAAAGGCATGGTCGCGGTGTTCAAATTCTCCCTTTTGCAGAATAAGCGGGTTAGGGGCTAATTCATCAAAAATCAAACTCCCCTGACTACCGACAATTACCAAGCGGCGTTGTTTATCGGGATTCAACCAACAGAGATGTAAAGAGGATTGAAAACCCCTGGGATAGCTTAAATTTGCCCAAACCAAATCAGCTAAATTTTCCTGTAGCCAGTAATGACCTTGAGCCTGTACCTGTTGGGGAAATTCTCCTAACCAATGGGAAAAAATACAGAGATCATGAATCGCTAAATCCCAAAGAGCATCCACATCTTGACGCACCGGGCCTAAATGAGTACGACTACTGTAACCATAGCGCAGTTCTCCCAACTGACCCGATTCAATAATTTCCTTGCCTTGTTTAATGGCTGGATGAAAGAGATAGGTATGATCAACCCAAAGATGACGGTGTTGCGCTTGAGCTAGTTGGATGACTTGTTCACACTCAGCAACGGTTAAACAGAGAGGTTTTTCCGCTAGGACATGACAACCCACTCTTAAACTGGCCATAATTACGTCATAATGACTACTAGCGGGAGTCGTGACAATTACTGCGTCCAGTGCGGTGGAAGCCAGTAACCCTTGCCAGTCAGTCGTTAAAAGGATCTGAGGGTCTAGATTAAATTGCTGTTGACAGTCTGCTAAGGCCTGGGGATGGGGATCGGCGATCGCCGTTAAGGTAACGAGGGGATGCTGTAACAACAAACGTAGAAAATGTTTACCCCAACGACCCACACCAAAAAGCGCGACACGAATCTGCATAAAGTATCAATTGAGCTAGGGAGACATAGAAACAAAAGTCCCTGATTTGTAGTCTAGAGCGAAAGGTAGTCATTGCCAACTTAGAAAGTATCGTTCCAATTCGCTGTCCTTTGATTTTCGTTGGCGCAAGACAAGTCCTACAGGCTTTTCCGTATTAATCTAAAATTTCTTTTTCAAAAACTTCCATATTTAGCGTTCAGGTTCTATCATTAGAAGTCCCACACACTAGATATGGAACTTGCCTCGGCAAGTCGGACGAATGAACCATTTATTTGAATGGCAGCAAAGTGGTGTCGATGAGCAACTCATCCACCTCAATGTCACAACTTTGGCGGGTACTGATCCGACCGAACATTTACTTTATGCCCCGGCCCTACCGCGTCGCAATGATGGCCGGGTGAGTGACAGTATTCTCAAGCGTTACGAGCACGTTGCCGAGGGTGGTTGGTGGTGTTCCGGTATCGATTTATTGACAGGTGAAGAGGATCTTTGGGGCTGTTTTAAGCCCAATTCCCCTCGTCTGCATTCTGAGCGAGGAAAGGTTATTAAATATGAACATCCTCCGAAAACGCCCACGGGTATTTTTGCCTTAAGGGTTCCTTTCCATCTTTGGCAACGGATTGCTAAGCGTTTTGGTCTGACCGTTTCTTCGACCGATCAAGATCATGAACAGCCCGATTTTGGCTTTTGGCAGTGGTTGATGAATCACCCTGAAATTCCCCTTTGTATTACCGAAGGCGCGAAAAAAGCAGGGGCCCTATTAACAGCCGGTTATGCGGCGATCGCCTTACCAGGGGTACACAACGGCTATCGGACACCCAGGGATGAAAGCGGCAAAAGAATTGGCAAATCCCATCTCATTCCCCCCTTACAAAAATTAGCCACCCCGAATCGAGAAATTTATATCGCTTTTGATCAAGACAATAAACCGAGTACAGTGCAAGCGGTTCATACCGCCATTAAACGGTTAGCCTATCTCTTTGCCCAGAGTCAATGTCGAGTCAAAATTGTGACCTGGGAGCCGCAACTCGGCAAGGGAGTGGATGATTTAATTGCTGAACAGGGATCAAGCTACTTTGATCAAGCTTACGAAAAGGCCCTCTCCTACGACATTTGGCAGGCCCAGAGCCTCAATCGTCTTACCTACGCGCCGAGTTTGATTCTTCAGAACCGTTATCTGCCGGATTTAAACATTCCTGAGCAGACCCAGTTTGTAGCCATTCAATCCCCCAAAGGCACCGGCAAAACCCGTTGTTTGGAAACCATTGTTAAACAGGCGATCGCCCGTCATCAACCCGTATTAGTGATTGGCCATCGCGTTCGACTGGTACAAGAACTCTGTCAACGTTTTGGACTGGGTTATATCAGCGATCTTAAGGAGAGTCCGGTGGGTCAATTACGGGGCTATGGACTCTGTATTGATTCCCTCCATCCCCAATCCCAATCCCAATTTAACCCCCAGCAATGGTCAGATTGTTTAATCATCATTGACGAAGTAGAACAGGTTCTCTGGCATATTCTCAATTCTGATACCTGTCGCTCCCATCGGGTCAGCATTCTCAAATCCCTGAAACTGTTGCTGCAAAATACCCTCGGTGGCGAAGGCCAGCTTTATGTTGCCGATGCGGATTTAAGTGATATTGCCCTGGATTATCTGCTCAGTCTCTCTGGCATTCCCCTCACGCCCTACCTAATTCAGAACCAATGGCAACCCAGCGAAAAGGAAGCTTGGACAGTCTATCACTACGACGAAAATGATCCCAGACGATTGGTAAAACATTTAGTCCAACATATTCGAGCAGGGGGCAAGCCTTTTGTTTGTCTTTCTGCCCAAAAGTTAACCAGTGCCTGGGGAACCCAAAATTTAGAAGCCTATCTCCAAAAACAATTTCCTGAAACCAAAATCCTACGATTGGATGCCGAGTCTTTAGCTGATCCCAGTCATCCTGCCCATGGTTGTCTGGGCCAATTAGACAGAATATTGATTCACTATGATGTGGTCTTGGCTAGTCCGGCCATTGAAACGGGAGTCAGTATTGATTTAAAAGATCACTTCACTTCGGTTTGGTGCATCGCCCAGGGGGTGCAAACCGCCACGACCGTTTGTCAGGCCTTAGGACGGGTGAGAGACAATATTCCCCGTCATCTCTGGGCCGCTGGCTATGGATTTAATCAAGTGGGCAACGGTTCCACTTCTATTCCTGCGTTGTTAACCTCTGGCCATCGCCTGACGGAATTAAATATTCGTTTGCTGCAACAGTGTGATCTGGAAAATTTAGACGATCTTGACACGGGTTTTCAGGCGGAGTCTCTGCTCTGTTGGGCTAAGATGGCGGTGCGAATTAATGCGGCCATGCTTCATTATCGGGAGTCAGTGTTGGCATTACTCCGAGCAGAAGGTCATTGTCTAGCGATCTATTCTCCGGCCAGCAAAGGCAAATCGACCCCAGAAAAACAACTTCAAGATAATCAGGAGAGCTTACTGGCCCAACAGCAATTGACCGATGCAATCCAGGCAGTGCGAGAAGAAAATTATCAAGCGGAATGTGAGGCGATCGCGGCGGCAACGTCATTACCTGAGTCGGATTATCAAGGGCTGAAAAAACGGCTGGTGAAAAGTCCCCAGGAACGGCGGGCAATGCGGAAGTTTGAAATACAGGCACGCTATGGTTTAACCGTTACCACCGAACTGGTTAGCTTGGATGATCAGGGCTGGTATCAAAAACTGCGACTGCATTACTTTTTAACGGTGGGCCGTCCTTTTCTCGCTGATCGAGATACCAAAATTGCCAAACTATTAATTGAACAGGGTCATGGTAGTCTTTTTCTTCCAGACTTTAATCGTTCCCAATTGGGGGCGGCGATCGGCACGATGGAGGTTTTAGGTCTTAAAGTCCTATTAACCCATCCGCAACGAGAACTCTGTCCCCTGGATAGCGATCTTCAAGCCCTTGCTACTATTGCGATCCAAAACCGTGCCGATATTAAAAATATTCTGGGAATCGGGATTGCTAAAAATGCCAGTCCGATCACCATTGTGCGTCGCTGTTTGGAGCAAATTGGCTATGGTCTAATCTTACTCAAAACCCGAAAAATCAATCGCAAAACGGTGCGGATCTATCAACTGGTTTCTCCCCAGGATGGCCGAGAATTGGTCTTTCAACGCTGGTTAGAACGCGATCTCCAATTACCTGGCAGTTCGGAAGGATGGTTTGAGGACAATTGGCCACAGTTCCAACAAACTCCCAAGGTAACTGAAATGCAAACGCCCTATGTACAGTTATCCCTTGCTTTGGATTGATCAGCGATCGCGGGTCAGGTAGCGGATGTGCGGGAGTTGCTTTAGTTGTCTAAGGTTTATTAACATCAGCAATTCCAAATTCAGAATGTAGTCAAAGATACAAAAGGCTCGATGTATTTAGGGCTTGCTGAAAAAAGCTGAAACCTTTACGGAGAAAAATAGTAGGCGAATTAAGAACCGCTAGAATGCACGAAAATAGGGTAGAATGCCTCAAAACCATTGCATTAAGAAGAGAGAAAGCAGATGTACCGAAAGCAACAGTACTCAATTGAAACACCAGAAAACTTGAAAAATCTGTTCGGCGGGCAGTTAGACGAAGAAAATCGTTGGATAGAAATGTCAAAAATGATTCCCTGGGAAGAATATGAGGAAGAATATGCAAAAAACTTCACAGAAAAAAAAGGAGCCCCAGCCAAATCATTTAGAATGGCATTAGGAGCATTAATTATCAAAGAAATTTCAGGAAAAAGTGACAGAGAAACAGTAGAACAAATAAAAGAGAACCCTTATTTACAGTACTTTATAGGAATGGAAAGCTATAGTAGCAAAGAAGCATTTAATGCGTCAATGATGGTTCATTTTCGTAAAAAAATAGGAATGGAATTAATAAATAAAATTAATAAAGAAATAGAAAAAAAGCGACGGGTGTAGCGTCAGAAAAAAAAGAAAATGAAGGAAAGTTATTGTTAGATGCGACTTGTACACCAGCAGATATAAAATATCCAACGGATATAGGAATATTGAATGATGCCAGAGAAAAAACAGAAAAAATAATAGATAAGCAATATGAAGAAATAAAAGAGAAAAGGAAAGAAAAGCCGAGGACTTATAGGGAAGTGGCAAGAAAAGAGTACTTAGCCATAGCAAAAAAACGTCGTGTGTCAAAAAAAGAAAGAAGAAAAGGAACAAAAAAACAACTAGGATATATAAAAAGAAACTTGTCTGATATAGAAAAAATGATAGAAGAGGGAGCAAAGTTAGAAAAACTAACGCAAAAAGAGCAAGAAGAGCTTGTAACGATAGGAAAAGTGTATGAGCAACAGTTAGAAATGTATGAAAAAAAGACAAATAAAGTAGAAAACAGAATTGTGAGTGTAAGCCAACCTCACGTGCGTCCAATAGTGCGTGGAAAAGCGGGAAAAGCAGTAGAGTTTGGAGCTAAAATATCGGCAAGTAATGTGAATGGCTTTGTCTTCTTAGACAAATTAAGTTGGGATAATTACAACGAATCGGGAGATTTACAAGCGCGAATAGAAGAATATAAAAGGGAAACAGGATGTTATCCGGAATCGGTTCATGTGGATAAAATCTATCGAACAAAAGCGAATCGAGCTTATTGTAAAGAAAGGGATATAAGAATGAGTGGTCCCCGATTGGGAAGACCGCCGAAAGAGGTGAGCAAAGAAAAAAAGAAAGAGGCACGCTCAGATGAAAGAGTGCGTAATGCCATTGAGGGTAAATTCGGACAGGGAAAGAGGAAATTTAGTCTTGGTCGAGTGATGGCCAAACTACCTGAGACCTCGGAAACGGTAATTGCGATGAACTTTTTGGTAATGAATCTTTCTACTCTACTTCAGAAGACAAAAAGTAAAAAGTTGTAGAGTCGTTTTTCTTGTGAAAAATGGTGTTAATTTTCCTCTCTTTTGTGAGGAGTGATTTGTGTTGACCTTTTTAGACAGAAAGGAACAATAGATTAAACAAAATCTGTATTTTGATTTGTTTCCATAAGGATAAGTTATCTATGCTTTTTCAGTCCATACTTCCCTAACCCACATTTCTTTCGTTTTTTGACTTTTTCAGCAAGCCCTATTTACTGGCAAGGGTTTTGCTATGAAAATTGCCAATTAATCAACTATACTGAACACGGTCACAAGTTGCGAATTTTAAAAATAAGAGATAATATAGTAAAAATAGAAAAAGTAGTCAAGAGGCTGAGAAATGATTAAGTTAGAATTTACGGAAGAAGACAAAAGACTGTTGTCTTACGGTCGGTTTAATCACCCGCATCCTAGAGTACAGCTAAAGATGGAAGTTTTATGGTTAAAAAGTCAGGGATTATCTCATCAAAAAATTGCTCAATTCGCAGGAGTTTCAGTAAATACGGTGACAAGCTATATCCGTGATTATCAAGAGGGCGGGATAGAAAAACTAAAAGAAATAAAATTTAATCGCCCGAAAAGCGAGTTAACAGAGCATCAAGGGAAAATTGAGACATATTTTGAGTCAAATCCACCAGCAACAATAAATGAAGCAGTAAAAAGAATAGAAGAATTAACGGGAATAAAAAGAAGTCCAACGCAAGTCAGAAAATTTTTAAAGTCAATAGGAATGAGGTGTCTAAAGGTGGGAACAATTCCATCAAAAGCAGATGTAGAAGCTCAGGATAGCTATAGGAAAAAAGAGCTAGAACCAAGGCTAGAAGAGGCAAAAGCAGGAAAAAGGGCAGTTTTCTTTGTAGATGCCTCTCATTTTGTAATGGGAGCATTTGTAAATTTTATATGGTGCTTCAAGAGGATTTTTATTAAGTCACCATCAGGGAGAAAACGTTTTAATGTGTTAGGAGCATTAAATGCAATTACCCATGAAGTAATTATGGTAACGAACAGTTCTTATATTACGGGAACTCAGGTTTGTGAACTCCTAGAAAAGATCTGACTTTTCCCGTTAAGTCCAAAATCCAGCAATGCAAACTTCTAGAGGCTTTATCTGGCAAGGGTTTGAGTAATGATTCTCTTGACAGGAAAAAAATATTCTGAAGCCATCATCCCGCTTATCGTTCAAATTTCAAAAACAAAGGATGAAGGGAGTATGAGACTGTAAAATGGAGAAAATCTTAAAGGGCAGGTCAAAAAATGTTGGAATGGTGGACAAAAAACTTTGCCAGTTGTGAATTGGGAGACGAGAGGCTAAACAATCGTGCCTTCTCGATTGGGAAAAAGTTAAGTGAGGGGTTTGGAAAAGCCTTATCAGAAGTGTTTAAGGGAGGAAACGAGTTGGAACTGGTATCGTCTGATCAAAGTTGGAAAAAGTTATGGTGTAAGGCTTTGAGAAAATAGAAAAATAGTTTAAGACTAGACATCGGCCCGTTATTATTATACTATCATTATTGTCATTATATCAAAGAAGAAGGAAACAGAAAACAATGTCAATATTAAAGAAAAGCTCTATGGAAATCCTGAATGATGTTGGCTTGTGCCAAGAGAAAGAGGATGCCTTATTCAAGAAAAACTGTCCTCATTGCTATAGTGAAAACGTAAAAATACATTCTCATTATCAAACGAAAGGTAACGGGGAACGTAAAATGTTCATTTGTCAAGAATGTAGTTCTTGTTTTGCTGAGACTTATGGTAGCGTAATCGCTGGCTTAGAAACCCCATTAAGTGAAATTGTAAAAGTATTAAAAGCCAGAATGGAAGGAATAGGATTAAATGCAGCAGCCCGAGCATTCGGCTACGCAAAAACAACAATATTGAATTGGGAAAAGAAATTATCAGGATTACAAGAGACATTATTTTTATACGCCTTAGTGAATGAATTTGTTAAATTAGTAATAGAAGGGGATGAACTATACACAAAAGTTGGAAAAAATAAAGAAGCAAGTGCCTCTGAGGGGTGGACAATCGTGCTCATGGAGAGGGCTAGCCGCTTTATTTGGCATTTAAAATGTGGTCGAAAAGAGCAGAAATTATTTCTAGAAGCAATGATGACGGTAGCGGAATTATTTGAAAGGAGTGCAGAATCTCTCCAGTTATTTACAGATGGAGAAAAGCGATATAGTCAACTGCTATTTGATATTTGTCACGAAGTATTAAGGACTGGAAAGCGAGGTCGTCCCACCAAAGTATTACCGAAAGGTATGGTGGTAAGACTAAAAAATAAGAGTAGTAAACGTCGAGATTCTGAGGGTAAACTAAAGAAAGTAGAAACTCCGAAACCAGAACATCCAGAGACAACAGAAAAACCAGAAGAAAAGGATATCCATGCCAACCACGTTGAGGCATTTAATAGTGCTATCCGACGCTATTTAGCCGCCTTTCGTCGTCGTACAAATACTTATGCTAAATCTGTTGTGGGATTACAGCGAGTCCTAGATATTTTCTGGATGGTTCATAACTTTGTTCGCAGCCATTTTACGACTAGAGAAGTTCCTGCTGTAGCTCTCGGTATAATTGAAAAAGGGTTAACTTGGGAGGACTTACTCCAAATTCGCCTGATTTCTTGAACCTCTCGTATTGCAACGTTTGTAGCTTCTAGCTAGACGATACCAGTGCCAACGAGTTAAAGAGGGCCTATGAATTTTTGGGAATCCGAAAACAGACTTTGTCAAGATAATAGAGCCGCACTGTGAAATGACAACTGCCGCCGTAGAAGAATATAAGATAATGCTATCAGTCGGAGATACGACCTTCTTAGATTATCGCAATATCAAGGAAAAAAGGGAAGGGTATGGGCCGACTGGAAAAGGAGGGAATGGATTAATACTGCATAGTGCTTTAGCAATTGAGCCAGAAAAAGGACAAGTATTAGGTTTATTATGGCAAAAACTGTGGAATAGGGAGGTAAAAGAAAAGCCCCCAACAGATGAAACGGCGAAGCAGAAAAAAGAAAGACAGAAAGAACAAAGAAAAGCAGCTCGTCAAAGACCATTTGAGGAAAAAGAATCCTACAAATGGGTAGAGGCTCTAAACACCTGTGAGAAACAGGTAGAAAGTTCAACGAGGGTAATTCATGTATTTGACAGAGAAGGAGATGTTTCAGAAGTCTTTGACTCAGTGCGTCAACTCAAGCATACAGGAGTGCTGGTCAGAGCGTCTCATAATCGTAGTTTAGACAAAAATAGTGAACGACTTTGGCAACATTTGGAATCAGAACCGATTCGTTTTCATCAAGAAATCGAGATTCCGAGTACAGGAAAAAGAAAAGCACGGAAGGTTAAGCTTGCCGTCCGATTTTGCTCAGTTAATCTACGAACTCCCTATCGTTTTGATAATCGTGACCCGTTGAATGTCTATGCTGTTTATGCGACAGAAATCGATTGTCCCGAAGGCGAAACTCCTTTATCTTGGATGCTTCTGACTACAGAAGTTGTTGAGACTATTGAGATGGCTGTCACTATTCTTCGTTGGTACACCTACCGATGGCGGGTTGAAGAATTTCATAAAGTCCTTAAGTCTGGTTGTCAGAGTGAGCGTTATCGACTTGCCTCTGATGGAATGAAAACTCTTTTGGGTTTTTTAAGTGTCATTGCTGTTGAACTTTTACACGTTACTTATCTTCATCGTACCCAGCCCGATGCTCTCGCGATTGAAATTCTTAATCCTCTTCAACTTCAGGTGTTAAAAGCAGCCGCCTCTCAAAAACTTCCCCCTATTTTGACTGTTGCTTGGGCTGTCGAGTCTGTTGCTTTTCTTGGTGGTTATCTTGAACATCGTCGTAAAACTCCTCTCGGTATCCAAGTCCTTTGGCGCGGTTGGTTGAAGTTGCATGACCTTTGCCAAGGCTGGCAGCTTGCAATCCGCACTTAACGGGAAAAGTCAGCTAGAAAAGATAGCAGAATTAGGACTATTAATACCGATTACGTTGGTATTAGACAATGCTCGTTATCAAAAATGCCGAATTGTGCAGGAGTTGGCAGAATCATTAGGAATAGAGTTACTGTACTTACCTCCTTATTCTCCTAACTTGAATTTAATTGAAAGACTGTGGAAGTTTGTGAAGAAGAAGTGTTTATACGCAAAATATTATGAAAATTTTACGCAGTTTTCTGCAGCAATTTCAGGATGTCTTGAAGATGCTAACGTAAAATATAAGGAGGAGCTTGATTCTTTGCTCACCTTACGATTTCAACGCTTTGATAAATCTCAGATTATGAACGTTTGAAGTATACTTCGATGCTTCCAAAGTCCTTCTGTTTCTCTGGTTCCGTATATTTGCGCAGGATACGAGCTGATTCGGTGAGATGCTGTTTTAACAGTGCTTTTTCTTCTGGGGGAATCGGTAACATACTTTTTTCGCTCATCAGTTTTTTTCCATTTTACCCCAGATTCTATGTACTACTTTATCCGGGATGTACCCAGCAGAACCGACAATCAACCGATTTTCTCGTTGTAACTTTTCGGCGATCGCCTCCCGAATCCAAACGTCTCGACGATGAGAAGGTAACTGATTAAAAATATCACTGGTTAAAGAGACTGTAATCTGCTTAATGACTTCTTTAGCTTTTATGCCCATATCAATATCCCTAATTTTTGGTTAAATTTAGCATTTTTATTTTATCTTAAAGATGAGACGGGCAAAACCAACACTCTAAATTTTTGAGATATCAATCAAGGCCCAGTCTGATGTAAAATTGCTTAGAAATGCGATCGCCCTCTGTTTAATTAAGTAGCTGGTTGCAATTAAATATAAAATGTAGGATAGGCATCCTGCCTGTCCACAGGCTAGAAGCCTGTTCTACGATCTAACAATTAATTAAGCCCACTTACTAGAATTAATTCTTGATTAATCCCTTAGATTGTAAAAAAGACTTAGCAGATTCCTCCACAGATTTAACTTGATTATCAACTTGATAATTTAATTGCTGCATTTCTTCCGCCGAAATTTGACCCGATAATTTTAAAACAGCCGTGCGTAATTGGGGATATTTTTGCAGAATTTTTTCATTAAAAACAGGAACCGCATCATAGGGCGGAAAATAATGTTTATCATCTTGCAAAATCACTAACTTTAAAATAGGAATCAAACCATCCGTCGAATTTCCCGCTACCAAATCTACCTGTTTATCCGCCAAAGCCCGATACATTAAACCCAAATCCATTTCCTTGGGAGCCTTGGCAAATTCTAAACCGTAGGTTTTAGCTAAACCAGGAAATCCATCTTCTCTCGCTAAAAATTCGTAGCCAAATCCTGCTTGCCATTGATTGGTATAACGAGCCGCTTCTGAAAGAGTTTTAATCTTTAAACGTTGGGCATCGGCTCCACGAATAACGATCGCAAAGGTATTTTCAAAGCCCAAAGAAGGAAAGACCGTTAAAGCCAATTGTTCTTGATAGGCCTGTTTAACGAGACGGTAAACTTCCTGGGAATTATTAATAATCGGTTCTTTTAAAATCGCCGTTAATGCCGTTCCCGTATATTCCACATAACCCGCAATTTTGCCCGCTTTAACTGCTTCATGGCAAATAAACGTTCCCCCTAAATTAAACTTGCGATCAACTTTTAAATTGGTATTATTTTCAATTTGTTGAGCTAATATTTCACTTAAAATGACCTGCTCCGTGAAATTTTTAGAACCAATCGTAATTTCTCCAACACTTTTATTATTAAAGTTTATTTGTTGATAAAAAATACCGATAGAGCTAAATAGTAAAAATCCTGCTAAACTCAACCAAATTAATCGCTTTTTTCGAGAAAAAGGTTGGCGAGGAGTCCGTCGGGTTAATTGTTTTTCTAACCAACCGATTCCCCAATCTGCACTTAGGGCAATCAAAGCAGAGGGAATGGCCCCTGCTAAAATAAGTTGATTATTAACTGTTGAAATTCCCCGAAAAATAAAGGTTCCCAAACCTCCCGCCCCGATCGCGGCCGCAATGGTGGCAATGCCCACACAAATGACAGTCGAAACTCGAATACCTGTCAGAATAACGTTGAGCGCGAGGGGTAATTCAATATAAAACAAAACCTGTCTGCGACTCATTCCCATCGATAAGCCCGCTTCGATGAAACCTGGATCAACTTGATTTAACCCTGTGTAGGTATTGAGGATGAGGGGCAAGAGGGCATAGAGCGTCAGGGCGACAATAGCGGGAACTTTACCAATACCACCGAGCAGAGGAACGGTAATTAAAAAGCCAAAAATTGCCAGACTGGGAATGGTTTGAATAGCGTTGGCAATCACCAAAATGGGCTTGGCAGACTGTTTCTGGCGAGTAATAAAAATTCCCAAAGGAATGCTGATCGTGATCGCGCTTGCCATTGCAATCAGAACTAAAACGAGATGTTCTCCCGTTCTCAGCAGAATTTCAGTAATTAATTCCATATTTCAAGCTTATGAGGTAAGTAGCTGGTTACAATTAAATATAAAACGTGGGATGGGCATCCTGCCATTGGTGTCAACTTAAGCCAAAATGCCTACTCACAAAAGATTAGCCTAAAAGCAGGCGGAAGTAAGAGTAGGCTGAAAAAAAGGTTAGTATATAAAAAAGTGAGCAAAAAACAAATGGCAAGACAACATCCTCGGAGAAAAGGAAACCCAGACTTACGTCGTAAGACAAATCAGCCAGGGGTAGAAATCCCTGAAATAACAAAAGAGTTGTTTGAATTACTAGAACCCACAATGTTTACACCATTAAAATATTTACAGGGAACTCATGAGAAAATGATGAGAGATAGGGTGTTAAATTTACCAGTAATGGTGGCATTAGTGTTAAGTATAGTGTATCGTCAAATAGCGGGTATAAGTGAAGCGGTAAGACTGTTAGAGGAAGAGGGATTGCTATGGGTAGCATCATTAAAAGTAAGCAAACAGGCAGTATCAAAAAGAATGATGAATGTGCCAGCCGAAATATTTGCAATATTACTAAAAGGAGTGTTAGAAAAAGCAGCCGAAAAAGGGAAGAAGCTCCAAGTAGGAGAAAAATGGGAAAAAATAAGAGAAAAGTTTAGTGCAGTGTGGATAGCAGATGGCTAAACGCTAGAGCAGATAAGGAAAAATATGAAAATAAGTAAAGAAGAAAAGAGTAAATTGGGGGGTAAAATAATGATGGTAGTGGAAGCCTTTACCCAAAGACCCGTTACTTTATGGTACACAGAAAATGATAAATCAAATGATAAAATATGGTGTGAAGAATTGGCAGCTAAATTACCAGAAAATGGTTTAATTCTCGTAGATATGGGATTTTTTAGCTTTGTGTGGTTTGATTTGTTAACAGAAGCTAAAAAGTTTTTTCTAACCAGATTTAGAGCGGGTACATCTTACAAAACCAAACAAGTATTGTCTCAAGGTAGTCATTACAGAGATGAGATTATCATTATGGGAAATTACCGTTCTAATCCTTGCAAGCATCCGGTGAGATTAGTCTCAGTATTATGGGGAACAATCTGGTATCAGTATTTAACAAATGTGTTGTCTCCCGAACAACTGTCCGCCGAAGAGGTCTGTGATTTATATCGAAGACGATGGACAATCGAAGAGGGTGCGACCTTTAGTTGATAAAAGCTGTTGTAATCAGGGTTCTACAGGGAACCCATATTGATCAAGTTTTGCCCAAAATTGACTCCATCGTTCCTTGGTCAATACCAAAGCTCGTAGGCTCAAAATAATTCCTGCTCCTTTTTCCTTCCATCGCATCCCTGAACAACATAATCGTTGTTTGACCAACGTCTTACAAGCTGCTTCCGTAACACCTGAACCAATCGGATACTTTTTCTCTATGTATTCAGCATAATCCATTTGATGCTGATGATTCTCGTAATAAGTAATCGCCGCTTGTAGTTTCTCGGTAAGATTCTTAGAATGACTTTTTTCTTCTTTGACTTCTTTCATCAGATTTAGCAGTTCTCCTGCTTTTCCTTTTTCATGCTTGAGTTCTCGACAATTTTCAGTCAACCATTCTTTTTGTTTTGACACGGTATTCGGATGCAACGCTTCTGCCAAGGCACCTAAGTAACCAGAGGCATGATAGAAATCTAATATCTGTTCTTCCGTTTGCTTTTCTAAAAACTTCCAATTTGATTCTGCCCCGTCTGCTATCCCGACCAATGTTGCCTCTGGATAACGGTTTTTCGCTCGCTCAATTTCTCTTTCTAATCTTTCTAGAAAACTCTTTTTTCCATACTCTGGTGCCGCACCTAGATAGATTGTAGGTTGACGTTCGCCTTCACTATCGTATAGGGAAACGGTTCCCACCATTGCTTCACGGTAGCCATCCTCACACATCAGCATACAGGTTCCATCTAATCCTATTCCCACTGTTGCAATTTGGCTATCCTCCTTGGGCGGGGCATAACTCCACGCTTCTTCTTTTGCCTGTACCACACTTCCTACTGCTTCACTCAATCTTTGGATATAGGATAGCGCTACTTTTCTACCATGATTTTCTAATAAATCATTTTTCACCTCTTTGCCTGCCATCCCTGACATTTTTGAGGATACCTGTTTTGCCAATAATGGCGTTGATGTTATGATTATCCTTGCTTCTCTTTCTAAGGGGCAATACGTTTTTCCTCCTACTGAACGCTGATATACATGACGATTCACTATAACCTCACCATAAGGTGTTTGATATTCTTTCGGTTGCTCTCCCTTACTCTTCCAGATTTCTTCACCGATTTTTAAGGGTGAACCATCTGTATCTAAATATTTCAAGGCTTCTTTGCTGGCGATGCAACCTACTTCGTTTAAGCCTTTTTGAATATTTATTTCTGTATCCAACATTGAACGACTGAGTTCTAATGTTAGTTCTATTTTTATCTTTGAACCCTCTACATTAATTAGTTTTGCTGTCATCATTGTTTCCTCTTTGTCACTTTTCATCCCATGTTAACACTTTTCTTTTCCTTCATCAACTAAAGGTCACACCCATCGAAGAAGCCTTTTTATTAACGAAAAGACTTTTAGGACTAGCCTATTTATGGGTAGGGAATAAGAATGGTGTCCAAATCCAGATTATTTGCACTTTGATTTTCTATACGGTCTTAAATCAATTGGTAGGGGAAGTGGCGATTGCTCTAAATCAACCGAAAGAAAAAATCTCAGTAGAGATGGTGTTTCGGAGTCTATACTATGTAGCGAAGGCTATTGCTAGAGGAGAAAAGCCTGATACAGTAACCTATCTGGCTGAACGTGCTAAGTTATTTGGTTTGGTCAAAGCTGAGAGAAAGCGACATCGAGAAAAGGCCGCTCTCAATCAACAAATTTGGGAACCCATTCCTTTAAGTTGACACGGATGGCATCCTGCCCGTCCACAGGCTAGAAGCCTGTTCTACTATCTAACAATTAATTAAGCCCACTTACTTAAGGGGTTTAAATTCCTTGTTGATCATCAAAATGTAGATTCTCGGAATCATCGGCGTTGCGATCGCCTATTATCTTCGTCATCAACAAACCGTAGAAACCTAGTTACAAGAATGAGAACAATTAGCTGAATCAGTACAAGCGCGATTAACTCATATGAGACTGGGGGACAGGGAGAGGGGGAGACTGGGAGACTGGGAGAATGGGGAGGATAAATTGTTAGGAATGGGGGCTTTTTTGCGATTAAGTTCGTCAATTTTAAAATGAAGTATGTGGTCTAAAAGCTTTTAAGCTGTCATCAGTTTAACTTGCAATAATACTTGAGCCCTTGTTTTTGATTTTACGTCCCCAACATATTGTCAATCCACCTTCATTAAGAAGTTTATGGATGAGAGATTCTAATTCTTCAATTGATTTGAATAATTTATTTGCAATATATTCTTTTGCTGAATGCCATACCAATTCCATTAAATTATAATCGGGACTATAGGGGGGTAAAAACTCCAAAATAATGTTTGGCATTTCTTCCGTGCTCTCGTCTAGAATTTCTTGCTTTTTGTGGAAGCTCGCATTATCTAAAATAATCACAATCTTCAGACCATTCTTTTCAAAGTCTTCTTTTTTATTTCCTTGTTCTATCCATTCTCTTTGTATGTCTTTGTAAAATTTTAATAATACACTCTTGAAGTTCTGAGAGTTACCAGTGGGAATCAAATCAACCCACCGTTTTTTGTCAGTATATCTAATACCACCCATTACATTGACTCTTCCTTTTCTTCTATCTCCCCTCACTTTTTTACGCTTTCCTTTTTTTGTCCAATGTTTTCTCCGTATTACTCTTAAGCTGAAGCCACTTTCATCCCAAAACCATATCTGGATTGATTCTGGCTTTTCTTTCAAAAGCTTCTTGTACTCTTCAACTTTCTTTCTAAATTCCTCTCTTTTTTGCTCATCTTTTTTATCTTCTAGACTATATTTTGCCCAGATGTAGACAAATCGCTTTTTTTTAAGCATATTTCTAAGTTGTGTATTTCCTAACAATATACCCGTTTCTTTTTCCATATGAGTTGATAGTCTTGCTACTGTCCAACGTCCAAATTCATATCCAAACTCTTCAGGCTCTTTGATTATTATCTCCGTCAATTTCTCTATGTATTCTTCTGTTACTTTCCTGTGATTTCCTTTTTTTCTTTTGTCTCTTAAGCTTTCTATCTCTTTCGGATTTCCATTATTGCACCAGTACCACACTTGTCGTTTGCAACATCCTAATAATCCTGATATTTCATCATACGTTTTTCCTTCATTTCTCAGTAACATAATCAATATTCTCTCTCTTGTAACTGCGTGCTCTTCCGTTTTAAGGGCTTTTTGTAGCTCTTTCTTGGTCTTTTGGTCTAAGAAGTTTAACGTCAGCATAGTCATACAAAAAAGTAAGTCTATATATTCTACCTTATATCCACTTAGAGTGATGACAGCTTATCTCCTACTTAGGGTCTGCTGAAAAAGTCCACAAAACGAACCTAGATGCCACAGGACGCGAAAAATGGTGACTTCAGAGAGTTGTTTCCAATTTCAACCCCCAGTTTTCCAACGACGTGCATGGGCTTTCATTGGTGTCAACTTAAGCCAAAATGCCTACTCACAAAAGATTAGCCTAAAAGCAGGCGGAAGTAAGAGTAGGCTGAAAAAAAGGTTAGTATATAAAAAAGTGAGCAAAAAACAAATGGCAAGACAACATCCTCGGAGAAAAGGAAACCCAGACTTACGTCGTAAGACAAATCAGCCAGGGGTAGAAATCCCTGAAATAACAAAAGAGTTGTTTGAATTACTAGAACCCACAATGTTTACACCATTAAAATATTTACAGGGAACTCATGAGAAAATGATGAGAGATAGGGTGCTAAATTTACCAGTAATGGTGGCATTAGTGTTAAGTATAGTGTATCGTCAAATAGCGGGTATAAGTGAAGCGGTAAGACTGTTAGAGGAAGAGGGATTGCTATGGGTAGCATCATTAAAAGTAAGCAAACAGGCAGTATCAAAAAGAATGATGAATGTGCCAGCCGAAATATTTGCAATATTACTAAAAGGAGTGTTAGAAAAAGCAGCCGAAAAAGGGAAGAAGCTCCAAGTAGGAGAAAAATGGGAAAAAATAAGAGAAAAGTTTAGTGCAGTGTGGATAGCAGATGGCTAAACGCTAGAGCAGATAAGGAAAAATATGAAAATAAGTAAAGAAGAAAAGAGTAAATTGGGGGGTAAAATAATGATGGTAGTGGAAGCCTTTACCCAAAGACCCGTTACTTTATGGTACACAGAAAATGATAAATCAAATGATAAAATATGGTGTGAAGAATTGGCAGCTAAATTACCAGAAAATGGTTTAATTCTCGTAGATATGGGATTTTTTAGCTTTGTGTGGTTTGATTTGTTAACAGAAGCTAAAAAGTTTTTTCTAACCAGATTTAGAGCGGGTACATCTTACAAAACCAAACAAGTATTGTCTCAAGGTAGTCATTACAGAGATGAGATTATCATTATGGGAAATTACCGTTCTAATCCTTGCAAGCATCCGGTGAGATTAGTCTCAGTATTATGGGGAACAATCTGGTATCAGTATTTAACAAATGTGTTGTCTCCCGAACAACTGTCCGCCGAAGAGGTCTGTGATTTATATCGAAGACGATGGACAATCGAAGAAGCCTTTTTATTAACGAAAAGACTTTTAGGACTAGCCTATTTATGGGTAGGGAATAAGAATGGTGTCCAAATCCAGATTATTTGCACTTTGATTTTCTATACGGTCTTAAATCAATTGGTAGGGGAAGTGGCGATTGCTCTAAATCAACCGAAAGAAAAAATCTCAGTAGAGATGGTGTTTCGGAGTCTATACTATGTAGCGAAGGCGGGTGCGACCTTTAGTTGATAAAAGCTGTTGTAATCAGGGTTCTACAGGGAACCCATATTGATCAAGTTTTGCCCAAAATTGACTCCATCGTTCCTTGGTCAATACCAAAGCTCGTAGGCTCAAAATAATTCCTGCTCCTTTTTCCTTCCATCGCATCCCTGAACAACATAATCGTTGTTTGACCAACGTCTTACAAGCTGCTTCCGTAACACCTGAACCAATCGGATACTTTTTCTCTATGTATTCAGCATAATCCATTTGATGCTGATGATTCTCGTAATAAGTAATCGCCGCTTGTAGTTTCTCGGTAAGATTCTTAGAATGACTTTTTTCTTCTTTGACTTCTTTCATCAGATTTAGCAGTTCTCCTGCTTTTCCTTTTTCATGCTTGAGTTCTCGACAATTTTCAGTCAACCATTCTTTTTGTTTTGACACGGTATTCGGATGCAACGCTTCTGCCAAGGCACCTAAGTAACCAGAGGCATGATAGAAATCTAATATCTGGGGAGCATCTCACCTTTGCAATAAGTAGAAATACTTAACGAGGTAAATGAAAGAGTCAAAAAAGGTAATCATTTAAATAGGAACAGCGATGACGAAGGACTTGTGGTACATTGTCAGAATTCCAACTCGCACCAGTAATTTTAAGACGATGACCAATTTGTTTAACTTGAGATTCGACAGAGCCAGAGCCAATAGAAATGCCCTCTGCCTGCAAATAACCATAATTGACAATCCGATGTTTATGCTTGTTTAAATAGGGCTTGCTGAAAAAAGCTGAAACCTTTACGGAGAAAAATAGTAGGCGAATTAAGAACCGCTAGAATGCACGAAAATAGGGTAGAATGCCTCAAAACCATTGCATTAAGAAGAGAGAAAGCAGATGTACCGAAAGCAACAGTACTCAATTGAAACACCAGAAAACTTGAAAAATCTGTTCGGCGGGCAGTTAGACGAAGAAAATCGTTGGATAGAAATGTCAAAAATGATTCTTTGGGAAGAATATGAGGAAGAATATGCAAAAAACTTCACAGAAAAAAAAGGAGCCCCAGCCAAATCATTTAGAATGGCATTAGGAGCATTAATTATCAAAGAAATTTCAGGAAAAAGTGACAGAGAAACAGTAGAACAAATAAAAGAGAACCCTTATTTACAGTACTTTATAGAAATGGAAAGCTATAGTAGCAAAGAAGCATTTAATGCGTCAATGATGGTTCATTTTCGTAAAAAAATAGGAATGGAATTAATAAATAAAATTAATAAAGAAATAGAAAAAAAAGCGACGGGTGTAGCGTCAGAAAAAAAAGAAAATGAAGGAAAGTTATTGTTAGATGCGACTTGTACACCAGCAGATATAAAATATCCAACGGATATAGGAATATTGAATGATGCCAGAGAAAAAACAGAAAAAATAATAGATAAGCTGTATGAAGAAATAAAAGAGAAAAGGAAAGAAAAGCCGAGGACTTATAGGGAAGTGGCAAGAAAAGAGTACTTAGCCATAGCAAAAAAACGTCGTGTGTCAAAAAAAGAAAGAAGAAAAGGAACAAAAAAACAACTAGGATATATAAAAAGAAACTTGTCTGATATAGAAAAAATGATAGAAGAGGGAGCAAAGTTAGAAAAACTAACGAAAAAAGAGCAAGAAGAGCTTGTAACGATAGGAAAAGTGTATGAGCAACAGTTAGAAATGTATGAAAAAAAGACAAATAAAGTAGAAAACAGAATTGTGAGTGTAAGCCAACCTCACGTGCGTCCAATAGTGCGTGGAAAAGCGGGAAAAGCAGTAGAGTTTGGAGCTAAAATATCGGCAAGTAATGTGAATGGCTTTGTCTTCTTAGACAAATTAAGTTGGGATAATTACAACGAATCGGGAGATTTACAAGCGCGAATAGAAGAATATAAAAGGGAAACAGGATGTTATCCGGAATCGGTTCATGTGGATAAAATCTATCGAACAAAAGCGAATCGAGCTTATTGTAAAGAAAGGGATATAAGAATGAGTGGTCCCCGATTGGGAAGACCGCCGAAAGAGGTGAGCAAAGAAAAAAAGAAAGAGGCACGCTCAGATGAAAGAGTGCGTAATGCCATTGAGGGTAAATTCGGACAGGGAAAGAGGAAATTTAGTCTTGGTCGAGTGATGGCCAAACTACCTGAGACCTCGGAAACGGTAATTGCGATGAACTTTTTGGTAATGAATCTTTCTACTCTACTTCAGAAGACAAAAAGTAAAAAGTTGTAGAGTCGTTTTTCTTGTGAAAAATGGTGTTAATTTTCCTCTCTTTTGTGAGGAGTGATTTGTGTTGACCTTTTTAGACAGAAAGGAACAATAGATTAAACAAAATCTGTATTTTGATTTGTTTCCATAAGGATAAGTTATCTATGCTTTTTCAGTCCATACTTCCCTAACCCACATTTCTTTCGTTTTTTGACTTTTTCAGCAAGCCCTAAATAAATGATAAAATTCTCAGCTTGAGGCTCTGACCATCCCTCAAAACAGGAGATAGCGGCATCCACTTCACCCGTCCAAAGAAAAGACTTGACCTCCTCAATTCGCTGGAATGACCCCCCAACTTTATAGAGGTTTTCAATTAAGTGATACCAGTCCAAAATTTCAATTCGCTCATGTTTCTGTCCTATCTCACGAAATAAGTTCCAGATACCATCATGTCCATCTCCCAAACAAATTAAAGGCTTAGCCAAAATTTGAGAATTAACCAAATCTAATAAAGCCGAGTTATCTTGAAAAAAGGCAGCTACCCCCAATTGATGAAAACTGACTCCTTTATAATCACGCCAAATTAAGGGTTCTCCCTTGGGAGTTCTGAGTCGTACCTTCCCACCATCTATGCTAATTTCTTCGACTTCTGTGTTAGAGCCCGTATTCCGTACTAGTTTTGAAAAAATAAAAATAGATTCAAAAATGGCTACAGAATAGTTAAAATAAAAAAGCTAATAAACCCAAGAGAAAATGACCCAATTAAACGTTAAAAATCTCGACCATTTAGGAATAATCGCGGCGATAGTTGATGAACTAGGTCTAGTGGATTATATCAATGAACAACTAGGAGAAAATGACCGTGCTAAAATCAGTGCGGGTCTGGTAGTGAAAGCGATGATTCTCAATGGCTTAGGCTTTATCAACTCTCCTTTATATTTGTTCAGTCGTTTTTTTGAAGATAAACCAGTAGAACATCTTTTAGGAAAAGGAATAAAAGCCAGCGACCTGAATGATGACCGTTTAGGGAGAGTCTTAGATTTAATCTTTATGGCCGGCATCAGCCGTTTGTTTCTCGGAATTTGTCTAAAAGCCGTAGAAATCTTCAAAATAGTGATGAAAAGTTCCCATTTAGACTCCAGTTCATTATCGGTACAAGGGGAATATAAATTATCGGTGGAGAGAGAAGACAAAGAAAGCCAAATAATCCATATCACTCATGGCTATTCAAAGGATAAGCGACCAGACTTGAAACAATTTGTCTTGAATCTAGTCTGTTGGGGGGATGGCGACATTCCCGCTTTTCTCGAATTAGGAGATGGCAATCAAAGTGATAAAAAAGAGTTTGCTAAACTCTTGAAAAAGTTCAATGAGCAGTGGCAATTCGATGGTTTGTATATAGCAGATTCAGCCTTATACAGTGCCGATAACTTGCAAAAGTTAACCGGCATATACTGGTTATGTTCTGTGCCGAAAACGATTAGAGAAGTGCAGGATGCGGTCAGTCAATTAGCCTCGGAGCAATTCATCACAACTGATTTAGAGGGCTATCGTCTTACCTCCTTAGAAAGTGAATATGGGGGAGTCAAACAACGTTGGATAGTGGTAGATAGCGAGCAAAAAAAAGCTTTAGACCTCAAACAACTGACGAAGAAGACAGAGAAAGCAACGGCTCAAGCTCAAAGACAATTAGAACAATTACAGCGTCAGGAATTTGCTTGTCGGGAGGATGCTTTAACCGCCCTGAGCCGATGGGAGAAGAGTTTAGAATGGCATCTTCTTCAAGACCTAACTGTCGTCGAAAAATGTCATTACGGTCATCGAGGTAAACCCCGTCCCCATGAACAGCCCATTCGTCGTAGCTATCATGCCCAAGCCACTTTCAGCCTCAATAGTGCGAAAGTTCAAGCTTCAGAGCGGGCAGCAGGACGTTTTGTCTTGGCGACGAATCAGCTAGATGGAGACTCTTTGAGCGATGAGCAACTGCTTGTCCACTACAAGCAACAGCAAGGGGTAGAGCGAGGTTTTCGCTTCCTTAAAGACCCTCTGTTTTTGGCGTCCAGTGTTTTTCTCAAAACCCCTGAGCGGATTATGGCATTGAGTTTCATCATGGTGTTGTGTTTACTGGTGTACAGCTTGGGACAACGTAAACTGAGACTGGCTCTGGCAGAGCAGGAGGAGACTGTGCCTAATCAGTTGGGAAAGCCGACTCAGCGTCCGACACTGCGTTGGATTTTTCAGATGTTGAGAGGAGTTCATTGGGTTGTACTGGATAATTGTCCCCAAATAATCAATCTAACGCTTGAGCGAGAGAGGATTTTGCGCTTTTTTGGGGCTACTACTTGTCAGTATTATCTTTTGTCATAATGACTTTTCTTATTTTCTTTGTTCTTTTTTTATGTACGGAATGTGGGTTTAAAGTAACTGGTTTCCCTGATTTTGTTTTTTTGGCCAGTAAAATCTCTGTTGCTTGCCAAATTTGATCAATCCATTGCTGCCACTGGGTCAGAGAAACAGCTTGTTCTATCCCAATGGTAATCGAATACTCCGCCTGATCTAATAATTTTGTCGCCGAAGGAGCTTTGATATCAATTTCTTGCACCTGATAAATGGGGATATCCGCAGGAAGTACCGCACTGAGACGTTGTTGAAAATTCGCTAATTCTAAGCTTTCTGTTAACTCGAAATCCACAATTTCACCGCTACTGGTAGCCCCCAAGGGCAAGGCATTGGCAATGGAAATCCGAGGGCCAGCCCGAAATCCGCCCGTAAAGGAAATGGGTAAAGCAGCCCGACGCACGGCTCGCTCAAATAAACGAACTAAATCTAAATGACTGACCAGGGCCATGGAGCCTTGTTTGCCAAACCAGACTCGAAAACGTTGGATACGGTTAATATTGGGCTGAAATTGTCCTTTAAAAGGGGGGATGGGCCAGGGTAATCGCATATTAGTAGAGTGGAATCAAAAAAGAAATCTAGCTTAAAAATAGACTATATCAAAAACTAAAAAGAGAAGAAAATCAACTTAAACTCTAAAAGATTAAGTAATTTCGCTAATTCATAATTGTTGGTGTCAATATTTTGCCAATCCTCCTATTTGGGGCTTGCTGAATAAGGATAAAATCCTTGCTATACAATACTTTCAGGCATTTTACAAACGATCAGATGCAAGGTTATGGCATTTGGAGGCTCAAAATCCATGCACTTTGCTGGAAAAATGTGAGGTAAAACTGGAAACTGAGCTCTGAAGTCACCATTTTTCGCGCCCTGTGGCATCTAGGTTCGTTTTGTGGACTTTTTCAGCAAGCCCTATTTGAAGCTAAATATACTCATGAATATCACTCCCGTGAACTAGCTGCTAAAACCTGTAGAAGAAAATTGTTGTCCATCGCCGCCAAATAACGCTTCATCTTCAAGCTTTTTTGAGATGGCTCATGTTTAAGCAAATTAATACTTAAACGACGGAGCAAGCCCAAATTATCAGCCGCATTACCTTGACGCACTCGACTCGCATCCTCATTAAAAGTGACATCTAAAACCGGTACTGGTATCGTGTGATCAAAGCTAGAAAAAGTTATGGTGTAAGAGTTTGAGAAAATAGAAAATAACTTACGACTGGACATATTCCCGTTTTTGTTATACTATTATTATTGTCATTATATTAAAGAAAGGGAAAACGGAAAGCAATGTCAACATTGAATAAAAGCTCAATTGACCTCCTAAGTGATATTGGCTTACCCCAAGAGAAAGAGGAAGCCTTATTTCAGAAAAACTGCCCTCATTGCTATAGTGAAAAAGTAAAAATACATTCTCATTACCAAACGAAAGGTAACGGGGAACGTAAAATGTTCATCTGTCAAGAATGTGGTTCTTGTTTTGCTGAGACTTATGGTAGCGTAATCGCTGGCTTAGAAACCCCATTAAGTGAAATTGTAAAAGTATTAAAAGCCAGAATGGAAGGAATAGGATTAAATGCAGCAGCCCGAGTATTCGGCTACGCAAAAACAACAATATTGAATTGGGAAAAGAAATTATCAGGATTACAAGAGACATTATTTTTATACGCCTTAGTGAATGAATTTGTTAAATTAGTAATAGAAGGGGATGAACTATACACAAAAGTTGGAAAAAATAAAGAAGCAAGTGCCTCTGAGGGGTGGACAATCGTGCTCATGGACAGGGCTAGCCGCTTTATTTGGCATTTAAAATGTGGTAAAAAAGAGCAGAAATTATTTCTAGAAGCAATGATGACGGTAGCGGAATTATTTGAAAGGAGTGCAGAATCTCTCCAGTTATTTACAGATGGAGAAAAGCGATATAGTCAACTGCTATTTAATATTTGTCACGAAGTATTAAGGACTGGGAAGCGAGGTCGTCCCACCAAAGTATTACCGAAGGGTATGGTGGTAAGATTAAAAAATAAGAGTAGTAAACGTCGAGATTCTGAGGGTAAACTAGAGAAAGTAGAAACTCCGAAAACTGAACATCCTGAGACAACAGAAAAACCAGAAGACAAGGATGTTCATGCCAACCACGTTGAGGCATTTAATAGTTCTCTACGACGCTATTTAGCCGCCTTTCGTCGTCGAACAAATACTTATGCTAAATCTGTTGTGGGATTACAGCGAGTGCTAGATATTTTCTGGATGGTTCATAACTTTGTTCGCAGCCATTTTACGACGAAAAAAGTTCCTGCGGTAGCTCTCGGTATAATTCAAAAAGGGTTAACTTGGGAGGACTTACTCCAAATTCGCCTGATTTGTTGAACCTCTTGTATTGCAACGTTTATAGCTTCTAGCTAGACGATACCAGTGCCCTAAAACCCAATGCAGACTATTTTCAATACTCCAGTGAGAACGAATCACATGGCTATGACGTTCGGCATCCGTAGGAAGACTGCTAATATAATAGCGAAACGTCTCTGTTGTTTTATGACCGAATTGAGTTTTACTTTTAACCATCACAACAGTTGCTAAACCGACCCACTGATTTTGGCGATGCAATGCGGAAAGCTGATTGATTGACACTGTCCAGACTTGACGAGTTTCTAAACGGTAATGTCCTTTTTCTGTCTTCTCATGATAACTGTATTCAATTCCTTGCCAGTTCTGAGCGACCGCTTGTTTAAACCAATCCCTAACTTGTTTATTAAGTTTGCCCTGATTTCCTTTGAGAGCCAATACATAGTCACCTTCACCTTGCTTTATTTGTTTTGCGATTTCTGTCTGCGTTCCCATTGCATCTAGGGTTACTACTGCCCCCTTGATGTTAAGTAACTTCAGTAACAAGGAGACTGCTTTTATTTCATTAGATTTACTATCTACTTTCTTTTGCGCTAACATCAGTCCCCGCTCACTACTCCACGCACTTATGCTGTGTAACGCATTTAGTCCTTTTTCCCTATCATAAGAACCTCTTTTCGTTTTTCCATCTATCTGTATCAGCTCTATGTCCATTTTCTCCGTTAGACTGCTTATCCAGCTCAGAAAACTTTTTTCTAGTTCTTCTGTTTCCAACATTCCAAATACTCTTCCAAAGGTATCGTGAGAGGGAATTCCCTTTGGTAACTCTAGTGGTCTGTCAAGCTAAAGATTGTGAATTTGAGGGAAAATGGAGAGGCTATTCATTACCTCAACAGATATCGTAATAAGTAACCATGCTCAAGACCTATATTGTCCGATTAAGTCAAGAAGAACGTCAGACCCTAAAAGATTTGGTATCCATCGGCAAAGGAGCGGCTTACAAAATTAAGCACGCCAATATTCTGTTAAACATTGATGTGAATGGACAAGGATGGACGGATGAGGAAGCTGCCGCCGCCTTTAGTTGTCACCGTAACACAGTCGCCAATCTCAGGGAGCGATTGGTCAATGAAGGTGTGGAGTCAGCATTAAGCCGCAAGCCCCGCAAAACGCCGCCTCGTCAACCGATTATTGATGGAGAGGTAGAAGCAAAACTAATCGCCTTACGTTGTGGAGAACCGCCTGCTGGTCAAGCCCGTTGGACATTGAGGTTACTAGCCGACAAGGCGGTCGAGTTAGAAATTGTGCCAGCAATTAGTCACGAAACCGTGCGTCAAGTGTTAAAAAAAATGAACTAAAACCTCATCTGCGACAGATGTACGTGATTCCACCAGAAAAGAGTGCCGAATTTGTGTCTAACATGGAAGATGTTCTAGAAATTTATCACCGACCCTATGACCCCAATTGTCCAGTGATTTGCATGGATGAGCAACCTATACAATTGGTCAAAGAAACCCGCCTTCCTCTACCAGCCAAACCTGGACAGCCAGAGGCGCATGATTACGAATATGAACGCAATGGAACAGCCAATATCTTTATGTTTACAGAACCCTTGTCTGGGTGGCGAAAGACAGTTGTCAGTGAACGTAGAACATCGGTTGACTGGGCAACAGAAATTAAGAATTTACTCGATAACGACTATGCTGATAACGACAAAGTCATTTTAGTATGTGATCAGCTAAATACTCACAAACTTGCCTCACTATATGAAGCATTTGAGCCTTCCACGGCTCGTCGTCTAGTCGAACGGTTGGAAATTCACCATACCCCAAAACATGGCAGTTGGCTTAATATTGCTGAAAACGAGCTGTCCGCAATGACTCGGCAATGCCTAGCTCGTCGAATTCCAGATCGGGAAACTTTAGAGCAAGAAACAACGGCTTGGTACACTCAGCGCAATCATTCCCAAAAGTCGGTAGATTGGCAATTCACGACGGCTGAGGCTCGTATTCGTCTCAAGCGTCTTTATCCACAAATAGAAAATTGACAGACCACTAGAAACATTTCTAGCCATTCTCGTTTGGCTTTGCCATAGGCTTCAATTGCTACGAAGCCATCTGCCCCTGACAATACTGCCAATATTCCTATGGTGACAATTGCTGTTAAGTTATGGTCTTGCCTTCTCCCTGTTCTCGGTTCTTTTAGGCACTGAAAATGTTTCAGTATGCTTCTTTTGATAATTTTGACTTCTTTTTCTTGTTGTGGGGTTAGAACTCTTGCGCCGAAGCCTTTTGCCATCTTTGACCTCACTCACTTACTTTTTTTAAATAATAGCCTTTTCTTCTCTTAGATGACTGCTTCTTTTTTACACTATATTTCTCTCTTTTTGTCTGTATTTTTTGTAACAAATAAGATGCGATTACCCTGCAGAATCCCCCACTTTTGTAATAATTTTTCTGGGTTGCTCATTTCGTCTTTCTAAATAGGCTTGCAATGCTAACTGTTCATTCCGATGTTCTAAAAAGTATTCTCGTAGTGCTTGAGTGGACATTGTGGCATAATTAATCTCAGACATTAGACTACCTCCCCAATGGGTGTAATTTCTACTTCAATATCTTCCTCATCCCCTGCCAGAATAAAAAGATTTTTCGTTCTTTCATCAGTACAGATAAGATGAATTGGTTGCAAGGCTCGATAGGTTAAATAATAGCAAATCTGATAAAGACCCTCTAGCTGAGCATGAGTTGGCATGAGTAAACGATTAGTCAATTGTAATCAAAAATCGGTAGGATGAACAAAGCAGTTAGCCTTAGTTGATTTAGTTATTCTACCAGTGATCGCATTTTTACATCACAGGTAACAGAACAGCGATCGCATTTTCAAAAACCATAAGACCACGATCGCACTGCTAATTCAAGTCTCTCATTCTTATTTTGTCTTCTTCAACAACGGTAAAATGTCCATGCCAGTCATCGCGTAATGAGATAACTTTAACAACTTTCTCAGCTACTACAGAGCCAGAAGGTGCTTTTATTCTAAATAAAATAATACCGACACTGGCGGGCAACTTTGAGCGAAAGGCGAGTTCTCCAAAATCTTTATCAAATGTCAAGAGAATACGATTTTCTGCTTGGGCGCGACTTAAAACTTCTGGATCGGAGATGTTAGGTGATTCCACCCTAATCCACACCACGTCATGGCCATTTTGCCGTAGTGTTTCAACAGCATCCAGAGGGAAATTTTCGTTGGCTAGAAAACGCATCAGTTAAGCGGGGATACCATATACTTTTTCGGACTTGAGCATCATACTAGCATAGCTAAGACAAGCTTGAATATCTGCAACTGTAATACCTGGGTAATTCCGCAGAATTTCATCAATGCTCCAACCTTGTGCTAGAAGATCGATGATAAATTCAACCGCAAGTCTTGTTCCTTTGATAATGGGTTTTCCAACTAAAATATTTGGATTCAGAGTAATTCGAGTTTCCCAGTCCATAGCGACACCATTAAAAACTATTGGTTACGATATTACCATTTAATAGCGATCGCACTTTATCAACTATAAATAATGGAACCGCGATCGCCCTTTTCAATCATAAAAAACAGACCGCGATCACCTGTTACAAAGAACAAAACCGCGATTGCATTTTCAAAGACAACAAGATGGCGATCGCATTTTCAAAAACAACAAGACTGTGATCGCCCTTTTTCATCGCAAACAATAAAACAGCGATCGCCTTCTCAAAAATAACAAAAGTGTGATCGCCCTTCACAAAGAACAAAAGTGTGATCGCCCTTCACAAAGAACAAAACCGGGATCGCCCTTTATCAATCATAAATTACAAGACAGCGATCGCACTTTCCCACCACAAACAACAAAACAGCGATCGCCCGTTTACTTTTTACCGAGAATCTTGTCATAGTCGGCGTGTGACCCAACCCAAAACCAAACTATTTTGTCTTCATCTGTTTTGATTACACCTAATGCTCGCCAGCCGATACCAATTCTAACTGACCAAATATTTTCTTTGGGTTTTACGGGTTTAAATTCTAAACTGGGATGGAATGGGTTTTGTTTCCAAAGTTCGTAGTTTTTTCTCGCGGTTTCTTTAATTTGGGGTGGTAATTTTAAGAATTGTTGCCGAAAATTTTGAGTTCTTGAAGATTTCATCACTCTTCACCAAAACCTTTTGCTTCAGTTTTACCCTCTTGATCTTCAATTAATGCAGCTTGGGCCATTTTTGAGAGAACGTTTAGGTTAATATCGGGATCAGCAAGGGTTTCCTGCCATTTGAGTTCATTTTCAATATCGGTTAACAGTTGTTGGGCAATTTCATTTTGGAGATTATCAGATAATTTTTGTGCTTCTTGAAAAGCCTTTTCTAAAAGTTTAGTCATGGTTAGTGATTTAGTAATAATTACACTATTTCAATTATAAAATGAAAAAGACGCGATCACATTTTCAATAACCAGCAAGACAGCGATCACAATTTTCACTTACCAACAATAAAACCATGATCGCACTTTTCAATCATCAATAATAAAACGGTGATCGCTCTTACCTTTCTCAAAAATTCGGGTGATCGCCTTGTTTCTGTATGTTACAATGTTTCTTGTTCGACTCCAGAGGCTTAAGCCATGAGTAATAAAGAAGCAGTTATTGAGCTTGTTAAACGTTTGCCTGAGAACGTTTCCTTAACAGCGATCGCGGAAGAAGTCAGGTTTATTGCGGCTATTCAAGAGGGATTTGAAGAAATTGACTTGGGTAAAGGTGTGCCAGTTGAAACTGTTGAAAAAATGATGGAATCATGGACTATAGGGTAATTCTTTCGCCGCAAGCTATTCGTGATTTAGAAACTATCGTCCGCTATGTTGCAATTACAAATCCTGAATTAGCTAAAAAGTTAGGTCAACAATTACTAGATAAAACTAAAGAGTTAGGGGTTTTTCCTTTTCGAGGTCGAGTGGTTCCAGAATTTAACGATGTTAACGTCCGTCAATTAATTCTTAGACCCTATCGCATTATTTATCGTGTTGAAGAACCGATTCGCCAGGTCAGTGTCGCTAGATTTTGGCACACAGCTAGAGTTTTTTTAGAGTAGAGTCTCGCCATTTGTTGAACCTGATCGCACTTTCTTAATCATGAATCACAGGAAAGCGATCGCATTTTCAAAAACAACAAGACCGCGATCGCCCTTCATAAATAACAAAACCGCGATCACATTTCCAATCATAAACAATAAAACAGCGATCGCCATTTGCCACTACCAATCAAAAGACCGCGATTGCACTGGGTTAGTTGTAAAATGATGAATATAATTTGCTAAAACGTCATGAGGATTTGCATCTGTGATCGTCAAAGAGTTAGAACAGCAACTTCTTGCCCTCAGACCTAGTGAAAAGGTGCAGGTGATTCAGTTACTTGCTCAAAGTCTTGGTGGCAATTGGCAGGGAATTGAGAAAACGCCTAGGGTTTGTGGTGGACAGGCTTGCATTGTGAATACAAGAATTCCTGTTTGGGTGCTTGTGGAAGCCCGTCGTATTGGTTATAGTGATGCTGATTTGTTGACGAGCTATCCGACGATTACCGCTACGGATTTAGCGAATGCTTGGGTTTATGCGGCGGCTCATGGGGATGAGATTGATTTGGCGATCGCTCAGAATGAGGCGGCTTAGGGAATGGCACGTTTTTATGCGGATGAGCAGTTTCCCTTTCAGGTTGTGGAATTGTTGAGAAATTTGGGGCATGATGTTTTGACGGTGCAAGAAGCAGGAAATGCTAATCAACGGATACCTGATGATCAGGTGTTGGCGTTTGCTGTCAATCAAGAGCGATCAATTTTGACTATCAATAGAGTTGATTTTATCCGTTTACATCGTCGTGATAATGAGCATTTCGGGATTGTGGTTTGTACGAATAATCGTAATTGGGAACAGTTTGCAGCGAGGGTTGATGACGCGGTAAAAGCAGAGGAATCGTTGCGGGGGAAGTTGATTCGAGTACTACGTCCGTCTGTTTAAATTAGCGATCGCCTAGTTATTTGCTGATTAAGCACATAGCATATTTTAGAATTGCAATATATCAACAGCGATCGCCCTTTTCAATCATAAAAAAACAGACCGCGATCGCCCTTCCAAATCTCATCAAAATGCGATCGCCCGATTCCCACCGATAAACCCTGTTGGTGGCGTATTTCCCTATTAGACAACAGTTTATTCCAAAAATTAACCCCCCTCTGGTTAAATTTGAATCCTAATAAGCCCTGGCATTTAGGCTCTGCTGATTTACTAATTACGAGCATATTAGGAACCCCCCAATCCACCCAGCCCTGGGCCAATGCCTCTACCTATAGCCAACTCTACGAAGCTGAACCAGTGCCGTTTTGCAAGGTTCAACCAACCTGCAACTCAAGCGGTATAACGTTTTTCATCATCGGACAGCAATACATTTTGCCACTCAATCGATAGCTTAACACCCTGTTCTAGTGCATACAATTGTTATGTTGCGCTTCACTGAACAACCTGAACCTGAACTAAAAACTCACCAGCATTATCATCAAAAAAGGCATCAAAGTAATCATCTGTTTTTATCCGTTCCCATTCTTCCTGTCTCTTTTCCTCTGTAACCTTTCCTTTCCCGTAAGTTTCATCCAGCTTATCTTGTGGCAATACATAAGCATCCCTAGATTTATCACTGTCATCTAGAACTGCATCGTTGATAACTAACCAGAGTGTTCCTCCTTCTTTACTAGTAATCTCTTTACCCCTACCTATTTCCTCAATTCCTTGCGGTTTTGGATTGTATTTTCCTAAATCATTCTTGCCAGTAACATCAACATAGGCGAGTAGCACGCATGGTTTTAGTCCTGGTGCAATAAAAAGTGCCTTCAGACCCTTGTCTATAGGGGTTGAACTCGATGGTCCAGATTCTCCTGCTGGATCAGTCCAATTCCATCTTGGATAGGAATGCGTGTAAGCAGCTTCTACAAGCCGATGGATGCCAAGATTAACCGAACCAGTGGCTGTAATTTTCACAGTCTGATTAGGTTTTATTTGAATGCCAGTATTCAACCATAACTTATTCGCTGGCAGAAGTAGGGATGTTACCTGAGGTTCCTGACTTACTGTGGATGGTTTTACATAAGTAAGAATTAAGGGGTATCCAGCTAACAGAAGCAATGGTACAATCGTCCAAAGAGGTAGCTTCGCATGAACAAACTGCTGCAACCAATTTGAACTAGGTTCTGCCAAAACTCTAGCTGCAAGCCCTCTTAAATTTCCAGCAGCAGCTTCTATTGAATTAATGTCGCTTATCTCTGGTTTATAGTTAGCAGTTTTATTTAAAAGATCAGCCAATTCATTAGCTTTATCTTTCCCTAATTCTTTTCCAATATTTCTTGGTAAATTTTGAGCATAAACCTGAAGTTCCGCCCACCCACTCCCAGATACTGCACCACTTTTGAGATCCTCTACACAAGTCTTAAGACAGGTTTCAATTTTGCCGAGATAAATTGCAATGCGCTGACGGTCTTCATCTCTGGCTTTTCTGAAAGTATCGGTACCTTCAGACAACTTATTTGCAAATTCGAGTAAATCATTTAGCATATATGAATTAAAAAAAATCTAAACTAAATATTTCTAATTAATGTTCATCAACAAATAAAACAATATAACTGCCGATTGTACGGAGACTTTCGATATATTACCCCTGAGAGGAACATTATACGGAAACTTTCTGTATAACACTACCAAATCAGAGCGATATACTGAAAACGTCTGCATAACACCTCAAAAAAAAGTTAGACGGAACAGTTAACCATAATGACGGCATCATACTTGCCTTTTTTCGACTTAAACTAACATCGTAACAAAAATTTACATTTCTTATCCCTTGACATATTTTGGTAAAAACCACTATAATTAAATCAATCCTCGGAGAGAGGATGTTAACCATCCAGGGAGTCTGGTATGAAAACCCAATATCAATACGGAATCTACATCGGTCGGTTCCAACCCTTCCATTTAGGTCACTTACGCACCCTTAACCTTGCCCTCGAAAAAGCCGAGCAAGTCATCCTCATTTTAGGCAGTCATCGTGTGGCGGCAGATACCCGTAACCCCTGGCGATCGCAGGAACGGATTGCGATGATTCAGAATTGTTTAACCCCCGAAACCTTGCAACAGATTCATTTTCTCACCGTTCGGGATTGGCTCTATAGCGATAATTTGTGGTTAGCCGCCGTTCAACAACAGGTTTTAGAAATTACCGAAGGCAGTAATTCCGTTGTTATTTTAGGTCATCGTAAAGATGCTTCTTCCTATTATTTAAATCTCTTTCCCCAATGGGATTATTTAGAAACAGGTCACTATCAAGACTTAAACTCTACCCAAATTCGAGCCGCCTATTTTGAGGGCAAAGAAACCGATTATCTCGATAAAATTCCCCAGGCGATCGCCCACTATTTACAAACCTTTCAAAAGAGTGAACGTTACACCGCTCTTTGTGATGAATATCAATTTTTACAAGCTTATAAACAGGCTTGGGCAACGGCTCCCTATCCCCCGACTTTTGTAACAACGGATGCCGTAGTAGTGCAAGCGGGTCATGTGTTAGTGGTACGGCGTAAAGCCAAACCAGGTCTGGGGTTAATTGCTTTGCCTGGGGGCTTTATCCAACAAGATGAAACCCTGATTGAAGGAATGTTACGGGAGTTAAAAGAAGAAACCCGTCTTAAAGTTCCTTTGCCCGTTTTACGCGGTTCCATTGTGGAAAGTCATGTGTTTGATGCTCCAGGGCGATCGCTGCGTGGGAGAACAATAACTCACGCCTATTTTATTCAATTGCAAGGGGGAGAATTACCTGCGGTGAAAGGTGGGGATGATGCCCAAAAAGCCTGGTGGATGTCCTTAGCGGATCTTTATGCCCAAGAAGAGCAAATCTACGAAGATCATTTCCAAATCATTCAGCATTTTGTCAGCAAAGTTTAGGTTGATCCCCCCCAGCCCCCCTTAAAAAGGGGGGAGAATATTTAATATTTAGGGATCAAACTTTATCTCAATAAGTTCTAATTCTGAAATATTTTAGCGTAAAAACTCTCTAAAAATTAAGTCTTTCAAGTTCTCTTTTTTAAAAGGAATTTAGGGGAATCAAGCTCAAAAACTCCCTAGAAAATCAAGTCTTCCAAGTCCCCCTTTTTAAGGGGGATTTAGGGGGATCAAACTCACAGCAACAATCAACAAAATCAAGTCCTTCCAAGTCCCCCTTTTTAAGGGGGATTTAGGGGGATCAAACTTACAGCAACAATTAACAAAACTAAATTAGTCACCATGAATACCAATTTAATTCTCGATATTGACTCCTACAAAGTGAGCCATTGGTTACAGTATCCACCCGAAACAACGGCTATGTATTCCTATGTCGAAAGTCGTGGTGGAAAATATCCTGTCACCGTCTTTTTTGGACTGCAATATATTTTAAAACGCTATCTTTGCCAACCCATAGAACCATGGATGGTAGAAGAAGCGAATACGCTTTTAACTGCTCACGGTTTACCCTTTAATTATGACGGTTGGCGATATATTGCCGAAGATTTAAACGGTCATTTACCTGTACGCATTAAAGCCGTTCCCGAAGGCTCGGTTATCCCTGTTCATAATGTTTTAATGACCGTAGAATCCACCGATCCAAAAGTTTTTTGGTTAGCTTCCTGGCTCGAAACCCTATTAATGCGGGTCTGGTATCCGATTACCGTCGCCACCCAAAGTTGGCATTTGAAAAAGCGAATTTATGAATCCTTAGAGCGTACTGCCGATGATCCCAATACGGAAATTAATTTCAAACTCCACGATTTTGGGGCGCGGGGGGTTTCCAGTTGCGAATCTTCGGGCATTGGGGGACTGGCTCACCTGGTCAATTTTCAAGGTTCCGATACCGTGCAAGCTTTGGTTTACAGTCAAAAGTATTATCATTGTCCCCTGGCTGCCTACTCGATTCCCGCCGCCGAACATTCCACGATTACCGCCTGGGGAAAGGAAGGTGAAGTTTTGGCCTATCAAAATATGCTGACTCAGTTTGCCAAACCTGGTTCTGTTTTAGCAGTCGTTTCTGATTCCTATGATCTCTGGAATGCCATTGATAACTTATGGGGCGATCGCCTGCGACAACAGGTGATTGATTCGGGCGCAACTCTGGTGATTCGGCCAGATTCGGGCGATCCCGTCGAAATTGTGGCTAAAACCCTCGAAAAATTAGAGGCGCGTTTTGGCAGTACCATCAATCCAAAAGGCTATCGAGTCTTAAATGCTGTGCGCGTTATTCAGGGGGATGGCGTGGATGAAGACAGTATTACCGCCATTTTAAAAAGAACGGAAAGCCTTGGATTTAGTACCACTAATTTAGCTTTTGGTATGGGAGGAGCCTTATTGCAAAAACTGAATCGAGATACCCAAAAATTTGCCATGAAATGTAGTGAAGTCACCGTTGCTGGCAAGGCGATCACGGTTTATAAAGACCCCATTACTGACCCTGGCAAAACCAGCAAACAAGGACGATTAGCCCTGATTAAAACCGAGTTAGGTTATCAAACGGTGGCGGCTTCTGCGGAGGATTTATTGCAAGTGGTCTATGAAGATGGACAATTAGTACATGAGCAATCCCTAGAAACGATTCGTCAACGCGCCTGGCCAACCAACGCTTAAACAGCAACTCATCCCGAAATCCGAACTATTGAGCAGAAAGGCTAAATTTTTGTGATACCCTAAGCTTCAAAGTGATGGTGTTGACTCTAAAAAAGTTCACTGCCAATCCATATTTCTGTATATTTCTGTAAGGACTGGGAACATTAGAATGACAAAGTTACGGGTTGGCTTGCTCTTTGGTGGACGTTCTGGAGAACATGAAGTCTCGATTAATTCAGCACGGACTATCCAACAGGCCCTTCAACAGGCAGAAAATCTGAGTAAGTACGAAGTCATTCCTTTTTATATTCAGAAAAATGGGGCTTGGACAGAACCCGCGATCGCGGCTCAGATCCTAAACACAGGCAAACCCCTTGCCGATCAAGACATTCAACGTGCTAACCTTTGGCAATTTCCAGCCCCTGTTGCCGAGATAGATGTGTGGTTTCCCATTCTCCATGGCCCAAACGGTGAAGATGGAACCATTCAAGGCCTACTCTCCCTGATGCAAGTTCCCTTTGTCGGTAGTAATGTTCTTGGTTCCTGTGTGGGCATGGATAAGTTAGCGATGAAAATGGCCTTTGCTCAAGCCGGTTTGCCCCAGGTGGATTATGTGGCCGTGGAACGGAGCGAAATTTGGTCAAATCCTTGTGTTTTTCCCGAATTATGTGATCAAATTGAAGAAAAACTCGGTTATCCCTGCTTTGTAAAACCAGCCAATTTAGGATCTTCTGTGGGCATTGCCAAAGTTCGTTCGCGCAGTGAATTAGAAGCCGCCCTGGACAGTGCCGCCAGCTATGACCGTCGTATTATCGTCGAAGCCGGTATTGCCAATATTCGAGAAGTGGAATGTGCCATTTTAGGCAACGATCAGCCCCAAGCTTCCGTCATTGGCGAAATTACCTACGACAGCGACTTTTATGACTACGAGACCAAATATACCGATGGTCGCGCTCAACTTCATATTCCGGCTCAGTTACCAGAGCAAATCGTGAGTCAAATCCAAGCAATGGCCATTAAAGCCTTTAAGGCGGTAGATGCGGCGGGCTTAAGTCGAATCGACTTTTTCTATCAGGAAGACAGTGGCAATTTAGTGATCAACGAAATTAATACCCTACCAGGCTTTACAGCTTTCAGTATGTATCCCCAACTCTGGTTGGCCAGTGGCATTGCTTTCCCCGAATTAGTCGATCGCCTCATCCAACTCGCCCTAGAACGCGCCTAACTCTCTCCCCCAGTCTCCCCCTCTCCCAGTCTCACTACTTTGCCTAAACAACGCCTCGATCTCCTCCTCGTTGACCGTCATCTCTGTGAATCACGGGCGATCGCGCAACGGTTAATTCGGGCAGGGGAAGTTAGGGTCAATCAACAAATCATTGATAAACCAGGGACTGAAATTGATCTCACTGCCACCTTAGAAATCGCCGAAAAACCTCCCTATGTGTCACGCGGTGGGGAAAAACTAGCCCAGGCTCTCCAGGCATTTCCCATCACTGTCCGCGATCGCATTTGTCTAGATGGCGGCATTTCAACGGGGGGCTTTACCGACTGTTTACTGCAAGCTGGAGCAGCCCAGGTCTATGGAGTCGATGTGGGCTATGGACAAGTCGCTTGGAAATTAAGACAGGATCCGCGAGTCATTCTTAAAGAAAGAACTAATTTTCGTCATTTAACCCTGGAAAAACTCTATGGAGAGCAAACTCCGGCAGATTTTGGGGTGATGGATCTTTCCTTTATTTCTCTCACCCAGGTATTGGAACCTCTCTGGCAACTACTGATTCCCCCTAGAGAAGTGGTCTTACTGATTAAGCCGCAATTTGAGGTTGGGCGAGCCAAGGTGGGTAAAAATGGGGTGGTTCGTAATGCTCAGGATCAAGCCGAGGCGATCGCCAAAGTTTTATTAACGGCTCAACAATTTGGTTGGCATTTTGGCGGCCTGACTGCCTCCCCCCTACCTGGCCCGGCCGGCAATATTGAATATTTGCTCTGGTTAAAAATGGGATTAACGACTCCTACCCCCGCTTTAGAAACGATTAGAGAACTAACCCAGACCTCTCTCATTCAACTAGGACGAAAAAACTGATTGTGCTTAATTGACGACCGTTTCTTTGGTCGGATCATGAGAAGCCTCAATGGGTGTTGTGGGCTGAGGCGGCTGCAATTTCATCGTTTTTTGTTTTGTGGGAGCAACCTGTGGCTCGATATGAATTTGAATTTTTGGGACAGAACTGGCCAGACGGATAATCATGCCATCTTGTACCGTAATTTTGGCGATCGCTTCTCCATTAATATAGGCTCCATTGGCCCCCAGGTTCACCACTTCCCATCCTGCCTCAACCTGTCGAATTTCAAGATGGTGACGAGAAACCACCGCACTGTAGAGCATCCGTGTCAACTTAAAGGAATGGGTTCCCAAATTTGTTGATTGAGAGCGGCCTTTTCTCGATGTCGCTTTCTCTCAGCTTTGACCAAACCAAATAACTTAGCACGTTCAGCCAGATAGGTTACTGTATCAGGCTTTTCTCCTCTAGCAATAGCCTTCGCTACATAGTATAGACTCCGAAACACCATCTCTACTGAGATTTTTTCTTTCGGTTGATTTAGAGCAATCGCCACTTCCCCTACCAATTGATTTAAGACCGTATAGAAAATCAAAGTGCAAATAATCTGGATTTGGACACCATTCTTATTCCCTACCCATAAATAGGCTAGTCCTAAAAGTCTTTTCGTTAATAAAAAGGCTTCTTCGATTGTCCATCGTCTTCGATATAAATCACAGACCTCTTCGGCGGACAGTTGTTCGGGAGACAACACATTTGTTAAATACTGATACCAGATTGTTCCCCATAATACTGAGACTAATCTCACCGGATGCTTGCAAGGATTAGAACGGTAATTTCCCATAATGATAATCTCATCTCTGTAATGACTACCTTGAGACAATACTTGTTTGGTTTTGTAAGATGTACCCGCTCTAAATCTGGTTAGAAAAAACTTTTTAGCTTCTGTTAACAAATCAAACCACACAAAGCTAAAAAATCCCATATCTACAAGAATTAAACCATTTTCTGGTAATTTAGCTGCCAATTCTTCACACCATATTTTATCATTTGATTTATCATTTTCTGTGTACCATAAAGTAACGGGTCTTTGGGTAAAGGCTTCCACTACCATCATTATTTTACCCCCCAATTTACTCTTTTCTTCTTTACTTATTTTCATATTTTTCCTTATCTGCTCTAGCGTTGAGCCATCTGCTATCCACACTGCACTAAACTTTTCTCTTATTTTTTCCCATTTTTCTCCTACTTGGAGCTTCTTCCCTTTTTCGGCTGCTTTTTCTAACACTCCTTTTAGTAATATTGCAAATATTTCGGCTGGCACATTCATCATTCTTTTTGATACTGCCTGTTTGCTTACTTTTAATGATGCTACCCATAGCAATCCCTCTTCCTCTAACAGTCTTACCGCTTCACTTATACCCGCTATTTGACGATACACTATACTTAACACTAATGCCACCATTACTGGTAAATTTAATACCCTATCTCTCATCATTTTCTCATGAGTTCCCTGTAAATATTTTAATGGTGTAAACATTGTGGGTTCTAGTAATTCAAACAACTCTTTTGTTATTTCAGGGATTTCTACCCCTGGCTGATTTGTCTTACGACGTAAGTCTGGGTTTCCTTTTCTCCGAGGATGTTGTCTTGCCATTTGTTTTTTGCTCACTTTTTTATATACTAACCTTTTTTTCAGCCTACTCTTACTTCCGCCTGCTTTTAGGCTAATCTTTTGTGAGTAGGCATTTTGGCTTAAGTTGACACCAATGACTGTAGAGAACCACATCACTGTCTGCGGCCCGTCCAACCCGAACCACCGACTCGGTTTCAAACGTCCAACTTTGGACAGGAACAGTTTTGCCCGGAAGCAATAAAGTCAGAGTAATCACCGACATTAGATTTGCAAAAAAGAGTATCTTATTATAATCTTACTTTTTCTTTGAAGTTTAAAGTCTTTAATTCTACAGTAATTCTAAATTTAGGGTTTCATGACATAAAAAGCCTTATAACAAGAGGGTTGTACAATTCTTAACAATGACAGTGATCGCTGAAACGACGCAAAACCGTTCCAAATTTATTTTTGCTGTTAATTCTAAATCTCTTGATTTGACCTGATCTAAGGTTTACCAAGGAGGAGTAGCCCTCTTTTCAGTCCGCTCCTCCCGTTCTTAGGGTGAATATTTCCCCTTAGAGAATACCGCCACTGGACAATCCTAGTACTATTCCTGCCCCCAGAATATGGCCAAAACTCATGGTTGCGAGTAGTTCAGGCAAACCAAAGGTCTTTTTCGAGGCCAATTGGGGTAGGGGGAGTCCTTGGCCTTGGCCAGTCTTTTGAATGGCAAAATAGCCAATGATAAAGGCAAAAACATTGCACAATGACATGATAATGCCAACCGATAGATTCCAACTGGTCGTGGTTGGAGTGGTTTGGGCTAAGATTAAAAACAGGTTATTCATGAAGCTCATTATCCTGAGTTGATAAACTTTGTAACAAACACTAAGGATTATAAAAATCTATTACCCCAGAAATGAAATTTCGTTTGAATACTTAACATTTAGGGTATGGTCAAAGCATGGATCGCCAGCTAGAAAGGGTAAAAATCTGTGGTATTCGTCAGCCAGAGCAGGGAAAAGCGATCGCCGCTTTAGGAATTAAGACCCTGGGTTTTATCTGTGTCCCCAGTTCTCCCCGCTATGTTACGCCAGATCAGATCAGTCAAGTTTTAGCGATTTTACCCCCAGGCATCGAAAGTATTGGAGTATTTGCCAATAGCAGTTTGGCAATGATTGAGCAAGTGGTGAGAGACACCGGTTTAATAGGGATTCAACTGCATGGGCTGGAACCTCCTGAGTTTTGCCAAGCCGTTAAAAGGGCCATGCCCCAACAGGAAATCATCAAAGCCTTACGAATTGAAAATGCAGCCGCATTAGTTCAAGCAGAGAATTATTTTACCGTAGTAGATACCTTGTTACTGGATGCTTACCATCCCCAACAATTGGGCGGTACTGGTCAAACCTTGCCCTGGGATAGCTTAAGCCACTTTCGCGCCCCTATTCCCTGGCTATTGGCGGGGGGGTTAACCCCAGAGAATGTTTTAATAGCCTTAAGTTATCTAAACCCTGATGGGATTGATCTTTCCAGTGGAGTAGAGCGATCGCCGGCCGATAAGGATCTAGAAAAAGTCAAACTACTTTTGGAAAAACTTCAGGGAATTTGGCCTTAGGACGGCTGATGAAACCAGGCAGTAATACCATCAGCTAAAGCCCTAACCAATTTATCTTGCTCCTGGGAATTTGTCACCCATTCAAACTCCTGGGGATTAATCATAAAACCTAATTCTAATAATACAGAAGGGGTGGTATGGGGACGAGCCAAAGCCAAATTATTCCAATAGATACCGTAGGAAGGACGATTCAGTTTTTTGACTAAATAGGTTTGTAAAAAAGTTGCTAAATTTTCGGCTTGGGGTTGATACCAAAACGCACTCAATCCCTTTGTTTTAATTGGATTACCGCCATCGGGCAATGAATTATAGTGAATAGAAACCGCGATCGCCGGTTTGAGGGTATTAATTTGTCTCACCCGTTCCTGCAAAGACACATCCTGATCCGTTTCCCGCGTAAGATAGACCGTTGCTCCCCGTTGCCGCAATAAAGGAGCTAATTTTTGAGCAATCAAAAGATTAATTGCCTTCTCTGGATAACCATTCGGGCCGATCGCGCCCGGTTCTTGACCGCCATGACCTGGATCTAACAAAATGCTAACACCCTGAAGAGATTGGGGATCTTGACTCAAAGTTGGTGGGTAACGCAGAGAAAGAATTAAACTCGTTCCCTCATAGCGCAAATCATAGCCCCATTGTTGTTTCGATTTAAAATGAAAGGTATATTTAATTTGATTCGGTTGAATTTGTTGCCAGTCTAAACGCTCAATAATGGGATCATTATCCAGGCGAATCGTGTCGGTTTGGGCAGTTGTATTATAAAGGATTAAACTTAATTGATCATCTTCCTGTTTAACGGTAATGGGAACAGGAACTTGAAGAGGAAAAATAATTTCAGTTGCAGTGGGCAAAGGACGATAATTAATGCTGCGAATCAGACTTTGAGGGGGGGCTTGGCCCGCTAAGACTTTAGTTTCTGCACTGTTAATCCAGGCTCCATAATCTAATCGCAACCATTCTCCCTCGGTTCCATTCACACTGGCTTGGGTTCCCTGGGGCAAAGGGGTTAAACGAGAATGATCGGTCGTGGGGCCGGTTCGAGCAACCCCTGGATCTGCCGTCACCGCGATCGCCGCCAATTGATTCGGGTCAAGAATCGTCACCGTACCGTCACTTGTGGCCGTAGTCATCTGCTCATTGACTTGCAGTTGAAAAGTGGGCTTGCCCAAATTCCCCAATTGCGAAAATCTGGCGCAACCTTGATATTGGGTGACAGGTGCAATAATAGGCTGATTATTGCCATTTAAAACTGCATTGTTGGGAGGTAATTGAACCGTTTTATCCTGGGGCTGGAGATTAATGGTTTGCCCGCCTAATTGTACCGTTACTGTCGCGGGGTTAGGGGCCACTGCACTAAAACAAATGGGTTCCTGGGGAAGGCGACTAATATTGCGATTGGGTACAAGGGAATTGGGAGCAAAGCCCAGAACATTCGGCAGCGTGGGAGTATTGCTATTACGAATAATCGTGCGTTTTATCTCTTGATTTTTGTAGCGCAGCGTAATTTGATTTGTCCCTAACTGTAGCGGTATAATCGCAGCGAAATAACCAGAGGGACTTTGCTCAATGGGTTGCTGATTAATCAAGACGGGGGCATCGGGTTGGGCAGAACCGATCAGAAAAATTTGGTTGGCAGTGGTTTGATGTTGATCGGGGGGATAGGCTAAAAAAAGAGCTTTTTCCGGTTGGGCCATCACGACACCTGCCTGGGTACTAAGTAAAACCAGACTGAGGGGAATAAGTGCAAACCCTTTAAACATTTCTTTTCTTAACCACGTCCTTACGCAGAAAACCACACGATCATTGGGTTTTAGTTTAACTTGAAGCGATCTCTTTGGGGGAGGACTGGGGAGATGGGGAGATGGGGAGATGGGGAGATAGGGAGAAGATTTAATATTTTGATTACCAAAGGTTTACCTTGGTTAAGTATGCTGGGTTACAAAAGTTCCCTTGCCCAGTGTCCCTTCCCCTATGCTGACCTATTCTCCCTCTGATTCTCTCCTGGCCCAGGATGGTTTAGAAAACCGTCGGCTCCATTTTTATGACAGAGGTGACAGCATTCCCTTAAGCGCAGAAGGGCTATGGCAGGTGTATCGTGGCATTGTGCAAATGAGTCAGTTGTCAATCAATGGGGATGAAATTTTGTTGGGGTGGTCACATCCGTCAACCTTTTTTGGATTATGGTTAAGTCTTTCCCAGTTGGAAACCTATCAGGCGAAGGCTCTATCAGACGTTTATTTGCGTTGGTATCCTATTGCCGAGATTGAAGCGACCCCCAAACTCTCTCAATGGGTATTAACTCAAGTGGTGCGTCGTCTGCATCAAACCGAAACCCTCTTGGCGATCGCCGGCTTAAAACGGGTGGATGAACGTCTAGAGGAATTACTGAAACTCCTTTCCCAGGAAATGGGCCAACCGATCGCAGAGGGAATCCGTATATCAGTACGACTCACCCATCAGATGTTGGCAAATGCCATTGGAACAACAAGAGTAACCATTACTCGCCTCCTGGGAGATCTGCAAATTAAAGGTCGTATTAGTTTTGACGGCGATCGTCATTTAGTTATTCACCCAAAGCTGTAGTAAGAAGAGGGCTTTAGGCAATAACAGTAAAGCAAGATGTGGTCAAAACAGGCTTGACTGTAAAAAAGGCAATCTGAACAGCCGCCCCTACACCCGTACCATCCGCATCAAATAGGAGTTTCCCTAGACTACTGTTATAGATAAACTGACCAGTTCCTTGGATAGCCAACAATTCTAAATTTAGGGTTTCATGACATAAAAAGCCTTATAACAAGAGGGTTGTACAATTCTTAACAATTGGAGTGATCGCTGAAACGACGCAAAATCGTTCCAAATTTATTTTTGCTGTTGGATAGCAGCCGTTCCGATGACCCGCCATACCACTAATTGTGTCATTGCCAGTACCACCAGTAAGACTATCTACGCCAGTACCACCGGTAATAAGGTTATTGCCATTATTAATTTCGATCCCCCTAATCGCCATTTAAAGACTTGGGTGACAAGGATGGTCTGAAACCGCTACGATGGGGAAATATTCAATATGCTCGCAGACCTTATGAAGGCACTGATCCTTTCCGGTGGTAAAGGCACTCGCTTGCGTCCTCTTACCTATACAGGGGCCAAGCAACTAGTTCCGGTGGCTAATCAGCCGATTCTTTGGTATGGAATTCAGTCCATTGTGGCGGCGGGTATTACCGATATTGGTATTATTATCAGTCCTGAGACAGGTCAAGAAGTTCAAGCTAAAACGGGAAATGGCGATCGCTTTGGGGCGAAGATTACCTATATTTTGCAGGAGCAGGCGGCGGGATTGGCTCATGCGGTGAAAATTGCCCGACCCTTTTTAGGGGATTCTCCCTTTGTCATGTATTTAGGGGATAACCTCATTCAGGACAGCTTAGAGGGCTTTTTAGAGACATTCCAGCAACATCATTTAGATGCCCTGATCCTACTGCGTAAGGTTGCCAATCCCTCGGCTTTTGGGGTGGCGACGGTGGATGAACAAGGTCGAGTATTAGCCCTCGTGGAAAAACCGAAAGTTCCTCCCTCTAATTTAGCCTTAGTCGGTCTCTACTTTTTTGCACCGTCTATTCATGGGGCGATCGATGCCATTCAACCTTCCCCTAGAGGAGAATTAGAAATCACCGATGCGATCCAGGCTCTACTGACGGATCAAAAACGGGTTGAAGCGCGACAACTTCAGGGTTGGTGGCTAGATACGGGGAAAAAAGATGATCTCTTAGAGGCCAATCGCATTATTCTCGATACTCTCTTAGAAAAGCAAATTCAGGGTCAGATCGACGAAACCAGTCAAATTACAGGACGGGTCGCGATCGCCGCCAATACCCAAATCATTAACAGTACTATTCGTGGGCCGGTGATTATCGGTAAAGATTGTCACATTGAAAATACGTTTATTGGCCCCTATACCAGTATTGCCGATGGCGTTAAACTTCAAGAAGCTGATTTAGAACATTGTGTGGTTTTACAACAGGCTCAGATCTTAGGGATTCAGCAACGGATTGTCGATAGTGTGATTGGTCAACGGGCCAAATTAACGGTTGCCCCCCAGCTTCCCAAAGCCTTACGATTTCTAATTGGTGATGACTCCCAAATTGAGGTTTGATGATGACAGAACAAGAAAGTTTAGGGCAATTACGGCATATTTTAATCACGGGAGGAGCGGGTTTTATTGGCTCCAATTTTGTCTACCATTGGTGTCGCAATTATCCCCAGGATCGCGTCATTGTTTTAGATGCTCTGACCTATGCGGGTAATCGACAAACTTTAGCTCCTTTAGAATCCTTAGAAAATTTTCGTTTTGTTCAAGGCAATATCGGCGATCGCTCCTTAATTGATCAATTATTACAAACTGAAAACATTGATTTTGTTGCCCATTTTGCCGCCGAATCCCACGTAGATCGCTCCATTCTTGGCCCTGATGCTTTTGTACAAACCAACGTAGTGGGAACTTTTACCTTATTGGAAAGTTTTCGACAGCATTGGTTAACCGCAGGACAACCGGATCATTTTCGTTTTCTGCACGTTTCTACCGATGAAGTTTATGGCAGCTTAGGCCCGGAAGATCCCGCCTTTACCGAAACCACACCCTATGCTCCCAACAGTCCCTATTCAGCCTCAAAGGCAGGCAGTGATCACTTAGCCAGAGCCTATTTTCACACCTATGGAATGCCAACCCTAATTACTAATTGTTCCAATAATTATGGCCCCTATCATTTTCCTGAAAAACTGATTCCCTTGATGTGTATTAATCTGCTTTTAGGCAAGCCGTTACCCGTTTATGGGGATGGACAAAATGTGCGGGATTGGCTCTATGTAGAGGATCATTGTCAGGCTCTAGATTTGGTTTTGCAGAAGGGTAAACCAGGCGAAACCTATAATATTGGCGGCAATAATGAAGTTAAAAATTTAGACTTAGTTCATTTACTTTGTGACTTAATGGATGAGTTGGCTCCCACCTTACCCGTTAAACCTAGCCAACAATTAATTACTTTTGTCAAAGATCGCCTGGGCCATGACCGTCGTTATGCGATCGATGCCACTAAAATTCGCACGGAATTGGGTTGGGTTCCCCAGCAAACTGTTGAACAGGGTTTACGCAAAACAATTCAGTGGTATTTAAGTTATCAGGACTGGTGGCAGCCGTTATTATCTGAAGAACATAAGCATTATTATCAATCGGTTTACGGACATTAAAGTTGATCGGTAGTGATTCGATAGTAGGGAAGAGCCAAAAGTGAGAGCAGGCAGTCGGTCTTTTAAATCGTAATCCGAGGCAAGCGGTGCTTAAAGCCACAAAGAATTTCCCAGGAAATCGTGCCTAAGGCTTCAGCCCAATCATCCGCAGCAATATTCTCCAGACCATCTTGGCCAATTAATGTCACCACTTCTCCCGCTCTTAGATCAGGAATCTGGGAAACATCTAACATGATTTGGTCCATCGTGATTGCCCCAATCTGGTTGACACGCTGGCCACGAATTAACACTTGTAAACGATTGGACAAATTACGAGGCACACCATCCGCATAGCCAATCCCTACAACTGCAATTTGCATCGGGCGATCGCTGACAAAATGATGACCATAACTAACCCCCGTACCAGACTCAATGGTTTTAACTTGGGTAACTTTTGCCTTGACCCCTAAAACCGGCTTAAGGCTAATCTGAGAGTGTAGATGGGGAGCCGGATAAAGTCCATATAATCCCAAACCGACCCGTACTAAATCATAATGCCAGGTCTGACCGTTTAAAGTGGCTGCCGAATTAGCGAGATGAAAACGATTCGCTTGAACACCCGCTTGACGTAAAGAGGCGATCGCTGTTTCAAAACGTTGTTGTTGCATTTGCATTTGCTGGGGATTGGGATCATCCGCCGTAGCCAAATGGGAATAAACACTCGCCAAACGTAAATAGGGTAAATCCTTCACTAACTTGCCAAAACGAAAAGCCTGTCGCCAAGACGTTCCTAAACGAGACATTCCTGTATCTAGCTTGAGATGTACCGGCAGACTACGCCCCAACTGTTTAAGCGTATCGGAAAATAATTGGGCCTGTTCCCCATGACAAAGGGTAGGTTCTAATTGCCAATGGGCGATCGCACTAATTTCTTCCGGTGTATTCACTGCCCCTAAAATCAGAATGGGAGCCGTAATGCCCGCTTCCCGTAACTCAATACCTTCCCCCAAGGTGGCGATCGCCAACCAACTAGCCCCTGCTTGTAAAACGGTTTGAGCAATGCGGATCGCTCCATGACCATAGGCATCTGCCTTGACCACAGCCATCAATTCTGTCCCTGGCTTCAAAAAGGCTTTGAATTGTTGCACATTATGAATAAGAGCCTGCTGATCAATTTCTACCCAAGCCCGTTGGCGAATCAATTCCGATAAACGATAATCATAACGACCTGACCTAACCTCATAGAGAGCCGGATCTTTGCTCAAGACCTCTTGACTGAACACCGTTGTTTACTCCTGACAACCACACTCACACCACAGATTATGTTAAACCTATAAGGGGTATATTTATAATAACGTGATAAGTCGGTGGTTAAAGGTTTTTCCTAACCCTCAACTTTCTTGGATATTATCCAAACTAACTGATCTAATGAATGGTTTTGATTGTCTTCGTTTTCTGGTCTATTTGTGGGATGACTTTTGCTACTTCTCTGCTTAGACTGACAAAAGAGAGGAGAAGAAGCGATCTTTTCCTTGATCCCTAATGTAATAATAGTTCTGTATTTAATTATTAGGGTGTTATGACCGCACAAATGACTCAAACTGTTTATGACTTCTCTACCAATAGTATTGAAGGTAAGACCATCTCACTGAGCGAATTTAAAGATAAGGTGCTACTAATCGTTAATACTGCCAGTCAATGTGGTTTTACGCCCCAATATCAAGGCTTACAATCCCTCTATGAACAGTATAAAAATCAGGGATTCGTCATTTTGGGCTTTCCCTGCAATCAATTTGGTCAACAGGAACCGGGCGACGCGACTACAATCCAATCTTTTTGTGAAACTCGCTTTGGTGTGGCCTTTCCCCTGTTTGAAAAAGTTGAAGTTAATGGAGCTAATGCCCATCCTCTGTTTCAGTTCCTAACTAAAGCGGCTCCTGGTCTATTGGGAACGGAAGCAATTAAGTGGAATTTCACCAAATTTTTAGTGGATCGCTCCGGTAAAGTAATTAAACGTTACTCATCTATGACTAAACCAGAGGATCTAGCTAAAGACATTAAAGCCTTGCTCTAACCTAGAAAATATACGCTAAAAAAATAAGGTTCATCGGTAGTTACGATGCTAAGTCATTTTATCAACTCCCAAAACCCTTGCTATATAAGACTTTCAGTTAAAACCGTCAGTTAATTTGGCATGAATTGAGTGTAAGGACAAGGAAACCCTTTCTTGGCATGGGTTCTGGAGTAGATAACCTCATGCTTGGCATAACAAATACCGAAGAACCGAATTTATTAGCTGTTAGAACGCATTGCCAGTTTTAAGAAAAGACTAGTGAGTCCGCTCAATTGAGGTAAATACACAAGGCTAATACTAATAAAGAGCTTGCTGTTAACAATCAACTTTTTTTTGCAGTCTTTTTCATTTTCTCCTTTTCTCGTTTTTCAGAAGCTTTTGCAGCCTTTTCGGCTGCTAACTTTTCTTGTTTTGCTTTGAATTTTTCCTCTTCCAGTTTATCGAGATAATAGTGATAATCTCCCGCATAAACCAGTAGTTGACCATCCCGAATTTCTACAATTTTAGTAGCGACCTGGGAAATGAAATAACGATCATGGGAAACAATTAAAACTGTGCCATCGTAATGTTGTAGAGCCTCTTCCATCATTTCCTTGGCGGGAATATCTAAATGATTGGTCGGTTCATCTAGGATTAAGAGATTAACTGGTTGTAATAGCATTTTCGCTAAAGCAAGGCGGGCTTTCTCGCCACCACTCAAGGCTTCCACATTTTTATAGACCGTTTCTCCACTAAAGAGAAAACGACCCAGCAAGGTACGTACTTCCTCATTTTTCCAATCGGGAACTTCGTCGTGAATGGTATCAAGAACACTTTTCTTAAGGTCTAAAGCTTCGGCTTGATTTTGTTCAAAATAGCCAGGGATAACGCCATGTTTTCCGAGTTCAATTGTGCCTTCTGTGGGTTTTTCCAAGCCCATCATCAATCGTAACAGTGTGGATTTTCCGGCTCCATTGGGGCCTAAAAAGGCAATGCGATCGCCGCGTTCAACGGTGAGATTAGCATCGAGAAAAAGAATTTTATCATCGTAGGTATGGACAAGATTTTCAATGATGACCACTTCTCGACCACTGCGGGGAGCGGGCGGAAAACGAAAATGAAGAGTACGAACACTACCGATGGGAGCTTCAATGCGTTCAATTTTTTCCAGTTGTTTTTCCCGACTTTTTGCCTGGGTACTGCGGGTTGCACTGGCACGGAAGCGATCAACAAAGACCTGTTGTTTTTCCAATTCCTTTTGTTGACGTTCGTAGGCACTCAGTTGCGCTAATTGAGCCTCTTCTTTTTGCTGTAAATAGGCAGAATAATTGCCAAGATAGGTACTTGAAACCCCCCGTTCCGTTTCCACAATTTGGGTACAGAGCCGATCTAAAAATTCGCGGTCATGGGACACAATTACCATCGGTGTGGTTAAGCCTTTGAGATATTTTTCCAGCCATTCAATGGTTTCCAGATCTAAATGGTTAGTCGGTTCATCTAAGAGCAAGACATCGGGACTTTGTAATAAAATCTTTCCTAAACTCATGCGCATCTGCCAACCGCCACTAAAGGCACTCACCAGGCGATCGCCGTCATCACTATCAAAACCCAATTCAGGCAAAATTTTCTCCACACGGGCATCTAAACCGTAGCCATCTAGAGCTTCAAATCGGCGTTGTAACTTATCGAGTTGGTTAATCAAACGATCTAAGGCTTCTGGATCGGCGGTCTCCATTTGCTGCTGGACAATTAATAGATCATGGTGAGTTTGATTTGCTTCCCCAAATACTGTCCAAAATTCTTCCCGCACGGTACGAGTCGGATCGACCTCAAATTCCTGAGTTAAATAGCCAATATGCAAACTGGCTGGCCGAATAATTTCCCCGGCGGTGGGTTCCACATCCCCCATAATGATTTTTAGTTGCGTCGATTTACCCGCTCCGTTTACCCCCACCAAACCAATGCGATCGCCGACTTTGACTTCCCAGGTAACATCCTTCAAAACCTCCCCTGTCGGATAAATTTTACTAATATGTTCAAGTCGTAGCATGGGGTTGTCTCCAGAAAGGTTAAAATCAACACAGGGCAAACGCATCTAAATTCTAGACTCCTTATCTGATAAGACTTTCAGCGTTTCATAAAAAATCAATCATGATCTCGGAAACCCTTATCCAGCCTACCTTTCAAAAATAAGATGCGTTCGCCCTGAACATCAACAAAGATGCCTTGACTATGATAGCAAAGGGTGTTAACTCAGGTTAACCAATTTTGTCTGACAAGTACTATGTTTTCCTCTGGTAAGGGTGAGCTAAATCAATAAGCCGAAAATGCTCCTAGAAAAATCACAAAGGTGAGATTAGCTAGTAAGCTAAGAAAATGAGAACTTGATAGAAAACGGACTATATTTCTCGATAAATCTTATATTTATACTTTTCGGTACTTGATTAGGTACAAAATAGATATGAGCCAGCACCCTAAACACTCCCCAAAAACGCCAAGATGGCCAGATAAGAGAGTCTCCCAGTCCTATAAAATTCTGGTTGTCGAAGATTCGGAAAGCGATCGCGCCCTTTATCGACGATTTTTGACTAGCCCAAAAACAACCCAAGATCAACCGAGACCCGCCAACTATCAACTGGTGGAATTTCAGACGGGAGAAGAAGGCTTAAATTGGTGTCAACAACAGATGCCAGATATTTTCCTGATTGATTATTTTTTACCCGATATGACCGGGCTAGAATTTTTGGTTAAGCTACGTCAGCAAACCGGACTGAGCAAAATTCCTGTTATTATTTTAACGAGCCAAGGTAGTACAGAGATTGCTGTAGAATTGCTCAAAAATGGGGCAGAAGATTATTTAGATAACAACCAAATTACTGAGGATAATTTACAACGGGCAGTATCAGGGGTTCTCAAACAATTCCAATTGCTTAAACAGTTACAGGAATCAGAAGCAGAGAGGGAAGAAGGCCGATTTTGGCGGCAAGTGCTCAATAGTTTATTTTCCTATGTGGGAATTTTGTCCCCTGATGGCATTTTTTTAGAAGCCAATCAAGCTCCCCTCGTTATTACCGGATTAACCAAGGAATCTGTGATCGGGAAACCCTTTACAGAAGTTTATGCCTGGCTTGAACCCACCGAAGCCCAAACCATTATTACTAACGCGATTGAAAAGGCTAGTCAGGGCAACCGAGTTCGCTTTGAACTTTCTATTACAACGGCCGATAGTCACCTGGGTATTATGGATTTTGCTATCAATCCTCTCTATGACAACCAAGGCAGAACCACTCATCTCGTGTTGTCCGGTGAAAATATCAGCGATCGCAAACAAATAGAAGCCGATCTTTCCGAATTAGCCGCAATTGTTCAGTCTTCAGGAGATGCCATTATTAGCCAATCCTTAGACGGTAAGATCACCAGTTGGAATCGATCAGCAGAAGTGCTATTTGGCTATACTAGCCAAGAAATGATTGGTCAGTCGATAAGGATCATTGTCCCATTAGATTATCAAGATGAAGAGAGTTATATTTTAGAGCAAATCCATCAAGGAAAAACGATGGAGCACTTCAAAACTATACGACAATTCAAGGATGGAAGACGAATTCATGTTTCTGTAAGTGCTTCCCCAATTAGAAATAAAGAAGATGTGATTATTGGAACTTCAAAAATTATCAGAGATATTACAGAACAGCAGAAAATGCAACAAGAACGCCAACAAATGGAAGAGGCGTTAATACAAAGTGAACAACAACGTCGATTAGCCCTAGATTTAACTCGCATCGGCTTTTGGAATCTCAATTTATTGACAGGAGAAATGATTTGGAATGATAATCATTTTACATTACTAGGTTTGGTGCCAGGGCAAATAGAACCAAATTATAAAGTCTGGGAAGAGAGGTTACATCCTGACGATAAAGAGCGGGTCGAAGAACAATTCTCAAATTCCCTTAAACACCAAATTAACTATGAAGCCGAATATCGAGTAATTCACCCAGACGGCTCTATTCACTGGTGTTTAGGTCGAGGGAAAGCTATCTATGATCAGGCCGGTCAACCTGTGCGCTCTCTCGGTGTCTTATTAGATATTAATGAACGCAAGCAAATAGAAATTATCTTACAACAACAAGCATTGGTTTTTGAGAATATTTTTGATGGGGTGATTGTTGTAAATCTGCAAGGGATTATTATTGATTGGAATAAGGGCGCGGAAAGATTATTTGGTTATAGTAAAGCCGAAGTTTTAGGACAAAAGCCCCATCTTTTACATAAACCAGAGGAAGCAGTACAGTTATCAAATTCAGTGATTGAAGGGACATTGCGGGATGGTCACTGGTCGGGAGAGTTACCAATTTTACGCAAAGATGCTAGTGAAGGAATTTGTGAAACAAATACTATCCTTCTCCGTGACAATTTGGAACAAGTAATTGCCATTATTGGAGTCAATCGAGACATCACTGAGCGTAAACACAATGAAAAAATCTTGCAACAAAAAATTAAGCAAGAGCAATTACTTTTCAAGGTTAGCCAAGTTATTCGCCAGTCCTTAGATCTCAATCAGATTTTAGAAACAGCAACTCAAAAAATAAAGGAGATACTTGACCTTGATCGAGTGGTCATTTACCGTTTTAATCTAGATTGGAGTGGAGATTTTATTGTCGAGTCAGTCAATGATAATTGGAACAAATTGGTAAAGATAGATATTCCAGTTATTTGGCAAGACACTTATTTACAGGAAAATCAAGGCGGACGTTTCCGTAACCACGAATCTTTCATTATTCCTGATATCTATCAGGCCAATCTTCAATCCTGCCATATCGAACTTCTAGAAGCGTTTCAAGTTAAAGCCTATGCCGTGTCTCCCATTTTTTCAGGAAATTTGCTTTGGGGACTATTAGGAATTTATCAAAATTCAACCCCTCGTGACTGGCAGATTTGGGAGATCGACTTACTGGAACAAATTGCTAACCAACTGGCGATCGCTATTCAGCAATCAGAACTCTATGAACAATTACAAATGGAACTGAAAGAACGGCAACAGGCGGAGGATAGCTTAAGACAAACAAAAGAACAATATGAATTAGCAATTCGAGCTTCCCATGATGGTTTTTGGGATTGGGATCTTGTAACCAATGAAATTTACTATTCACCACGCTGGAAAGAAATATTAGGCTACAAAGATTATGAATTACCCAACACAAGTCATACCTGGGAATCGCTTATCTTTGCAGAAGACTATCCTCTCGCCATCCAATTAATGGAAGATTACAATCTCGGTAAAATTGATCACTTTTTAACGACGGTACGATTTCATCACAAGGATGGCTCTACTATTTATATTGTTGTTAGAGCTATTCACCTTAAAGATAATCAAGGTAAAGTTGTTCGGATGATCGGAACTCATTCTGATATCACAGACATGATTCAAATTCAGCAAAAATTAGAATCCTCTAAGCAATTTTTGCAATTAACAACTGAACAATTAGAGGAACGGGTGAAGGAACTTAAAGAGCGAAATGCCGAAATGTTAGTCATTAGCGAGATCAATGATTTTCTACAATCTTGCACCACTATTGAGGAGATTTGCTGCACCATCAATACTCTTATTCAACCATTATTTCCAAATTGTTCAGGAGGCACTGCTATTATTAATAATTCCCGTAATTATTTGGAAATGATCGGACACTGGGGAACTCATCTTTATTCAGAGAATCTGTTTGAGGCTCATGATTGTTGGGCCTTACGACGTGGAAAATTGCACTATGTCGCACCTGATCACCATAAACTTTTTTGTAGCCACATTAACCGCCAAAATCCACCATTTGAGTCCATTTGTATCCCGATGATTGCTCAAGGCGAAACCCTGGGTTTGTTCTCTGTATATTCCTCGAAACCGGATCAACTGGGTGATGCTAAAAGACAATTAGCCCAGACAATTTCTGAACAAGTCAGTGCCGCGATCGCTAATTTAATCCTTCGGGAAAAATTGCAAAATCAAAGTATTCGTGATCCACTGACAGGATTATTTAATCGTCGTTATTTAGAGGAATATCTGAACAAAGAAATTCACCGAGCCGCTCGCCAACAATATCCCATTGGCATTGTTATGATTGACTTGGATCATTTCAAGCAAGTTAATGACACTTTTGGTCATGATGCTGGCGATTTTATCTTAAAAGAAATGGGGATGCTTCTCAAAAATAGCATTCGTAGCTCTGATACCGCTTATCGCTATGGTGGGGAAGAGATGCTCTTGATTTTGTCGGAAAGTTCCCTAGAAGCTACTGCCCAAAAAGCCGAAGAGATCCGAATTGCTATTACCCAAATGTCCTTAAAATATCACGGAAATCAAACGATTAACCTCACTTCTTCCTTTGGTGTCGCTTGTTTTCCAGATCAAGGTATTACGATTAATGAAATCATCCATGCTGCTGACATAGGCCTCTATCAAGCAAAAGAAGCTGGCAGAAATCGAGTAAGGGTTTCGTCTATCTTGTTGTGAACAATGTTCAATCTCAAAATTCTAATGCTCTCCATGACCTTTCCCTATCCTCCCAGTCGCGGCGGAACCCAGGTCAGAACGTTTAATTTACTGAAATATCTCAGTCAATACCATCAAGTTACGCTTGTAACTCAACAAAGTCCAGATGTCACTGAGGCCCAAATCCATGATCTAGGGCGATTTGTTAGTCATCTACAGGTATTTCCTCGCAATGATCAGCCTCACACTAACTTTTTAACCAAAATTGGCCGTTTTGCTCAATTTCTCCAGTCTGGAACGCCCCCCAATGTTGCCAGTTACTATTCCCCTGAGCTACAAACTTGGCTTGACCAGGCAATACAAACAGGGAATTTTGATGTCTTAACCTGTGAACATAGTGTTAACGAAATTTATGTTAGACCGCACTGGCAAAAACAGCTTAAAGTGGTTCTTAATTTACACAGTTCTGTTTATCGCACCTGTCAACAGCAATTAAGTATCGGTATTTCTGACTATCCTAACCGAGATCGCCTTTATTTACCGATGTTAAAAGGTTACGAGAAAAGACTATGCCAAAAATTTAGCGAGATTGTTGTCACCACCCAAGAAGATCAGTCCCAAATTCAAGCCTATAACCCCCAAATTCCTGTTCAGGTGATTGCCAACGGCGTTGATCTCGATCTATTTCCCCTGCGTTCCTGTGATCCCAATGGCTATCAATTAATGATTACCGGTGGCATGGATTATATTACGAATATTGATGCCGCTTGCTTTTTTGCTCAGGAAATTTTTCCGCTTCTACAAAGCCAATATCCTCAACTTCAACTCTGGATTGTGGGTGCTAATCCTGCGCCTCAAGTTCTGGCTTTAACCCATAATTCTCAGATTACGGTTACGGGCAGAGTGCCTCGCATGGTGGACTATTTACATCAAGCAACGGTTTGTATTGTGCCTCTGCGATCGGGCTATGGCATAAAAAATAAGACCTTAGAAGCCATGGCCGCCGGTGTTCCAGTAGTGGGCAGCGATCGCGCCTTAGAAGGCTTAACCATTGATCCCCATCACCCCCAGGCATTACGGGCTAATCAAGTCTCTGAATATATCACTGTCATTAGTCAACTGTTAGATGATCCCAGTCTCAGAGCCGAACTTTCTGAAAATGGCCGTCGTTTAATTGAAAAAAACTACACTTGGCAACGATTAGGTGCAGATTATGAAGCTGTATTGCAAAAAAACTAAGGTTATTGTTCACAAAACTTATAAGTAGTCACACATTTAGATTTCATAATAATTTTGCTGAAGGTCTTTTAACAAGGGGCTTAAGCCCCTTGCCTGTATGGGTTTTAATGACAAATAGCGAGTTTACAAATTTCCTAACTTTTTCCCAATGTCCAAAAAGGAAAGGTTTGACTGGGATTAATCACGGTGCCAGTAATATTCTGTTGAGCAAAGGCAAAATCTTTAGTTTGCCAGAGAGGAATGTAAGGTACATCTGCCGCTAAAATTGTCTGAATTTCGGCAAAAATAGCATCTCGTTTTTGCGGATCGAGTTCACGGCGTTGTTGATCAATCAACTGGTTCATTTTAGGATTGTAGTAAAAAGATCCCTGATTTTGTGCGCCACCTTCTTCACAGCCTTTACTCAGTGAACCCTTGGCACAATGTAAAAAAGGAAAAATATAGTTATCAGGATCAAGAAAGTCGGGATACCAGTTAGAAATGGTACTTTCATATAAACCTTTACTCACATTTTTAAAGTAAGCAGCCCCAGCAATACTATTGGGTTCAAATTGAATGGCATTATCTAAATCTCGCTGGGAAAGTGCTTTTAGTAAGGCGGCCACGATACTATTGGTAATTGATCCCGATGAATGCCAAACTTCCACCTTGACGGGATTCTCCTTACTAAATCCTGCTTCCTTTAACCATTGCTTGGCTTGTTCAAGATTGCGTGCGCGCAGCGTGCCCTTGGCATCGCCGTATTTAGTTTGAAAAACCGGTTGATAGGCACTAAAACTAATCGGGATCATACTGTAGAGAGCTTCGCCTTGACCTTGTAGAATGCGATCAATGAGTAATTTTCGATCTATTAAAGTAGCGATCGCCTTACGGACTAAAACTTGTCTGAGAGCATCGGTTTGCATATTCAGAGCCATAAAATTAATCACTGATCCCGACGATTCGATCACCTTATATTTCTCTTGACTAGCATCTGCCTTAAGGGTTTTAATCTGTTGGGCCATTAAGGATTGATAGGCCACATCGATGGTTTGCGTCCGAAAAGCATTGAATAAATTGGCCGGATTGCTGGGATACAGTTGCAGATTAATCCCTTGATTCTTGGGTTTTTCTCCCCAATAGTCAGAAAAGGCTTTTAGGTGTAGAGAATCACTATTAAATTGAGTCAGTTGATAGGGGCCAGTACCAACAAAGCTTTCCGGTTTAAATTTTCCTTCGCCAATTTCGTAGGCCTGGGGAGAAACCGCACAGGCTCCAGGAAAAGCAAGTAAAGCGGGAAAGGCAGAAAAGGGTTTTTTCAGGGTAACTTCTATTTCCCATTCTCCTAATGCCTTCACTTTATCGATCGTATCACTTAGCAAAAAAGAGGGTTCGCCAGCATTTTGAATAAAACGATTGAGGGAAAATACCATCGCCGCCGCATTAAAGGGCGTACCATCATGAAATTTGATCCCTTGACGCAGGGGAATGCGATAGATCAGACCATCCGCACTCATTTTCGGCATGGCGATCGCCAAACGGGGTTCTAGTTCCGTTGTGCCCAGTTTATAGCTGTAGAGGGTTTCTCCCAGGTTATACACCACCAGAAGGCCTGCTAGATCGTAACTATCCGCCGGATCAATAGTCCGAGGCTTGAGCGTTGTCCCCACCGTAACGCGATCTTTAGGGGAACTAGGAGAGGTTTCAGTTTTAAGGGCGCGATCGCCGCATCCGACCAGGAGACTGATCCCCAGACAGAATAGAATAATAATTTGAAAAAGGCGGGAATTCTTGCTAATTCTGGGGGAGAAGCCCTGAAACATAAAATTTTATCTAGAATTTTAACTAAAATATAATCTAAAACTGAGACCTATCGTTCACTTTTCATCCTCACTCAAATTCTCTGTCAAACCTTCCATGAATGCTTCTGATGGCCAACTCCTAGAAATTGAATGTCTTCGCAATGAACTTGAAGCCGTGCAAAAAAAACTTCGGGATCATGAGGAACGCTGGGAATTGGTATTACAGGGAACCAATGAAGGCATCTGGGATTTAAAGATTGCCACCGGAGAATTGTTCATTTCCCGGCCTTGGACAGCCCTTTTAGGCTACGAAGAGCATGAAGTTATCAACCGGATTGAACACTGGGTTGACTTGATCCATCCCGAAGATCAAGCGCGAGTGGTGCAGTGTTATGAGGATTATGTCGCAGGGAAAATTGCTCACTATGCAGTGGAATTGAGAATTAAGCGCAAAGATGGTAGTTACCAGTGGATGTTGTCGCGGGGGAAACTACTGCGGGATCAAGATGGCAACCCGATCCGGCTGGCTGGCTCCAATACCGATATTAGTCAGCGTAAATGTGCCGAAGCAGAACTAACAGAATCCGAACAACTACTGCGATCGCTGATCGATGTGATGCCGGATCTGATCTTTTTTAAGGATTGTCAAGGAATTTATCGACTTTGTAATCAGGCTTTTCAGGAGTTTGTCGGTCGGCCAAGGGAAGAAATTTTAGGCAAGACGGACTTTGAACTCTTTGAACCTGAAATGGCCAGCTTTTTTCGCCAAAAAGATCAAATAATGTTTGAAAAAGCCACCTCTCAACGGAATGAAGAATGGGTGACGTTTGCCGATGGTCGTCTCTGCTGTTTGGAAACCGTCAAAACCCCAGTTTTAAATGAACGCGGAGAAGTGCGAGGCCTAATTGGTCTGAGTCGAGATATTACGGATCGCCATCGGGAGGAGCAAAAACTGCAAGCAGAAATTAGGGAGCGGCAAAAGGCAGAACAAGCTCTTCAGATCTATCTCCACATTGTTTCCCATGATCTACGCAATCCGGTCTTGGGTATGGCCATGATCCTCAAAAATTTCTTAAAAAATTCAACTCTAGTCTCTGAGATCTCTCTACCCCGTCCGATCCTAGAGCGTATGTCCCAAAGCTGCGATCGCCAATTAGCTCTGATTAATTCCCTGGTGGAAAGCCAACATTTTGACACCAAAGGGATTATCCTCAACCGCCAGTCTTTGGATTTCAGTCAACTGCTCCATCAATTGGCGGCGGAATGGGAACCCATCCTCAAACAACATCAAGCTCAGTTAAACCTAAATATTCCTGATCCCCTACCCCTACTGACCGCCGACAGCAATCTATTATGGAGAGTCTTAGAAAATCTTTTAGCGAATGCCCTCAAACACAATACGAGCCATCTTACTATTACGATCCAAGTGGAACTACGGGATCAATCTCTCTATTGTCAGATCCAAGATAATGGCGTAGGAATCCATCCCGATCTAGTTGACTCTCTCTTTGAACGGTATCAACGGGGGAAGAATACCGGCAAGACCCCTGGGCTAGGATTAGGCCTATATCTTTGCCGACAAATTATTGAAGCTCACGACGGCCAAATTGCTCTGATCCCCAGTTCAGAAGGGGCAACCTTCGCGTTTTGCTTACCCCAGACATTGCGTTAAAAGCTTTATGAGGGTTATTAAACCCCGTCTAACTCGAAACCCATAGTTTTTTGATTATCCAAGGCGATCCCCCCAACCCCTCTTGAAAAGACTGCCGCGCACACACATACTGGTCTAAACCTCATTTTGCCCCCCCAGCCCCCCAACTTTGGCTACTGTGTACACACAAGTCGAGTGTAGCCTAGAAAAAGGGAAAAACCACTAAAAAGAGGACTGAAAAATGACCAACCCGATACTCATTCACGCTGAACAGGCAAAAGGAAAAGCATTTGGAGACCCACGCTTAGTAAAAAGGGGGCGGAATTGTAGGTCGCAATGTTACGGAAGCAATCGGTAAACATCCGTCAAATGAGCAAAAACCGTGCCGAGCAAGTAGGTTACTACCGCTTTTTGGAGAATGACAAGGTGACAGTATCAGAGCTAATACAAAGCTTGTCAGAGCATTGTGAGCAGCAAGTAGAAGGCTTACACGTATTAGCAGTAAATGATACGAGTGAAATTAACTTGGAGGCACACAGAGGACGACTGAAGGCAGAAGGGCAGGGAGTAGTGGGAAATAACCGAGACATAGGCTTTTTTCTGCATCCGACGCTAGTACTAAAGGGTGCGACCTTTAGTTGATAAAAGCTGTTGTAATCAGGGTTCTACAGGGAACCCATATTGATCAAGTTTTGCCCAAAATTGACTCCATCGTTCCTTGGTCAATACCAAAGCTCGTAGGCTCAAAATAATTCCTGCTCCTTTTTCCTTCCATCGCATCCCTGAACAACATAATCGTTGTTTGACCAACGTCTTACAAGCTGCTTCCGTAACACCTGAACCAATCGGATACTTTTTCTCTAAGTATTCAGCATAATCCATTTGATGCTGATGATTCTCGTAATAAGTAATCGCCGCTTGTAGTTTCTCGGTAAGATTCTTAGAATGACTTTTTTCTTCTTTGACTTCTTTCATCAGATTTAGCAGTTCTCCTGCTTTTCCTTTTTCATGCTTGAGTTCTCGACAATTTTCAGTCAACCATTCTTTTTGTTTTGACACGGTATTCGGATGCAACGCTTCTGCCAAGGCACCTAAGTAACCAGAGGCATGATAGAAATCTAATATCTGTTCTTCCGTTTGCTTTTCTAAAAACTTCCAATTTGATTCTGCCCCGTCTGCTATCCCGACCAATGTTGCCTCTGGATAACGGTTTTTCGCTCGCTCAATTTCTCTTTCCAATCTTTCTAGAAAACTCTTTTTTCCATACTCTGGTGCCGCACCTAGATAGATTGTATGTTGACGTTCGCCTTCACTATCGTATAGGGAAACGGTTCCCACCATTGCTTCACGGTAGCCATCCTCACACATCAGCATACAGGTTCCATCTAATCCTATTCCCACTGTTGCAATTTGGCTATCCTCCTTGGGCGGGGCATAACTCCACGCTTCTTCTTTTGCTTGTACCACACTTCCTACTGCTTCACTCAATCTTTGGATATAGGATAGCGCTACTTTTCTACCATGATTTTCTAATAAATCATTTTTCACCTCTTTGCCTGCCATCCCTGACATTTTTGAGGATACCTGTTTTGCCAATAATGGCGTTGATGTTATGATTATCCTTGCTTCTCTTTCTAAGGGGCAATACGTTTTTCCTCAAAGGTGAACGCTGATATACATGACGATTCACTATAACCTCACCATAAGGTGTTTGATATTCTTTCGGTTGCTCTCCCTTACTCTTCCAGATTTCTTCACCGATTTTTAAGGGTGAACCATCTGTATCTAAATATTTCAAGGCTTCTTTGCTGGCGATGCAACCTACTTCGTTTAAGCCTTTTTGAATATTTATTTCTGTATCCAACATTGAACGACTGAGTTCTAATGTTAGTTCTATTTTTATCTTTGAACCCTCTACATTAATTAGTTTTGCTGTCATCATTGTTTCCTCTTTGTCACTTTTCATCTCATGTTAACACTTTTCTTTTCCTTCATCAACTAAAGGTCACACCCCATAGATTAAACAAAATCTGTATTTTGATTTGTTTCCATAAGGATAAGTTATCTATGCTTTTTCAGTCCATACTTCCCTAACCCACATTTCTTTCGTTTTTTGACTTTTTCAGCAAGCCCTACTTGTGTGTACACAGTAGCCTTGATAAGGGGGGAAAACTGGACTAGTGGAATAGGTGGGAGATCCATCGCCAGAAACGACGCAAGATTTGACGGATTCTTTGCCAGAGGGTGGGCGGAGGGGAAGGGGAAATAGGAGCAGAAAGGGCGTTAATTTCATTGTCGCAATTTTGAACTATGCTTTCTAATTCCATTGCTTGATAGAGTTGACGGGCATTGCGAAAAGCGCCCAAAGCATCGGCTGCTCGTTGCAGTTCTTTTAAGGCTAAACCTAGATTAAACCAGGCAATTGCTTCACCTTGTCTATGCCCAATTTCTCTGGCAATATCTAAATGTTGTTGATGAAAAGCGATCGCCCGTTGGTCTTCTCCTAATAAAAGGTAAGCATTGCCTAAATTGCCCAAAGCATTAGCTTCACCTCGTCTATCGCCAATTTCTCTGGCAATATCTAATTGTTGTTGATAAAAAGCGATCGCCTGTTGGTATTCTCCTAATAAAAGGTAAGCATTGCCAAAATTGCCCAAAGAATTAGCTTCACCTTGTCTATCCCTCATCTTTCTTTTAATTTCTAAGGATTGTTGATAAAAAGCGATCGCCCGTTGGTATTCTCCTAATAAATTATAAAAAATGCCAAAATTGCCCAAAGAATTAGCTTCACCTTGTCTATCCCCAATTTCTCTGGCAATATCTAAATGTTGTTGATCAAAAGTCATCGCCCGTTGGTATTCTCCTAAAGAAAAATAAGAACTTCCTAAACCGCCCAAGGAAGCAGCTTCACCTTGTCTATCCCCAACTTCTCTGGCAATATCTAAATATTGTTGATGAAAAGCGATCGCACGTTGGTATTCTCCTAAGGCATTATAAGCACTTCCTAAATTGCCCAAAGAAGCAGCTTCCCCTCGTCTATCCCCAATTTCTCTACTAATTTCTAAGGATTGTTGATGAAAAGTGATCGCACGTTGGTATTTTCCTAAAGATCGATAAGCATTTCCTAAATTGTTCAAAGAACCAGCTTCTCCTTGTCTATCCCCAATTTCTCTGGCAATTTCTAAAGATTGTTGATGAAAAGCGATCGCACGTTGGTATTCTCCTAAAGATCGATAAGCATTTCCTAAACCGCCCAAAGAAGCCGCTTCACCTTTTTTATTGCCGATTTTTCTTTCAATTTCTAAGGATTGTTGATGAAAAGCGATCGCCCGTTGGTATTCTCCTAATGAAAAATAAGCATTGCCTAATGACGTTAAAGCGGCTCCATATTGCCAATGATCTCGCAAGCCTGCTTTTTCCCAGGCAGTCACTAAACGGCTATAGGTATCAACCCTCACCGTATAAAATCCTCGCAAGGTGAGAAAAGTGTCCACCTCTCGAATCACATCAAAGGCTGTACCATATTCCCCTAATTCGCAACAATGGTGAAAAATCTCCAGATAGGGTTCCACTGCCTGCTTACTTTGGGGATTCGGTTCCGCAATCGAACGATAGAAAGCAATGGCTTGATGGTGAGCTTCCGTTAAATCTGCCGCCCCATAACAGGCATATTCACGCACCACAGGCTGAAAATCAAAATAACGGCGATTATCCTGCAAAAATTCCTGCAAAAGCGAACATTTAACCAACTTTCTTAACTCTGTCTCAACCGTTCGCAAGTCATTTTGCCCCCCTAGCCCCCCAACGTTGGAGGGAACCAGCGTTTCGGGGCCTTCCTGTACCAAATAACTCGCCGCCTCACTATCAAAAGCAGGTCGAAACACCGATAAACGCTGCCAAAAATGCCGTTGCTGGGGACTTAAACGCGCCACCATCGCCTCCAAAACCGCCACGATCACCACCGTTTGCCGACGATGAACCCCCTTCACCCGCTCATCCGTCAACAACTGCTGTAAATTGCCCAATCCCAAGGCCGTTAACCGCTCCAAATGGGGGTCTTGGGGATACTCATCCTTCAGTAAATCCGCGACTAACTTCAATAACAGAGGATAACCCCCCACTAATGCCGAAAATTCCGCTAAATTGCCCTGAATCCCCAATTCAGCCAGTAAATTGGCCCCTTCCGTGATACTTAAGCCCGTCAAATCCAACCACTCCATACCCCGCAGATCAGGCTTTTCCCGCGTCGTCACCAGAATCGTACTATTACTGCCCAACTCCAACCAGGCGGAAAAAAAGTCCCCATAAAACTCGCTGCTCCACTGCCCCTCCGCCGTTAACAAACTCTCCAAATTATCCACCACCAACAAAAACCGTCCCGACTGCAAACAGGACACCAAACCATCCACCAAAGCCGTTTCCTGCTCTGGAACCCTCCCCCCAAACGCCTCAATTACCTGCCGCGCCAAATCGGTAAATAATACCCCACTGCTGACATCGGCCCAGAAGCCGCGATCGAAGTTGGTAGAGGAGACTTGGGGGACATCCGTGTCAACTTAAAGGAATGGGTTCCCAAATTTGTTGATTGAGAGCGGCCTTTTCTCGATGTCGCTTTCTCTCAGCTTTGACCAAACCAAATAACTTAGCACGTTCAGCCAGATAGGTTACTGTATCAGGCTTTTCTCCTCTAGCAATAGCCTTCGCTACATAGTATAGACTCCGAAACACCATCTCTACTGAGATTTTTTCTTTCGGTTGATTTAGAGCAATCGCCACTTCCCCTACCAATTGATTTAAGACCGTATAGAAAATCAAAGTGCAAATAATCTGGATTTGGACACCATTCTTATTCCCTACCCATAAATAGGGCTTGCTGAAAAAGTCAAAAAACGAAAGAAATGTGGGTTAGGGAAGTATGGACTGAAAAAGCATAGATAACTTATCCTTATGGAAACAAATCAAAATACAGATTTTGTTTAATCTATTGTTCCTTTCTGTCTAAAAAGGTCAACACAAATCACTCCTCACAAAAGAGAGGAAAATTAACACCATTTTTCACAAGAAAAACGACTCTACAACTTTTTACTTTTTGTCTTCTGAAGTAGAGTAGAAAGATTCATTACCAAAAAGTTCATCGCAATTACCGTTTCCGAGGTCTCAGGTAGTTTGGCCATCACTCGACCAAGACTAAATTTCCTCTTTCCCTGTCCGAATTTACCCTCAATGGCATTACGCACTCTTTCATCTGAGCGTGCCTCTTTCTTTTTTTCTTTGCTCACCTCTTTCGGCGGTCTTCCCAATCGGGGACCACTCATTCTTATATCCCTTTCTTTACAATAAGCTCGATTCGCTTTTGTTCGATAGATTTTATCCACATGAACCGATTCCGGATAACATCCTGTTTCCCTTTTATATTCTTCTATTCGCGCTTGTAAATCTCCCGATTCGTTGTAATTATCCCAACTTAATTTGTCTAAGAAGACAAAGCCATTCACATTACTTGCCGATATTTTAGCTCCAAACTCTACTGCTTTTCCCGCTTTTCCACGCACTATTGGACGCACGTGAGGTTGGCTTACACTCACAATTCTGTTTTCTACTTTATTTGTCTTTTTTTCATACATTTCTAACTGTTGCTCATACACTTTTCCTATCGTTACAAGCTCTTCTTGCTCTTTTTTCGTTAGTTTTTCTAACTTTGCTCCCTCTTCTATCATTTTTTCTATATCAGACAAGTTTCTTTTTATATATCCTAGTTGTTTTTTTGTTCCTTTTCTTCTTTCTTTTTTTGACACACGACGTTTTTTTGCTATGGCTAAGTACTCTTTTCTTGCCACTTCCCTATAAGTCCTCGGCTTTTCTTTCCTTTTCTCTTTTATTTCTTCATACAGCTTATCTATTATTTTTTCTGTTTTTTCTCTGGCATCATTCAATATTCCTATATCCGTTGGATATTTTATATCTGCTGGTGTACAAGTCGCATCTAACAATAACTTTCCTTCATTTTCTTTTTTTTCTGACGCTACACCCGTCGCTTTTTTTTCTATTTCTTTATTAATTTTATTTATTAATTCCATTCCTATTTTTTTACGAAAATGAACCATCATTGACGCATTAAATGCTTCTTTGCTACTATAGCTTTCCATTCCTATAAAGTACTGTAAATAAGGGTTCTCTTTTATTTGTTCTACTGTTTCTCTGTCACTTTTTCCTGAAATTTCTTTGATAATTAATGCTCCTAATGCCATTCTAAATGATTTGGCTGGGGCTCCTTTTTTTTCTGTGAAGTTTTTTGCATATTCTTCCTCATATTCTTCCCAGGGAATCATTTTTGACATTTCTATCCAACGATTTTCTTCGTCTAACTGCCCGCCGAACAGATTTTTCAAGTTTTCTGGTGTTTCAATTGAGTACTGTTGCTTTCGGTACATCTGCTTTCTCTCTTCTTAATGCAATGGTTTTGAGGCATTCTACCCTATTTTCGTGCATTCTAGCGGTTCTTAATTCGCCTACTATTTTTCTCCGTAAAGGTCTCAGCTTTTTTCAGCAAGCCCTAAATAGGCTAGTCCTAAAAGTCTTTTCGTTAATAACTGGACAGTGCGAAGTTCTAGGAAAATCAACGAGTTTACTAGGGTTTCAGCCCCCAACGCCCTTCTACCCTCTTCCAGACTCACAATCGCTGAAACTCTTTCAATGCAAGGCTTTTAGGCATTTTATCAAAATGTCTGACAGAGAACTTCGCACTCTCCAGTTAATAAAAAGGCTTCTTCGATTGTCCATCGTCTTCGATATAAATCACAGACCTCTTCGGCGGACAGTTGTTCGGGAGACAACACATTTGTTAAATACTGATACCAGATTGTTCCCCATAATACTGAGACTAATCTCACCGGATGCTTGCAAGGATTAGAACGGTAATTTCCCATAATGATAATCTCATCTCTGTAATGACTACCTTGAGACAATACTTGTTTGGTTTTGTAAGATGTACCCGCTCTAAATCTGGTTAGAAAAAACTTTTTAGCTTCTGTTAACAAATCAAACCACACAAAGCTAAAAAATCCCATATCTACGAGAATTAAACCATTTTCTGGTAATTTAGCTGCCAATTCTTCACACCATATTTTATCATTTGATTTATCATTTTCTGTGTACCATAAAGTAACGGGTCTTTGGGTAAAGGCTTCCACTACCATCATTATTTTACCCCCCAATTTACTCTTTTCTTCTTTACTTATTTTCATATTTTTCCTTATCTGCTCTAGCGTTTAGCCATCTGCTATCCACACTGCACTAAACTTTTCTCTTATTTTTTCCCATTTTTCTCCTACTTGGAGCTTCTTCCCTTTTTCGGCTGCTTTTTCTAACACTTCTTTTAGTAATATTGCAAATATTTCGGCTGGCACATTCATCATTCTTTTTGATACTGCCTGTTTGCTTACTTTTAATGATGCTACCCATAGCAATCCCTCTTCCTCTAACAGTCTTACCGCTTCACTTATACCCGCTATTTGACGATACACTATACTTAACACTAATGCCACCATTACTGGTAAATTTAATACCCTATCTCTCATCATTTTCTCATGAGTTCCCTGTAAATATTTTAATGGTGTAAACATTGTGGGTTCTAGTAATTCAAACAACTCTTTTGTTATTTCAGGGATTTCTACCCCTGGCTGATTTGTCTTACGACGTAAGTCTGGGTTTCCTTTTCTCCGAGGATGTTGTCTTGCCATTTGTTTTTTGCTCACTTTTTTATATACTAACCTTTTTTTCAGCCTACTCTTACTTCCGCCTGCTTTTAGGCTAATCTTTTGTGAGTAGGCATTTTGGCTTAAGTTGACACCAATGCTTGGGGGACTGGGGAGACGGGGGAGACTGGGGAGACGGAGGAGATTAAATTCTCATCAGTATCTTTGCCCCCCTTTTTAAGGGGGGTTGGGGGGATCAAACTTTCAGGGGAAGTTGGAGGGATCAAACCACTTTTAATGGGGGTTGGGGGGATCAAAATCGCCTCTGCAAAAACCTTACCCGCCAAACTCGACTTACCGATACCGCCCACCCCATCAATGCCAATCAAGGAAACACGATCGCTAAACCAGGTCTGTAACTGCTGAATTTCTTCGGTCCGACCCTGCCAATGGGCAATCATTTTGGGCGGCTTACCCAAAGTTAATAAAATCGGCGATCGCTTGGACTGCTCTAAAATTCGTTGCTCGTCCAAACCTTGAACAATGGCCAAAATATTACTAACGTTTTGATTGCCAACCTCAACTTTTTCAATAATTTCCTGTTGCGTTTCCTTAACTTCCTCAAAACCAGCAACGGTAACAGCAAATAAATCCTCTAACTTGAACCCAATTTCATCAAACAAAGGCCGCAAATTACCAAAACCAGACTCCAGGCGATCGCCTAACTGAATAAATGCCTCCAGATTATCGGAGCGTAACAAAACTAACTGTTGATTAACCCGATTAACTTCCCCTTCTAAATCCTTTCTAAATGCCACCAGATCAGCTTGATTTTCCAACGACTGCTCTCTTAAATGAGCTAAGTCCTCTAGAAAAATTTGATCTGCTCCCTCCACTGAAGCGAGATTAGGAAGCATTGCTAACCGATCCAAACGCTCAATAATTTCTGTCTGCGATCGCGTTATAGACTGGTGAATTAATTGCAATAAATCCAAACTTAGCCCCGCAAAAGCCCTTCCCCCTGTGGCAAAATCTTCCTTAAAAACTTCGCGTAACGCCTGGGTAAATTGTGCAGATAGAGCCTTGGCTAAATTCACCACAGTTTGATGCAATTCTTCAGCAGATTCAGGCATCAACAATAAATCAGCAAACGCTCCACTTTTACCAATCAACTTGTCTAAAATACCTTGCCAAATCGTGCAATCCTCTCCTATATTTTCACTAAAAACTCGTACCGTAACCCCAACTTGTCCTAGAAATAATGACCCTAACTGATGCTCTTGAATAGCACTATTTTCAGGAAATAATGACAAATTTTCTTGATAAAATTCCGCCCAATGTTGGGCCACATATTTTGCTAATTTGCGGACACGGGGCCGATCCGTAAAATAAATTTGCTCCTCATTCTTGGCTGTTTGAGCTAAAACGGCGGCGATCGCCAATCCCACAGCCCGCTTTAAATCGTGATTAGCCAAAACCGCATCAGGATCGCTTAAATGTTTGCCCAAAAGCTCCCAGCCTGACCCCAAATCATTGGCAATCATGCCCGTCAAAACACTAATGCCCGTTGCTCCCGCCGCGCCCAAGAGTCCCGCGTTTATCGTTCCCGCAATACAAAGAGCCGAAGTCGTTAAAAGTCTTTTCACAATAGTCGGTTATAACTTCTGCCAAGATTCTAGCGAAGATCACAGTTGTCCTCTACAGTTTGAGACTCAGTGAGAGCTAGGCGTTGAAAATTGTAAGTTCTCCTCGTCTATCGCTCCATAACCGTTAGCACAAGATCCTCTGGAATGTTAAAAATACCTGAAGATTTAAGGAGATCAGTCAGTCGTAACCGGAAATTTGCTTTACCCTGTTAAAGAAAAGGCCATTATTCATCATTTCCGTGATTCAGCCGTGAAAATTCCCTCCAACGTCATCACGCTTCTTATCGGCATCGTCATTACCCTGATTAGCCTGTGGTATGGCCAAAATCATGGGCTAATGCCTGTAGCTGCCTCTACGGATGCCCAGTCAATTGACGGTATTTTTAACTTTATGATGACCATCGCCACTGGCTTATTTTTGTTAGTGGAAGGAGTCCTCATTTACTGTGTGATTCGTTTTCGGCGACGTAAGGGCGATCAAACCGATGGCCCTCCGGTTGAAGGTAACGTTCCCCTCGAAATTCTCTGGACAGCCATTCCCACCATTGTTGTATTTATTCTGGCTGTCTATAGTTTTGAAGTCTATAACAGTCTAGGCGGTCTTGATCCGGTTATTTCAGCCGATAACGCCCCCGACAAAATGGCCATGAATCATTCCGGTCATTCCCATAACCATATGTTGGCCATGGCCCCTCAGTCACGGGTCGCCCTGGGCATTGGAGATAGCGTAGATGAAAATGGAGTCAAACCTTTGGTAGTGGATGTCAAAGGGATTCAGTATGCTTGGATTTTCACTTATCCCGAAACGGGCATTATCTCTGGAGAACTTCATGCTCCCGTTGATCGACCTGTGCAATTGAATATTAGTGCAGGGGATGTGATCCATGCGGTTTGGATTCCCCAACTACGCCTCAAACAGGATGCCATTCCAGGACGCGATTCTACTCTCGTTTTTAAAAGCAATCTCATTGGCGAATATCCGATTATCTGTGCTGAACTCTGTGGTTCCTATCATGGCGGCATGAAATCAATGTTCTATTCCCAAAGCCAAGAAGATTTTGATGCTTGGGTACAGGCCAATGCCCCAGAAGTTAGCCCCGCGAGTGAACCTGTCGCCTTAAATGTTCAGGATTTGAGTAATGGTGAATATTTGGCTCCCTACGCTCAGGAAATGGGCATTGATCAGAGTCATTTAGCTCAACTTAAACCCAGTCATCACAGCATGATCTAAATAACCCCTAGTCCCCCCATCTCCCCAGTCTCCCAGTCTCCCAGTCCCCCATTCGTTTCCCGACTCGTTTTCTACATTTTGTGATTTTCTTTAGCTAAAACTATGACCATCTCTGCTGATACCTTGACGGCGAGTCATCCCCAACGAAAATGGACAGATTACTTTACCTTTTGTACAGACCATAAAGTAATTGGTATTCAATATCTCGTTACCTCGTTTCTATTTTTCTTTATTGGCGGTTCCTTTGCGGAAGTGATGCGAACCGAATTGGCCACTCCCAACCCCGATTTTGTCTCGCCAGAGATGTATAACCAGTTCATGACTCTGCATGGGACGATCATGATCTTTCTCTGGATTGTACCGGCCGGAGCCGCCTTTGCTAATTATCTGATTCCCCTGATGATTGGGGCCGAAGATATGGCTTTTCCCCGTCTCAACGCTGTCGCTTTTTGGTTAACCCCTCCAGGCGGCGTTTTATTAATTGCCAGTTTTTTTGTGGGTGCGCCCCAATCTGGTTGGACTTCCTATCCTCCCCTCAGTTTAATTAGTGGTAAATGGGGAGAGGAAATCTGGATTTTGAGTGTCTTATTGGTGGGAACCTCTTCGATTTTGGGGGCCATTAATTTTGTCACCACCATTTTAAAAATGCGAATTCCTGATATGGATTTGCACAGTATGCCCCTTTTCTGTTGGGCGATGTTAGCAACTTCTTCTTTGATTTTGCTTTCTACCCCCGTTTTAGCGGCCGCTTTAATTCTGCTTTCCTTTGATCTAATTGCGGGAACCAGTTTCTTTAATCCGACTGGAGGCGGTGATCCTGTTGTTTATCAGCATTTGTTTTGGTTCTATTCCCATCCGGCGGTTTACATTATGATTCTGCCGTTCTTTGGGGTCATTTCTGAGGTGATTCCGGTTCATGCCCGTAAACCTATTTTTGGCTATCGGGCGATCGCCTATTCCAGTCTAGCCATTAGTTTTCTGGGTTTAATTGTTTGGGCCCACCATATGTTTACCAGTGGAACACCTGGTTGGCTGCGGATGTTCTTTATGGCCACCACTATGCTGATCGCAGTACCAACGGGAATCAAAATCTTTAGCTGGTGCGGAACTCTCTGGGGCGGCAAGATTAACCTCAATTCGGCCATGCTTTTTGCGATCGGCTTCTTAGCATCGTTCTTAATGGGAGGACTGACCGGCATCATGGTGGCCTCAGTGCCCTTTGATATTCATGTCCATGACACTTATTTTGTCGTCGGCCATTTCCATTACGTGCTTTTTGGGGGTAGTGCCCTAGCTTTATTCTCTGGCTTTTATCATTGGTTTCCCAAGATGACAGGGCGAATGATCAATGAAAACTTAGGTCGTCTGCATTTTGTTCTGACCTTTATTGGCTTAAATCTGACCTTTCTGCCCATGCACCAATTGGGGTTATTGGGAATGAATCGCCGTATTGCCCTTTATGATGTGCAATTCCAACCCCTCAATCTGGTTTGCACTGTCGGGGCTTACATCATGGCCGTTTCCACTGTCCCTCTCGTCATCAATGTGGCCTGGAGTTTATTTAAGGGAGAAAAAGCAGCCCGTAATCCCTGGCGTGCCTTAACCCTGGAATGGCAAACCGCCTCTCCTCCCATTATCGAAAACTTTGAGGAGGAACCAGTACTCTGGTCTGGCCCCTACGATTTCGGCATTGACTCGGAAAGTCTAGACGAGGAAGACTCCGTAGAGGAAATGCTGGCGAATGTGGTCGCAGAATCTCGCTAACGTCAGACCCATTAAATAGAGATCGTTTTCAATCATCGCAAGCTGGATTTACCAATTAATCATCATGCAAGGTTCTATTACGCCAACCAATTTAACGGCCTATACCCAGGCCGAAGTCGCAACCCATCATGGTCATCCCGATTATCGAATGTTTGGGATGGTGATGTTCCTCGTGGCAGAAAGTGCCATTTTTCTGGGGCTTTTTACCGCTTACTTGATTTATCGCAGTATGTCTCCGATTTGGCCGCCGGAAGGAACACCGGAGCGGGAATTACTCTTACCGGCGATTAACAGTGTCATCCTGATTGCCAGTAGTTTTGTCATGCACCAGGGTCAAACGGCCATTCGGAAGAATGATACAAAAGGGCTGCAATTGTGGTTAGGCATCACGGCTCTCATGGGCGCGATTTTTCTCTCTGGACAGTTGTATGAATATTTCCATTTAGAAATGGGCTTAACGACTAATCTGTTTTCCAGTTGTTTTTACGTGTTAACGGGATTTCATGGTTTGCACGTTACCTTTGGCTTAATGCTGATTCTCTCAGTCCTTTGGCGATCGCGGACGGCAGGCCATTATTCTAGCCACTCCCATTTTGGGGTAGAAGCAGCAGAACTTTATTGGCACTTTGTCGATGTCATTTGGGTAATCCTATTTATCCTGGTTTATTTGCTCTAGGCTGAAATAAATTATCCTCCTGCTTAGTCTACTGTGTACACACATCTTGAAAAAAGACACGCTTTGAGGTTTTATCCCCCAGGGCGAACGCATCTTATTTTTGAAAGGTAGGCTGGATAAGGGTTTCCGAGCTCATGATTGATTTTTTATGAAACTCTGAAAGTCTTATCAGAAAGGAGTCTAGAATTTAGATTCGTTTGCCCTGTGGGCCCAACAGACTTGACGCTGATTGACATCCAACCAGTTGTAGCTACTGTAACGGTCAGATACCACAATGCCCTGATAATCTTCTCCCAACATCTGCTTTGCTGATTCTTGAGAACGGCTTAAAGCAACTTTAAATACCGTAATAGCTTTACTAACCAATACCCATAACCAGCCTTTTTTCGCCGTTGGATTTTTACCGTCCCCATTACCTTGGAATCGTTACCTTTGTTCTTCTTTTATGTACGGAATGTGGGCTGAAACGACGCAAAACCGTTCCAAATTTATTTTTGCTGCTTTGGTATTGACCAAGGAACGATGGAGTCAATTTTGGGCAAAACTTGATCAATATGGGTTCCCTGTAGAACCCTGATTACACCAGCTTTTATCAAGAAAAGGTCGCACACTGACATAGTCTATTTTTAAGCTAGATTTCTTTTTTGATTCCACTCTACCAATATGCGATTACCCTGAGGGATAAAGTCCGATGAGGCTAGAAAATATAAGTTACGAAACACATTTTTAGTTGTTTAAAACTATTTTCCGTTGTTACTGTATGTCAAGTAATTTGCCTTGACCAGCTTTTTGTTAACAAAATCTTTTTTTCGAGGTTCCCGCTATTCATTCATGTTGCGGTAAGTGGCCACGGAAGAAGGGGAAATACTATTCAGGTAGCGGAAAATCCAGTATTTAAACACTGTGTCTAGAATAACGGGAAAGGTGGCGATAAATAGAAAATTAAAGTCTCGGTTTTCCGGTAGCCCAAAATGACGAGCAATACTCTCAAGAATTACTTCCCAACCGTGAGGGGAGTGAAAGCCCACAAACATATCGGTAAATAGAATGATTAAAAAGGCCTTAGCCGAGTCACTCAGACCATAGACAATCTCATCAATAAACTCTTTAACTACTTCAATTTCTTCTCTGCTACTAACTAAAACAATGACAAAGGCAATTAAGGATAATAGATCGGCAAAAATATTAGCGATCGCATTGGCTCCTACATGGCGGTAACTATTGGAAATTTCCTGAGCCTTTTCCTTAAGTCTTTCATCGATCTCTTCCGTCGATAACCTTTTTTCTGGTTGGATCAACCCTTGAAAACGCAGGGTATCTTCAAAATGTTTCAATTCTGCAAAAGCTTCTGTTTCTAAACTCTGGTTCAGAAAAACCATCTCTAAATGGTTATCAAAATACTTTTCGACGATGGGGGTCAGGAAAAAGGTCTTGGTGAGTTGATGGGTTAGTAAGGGAATAATAATCAACATCAATAAAAATTTGACCGAGAGGGTCGTTTTATAACGGGCACTGCGGTATTGATTTAAAACCTCTTCTTCTTTTTCATCTGATTGAGGATCCATTTCCTGCTTAAGACGATTCAGAGTTCGTAAAAAAGAGCGGGGTAGCATCCCGGTCTTACGAGAGGCACTGTCTAACTTCTGATTGCCATCATTGGGTCGAAGATAACGCGAGCTATTTTTGGGCATGGGTCGAGCTTTCCGTTGATTATCCATAATCCTGGCTGGGGGAAGAATCTCTGATGGGGGTAAGGGAGCGGCCGCGATCGCGATTGAAGAGGCAGATTCTATGGCGAGAGTAGAATATCGCGCTACCATCCCATCAATAAACTGAAGTTTTTCTAAAAGATAGTTAACCTCATCTTGTCCCTTCAATGAGTGATCTTTTGGTTGATTGTTTTCTACAATGTCAGGGACAACTGGTTGAAAATGTGGCGTTTTTTTAAAGGCCGCAAGATTGACCTGAATGGTTTGGAGATGCTGTTTAACTTCCGTTGTAAAATAAGTAATAACACTAGCACCATAGGCGATCGAATCGGCTGAAACTTTATGTCCTTGGAAATAGTGATCTTCTAGTTCCTTAATTTGAAGCGCGGCTTGAAAGGCTTGCTCTAAAGAGCGTTCCGTCCGGCCAGTCAACCATTGAGTTGTTTTATTCCACAAGGTATTGAGTTTCATTGATGGCTGAGTCATCCTAATGCAACAAAATAAAAGCGTCAGCCTCGTGGATTTGCTGGCACTTTTAAGAATAAGGGGTATCTTAGCAGATTTATTGAAGGGGAAATCGTGTTTGAACGATCAATTTGGGTGAGGGGAAGGACGCGCAGTGGTAAAACCCAGCGTCTCTGTCAAGGATTTCGGGATTGGGTGATCAATTTTGCGACCCCGATCATTCCTGCAAATCTCTGTCTTGTTCTTGCGGCCAATGAAAGCGATCGCCGTCAATTAGCTGATCGGTTAGCGATCGCCGTGGATGGACGCTATCCCGTGCAATGTAAAACCCCTTTAGGATTTATCAGCGAAGAAGTCTTACTTTTTTGGCCTCTCATTCTTGAACAAGCCGTCTGTCCCGCTCAATTTCCCTTGAGATTACGACCAGAAACGGAACAGGCCTTGGCAACGGCTTTGTGGCGAAAGATGAATGCCAAGCAAGAAACCCCCCGTTCCTTAGCGGCGGAATATCGCCTAGTACGAGATAGTTTGGATGTGATGCAGTTAGGGGGGGCTGCCGGTTTACCCTTGACAGAAATTTCTACGTTATTAACCAATAGTTGGCCCGACCATCAACAGCAGGATTGTTCCCCAGCAGAACGGGGACGTTTTTTGTTGGCCTGGCGACAGTGGTGTTTAGAGCAAGGTTTCTTGACCTATGGTTTGATCTATGATCTGTATTGGCAATATCTACTTCCCCAAGAGGATTATCAAGCACGACTGCAACAAAGATTCACGGCTGTTTTTGCTGATGATCTCGATGATTATCCAGTGATCGCCGCCGACTTAATTGAAACCCTTCTACAGGGGGGAGCCTGGGGATTATTGACTTACAACCTTGATGGCAAAATTCGTCTAGGACTCAATGCCGATCCCGATTATCTGGCTACGTTAGCCAGCTATTGCCAAATTGAAGCCTTAGACTGTCCCTCTGGATTAGCAGCAGATTGGGGCGAGAATATTTTAACTTTGTTAACCGATCCCCTCGCCAATTTACCCTTACCTCCTACCCTTCAATCTCTACAAACCACCTCTAGAGCAAAGCTGCTGCGAACCACTGCCAATCTGATCATTGAAACGGTTAAAGACGGAGAGATTAAACCCGAAGAGATTGCCATTATTGCCCCTGGCTTGGATGACATTGCTCGCTACAGCTTGATCGAAATGCTCACAGCCGCCCAGATCCCTATCGAACCCCTGAATGAGCAACGTCCTCTGCATAGTTCCCCTTTTGTGCGTTCCCTACTCACCCTTTCAGCGTTGGTTTATCCCGATTTAGGTAGATTAGCTTTGCGAGATGATGTCGCCGAAATGTTAGTGATTTTGAGCCAAACATCTCAAGACAGTTCTGGGGAAAAACATCAACGGCTAATACCAGCCATTGATCCGGTACGGGCGGGAATTCTTGCCGATGCCTGCTATCAATTGGATTTGGCTCAACCTCGACTATTACCCTTTGAGCGTTTTGCCCGTTGGGATCGTTTAGGTTATCAAGCAGCCACAGCTTACAAATCTCTTTCTGAATGGATTGAACAACGTCAAAAAGAAGTGGCGCAAAGTCCTGAGTTTAGTCCCCTCGAAATGCTGCACCAGGCTATGCAGGAATTAGTTCCCCCGATGGCCAAGCTGCCCTATTCCCAGGTATCGGCTTTACGAGAGTTGATGGAAACCGCTCAACATTTCTGGAAAGTGGAGCAACGTTTAGCTCAAAATCCTGAAAATGTGAACCTTACTCGTTTTGCTTTGGCAGATTTTATTCAATTGCTACGGCAGGGAACCATTACCGCCAATCCCTTACCCCATCGAGCTTTGGGCCATCCATCCCCACGCATTATTTTAGCGACTATTTTTCAATATCGATCACTGCGAACTCAGCACCCTTGGCATTTTTGGCTCGATGCAGGATCGGAACTGTGGAAGAAAGGAGGAGCGTCTCAGCTTTTTGCGGCCCCTATTTTTCAACGGGGTTGGTCTGGCTGGCAATGGATGGAAGACAACAGTTTACAAGCGGATCAAGAACGTTTTGAGCGCATCATGCGGGATTTATTGGCACGAGTTAGCGATCGCCTTTATCTCTGTCACAGTGATTTAAGTGTGCGCGGCGTAGAACAAACGGGCCCTTTGTTGGCATTAATTCAGCGATCGCCCTTATCCAGCCATTCCTAACTTTCTTAAATTTTGTTAAAGCCTGACATTAGATGGCAAACAGTAAAATAAGTAGTTGTACAAAATTAATTACACAAAAATCAGACTGAAAAGCTTGTATCCTACATTCCGCAGGTAGGTCAAGAGATAAAGTAGTATTTTTGACAGTAAGAGCAAAGAAAAGAAAGAATATGTTTGTGGTTAGAGGTGAAATTAACGATAGTTGGAATACCATCAATCTCTAACCAACGGATAAACAGAAAAGACTGAAAAACCCAACGCAGAGTGGGAGTAGAAGTAGGTATGCCTTTTTGATGAGGAATGGTCTGATGGGAAGCAGCCAAAGCCAGTTGTAGGCGACGTTGTGCCAAAGTGTAAACCAATAAAGAGACAACCATAATCATCATCAAAGCCATAATGCGTTGAGGATTCTTGAGAAAAAGAGCAGAAGCAAAAAAGAAAGGGTCTTTAAGGAAACGAAAGCCACGCTCGGTAATTTGTTGTGCCTTATATTCAGCCAACATCTGGTCAGGACTCAAAGCCTGAGAATCAAGAACATTAGTAGATAAAAACATTACACGGTAAGTTTGAGTTTTACTTACAAAAGTATCAAACGAATAAAAAAGAAAGCAACTATTTTCAGTTATCGGAGCAATTGCAGGAAAGGTTTGTGAGTCAAAGACTAGAGGAATTATGCGGTTATTACGCGAATCGGCTCAGTTATGAGAATGTAGCTGGTTTAGTAGAACGAGTAACAGGAGAAAACTTATTGAGTGACCAGACCATTTGGGAAATAGTGAAAGGGAAAGCCGAAACCTATAGTCAGCAAATCCGACAAACTGTACAAGAATCGTTAGAATCGACCACATCTGGGCAGATTCAGATTAAAAAAAACGTAGAGATTTATAACGTAGAGGAGTCAGAAATTCTCCTATTTGACGATGGTATTCAAGTCAAAGGACAAAAGTCTGAGCGCAATTCCCGTAGTGAATCCACTACCCATACTCCAAGTCCAGATACCACCAAGGATAAGATTCCCGCCGTCATTACCGATGTAGCAATGTTACAAACACCCAAAGGGGGATTTGAATATCTCGTTGCTCCTCTTAATACTGAGGTAGAAGAACCGATAAGTCTTGCCACAGTCGTTAGAGCGAGAATTCTCGCTCTCTATCAAAAGGAATCAAAACCGTTGAATATTGTTGCGATCGCCTCTAACTCAAAACCTATACCCGATCGCACTCTCATTTTTGCCTTGCGATCGCCTCTAACTCAAAACCTATACCCGATCGCACTCTCATTTTGGCCTTGCGATCGCCTCTAACTCAAAACCTATACCTGATCGCACTCTCATTTTGGCCTTGCGATCGCCTCTAAGTCAAGACCTATACCCCTATCGCACTCATTTTAGCCTTGCGATCGCCTCTAATTCAAAACCTATACCCGATCGCACTCTCATTTTGGCCTTGCGATCGCCTCTAATTCAAAACCTATACCTGATCGCACTCTCATTTTGGCCTTGCGATCGCCTCTAATTCAAAACCTATACCCGATCGCACTCTCATTTTTGCCTTGCGATCGCCTCTAACTCAAAACCTATACCCGATCGCACTCTCATTTTGGCCTTGCGATCGCCTCTAATTCAAAACCTATACCCGATCGCACTCTCATTTTGGCCTTGTGATCGCCTCTAAGTCAAGACCTATACCCCTATCGCACTCATTTTAGCCTTGCGATCGCCTCTAACTCAAAACCTATAACCTGATCGCCTCTAACTCAAAACCTATATTCCGATCGCACTCTTATTTCAGCTTTGCGATCGCCTCTAAGTCAAGACCTATACCCCTATCGCACTCATTTTAGCCTTGCGATCGCCTCTAATTCAAAACCTATACCTGATCGCACTCTCATTTTGGCCTTGCGATCGCCTCTAATTCAAAACCTATACCCCGATCTCACTCTCATTTTGGCCTTGCGATCGCCTCTAAGTCAAGACCTATACCCCTATCGCACTCATTTTAGCCTTGCGATCGCCTCTAACTCAAAACCTATAACCTGATCGCCTCTAACTCAAAACCTATATTCCGATCGCACTCTTATTTCAGCTTTGCGATCGCCTCTAAGTCAAGACCTATACCCCTATCGCACTCATTTTAGCCTTGCGATCGCCTCTAATTCAAAACCTATACCTGATCGCACTCTCATTTTGGCCTTGCGATCGCCTCTAACTCAAAACCTATACCCGATCGCACTCTCATTTTGGCCTTGCGATCGCCTCTAACTCAAAACCTATACCCGATCGCACTCTCATTTTGGCCTTGCGATCGCCTCTAACTCAAAACCTATACTCCGATCGCCTCTAACTCAAAACCTATACTCCGATCGCACTCTTATTTCAGCTTTGCGATCGCCTCTAATTCAAAACCTATACCTGATCGCACTCTCATTTTGGCCTTGCGATCGCCTCTAACTCAAAACCTAATACCCCGATCGCACTCTCATTTTGGCCTTGCGATCGCCTCTAACTCAGTGATTTGTTATACCCTGATCGCTCTCTCATTTTAGCCTTGCGAAAGTTTAATCTAGCTTCTTCTTGTGAACCTAACCTACGGCTGGCTTCTGATTAGTATTACCAGAGAAAAGCGATTCTGGGTTTCCTGTTGTCAACCCAACCTTGTATGTTGGGAATGGAGGATAGGAGCTATCCTAATCTCAAGAAGAACAAGAAAAAGAGTGACTCTGAACCCAACCTAAAGCAAAAAGCTTGCTTCGTAGATAAAGAGCCTCCTATTTGTTCTTCGGAATGTCACCTTCCGCAGACTGGACAGTATCAACGTGGCTTTTTCTCAAAAAACCTAGTATTTGCAAGGATAGCGCAGCAGAGTGACAACTATTTTTCTGACTCACAAGGAGTTAAACCATGAGCGAAAAAGAAGCCATTCTCGGCATAGATATTAGTAAAGACAAATTCTCAGCCGCTTTACTTAAGGGAGAGAAAAAAAGTCAGGTCAAAGAATTTTCCAATAACCTTGAAGGGTTCGAGCAACTCAAACAATGGTTAGAGCAAAACCAACTGGAAAAAGTTCATGCCTGCTTAGAAGCTACCAGTACCTACGGCCATTCAGTAGCAACTTATTTACACAGTTTAGGTCACGTTGTCAGTATTGTTAATCCTGCCCGAATTAAGGGATTTGCTCAAAGTCGCTTGAGTCGAACAAAAAATGCTCAAGCAGATGCGACAACGATTGCACGATTCTGTGCAGCCCTTAAACCACAAGCTTGGACACCTCCAAGTCCAGAAATGGCACAATTACAGTCTTATAGCCGTCGATTAAGAGCGTTAGAGCAGATGGCAACTCAAGAAAAAAATCGTTTAAAAACAACAGTTGATGAGAGTCTCATAGAAGATATTGAAGCTCATCTTGTGTTTTTAGAAACTCAAATTGACAATGTAAAAAAGCGACAAAAAGAATTGTTGAACGAATATAGTTCTCTAAAAAGTCAAGCAGATTTATTGACTTCGATTGTAGGAATTGGTGAGCCGACAGCAATGACAATTCTGGCAGAAATTGGCGATATTAATCAGTTTTCTTCTGCTCGTCAATTAGCAGCATTTGCGGGTTTAACCCCTCAAGAGCATCAATCGGGAACCTCTGTTAAAGGCAAAACTCGGTTGTGTAAAATTGGTAATCCTCATTTACGTAAGGCTCTTTATTTTCCTGCCTTGAGTTCTATACGTCATTGTTCTCCCATGAAGGACTTGCGAGAACGGTTTTTAGAGGCAGGAAAAAATATACTAAACACGGTCACAGGTTGCGAATTCTAAAAATAAGAGATAATATAATAAAAATAGAAAAATTAGTCAAGAGGCTGAGAAATGATTAAGTTAGAATTTACAGAAGAAGACAAAAGACTGTTGTCTTACGGTCGGTTTAATCACCCGCATCCTAGAGTGCAGCTAAAGATGGAAGTTTTATGGCTAAAAAGTCAGGGATTGTCTCATCAAAAAATTGCTCAATTCGCAGGAGTTTCAGTAAATACGGTGACAAGCTATATCCGTGATTATCAAGAGGGCGGGATAGAAAAACTAAAAGAAATAAAATTTAATCGCCCGAAAAGCGAGTTAACAGAGCATCAAGGGACAATTGAGGCATATTTTGAGTCAAATCCACCAGCAGCAATAAATGAAGCAGTAAAAAGAATAGAAGAATTAACAGGAATAAAAAGAAGTCCGACGCAAGTCAGAAAATTTTTAAAGTCAATAGGAATGAGGTTTCTAAAGGTGGGAACAATTCCATCAAAAGCAGATGTAGAAGCTCAGGATAGCTATAGAGAAAAAGAACTAGAACCAAGGCTAGAAGAGGCAAAAGCAGGAAAAAGGGCAGTTTTCTTTGTAGATGCCTCTCATTTTGTAATGGGAGCATTTGTAAATTTTATATGGTGCTTCAAGAGGATTTTTATTCTGACTTTTCCCGTTAAGTGCGGATTGCAAGCTGCCAGCCTTGGCAAAGGTCATGCAACTTCAACCAACCGCGCCAAAGGACTTGGATACCGAGAGGAGTTTTACGACGATGTTCAAGATAACCACCAAGAAAAGCAACAGACTCGACAGCCCAAGCAACAGTCAAAATAGGGGGAAGTTTTTGAGAGGCGGCTGCTTTTAACACCTGAAGTTGAAGAGGATTAAGAATTTCAATCGCGAGAGCATCGGGCTGGGTACGATGAAGATAAGTAACGTGTAAAAGTTCAACAGCAATGACACTTAAAAAACCCAAAAGAGTTTTCATTCCATCAGAGGCAAGTCGATAACGCTCACTCTGACAACCAGACTTAAGGACTTTATGAAATTCTTCAACCCGCCATCGGTAGGTGTACCAACGAAGAATAGTGACAGCCATCTCAATAGTCTCAACAACTTCTGTAGTCAGAAGCATCCAAGATAAAGGAGTTTCGCCTTCGGGACAATCGATTTCTGTCGCATAAACAGCATAGACATTCAACGGGTCACGATTATCAAAACGATAGGGAGTTCGTAGATTAACTGAGCAAAATCGGACGGCAAGCTTAACCTTCCGTGCTTTTCTTTTTCCTGTACTCGGAATCTCGATTTCTTGATGAAAACGAATCGGTTCTGATTCCAAATGTTGCCAAAGTCGTTCACTATTTTTGTCTAAACTACGATTATGAGACGCTCTGACCAGCACTCCTGTATGCTTGAGTTGACGCACTGAGTCAAAGACTTCTGAAACATCTCCTTCTCTGTCAAATACATGAATTACCCTCGTTGAACTTTCTACCTGTTTCTCACAGGTGTTTAGAGCCTCTACCCATTTGTAGGATTCTTTTTCCTCAAATGGTCTTTGACGAGCTGCTTTTCTTTGTTCTTTCTGTCTTTCTTTTTTCTGCTTCGCCGTTTCATCTGTTGGGGGCTTTTCTTTTACCTCCCTATTCCACAGTTTTTGCCATAATAAACCTAATACTTGTCCTTTTTCTGGCTCAATTGCTAAAGCACTATGCAGTATTAATCCATTCCCTCCTTTTCCAGTCGGCCCATACCCTTCCCTTTTTTCCTTGATATTGCGATAATCTAAGAAGGTCGTATCTCCGACTGATAGCATTATCTTATATTCTTCTACGGCGGCAGTTGTCATTTCACAGTGCGGCTCTATTATCTTGACAAAGTCTGTTTTCGGATTCCCAAAAATTCATAGGCCCTCTTTAACTCGTTTCCTCCCTTAAACACTTCTGATAAGGCTTTTCCAAACCCCTCACTTAACTTTTTCCCAATCGAGAAGGCACGATTGTTTAGCCTCTCGTCTCCCAATTCACAACTGGCAAAGTTTTTTGTCCACCATTCCAACATTTTTTGACCTGCCCTTTAAGATTTTCTCCATTTTACAGTCTCATACTCCCTTCATCCTTTGTTTTTGAAATTTGAACGATAAGCGGGATGATGGCTTCAGAATATTTTTTTCCTGTCAAGAGAATCATTACTCAAACCCTTGCCAGATAAAGCCTCTAGAAGTTTGCATTGCTGGATTTTGGACTTAACGGGAAAAGTCAGATTTTTATTAAGTCACCATCAGGGAGAAAACGTTTTAATGTGTTAGGAGCATTAAATGCAATTACCCATGAAGTAATTATGGTAACGAACAGTTCTTATATTACGGGAACTCAGGTTTGTGAACTCCTAGAAAAGATAGCAGAATTAGGACTATTAATACCGATTACGTTGGTATTAGACAATGCTCGTTATCAAAAATGCCGAATTGTACAGGAGTTGGCAGAATCATTAGGAATAGAGTTACTGTACTTACCTCCTTATTCTCCTAACTTGAATTTAATTGAAAGACTGTGGAAGTTTGTGAAGAAGAAGTGTTTATACGCAAAATATTATGAAGATTTTACGCAGTTTTCTGCAGCAATTTCAGGATGTCTTGAGGATGCTAACGTAAAATATAAGGAGGAGCTTGATTCTCTGCTCACCTTACGATTTCAACGCTTTGATAAATCTCAGATTATGAACGTTTGAAGTATAAGATGCAGATCGTTGGGGTTGTAATGCACAAACTCATTCGGATTGTTTACGGGGTTCTCAAGTCAGGGAAACCGTTTGACCAGACTAAGTTGGCTCTTCCTAACGTTGTTTTAGAGGAGGAAACTGATTTTTTGCCTGCTTCCCCTTGACACTTAACACAGTATCTACTAAGTGGCTAGTTTTCGGGGCAATGCGACCACCACTTCCACTAAGCTAAAAATCTGAGGGCTGATTTCACTTTTTAAACAGAGGAAAAATTGAATAGTATGGAAGCTGCTAAAAATGATTTTGCGGCGTGATGTGTGATGACTTTATAGCCCACATTCCGCACAGCAATTCTAAATTTGCGCTGTAGCAAGGGTTTCAGGTTTTAGTTCGCGTAATACCATTTTTCAAAACCCTTGTCATAGATCAGGATAGTCAAAGCCTTACGGTGAGCGGATTGAGTATGTCAGCCGTTTTGAAATTTTTTATAATACGGGGTAAAATTCAACGGGATTAACAAGTTCATTTTACGAGTCTTTAGGCTTTTAGGCATAACAGTACACCCAGAATTGCCTCAAAAACCCCCTTTAAAATGTTCTTTAAATCCCTAAAAGGCTTGCTGTGTCTTAAAACTGAGAATTGCTGATTGATGACACGCCCTAGGACTCACAAATCTTTCCTGCAATTGCTCCGATAACTCAAAGTAGTTGGCTTCTTTTTTATTAATTTGATACTTTTGTTGCTGAAACTCAAACTTACCGTGCAAGGTTTTTATACATACTTTTCTTGTACCATTACACGAAAAATTTAGTTTTTTTAGCTTCTTCTGTGAACTCCTTTTGTGTCTGGGTCAGCAAGCTTACCTCTATGTCATACAAACTTTGAGTTCCTATTTCCATTGGAAATGGGCTATTTTGACTGAGAATATTACCCTTATCGTCACGAATTACGAATTCTACTGTTACTTTCATATTTTTCCTCATTTTTTAAGACAAACTAGGTTTTTGCTTTTTCTCATTTTACCTAACCATCAACTAATTATTTACAGGTAGATTATTTTCGTAATGAATTCTGGCTCCAGCCCACTGCAATTTATCCCGTAGTGTCTGATAAAAGGAGTAGCTTTCTCTGAGCAAAATAAATTTGACAGCATATTTAGCCATACAGACACCGACCCATTGCCCTGGCCAAATGCCTGTTGCTAGAGAACCATCCGTCCATAGCTTTGTATTAAGCTCATAATCTCCAAAGGGCCAAATATTAACGTTGGAACCGGGGGGAATGACAATTGGACGACTAGACAAACTGAGGGGACAAATGGGGGTAACAATAATCGCGTCCATGCCTGGGTGAAGAATAGGGCCATTGGCCGAGGCGGTATAACAGGTAGAACCGGTGGGCGTTGCCACTAACAAACCATCGCACTGATACTGATCAACCAACTCGCTATCTATTTCAATTTCAATCGTCGAAGTCGGCATTCGATCAATACAGGCCGGTTTAACACACATTTCATTAAGGGCATAAAAGCGATCGCTGACGGATTGAGGATTATGGCGATCGCCTTCAAATAGACCAGCTTCTAACATCATGCGTTGTTGTACTGCATAACGATCTTCTGTGAGACGCTCCCAAATCGCTTCCGTATCCTGAAAAATATCAAAGGGTTCGGTTAAAAAGCCGAGATGTCCCCCGACATTGACAGCTAAAATAGGAATTTCTTCTGGAGCTAAATGTCTCGCTGCGGCCAGTACCGTACCATCCCCCCCTAAGACGATCGCTAGATCAATCTTTTCGGTTGCCGAAGCCAGAAAAACCGGATAGGGGTTATCTTTAAAACCACTCGGCCCCATCAAGACCTTACAATTGCGGGCTTCTAGTTGCTTAGCACAGGTTTCAGCCCAAGCTTTACTTTGGGGATGACCTGCCTTGTGAGCGATAATGACTTGCTTTAATTCCATCGTTTTTCCTGTTTCCCCAGAAACGGCTGATGATTTTATTTTATGAGCTTTGGTGGCGGTTCAAAAAGATCACAGACTAGATTAAGTATTTCTACCCGTAAAAATATAACGAATTGCAAACTTTTCTATCAACTTCTCGATTTCTTATTCTACAATTAGAAAAACAATACATCTCGCAATTTTAGCAATTTAATGAACTCAGAATTTCTCGCACAGGCTCGCGCTTATAAAAATGAATTAATTGCCCGTCTATTTGGTCAACCCGAATCCTCCCCTACTGAGACTGAAAAACTTAGCATTCTTCAGGCAATTCCTGAAGGAAGTAACATTGTTGGGGTCGGATTTGGCCATAAAGTAACCCAGGGAAGTATTGCCAGGGAGGAACCAGTTATTCGGGTTTATGTCAGAGCAAAATTATTAGAGTCTGAGTTATCTGAGAAAATGAAAATCCCCAAGGAAATTAATGGCATTCCCACTGATGTCATCGAAGTCGGCGAGGTTAATCCCCATAGCACACCTTGTGGTGTTTCCGTTAGTCATCAAAGCGGTAAACCCGGCACGATTGGCTGTCTAGTGCGGAAGACCGATGGCAGTAGTAATGCTGATTTTTTATTATCTAATAATCACATCTTTGCTAATTTTAACACGGCAAAAATTGGAGATTTTATCGTACAACCGGCGATTAGTGATGGCGGAAATCAGGTGATTGCCCAGTTGACAGATTTTCAAGTGATGAATTTTAGTGGTGCTCCTAATTTTATGGATGCTGCGATCGCCCAGGTCTTTACAGCCGGTCAAGTCACCCCTAATATTAAAGGGATTGGCAATATTAACCCGAATCCCATAGCTGCAAAAGTGAATCAATCTGTTCGCAAAAATGGCAGAACGACGGGCTTAACAATGGGCATTATTAGTGATCCAGCCGTCGATATGATGATTCCCTATGTCTCTAAAGTTGCCCGTCTAGAAGATCATATTATGATTAGTAATGTGGGAACTCCTTTTAGTCAGGTGGGAGATTCGGGTTCCCTAGTGGTAGATTCAGCGACGTTGCGACCCGTTGGCTTGTTAGCGGCCGGGGGAAATGGCTTTTCTCTGGCAAGTCCTATTGGCCCAATTTTGCAACGCTTTAAAATTGCTCTGGTTTAAGATTTGGGGACTGACTTTCTAGCTCGGCAAAATAGCGGGGATAAAGGCGATCGCTGAAAAATAAAGTTCCAGCCGCTACACAGAGAGGAATGGTTACTAAATTAACGAGGGGGATACTCACTAAACCTAAACAGGTTAGACCAAATCCCCCACTACTGGGCAGACTTTTAACAATCAGGCCTAATTTAGCCCGAAAGGTTAAGCGACGACGCTCTAAGGGTTGATCTAAGAAATCTAAACAGGTTAAAGTTGTGGTAATTGTAATGCCTCCAATCGTAGCGATTAGTGGGCCAATGCCTGGGAAAAAATTGAACAGAAAACAGGGAAAACCCAAACCAATAATGATCACTAATTTCTTAAGTTCAAAAGCGATCGCCCGTTGTATTTCCCGAAGCAACCCGACTTCCTTGAGGTAACATTTGCCTAATCGCAAAAATTCCAATTTTTCTGATAGACGACCATACCAGGGCGCACCGAGCAAGACACCGATCTGGGCTAAAATAAAGCCAGTGAGAATCAAGGTTGCTAACTGCAAAAATAACTTTACTACCCAGAATAAAACCTGAATTAGAATCTCAATTCCCTGCAACCAAGTGGGTAACTGATTGTAAATTATCTGCCATTGATCGCGGCTATTGATGAGGATAATCTCAATGGTATTTTGTTCCCAGGAAAATAATTGCCAATAGAGAAAAATACCGAGGCCAATATTTAGTAAGAGGGGAATAATAATATAGGGTAAAAGAGACGGCGATCGCCAAAATAATGCTAATGTTTGAAAAGGGTAACTAGCTCCTGTTAAAAGACCAAAACCACTCAAGATTTGTTGTAGAAGTTTGCTATACATCGGTTATAGCTTGTAAAATAATGGGCAGTGGTGTCGCCTAGCTGGAGACAAAAAGACTTACAGTTAGAGGGGTTCAACAAAACACACGAAGTTGAAGTAACTCCTCCCACGTTAACCCTTTTTGAATGATACCGAGAACTACAGCAAGGACTTTTTTGATAGTAAAATGTCTGCGAACAAAGTTATGAACCCTCCAGAAAATATCTTGCTGTAAATTTTTCGTTGATGATATCTTCTGATCCAATGGCGGAAGTCTTACCATGCCGTGACCAAGGATAAGCTATCAACGAATTATTTACAGGTAGAATTTTGTTCAATGTTGACATGGTTTTCCTTTTCTCTTACCTTTGATATTATGACAATAATAATAGTATAACAAGAATGGAGTTGTGTCTAGTCTTTAATTATTTTTTCGTTTTCTCCAAGCCTTACACTATAAATTTTTGCGGATTTACTCAGACGATACCAGTGCCAGATTAGGCTATCGGAACTAAATCAATCAACTATTGAGCAATTAGATGGAAGCCTATAAATCGTAACGGAGATCGCCCACTTGTAATCTTGATTCTGCTACACTTGAGCCATTATTGTCTTAGTATCAACTTCAATCAGATGTCGCCTGCCACTCCCTACCAACCCATTTTATTAAGAATATTACACGCTGCGATCGCCATACTCACTTTATCGGCTCTTATTTCGGGTTTTGGGGTTTACAACACCTATGACAAACGCTGGGGAAGTCTTAATTTACCCAGATTAGACGCTATTCAAGATATTCATGGAACCATTGCTCTGACCTTCTTATTAATACTGCCAGTCTTTGCTCTATACAGTTTTCGTATTGGCTATCGCCGCTTAGTACAAGAGCAGTCTTTGAGGCATTTAACGGAAATTGGTAAACCGATTTGGTGGGTATCACTCCATCGTATCTCTAACACATTAATCTTGTTTTCTATAACCTTTGCCATTATAACAGGACGCATGATGGAAGAAGAATGGCTTCCTGCGGGAGAACTTTTTCACCCCTGGTATATCGCTCATTTAACAGCATGGTTTTGTGTGTTAATAAGCGTAGCATTCCATTTATTATTAGGGGCAAAAATAGGGGGATTTTCTCTGTTAATTTCCATGTTTAGTACCCAAAAAAGCAGTGAAGATAAGCTATCTAATTGGTTGAAAGATATTCGGGTTAATCGGCTGAGTAAACTCTTGAAAATCATAGAATTCATAGTGATTGGTGGAATTATTTTAGCCTTTATCTTGCCATTGTTTAATTAGCTTTAAATTCTACAATATCTAAATATAACGTCTACTTAAATATAACCTCGCAATTTATGGCACAATAAAAAAGTTATTTTCTCCCTCCAAACTGATGACTGAAGCTCTCTCTACTCAATACGACCCCGCGATCGCTGCAATATCAGATAAGCTTTTGTTGAGGGATACAAACTGTTATTTTTGGGTTGGTAAGAGGGCGATCGCTTTACAATAAAATTACGCAAATCTATCCTCGGTATAGGCTTTGATAGGTCGAGGTTTAACGGTTTGCCAGGGATAGCGGGGTTGTAGTTGATTTAAGGGGAAACTGCCTAAGCGTTGTTCAATATGAGCTTTTTCTTCTGCTGTTAAGTCAAACATTGTATAGACGGCTTCATCAATTTTGGCTAAAACCGCAAAAAAGTCTAATTCTACCTGTTGAAAACTGACTAAGCGTTGACGATACTCTTGCATAAGCGACCGATAATCTTGGGGAATTAATAATTTTTGAATAGTTCCCTTTGAAACCTTACTATCATCTTCCAAGTTAAGAGTTAGTAATTTGAACACTAATTCTGCTAAATCTTCATTGACTAACTCAAACCAGAATAAACCAGAGCGAATAAATTGATGATCTAGACTTAATTCGGCAACGGTAACATTATCAGAACCCCAGTTAATAAAAGTTAATCCTAAATGTCGCTCCGATAATTTATAACGTTTTTCTTGAATCCGATTTTCTACTTCTGATAACAACCATTCTTCGGGATTGTTTTTGGCGATCACGGCTAATCGGGCTAGTTCATTATAGTTATTAGTTAATTGTTGTTCAAGGTTAGGATCAAGGTTTTTAACCCAGGGCAAAGCTTCTAAAGTTCGGGGATAAATATGGGCATAATATCCTTGAATAACACCACTTCTTAAACGTACAGCCCAATAAAATCGAACTAATTTGCTATTAAGATAACTAGCAACTGCTTTAATCGAAACTGAATTATCTTCTTTCGGTAAAGCAATAATAAGAGTGTCAAGGGCAGCAATAGATGGAGTATCAACTAATGTAGCGAGAGGTGCGGAACCGATATTAGTTACGGCTAAAAATAAAGACGGTCTTTGCTCTGCCCATAAACTTAACTTTCCGTTGGGACGTTCTCTAATCATATCTAAATCAACCCATCCCGCAGGCTCTCCGTACCAACTAATAGATAAGCCACGTCCAGCAATAACTTGAATTGAATTTTCACTTGTTCGTTCTGGAGTAACATCTGCGCCACCGCGTTGAATTCCATAAGTAAACCAAAAAGGACGATTATTACGGCTTACTTGTTGAGCGACGGCTTCTTTCAACGGAACAATGGTGTTGCTACTGCCATTATTCCCATTAGGATAAAGTTTCTTTAAAATAGAAATATCATTCGGATTTAGCAGGGGTAAAAGATAATCTCCCCAACGTCCTTCATTAGTATTACTAGGATCAATGGCCGTAACTCTTGGACTTACCTTGGTGTCAAAAAAGTCTTTATATTTAATTTTGATCGGTTTTTCTTTAGTTGGCCAAGTGGAAGGAACATAAAGTTCAATTTTATCATTTTCTTTTGCTGAAACTCTTTCAATTACCAGTATTAAAGGAACGCGAGCCACATCCCAAATAGGCTTATCAGTGAATTCTAACCAAACTAATTTCCTTAAAGCCGCACCCCGATTAGGATAAAGCAATTTCCAAACCTTTGCCGCCGCCTCCGAATTTGCATAGCCACCACTAACAACCATGCCCAGAAATCCACCTTCTTCTAAAGATTCCGTTAAAGCACGATAGAGAAAAACTAGCCCTGTATCCGCATTTTGTCCCCAAATCTGTTGCCATAGACCACGCATTTCATCACTATATTTAACCCGTTCAGCGCGAATATAGGGAGGATTACCAACAATATATTTCCATTTTGCACTATCTCGTTCCACCGAACCAGGGGATAGATATTGCTCACCCAACAAAGACACTAAATCCGCATCTTTAAGCACACTATTAAGATTATAAATATGAATAATCGGTGGCGTAGTTTGTTGTTTATACCTTAGCAATGCCCAGGTTAATTGGAAATGACTAATAAAAGCGGCAAAAGGATTTAAGTCAAATCCCCAAACGTTATCTTGCAATTCCTTAAAAATATCATTCGGTTCTAATCCTCTTTTTTTTGCATCATCTAACACTCGATGAACATAACGAACTAAAAATGAGCCACTCCCACAGGCAGGGTCTAAAATCTTATCAGGTTCATGACTAAAAATCGTTTGATCAAGTAACCAATCTACAATGGACGCAGGAGTATAAAATTCCCCCAGTCGTTTACGTTTAGCAGTTGGTAAGAATGACTGATAAATATCTCCTAATATTTCCTCTGATAAACCTGAAAAATTATAGGCATTAAACCTTAAAATGAGACGCTGTAGAGCCTCATCTAACATTCCATTAGCTCGATAAATCCAATCGAATAAATTTTGTTCAAAAGGGTCTTGATAAAGTCGTCCTACATCTTCACTAATTAACTGAACCAACGCACGAGCATCCCCTGTTAAATGATCTACAAAGGCCGCCCAATCCTTTGGGCCCCCATTCGATAACCGTCTTTTTTTACCTAACCCTAAATCCTCTAATAATCGTAGAAACAAAACACGTGCAATTAGAACAGCAACAGAATCAGAAATAAAAGCTTCCCGAATCCGTTCTTGAGCCTGTTTATTGGATTGAGCCGTAACTTCTCTACCATACTGATCTTCAAATTGGGGAAGAATTTCGTTAAACAAAAAACGTTCAAAATTATACTTATTACCTAGTCGCATTAAGGCACGATTTTTAGCTTCTCCCGTATCAACTAGATTACGATTAATTTCCTGTTTTTGTCTTTCATAGTCTTCATATTGTGATAGTAATTTTTGAATGGCTTTCTCTGCCGCTTCATTTAACTCTGCAAAGCTATTTTGTAAATCTCTTTGTAATTGATTAAGGATAAGGGGGTCATCTAGCTTTAAATAAATATAAGGAAACTCGCCTTCTATAAAAGTTGCCCATTGATTGAGGTGATTTGCTTGCTCATGGGATAAAAATTTAAGTTTTAATTTTAAATTTGCCAGGGTAATTCCTGATAAATTCAAAGGTTCTTCAAAATCTTCAAGGGCTTCACCTGTGGGTAAAACAATCCATAAATAATGAGGGGTTAAAAACAAAACATAACGAGTTAACCCTTCGACATATTTTCTTTTTTGCTGCCAAAGGTTATTTCTGCCTTTTAAAGTTGTTAGCTCGGCATCATCTTTTTTTAAATCACCTACTACCCAAGCAATTTTTTCATCAGTCAATAACTTAATATCAGGATAACCACCTGCTGTTGCATCCTCTGTAATGACTTGCTCTTTGGGATAATCCAATAAATCTGCTAGAAAATCTCGAACATCAGGATTATAGGAGCGTTCAGGTCTTTCCCAATTAAGATTAAGCCATTGGCGTAAAGGATCAGATAAATTTCGAGATGACCGATGAGGAGTAGCCATAGTTTTTAAGTTATCTTTTTTATCTAAGAACGGCGATCGCAATTTTAGAGGAAATTTTTCTTAATGCTCTTATTCTTATACACCTTTCTCGCAACTGTGGCATAATCAAAAAGTTATTTTCTCCCTCCAAACTGATGACTGAACCCCTCTCCACTCAATACGAACCCGCGATCGCCGAAGCTAAGTGGCAAACAGCCTGGGAAACCCAGCAAGTTTTTAAAGCGAATCCAGAGCAGGGGGGAGAACCGTTTTGTGTGGTCATTCCACCGCCGAATGTTACGGGCAGTCTGCACATGGGCCACGCCTTTGAAAGTGCTTTAATTGATACTTTGGTTCGTTATCATCGCATGAAAGGGGATAATACCCTCTGGTTGCCTGGTACGGATCATGCCAGTATTGCGGTACAAACTATTTTAGAAAAACAACTCAAGGCCGAAGGTAAAAATAAGGATGATCTAGGGCGAGAAAAATTCTTAGAAAAAGCTTGGCAATGGAAAGCCGAATCAGGGGGAACGATTGTTAATCAACTGCGGCGGTTAGGGGTTTCTGTGGATTGGTCACGGGAACGTTTTACGATGGATGAAGGATTATCCCAAGCGGTTAAAACGGCTTTTATTAAACTCTATGAAGAGGGCTTAATTTATCGCGGTAATTATTTAGTCAATTGGTGTCCAGAATCCCAATCGGCGGTATCAGATTTAGAAGTTGAAAATACTGAAGTTGATGGTCATTTGTGGTATTTTCGTTATCCTTTAAGCGATCGCAGTGACTCATTAGTCGTTGCAACAACCCGTCCCGAAACTATGTTAGGAGACACAGGGGTTGCGGTTAATCCCAATGATGCCCGTTATCAACATTTAATTGGTAAAACGATTAAATTGCCCTTAGTCGGTCGGGAAATTCCCATTTTTGCTGATGAATTAGTTGATCCTGAATTTGGCACAGGTTGCGTGAAAGTAACCCCCGCCCATGATCCCAATGATTTTGAGATGGGGAAACGTCACAATTTGGAATTTATCAATGTGATGAATAAAGACGGAACCATTAATGAGAATGGCGGTAGTTTTGTCGGTCAAGATCGTTTTGTGGCGCGAAAAAATGTTGTCAATGCCCTCAAGGAACAGGGTTTTCTCGTTAAAATTGAAGACTATAAACATACGGTTCCCTACAGCGATCGCGGTAAAGTTCCTGTTGAACCGTTATTATCAACCCAATGGTTTGTCAAGATTGAACCCTTAGCCAGTAAAGCTTTAGCTTGTTTAGATCAGGAAAATTCTCCTCGTTTTGTGCCTGAACGTTGGGGTAAAGTTTATCGAGATTGGTTAGTTAAACTTAAGGATTGGTGTATTTCTCGACAACTGTGGTGGGGTCATCAAATTCCGGCTTGGTATGTCGTCAGCGAAACTAACGGTAAAGTAACGGATCATACTCCTTTTATCGTCGCCCATAGTGAAGAAGAAGCCTGGAATCAAGCAAAAGCCCAATATGGTGATGAGGTAAAACTAGAGCAAGATGCCGATGTCTTAGATACCTGGTTTTCGTCAGGACTTTGGCCTTTTTCAACGATGGGCTGGCCTGAAAATACTAAAGATTTAGAAACCTATTATCCGACAACGACCTTAGTAACGGGTTTTGACATTATTTTCTTCTGGGTGGCGCGAATGACGATGATGGCGGGTCATTTTACGGGAGAAATGCCCTTTAAGGATGTTTATATTCATGGCCTAGTGCGGGATGAAAATGGCAAAAAAATGTCTAAATCCGCCAACAATGGCATTGATCCGTTACTGCTGATTAATAAATATGGAACCGATGCCCTGCGTTATACCTTAATTCGAGAAGTGGCTGGAGCAGGTCAGGATATTAGTCTGCAATATAATCGAGTAACCGATGAGTCGGAATCGGTGGAAGCGTCCCGTAATTTTGCCAATAAACTTTGGAATGCGGCTCGTTTTGTGATGATGAATTTGGAGGGTAAAACTCCTGAACAATTAGGCAAAACTGATCTTAATCAACTGGAATTGTGCGATCGCTGGATCCTATCTCGTCTTAACCAGGTCATTATTCAAACTAGGGAAAATATCGAGAATTATGGTTTAGGAGAAGCCGCCAAAGGACTCTATGAATTTATTTGGGGCGATTTTTGTGATTGGTATATCGAACTCGTAAAAACCCGTCTTTGGAAAGATGGCAGTGACCCCTCGCGTTTAGTCGCTCAACAAACCCTAGCGGCGGTACTAGAAAATATTATCAAACTGCTTCATCCCTTTATGCCCCATATCACCGAGGAATTGTGGCAGACCCTCTCCCAGCAAAACGATAATTTTTTAGCCTTGCAATCCTATCCGACGGTTAACCAGGATTGTATTAATTTATCCTTAGAGCAATCTTTTACCCTAATCTTTGAAACTATCCGTACCGTTCGTAATCTCAGGGCTGAAGCGGATATTAAGCCAGGTATTAAAGTCCCCGTTATTTTTCAGAGTGAAAGCGAGACAGAACGGATAACGCTAGAATCTGGACAAGTTTATCTTCAGGATTTGGCTAAAATTGAGTCATTAACCATTACGGAAAAGCTTGCTCAGGAAAGTCGGCAATGTATTGCTGGAGTGGTAGGCACAATTCAAGTCCTTATTCCCCTTTCGGGCTTAGTTGATCTCGCCAATCTACAAGCAAAATTAGCTAAAAATCTGGGCAAAATCGAAAATGAGGCTAAATCTCTGGAAGGTCGTCTCAATAACCCTGGTTTTGTCAATAAAGCCCCTGAAGCGGTAATTGAAGGAGCCAGGGCAGCTTTAGCAGAGTCCCAAAAACAAGCAGAAATTCTACGAGAACGATTGCAACGACTCCAGTAATTTCCCCGATCAAAAATTACTTTCTTTTACTCTCTTGTTTCAAATTGACTGTAACCTAGTAGATTCACTCGGATCACGATAGAAAAGTCAAAAAACAATGAGAGTAAGGGGTCATTTTTCAAAATAGTCTATAATAGACAGCAATCTCCAGTTGTTTATTATAGATTCATCTTTGGGGAGTAAGGCTTTCAGTAATCTCAATTGCTCCAAACTTTTTAAGACTGTTATGGTTTTTAGTCTATGTTGAATTAATCGTCATTTATGATTCGCCCTTAAAGAGCGTTAATGTATTGGCAAAAAACTAAAAATTCTAACTAATGATTATCCTGCTCTGCTTCCTCTATTGACTCAGTTGGTTATGTTATATCTGGCTCAAATCATTAACCATTCCTGCTTGAGTGAACAGCAGTTATATTTGTTAGCTTGTAAAAAATCGGATCACCTCTGGGAGAGTTGTTCAGAGCTTCTGCCTTTTTCTGCCCAGTTAGATTATTCTGTCGAGCCGAACACCACGATGTTTGTTTTTATAGAAATCGACGAGCATCAAAAAATTCAATCTCTGAATAATGCAGATGAGTGGATCTTCGCTACCCTTCGCAAGTCTTTAACGGAGGCTCCATTGTCCGCAGCAGTGGTAGAAACGGAGAAGCAACGAGTTGAGACTTGGAGACAGGAAATCACCGCTACCAATCTAGAATTAACGCGACAAAGGATTGAGTTAGAAACCCAACGCGAGCAATTGCAATCATTAGAAATTAGTCTAAAACAAGAGCAAGATCAGTTAAAAGAACATTCAATTACCTTCAAGAAAATTATTCTAAAAGCGATCGCCCTCTTATTTTTGCGAGATTTTAAAGGTGGGTCAAATTTTTCTAAATAATCAACTTAGGTCAGCCAAGATTAATTTAATTATTTACTCACTACCAACATAGCTATTTTATTGTCTTTTGCCACGTTGATCTCGCTTCGGATTTTTACCGGAAGATTTAGTCTTTTTTCGGGAAGCTTGTAATCGTTTAAGCCTTGAACCGAGGTGATCACTGAAGATATGACTCATGGCTCCGAGTTCTAAGCCAACGAGTAGGGCCAAACTTTCTGGGAGATAACGCCGACCTAATTGGCCAATTGTTTGAGCAAGCCTTGGCAATTCCAGCAATTTGATTTTTCCGAACAGTACGGCGATCGCGGCCAACAGGGCTAGAAACAAAATTAAGACGATTGCCAGATAGCAAATTCGCAAAAAAGTACCAATAATTGGCCCATGAGAAAATAGAGAACGATGACGCAATAACCTACGGTAGGGGAGCCATAGCCAGCGCAACCATCCCCAACGTTTGTACTGGACAGAATGAATGTCTAAATCAGGGCCAAACATTAGGCCACTAAACAAAAAGGCCCCCGTTGCCAAAACGGTCAAATGTTCTTGATGAGTGATCAGATAGCTGAAGCCTGCCATCGCAGGGGTCAAATACCAGGTAATGCGATCATGAGTTCGACCAGAAGGCATTATTCACCATTAGGTTGGAGCCAATAAAAAGACAGCAAGAAAAAATTTGCTTAAGTAAATTAGTCTATGTTATGATAGCAAAGTGAAATTGAGGGCGATTAGCTCAGTTGGTAGAGCGCCTGCCTTACAAGCAGGATGTCGGCGGTTCGAGCCCGTCATCGCCCATTTTTGAACCTCATTGTTCTAACTCTTGTCGGTATTCCTATTTTGGCCTCTTGACCTATTTTGTCATTAATATTATGCGATCGGTTGCCCAGGCAGAAAAACTTATTCTTGATCACGTTGAACCCCTTACAGAGACAGAAATCTTGCTGCTAGGAGAGGCAATGAATCGGATTTTAGCGACAGAGGTGCTCAGTCCCTGGGATTTTCCCGATTGGGATAACTCGGCTATGGATGGCTATGCAGTTCGATTTGCGGATGTGAGTGGGATAGACCCTGAAAACCCAACCCGATTAACCGTTGTCGAAGAAATTCCAGCCGGTCGGCAACCACAAAACAAGATAGAGCCAGGTCAAGCTGCCCGCATTTTTACCGGAGCCATGATGCCAGAGGGAGCAGATACGGTGGTCATGCAGGAACAAACTAAAACGCAAGCTGCACAGGTCATTATTCTGGTTGCGCCTCAAAAAAAAGGGGCATTTGTTCGGAGTCGAGGAGACTATTGCCAAACAGGGGAACCCGTTTTAACCGTAGGAAGCCCTATCCAGGCCGCAGAAATGGCAATTCTCGCCACAACTCAGGTGACGCAAGTGATGGTTTATCGTCGTCCCCAGGTGGCTATTTTTTCGACGGGGGATGAATTGGTGAGTCCAGGGCAACCCCTAAAAATAGGGCAAATTGTGGATTCTAATCAATCAGCCTTGACCGCTTTTGTACAGGCGCAAGGAGCCGTTCCCCTGGCGTTGGGAATTGTTAGCGATCGCCGAGAAATGTTAAAAGCCAAAATGGTGCAGGCGATTGAAGCAGCAGATCTGGTACTTTCCACTGGTGGGGTTTCCGTTGGAGATTACGACTATATCGAATCGCTTTTAGAGGAATTGGGCGGTGAAATGCTGATTCGTCAGGTCGCAATTAAACCGGGTAAACCTTTAACAGTGGCTAAATTTCCCAATGGTTGCCTCTATTTTGGCATTCCAGGTAATCCCGTTTCTGCCTTGGTTTGTTGTTGGCGATTTGTCCAACCGGCCTTACGAAAATTGTCAGGATTAGCGACCGGCTGGCATCCTAGCTTTATTCAAGGGCGATCGCTGACGACGTTAAAAAGTGATGGTAAACGGGAAACCTACCTCTGGGGAACGGTGACAGTTAATGCCTCTGGTTATTTTGATTTTCAGGTAGCGGCGGGTAGTCACAGTTCGGCTAACTTAATTAATTTGCGTGGGACCAATGCCCTGGCAGTTATTCCTGTTGGTGTTACTGAAATTCACGCCCAGGAAAGGGTCAATCTCTTATTACTTAATCTCTAAGTTTTTTTAGTCAATGGTTAAAGCAATTTTGCCCGTTGTGTGACCCGTTTCTAAGGATTGATGAGCGGCGATCGCTTCTTCGAGGGGAAAGGTCTGGCTAAGGTGAATCTGTAATCTACCCTCGTCAAACCATTGGGCCGATTGTTTGAGAATATCGGCTTGATGATCAAGGGCTGGCGTTAAATTCAATAGTTGTGGGGTGAGCATTAATTCTAAACTGATCCGTAAATTGCGATCGCGGGCCGTTTTTAAGGAACCTAACGCACTATTTGGTTCCAGAATGGTGACTAAATCTCCATAGACTTTAACGGCTGGAATGGTCTTAAAAAAGGTTTGGCCGCCCACCGTATCAAAGGCCAGATCCACCCCTTGACCCTCGGTTTCTGCCAAAATCACCTCCACAAAATCGGTTTGCTGATACAAAATGGGGCGATCGGCTCCCAATTGGCGGACAAGTCGTTCTTTGTCAGGGGTTCCGACGGTGGTAAAAACCGTTGCACCTCGTAATTTTGCCAGTTGAATTGCTAAAGAACCCACGCCCCCTGCACCCGCTTGAATTAAAACTGTTTGTCCTGCTTCTAGTCGTCCTCGGTCGTAAAGGGATTCCCAGGCAGTGATTAGAGCTAAGGGGACTGCGGCGGCTTCGGCAAAAGAAAGGGCTCGAGGTTTCAGGGCGACGGAATTCTGGTCAGCGATCGTGTATTCCGCATAATTTCCCGTTCCGGCTTTACCTAATCCTCCTGCACAAAAATAAACTTCATCCCCTGGCTTAAACGTTGTCACCTCTGCACCCACCGCTTCCACCACTCCAGCCCCATCGCAACCGAGAATCGCTGGCATTTCCTGGGAATAAAAGGTTCCCCGTTGGCGTAATTTAGTATCAATGGGATTCAAACCAGCCGCTTTGAGGCGAATCAGAAGTTGGGTAGGATGCTGAATTTCCGGTTTAGGGATTTCGCGGAGTTCTAAAACCGAAGGACTACCGGCTGCCGTCATTACAATTGCTTTCATAATCTTAGTCAAAAAAGTTATTTCTATTTTAAAAGAGCGATCGCCATTCTCGTATTTTAGTTGATCGCCTTTCTGGCATTTAACAGGTTAGACAGTGTAATTTTGGAATAGAATCAATAACTCTCTCCTCAAACGCGATCGCAAAGCTTACATACATATTTTTGAGCCTAGATATTTTAGTATTTGTAATACTTCATAAAGCTCATTATTGGGGTTTACCAAAGAAAATAACCGTGAATTTGCATAGTCATTTTGTGAAGTCTTCAAAAATAAAAATTCGTTACCATTGGTAATCATGCCAAATGTTGGCTGCACCATTTCCGAATTACTCAGCATATAAGCTAAGGCTTGTGGAATTGCTCTTGTTACGGCAAAATCGCTGCGTTTTGATTCAATAACCAATAACCAAAGTTGATTTTTTATAACTAATACATCAATTCTTCCTCGAATGATTGCGCCTTCGTCTTTCATTTCCAATGCCACACTTGTTTCGGTCTCAATCCGAAATGGCTTGTGATACAAACCAGCAAGATCCAGCAAAGGCTCAAGCACAACCATCTTCACAGTATTTTCTAACATGGGTGGCTCTTCCATTAGTTCCTGAAAGTTAGCCTTCACTCGGTCTAATAAATGTCGTTCTTCTTCACTTAGGAGCGTAAAAGCTTCTAACCATTCCGTAAAAAAAGCGGGAGATTGAGACATCTGAATGCCAAAATTTTGCTTTAATTCTTTCAGCGTTACATCCTTGGCCGCGATCGCCTACAAAATCTGACGTTTTTCTAGGTATTAACTAGTTCTTCTACGAGAACATCAGATGGCTGATCCGACCAAGTAAGATCGGGATAGAACTCAATAATTCGATTATTAGGCATAAATAACTCCCAGTAACTCATATCTCGCAGATCTCTATCAGAAGAGTTGAAACCTATGAATGTCCCATCAGAAGTATGGATACTTATAAACAGTTCCAGAATATACTTCTCATCAAATTCAATGATCAATTCAGAGAAACGAGGCCTATGAGGCTTATGTAGAATTGCAATTGCAAATTTCGTGATTTTTGTGCCTTCAATAATCTTTAATTTAGATGATAGTTTTTCCTTTTCTAAATTATTGAAATGAATAAATCCATCTCCGACTAATTTCCAGTTGGAACCTCTAGACCCAAATTGCCATTCACCTTTATACTCATCTCTTAAAAGGGGAGAATTATAGGGAATTTTCTTTCCAATTTCTAAGCAAAGTTCACCACCATAACCCAGTCTTGCTTGCCAGCAAACTTGACCAATGATAGGTCGTATTTTTTGTTCTAGAAGTTTTAAGTCGCTATCGGTTTTAATTTTCATAAATAAGGTAAATTAGGTCAAGCCTCACAAAATAATATTTGATGAAATTGAAATTTAGTTTATTTTTATGTGTGAATTTAATGATTACCCATCTTTAAGAAATTCACGAGCTTTTTCCTGTAGCTCAGTATAAGTGAAATCTCCTCTATCATTTTTAGAACCGACTTTTCCTCGTTTTTTCTCCTGTTCTAAGAATACACCAAATTCTTTTCTTTGTATCTTTGTCATCTTGAAAATTTTGGCTACATCGTTAACTTGTTTGATGTCATCTTTCATCGTACTCTTGATTTGAATTCCGTAGCCATCTTCAGATTATACGCTTCTTGTCGGAAAATGGCCATTTTTAAGGCTGGGCAAATTCACAACAATTTCAATTCTCACCTTACTGATTTTCTCCTGGGTTAAGCAGCGATCGCCCTTCTCGTATTTATAAGATGATCGCACTTTTCACATTTAACAGGTTGGCAGGTATAATTTTAAGAACAGAATCAACCTGAAGCCGATGTTGGAATTAACCCTCAATTTTACGACTGCCGATCAAGTCACCGTTAGCTTTGATGACGAAACCTCAGAAGCGATCGCCTTTAGCTCACCCTGGACGGAACAGCATCAAAAGGATTTGCGCTGGTATGTAGAAACCTATTCCACTGGGTACATGACGGAAGTGGACGATCGCCGTGCGGAACAGATTGCGGCTCAGTTAAAGGAATGGGGTAAGGCGTTATTTAATCAGGTTTTTAGCGCGAGGGATGCTCAACGGCTATTTAATGCTTTTCAGGATAGTCGAGAAAAGGGGCGCGTCGTCACTCTCAATGCAGAACATCCTAAAATTTTGGCTTTACCCTGGGAATTACTGCATGATCCCCAGGGCAATTATTTATTTAACGAAAATCCGCGTATTTCTATTCGTCGCAAATTGAAAAAAGGGGGCAGACGACCCTTTACAGTTAATCCTAAAAATTAGTTACATTTACTGTTTGTCATTAGTCGGCCCGATGATGTTGGTTTTCTTGATCCTCGGACTGAGCCGAAAGCGGTACTCAATGCCTTAGCGGTCAAGGGAATTGAGCAGGTGACGGTGGAATTTTTGCGGCCAGCAACCTTCGATAAATTGATTAAACGTTTAGAAAATACTGACCTTCCCCAGGTAGATATTTTGCATTTTGATGGGCATGGGGTGTTTGATGCGGAGGGAGTTTATTTTGAAGAAGCAAAAATGGTTTTTCCAGAGGCTTACGCAGGCACAAAAGCGGGAGAAAATAGCCTGGTCAATCGTAAAAATATGGGCTATTTAGTCTTTGAAACAGAGGAGGGCAAAAGGGCCTTAATTGATGCAGAAAAGTTGGGAGATATGCTCCATCAACAGGCGGTAAGTTTGGTCTTTTTATCGGCTTGTCAGTCTGGCATGGTCGGGACTTCCGAGGAGTCCGTTGATGAAGAAGCCCTGGGATCGATCGCCGTGCGTTTAGCGAAAACAGGCATTCCCAGCATTATCGCCATGACCTATTCCGTACTGATTGACTCCACCGAAAAGTTATTAGGGGAATTTTACGAAAATCTGGCCAACGGTAAAGCGATCGCCGAATCCTTAGACAATGCCCGCCGTCATCTCATCCGCAATCCCGACCGAGGAGAACGCCCACGCGGCCAAAAACGCATCACCCTCAAACTCCAGGACTGGTTCCTACCCGCCCTCTACCAATCAGGCCAAGATGTACCCCTTCTTATCAATTCTCCTGCCTTTTTAAGGAAGGTTGGGGGAGATGGGGAGGTTGGGGGAGATGGGGAGGTTAAGGGAGACGGGGAGACTGGGAGACTAGGGGAGGATCAAACCTTAAATCCATCTTCTCACTCCTTATCAAGTACAAACACTTATTCTCCCCCCGTTCAAAGCACAGACATCTATTCTCCCCCCTTATCAAGGGGGGCTGGGGGGGATCAAACCTTCTCAAGGGGAACTGAGGGGGATCCCCACAATCTTCCCAAACAACCCGAAGCAGGCTTTTTCGGACGGAGCCGCGAACTCTGGAAAATCGATCGCTGGTTCACCCAAAACACCCGACGCATCACCCTATCTGGCTTTGGTGGTCAGGGCAAAACTTCCTTGGCGATCGAAGCAGGAGCCTGGTTACAAACAACGGGAATGTTCAGCAGGGTTTGTTTTGTGGACTATGCCAACTTTCAAAGCGTAGATGCCCTAGCCGTCGCCGTTGCCACCCTGGCCACCGTTCTCCAGCACAGTTTTCTGGATGCCGAAGCGGTGATCCCCGTCCTGGCCCAAATCCCTACCCTAATCATTTTGGACAATTTGGAAGCCCTGCCCGAAACTGCCCTCCAGTCCCTCTTAACGGCGGCCAAGCTCTGGTCAGAAGTGGGACAAACGCGGCTCCTCTTGACGACTCGTTCCCCTGAGTTGGGTCATCCCGATTATTCCAGTACAAGTTTAAAGCATCGGTTCTTGACTTTGCGCGGATTAGCGGCTCAGGATGCCCTGGACTATGTGCAACGTTTAATGCAATTTCCCCCCGAACCCAACTATGGCATTCCTGCACGGGAAGATTTACTGGATTTATTGGCCTTAGTCGCCTTTCATCCCCTTTCCATTAAGGTTTTGGTTCCCCAGTTAAAAGCCCGTCCTTTAGGGGAATTGGGGCTGGCGTTGCACCAGGCGATTTTGGACACCAGTAATCTAGAGGAGAAGGATCAAAGTTTAGTGGCTTCCTTGAATTTGTCCTTAGAGCGATTGGACGAGCAAGCCAAGGCCCTCTTACCCCGTTTAGGCGTGTTTCAGGGAGGAGCCTTTGAGGATGATTTGTTAGCGATTACGGGTTTAGGCAAAACCGATCAAGAGATTCAAAATGATCAATTACGAAGCTTATTAGAACTATTGCAAAGTCAAGGTCTAGAGGCAGTTACACAGACCTTTGACCTACCGACAGAGACCCTTCAAGCCCTAGCGCAACTGTCAGCCGATCCTCAACAATTAACCGATTTATTGGACTCTTTACCCGCAACCAGAGCTTGGGAAGACGACATTGATCAATCAACCTGGTTAAATTTGCGGACATCCTTAGTCAATGCAGGCTTAATTGAATTAGAAGCCGTACCAGGCGTTAATCCTCCCTTTATCAAATTTCACCCCACCCTAGCCCCCGTCCTCCTCCTCAAATTACGCTCCTCCCTCTCTTCCCCAACCACCGAAGAAACCCAACTCCTCGCCCGACACCGAGAACGCTATTATCAATTGTCGCGCTATTTGTACAATGAAGATCGCAAAAATCCCGACTTTGCGCGGTCTATCGTACGACGGGAACTGCCCAACCTGCTCTTTGCAGTGGATCAAGCCCTTAGTTTGCATGAAGACTGGGCCGTAGATTTTGTGGATAAACTCAACAAATTTCTCGACTTTTTTGGGCTGAATAAGACTCGCCAAGCCCTCACAGAAAGAGCCTCGCAACAGAGCGGTGAAGTTGGTTCTGATGATTGGTATTTAGCTGAAAGTAATGCAGGGGAACGGTTACGGCAAACGGGACAAACCCAACAAGCAGAGGCCGTTTTCCAGAATATTCTGAATGCTTTGGGAGAAACCGTCAGTTATCAACGCTGTGCAACCTTAAATCGCTTAGGGCGATGTTTAGAGCATCAAGGCCGATCGCCAGAAGCCGCTACCTATTACCGTCAAGCGATCGCCGTTGCCCAACAGTTAGAGTCCAATGACAGCGTAAAAAGACAGATCAGCAATTTACAAACCGATTTGGGGGATGTGTTGACGGCTATGGGAGACTATGGGGCCGCCCGCACTGCCTACGAACAATCCTTGGCGATTGATCAGGAATTAGGGGATGAACGAGGAGAGGCTGTCACCCTGGGACAACTGGGTACTTTAGCTCTACAGGAAGGAAACCTAACGGAAGCCGCGCAACGCTACCAGGTCGCCCTCAGCCGTTTTCAGCAACTCGGTGAACCCGAAAGCGAAGCCATCTATTGGCATCTGTTGGGCATAGTTTATCAAGAAGCAGAGCAATGGGCAGAAGCCGACCAGTCCTACCGTGAATCCGCCCGAATCAAGGAATCACAGGGGATGATCGGCGGGCAAAATGGAGCCGCTACCACTTGGAATCAATTAGCATCGCTGAATAAAACGGCTGGAAATCTGGACAGTGCCGAGGCTTGGTATCGCAAGGCAATTCAAGGGTCTGAGGATGCAGGCGATCGCTTTAATCAATCCCTAGCCCTCAGTAACCTGGCTGCTCTTTTGCGACAATTCCGCGATCGTCTCCCCGAAGCCCGCCAAGCCGCCGAGGACTCCCTGGCTATTTCTCAAACTCTAGACCCCAATACCACCAAAATTTGGAACACTTACAAAATTTTGGCAGAAATAACCGCCCAACAGGGAGAAACCGCCACTGCCCAGCACTATCGCCGTTTAGAGCGTCAAAGCTACTTCGCCGCTCCCGTTTGCCGCCACCACCTGCAACACTTTATTCCCCTGATCGAAACCATTGTGGATGCTTTTAAACAACTGGACAGTGAGAAGTTCTCGAGGCGTGTAAGTGGAGAAAAGAAAATCGGACATCCGATACAAAAGAGTGCCGTTATGTCCGAAACTGGCTGATATAAGAAAATCGGCGTTGCTTAATCAGGGTATGAAATAGAATTTTGCATACATCTAGAAACCAGTGTGAGTCAATGTTTTAAAAATTGCATCTTTAGAGATTCATACCTCAAGTCAGCAACGCCAGAAAATCGATAGCCAGTGCTATCTATCAATTATGCAACTATGTCAGCGACTAGAGCAAATCCTCAATAATCTCCGTCCAGCCTTTAGCCGAGAAGCAACGTTCCAATGGTTTATCCTGTTAGTCTGGGGAGTAGTGCTCAACAGCCAACCCAGCGCAATAACTAGCTATGTCAATGCCATTGGCTGAACAGAGAGCTACTACAATCAGGCTCTACATTGGTTTGATTCCAAGGCGTTTAGGGTCGAAGGACTAACTTTACAATGGTCAAAGTGGCTAAGTCAGCATGAAAGTCTATACAGAATTAAAGGGAAACGGGTGTATGTGGGTGATGGCATCAAAGTGGGGAAAGAAGGACGCAAGATGCCAGGTGTAAAACGACTACACCAAGAATCGGAAGATGTGTCCAAGCCAGAGTGGATAAGGGGTCATTACTTCAATGCCTTGAGTATTTTGGTGGGAGTAGGGAAAGCCTGCTTTGCCTTGCCCTTAGTGTTGCGGCTAGACGATGGCATCAAGTCCAAAGCAACCGAGAAGGGGGAGGGAAAAGGCAAAAAAAAGGTGAAGACGAGCCTGGTGACAAAAATGGCTGACCTTTGTGTTACTTACGCAGAGGCAGGGAGTTATGTAATTTTGGATGCTTATTTTGCTTGCGAACCAGTGCTCAAAAGTTTTCGCCAGAACGCCTTGCATCTATACTGAACACGGTCACAAGTTGCGAATTTTAAAAATAAGAGATAATATAGTAAAAATAGAAAAAGTAGTCAAGAGGCTGAGAAATGATTAAGTTAGAATTTACGGAAGAAGACAAAAGACTGTTGTCTTACGGTCGGTTTAATCACCCGCATCCTAGAGTACAGCTAAAGATGGAAGTTTTATGGTTAAAAAGTCAGGGATTATCTCATCAAAAAATTGCTCAATTCGCAGGAGTTTCAGTAAATACGGTGACAAGCTATATCCGTGATTATCAAGAGGGCGGGATAGAAAAACTAAAAGAAATAAAATTTAATCGCCCGAAAAGCGAGTTAACAGAGCATCAAGGGACAATTGAGGCATATTTTGAGTCAAATCCACCAGCAAGAATAAATGAAGCAGTAAAAAGAATAGAAGAATTAACGGGAATAAAAAGAAGTCCAACGCAAGTCAGAAAATTTTTAAAGTCAATAGGAATGAGGTGTCTAAAGGTGGGAACAATTCCATCAAAAGCAGATGTAGAAGCTCAGGATAGCTATAGAGAAAAAGAGCTAGAACCAAGGCTAGAAGAGGCAAAAGCAGGAAAAAGGGCAGTTTTCTTTGTAGATGCCTCTCATTTTGTAATGGGAGCATTTGTAAATTTTATATGGTGCTTCAAAAGGATTTTTATTAAGTCACCATCAGGGAGAAAACGTTTTAATGTGTTAGGAGCATTAAATGCAATTACCCATGAAGTAATTATGGTAACGAACAGTTCTTATATTACGGGAACTCAGGTTTGTGAACTCCTAGAAAAGATAGCAGAATTAGGACTATTAATACCGATTACGTTGGTATTAGACAATGCTCGTTATCAAAAATGCCGAATTGTGCAGGAGTTGGCAGAATCATTAGGAATAGAGTTACTGTACTTACCTCCTTATTCTCCTAACTTGAATTTAATTGAAAGACTGTGGAAGTTTGTGAAGAAGAAGTGTTTATACGCAAAATATTATGAAGATTTTACGCAGTTTTCTGCAGCAATTTCAGGATGTCTTGAAGATGCTAACGCAAAATATAAGGAGGAGCTTGATTCTTTGCTCACCTTACGATTTCAACGCTTTGATAAATCTCAGATTATGAACGTTTGAAGTATAACCCACATTCCGCAGGTAAGTCAAGAGACAAAGTAGTACTTTTGACATGAAGAGCCAAGAAAGGAAAGAATATGTTTGTGTTTGGAGGTCAAATTAACGATAGTTTGAATGCCGTCAATCTCTAACCAACGGATACAGCAATTCCAAACTGGACAGTGGGAAGTTCTCGAGGCGTGTAAGTGGAGAAAAGAAAATCGGACATCCGATACAAAAGAGTGCCGTTATGTCCGAAACTGGCTGATATAAGAAAATCGATAGCCAGTGCTATCTATCAATTATGCAACTATGTCAGCGACTAGAGCAAATCCTCAATAATCTCCGTCCAGCCTTTAGCCGAGAAGCAACGTTCCAATGGTTTATCCTGTTAGTCTGGGGAGTAGTGCTCAACAGCCAACCCAGCGCAATAACTAGCTATGTCAATGCCATTGGCTGAACAGAGAGCTACTACAATCAGGCTCTACATTGGTTTGATTCCAAGGCGTTTAGGGTCGAAGGACTAACTTTACAATGGTCAAAGTGGCTAAGTCAGCATGAAAGTCTATACAGAATTAAAGGGAAACGGGTGTATGTGGGTGATGGCATCAAAGTGGGGAAAGAAGGACGCAAGATGCCAGGTGTAAAACGACTACACCAAGAATCGGAAGATGTGTCCAAGCCAGAGTGGATAAGGGGTCATTACTTCAATGCCTTGAGTATTTTGGTGGGAGTAGGGAAAGCCTGCTTTGCCTTGCCCTTAGTGTTGCGGCTAGACGATGGCATCAAGTCCAAAGCAACCGAGAAGGGGGAGGGAAAAGGCAAAAAAAAGGTGAAGACGAGCCTGGTGACAAAAATGGCTGACCTTTGTGTTACTTACGCAGAGGCAGGGAGTTATGTAATTTTGGATGCTTATTTTGCTTGCGAACCAGTGCTCAAAAGTTTTCGCCAGAACGCCTTGCATCTAATCACAAGAGTGCGTTGCTCCACCGTCGCCTATGCCCCCTTTTGTTCCGTGCCGACGCTGACGGGGAGAGGACGACCACGGATTTGGGGGAGTTCGATAAAACTAGAAAAGCTGTTCGCTCTGGCGGCGGACTTTCCGACAGCTAAAGTCTGGCTCTATGGTCAACAAGTCACGGTTTCTTATCAGTGCTTTGAGTTCCACTGGGATAGTCCCCATCAGCTCGTCAAGTTTGTTCTGACCCAATTGCCTAACGGACGACGACTGATTCTGCTTTCTACTGATCTCTGTTTGACTGGACCTGAGATTATTGCCGCTTACGGTCTCCGATTTAAGATTGAAGTCACTTTTCGTCAATTAGTCCATCTTTTGGGCAGCTTTGCCTATCGTTTTTGGCTTAAGAGTCTTCCTACTTTACCTACCTGGCCCAGCAATCTTATCCTCAGTGACTATCCACAAGCTGTTCAGACTCAGATTTTAAACAAGGTAGAAGCCTTTGAGCGTTTTGTTAACCTTAATGCCATTGCTTTAGGGCTACTTCAAATTCTCGCCTTAGAGTTACCCCAGGGGATTTGGGCTAATTTTCCTCGATGGTTTCGGACATTACCATCCCATGGCTACCCTAGTGAACGGATTGCTCAACTAGCCCTTCAACATCAAGCCCAAATGATTTTTCCTCAAAGTCCACCCAGTCTGCTTTTGCCTAAATTCCTTACCGCTAAACTTGCCTCTTCCCCAAGCCCTGATATGCTTACTTTCGTCGCATAGTCATTACCTTATCTGGCATCCATAAACTTCCCACTGTCCAGTTAAACAAGTCAAACGTCAAAAGGGCCTTCTTGCTCAACTTCTACGTCGTCAATCTTCCTCGGCTCAGGAACAAATAGAAGCCGTTTTAGAATATCTCACCGAAAATGGTTTGGTTGAATTAGCTCAAGCCCTGGCTCGCTGGCAGGCAGGAGAACGCAACGAAGATCAACTCTATCAAAGCTTAAATGGTTTAGAAGCCGCGATTCTGCACACGGTTCTTTCCCGCCTTGGTTAGTTGGAGATGGGGGGACGGGGGGACTGGGGGACTGGGGGACTGGGGGACTGGGGGACTGGGAGATAGGGGCGATCAGAGAATAGGTTCTGAACAGTTGGTTTTTCGATGAGCAAAATTGAGTTTATTTGAAAAAAAACAGTGTTGCGAATTTGGCTCATTGTATCATAGGGGGGAGGGGGAAAGCCAAGATTTTTAAAGCAATTTTAAAGCTATATCGAGAAATTGAGATTTTTGAAGAAATTTTAAAGCTTCATGGTAACAATATCGGGGAAAAGCTAAACTTAACAGGTGAGATTGACTATCTTTGAAATTATCCCTAGTGAGTGCGGAAATGATTGCAACTCCAACAAAATTAATTTCCTTGGCGGAATTTTTAGATCAACCAGAAACTAAGCCCACCCAGGAATATAGCGACGGTATTATCAGACAAAAGCCCATGCCCAAAGGAAAGCATAGCCTGTTACAAACCTTACTCGCGGCACAGCTTAACCAGGTTTTGAAAGCTCAAGGGCTGGCTTTTGCTGAACTTCGTTGTACCTTTGGAAATCGCTCTATTGTGCCAGATATTTCTGTATTCACCTTGGATCGTCTGCCCCGTGATGCTTCGGGTGAAATTGCCGATCTTTTTGAATTGGCTCCAGACTGGGCGATCGAGATTTTATCTCCTGATCAAAGTCCAATTCGAGTCATTAAAAATATTTTACACTGCTTGGAATATGGAGCCGAAATGGGCTGGTTAATTGATCCCAAGGAAAAAACGGTGTTGGTTTATTTACCGAATCAACAGGTCAAAATTCTAGATAATCCCGAAAGCATCATTCCTGTTCCCCCTTGGGCGAGTCATTTTTCTATCAGTATTGATGAACTTTTTGGTTGGTTGATGCTTTAATTTGACGCGATGCTGTAGGCACACTGCGCGATCGCCCAATAATAACCTCTGTTAGAATAATTGCAATTCCCATATCTGGCTTGAGCGATGGTTAACCTCATCTATAACAAAAATCAAACTCTTCCCACCGCCGAAGACCTACCCTCTTCCGACGAAACGCCCGTGGATAATCAACTACAGAATGACATTCCCAATCTATTACTTAGCTTATTAGCCGAACTTTGGACAAATCGTGATGATTGGTACTTTGGCGTGGATATGGGAATTTATTACAATCCTGAAGAACCGGTGATCGTTCCTGATGGTTTTTTGTCTATTGGGGTAAAACATGATACGGGCGAAAGGGGGAGATTGAGTTATGTATTGTGGGAAGAAAAGAATATTATGCCGATTTTAGCCTTAGAAGTCGTCTCCGAAAAATATAACAGTGAATATGAAGATAAGTTAGCAGATTATCAAAAACTAGGTATTCTTTATTACGCGATTTACAATCCCCTGAGTGGCAGAAGAGGACGTTTTAAGCAGCGACAAAGGTTGGAAATCTATCGTCTCATATCAGGAAAGTATGAACTGCTGGAAATGGAAAATAACCGCGTTTGGTTGCCAGAAATTCAGTTAGCCTTGGGTTATGAAAAGGGAGAGCATATTGCTTGGTATCGGGAATGGCTTTATTGGTATCCTGCTTCAGGCGATCGCTATTTAACAGCTAATGAAAGAGCGATTAATGCGGAAATGATAGCGAATCAAGAACGGTTAGCTGCCAATCAGCAACGTTTAATTGCCAATCAAGAAAGAGTCGCTAAACAAGAAGCTGAACGAAAAGTAGAACGGTTAGCAGAAAGATTAAAAATGCTGGGAATTAACCCTGATGAAATATGATTTTATGATCAAGCAATAAAAAAGGACAACAGGTCAAAATTCTAGATAATCCCGAAAGCATCATTCCTGTTCCACTTTGGGCAAGTCATTTTTCTATCAGTTCAGTATTGATGAGCTTTTTAATTGGCTAATGCTTTAAATGCGATCGCCTTGTCAATAAAATTGTATTCTAGTAGTAAATCGCACTCAAATTTAATAAGTAAGACGAACTGGCAATGAACGACTTAGATTTTGTTACTGATGGTACTCGTAAGAAAACAGTTTGGGTACATCCCGGATAAAGTAGTACATAGAATCTGGGGTAAAATGGAAAAAAACTGATGAGCGAAAAAAGTATGTTACCGATTCCCCCAGAAGAAAAAGCACTGTTAAAACAGCATCTCACCGAATCAGCCCGTATCCTGCGCAAATATACGGAACCAGAGAAACAGAAGGACTTTGGAAGCATCGAAGTAGAAGTCAGAACCCAGATGTTAGAAATTGTGGGGCCAACAATGGGGGAGTTTTTTTTTCAGAAGGGGGAAAAAAACGGTCTGGAAACAAGCGAAAAATCAAAACCCTAGTCGGAGAAGTGGAAATAAGCCAAAAACAAGCCAGAAAACTAAAGGTGTCGCCAAAAATCGTCTTAAGTCCAGGTTTAGAGAAATGCTGTCTAAGAGCCAGTGCGAAAACATCCTACCAACAAGCAGAAGAAGATATAGAGGAGTTGATGGGGATAAAAGTAGGACATAGCAGTTTACATCGCTTGGTAGAACGGACAGAACGGGTGCGACCTTTAGTTGATAAAAGCTGTTGTAATCAGGGTTCTACAGGGAACCCATATTGATCAAGTTTTGCCCAAAATTGACTCCATCGTTCCTTGGTCAATACCAAAGCTCGTAGGCTCAAAATAATTCCTGCTCCTTTTTCCTTCCATCGCATCCCTGAACAACATAATCGTTGTTTGACCAACGTCTTACAAGCTGCTTCCGTAACACCTGAACCAATCGGATACTTTTTCTCTATGTATTCAGCATAATCCATTTGATGCTGATGATTCTCGTAATAAGTAATCGCCGCTTGTAGTTTCTCGGTAAGATTCTTAGAATGACTTTTTTCTTCTTTGACTTCTTTCATCAGATTTAGCAGTTCTCCTGCTTTTCCTTTTTCATGCTTGAGTTCTCGACAATTTTCAGTCAACCATTCTTTTTGTTTTGACACGGTATTCGGATGCAACGCTTCTGCCAAGGCACCTAAGTAACCAGAGGCATGATAGAAATCTAATATCTGTTCTTCCGTTTGCTTTTCTAAAAACTTCCAATTTGATTCTGCCCCGTCTGCTATCCCGACCAATGTTGCCTCTGGATAACGGTTTTTCGCTCGCTCAATTTCTCTTTCCAATCTTTCTAGAAAACTCTTTTTTCCATACTCTGGTGCCGCACCTAGATAGATTGTATGTTGACGTTCGCCTTCACTATCGTATAGGGAAACGGTTCCCACCATTGCTTCACGGTAGCCATCCTCACACATCAGCATACAGGTTCCATCTAATCCTATTCCCACTGTTGCAATTTGGCTATCCTCCTTGGGCGGGGCATAACTCCACGCTTCTTCTTTTGCTTGTACCACACTTCCTACTGCTTCACTCAATCTTTGGATATAGGATAGCGCTACTTTTCTACCATGATTTTCTAATAAATCATTTTTCACCTCTTTGCCTGCCATCCCTGACATTTTTGAGGATACCTGTTTTGCCAATAATGGCGTTGATGTTATGATTATCCTTGCTTCTCTTTCTAAGGGGCAATACGTTTTTCCTCAAAGGTGAACGCTGATATACATGACGATTCACTATAACCTCACCATAAGGTGTTTGATATTCTTTCGGTTGCTCTCCCTTACTCTTCCAGATTTCTTCACCGATTTTTAAGGGTGAACCATCTGTATCTAAATATTTCAAGGCTTCTTTGCTGGCGATGCAACCTACTTCGTTTAAGCCTTTTTGAATATTTATTTCTGTATCCAACATTGAACGACTGAGTTCTAATGTTAGTTCTATTTTTATCTTTGAACCCTCTACATTAATTAGTTTTGCTGTCATCATTGTTTCCTCTTTGTCACTTTTCATCTCATGTTAACACTTTTCTTTTCCTTCATCAACTAAAGGTCACACCCGACAGAACTGCCCTTAGCTCAAGCTCAGTCAGAGAGTGCGGGGGTCAGTATAGATGGGGGAAAGATTTGTCTGCGGGGCGAGGAGAAGGAAGGGGGACAGTGGCGAGATTATAAACTGGTGAGTCTTCATGGCAATGTCTGTGAAGCCTTTTTCCAAGACCCAGAGGGCTTAAAGAATTGGAGCAATGTTCAACCTTTGTCCCCAATAGTGACCTTTTTGGGAGATGGTCATCCCGCAATCTGGAATGCGGTAGAGAGTTTCGCCACTCAATCGTGGCTGATACGACGAGAGGTGTTGGATTGGTATCATCTCAAGGAGAATCTGTTCAAAGTGGGTGGCTCTCTCAAACGGCTAGAAGCAGTGGAGCATTTACTGTGGCGGGGTTTTGTGAACAAGGCAATAGATGCGTTTGATGGAGTCAAAAGCAAGAGGGCAAAGAATTTTCAAGCCTATTTGACGAAGCATTATCAGCGTATCCCTGATTACCAATACTATCAACAGCTTGGTATTGTGATTGGTTCTGGTGATGTGGAGTCTAAGATTAAACAGGTGGGAGCTAGGGTTAAATTGTCGGGAGCACGTTGGCATCTTCATAATGTTTCTCGTATTCTTCGGCTACGATGTGCTTATCTCAATCACTCTCCTCTTTTGAGTGTCAATGTATTATCTTAAGTGGGATGCACCCAACAGTTTTGGAGGAAACCATTCAAGAAATTGAACAAACCCCCCAGGAATATTTACCCAATTTGTTGCAGATTGTTCGTTTGTTTCGTGAAAGCGTGACATTACCATCGGCTGAGTCTAGTTTTCGTCAGGGATGGCAGGAGGCAATGACAGGTAATACAATTCCTATTTCACAGCTTTGGGATGGAATTGATGCAGAATGACTCAAAAATAGTTAAAATTGAAGTCTCACCTGAATTTAAACGGAGTTTACGCTCTTTAGCCAAACGCTATCGCAACATTCGTTCTGATATTCAGCCCATTATTGATGCGTTACAGGCGGGTAATGTGGTTGGCGATCAGATACCAGACGTGGGTTACTCTGTTTTTAAGGTTCGGATTAAAAATAGTAATAATCAAAAAGGAAAAAGTGGAGGTTATCGTTTTATTTACTATCTAAAAACAGATACTCAAATTGTTTTGATTACGGTTTATTCAAAATCAGATCAGGGGGATATTTCAGTAGAGACAATTCATCGAATTATCGCTAATTTTGGGTCTCAATAATTTTTGTCGCGTGTATAGGCAATAAAAAAGGACAACTCTGATCGTGATTTTGTCCTTAATTTTTTTATACTAACCTTTAGCGATCAATTAATTTATTCTTTGTCAAGAGGTTTGGCTAATTTACGTTTTGCCCAAACTCCGCCCGCAAAGAAAAGCACACTGCCAATGACGGGAAGTGCATCCGTTTCCCAGGGAACAGGCGTGGCAGATTCACGGAAAGCGACTTCACTCATCCCAGCTAGTGCGCCACCTGCATTAGAGGTAATATTCATTTGAATATATCGGGTGCTGGTAGTCGCAAAATTAAATACTTGGGATTGTGTCGCACTAGGAGCACCCGCTGCGTTAACTGCACTAAAATTGCCCAACAAAGTCCCTAGAGAGCTAGTATTAGCATCCGTATCTGCATAGAGACTAAAGTTACGAACAGCGTTGGTATTACCAGATTGGAGCTTCCAAAGTGCGAGAGCATTCACGTCATAGGATGCTCCTAAATCAAAAGTAACAAAGCCTGTCGTGACGTTCAAAGCTGATAACCAATTATACTAAACACGGTCACAGGTTGCGAATTCTAAAAATAAGAGATAATATAATAAAAATAGAAAAATTAGTCAAGAGGCTGAGAAATGATTAAGTTAGAATTTACAGAAGAAGACAAAAGACTGTTGTCTTACGGTCGGTTTAATCACCCGCATCCTAGAGTGCAGCTAAAGATGGAAGTTTTATGGCTAAAAAGTCAGGGATTGTCTCATCAAAAAATTGCTCAATTCGCAGGAGTTTCAGTAAATACGGTGACAAGCTATATCCGTGATTATCAAGAGGGCGGGATAGAAAAACTAAAAGAAATAAAATTTAATCGCCCGAAAAGCGAGTTAACAGAGCATCAAGGGACAATTGAGGCATATTTTGAGTCAAATCCACCAGCAGCAATAAATGAAGCAGTAAAAAGAATAGAAGAATTAACAGGAATAAAAAGAAGTCCGACGCAAGTCAGAAAATTTTTAAAGTCAATAGGAATGAGGTTTCTAAAGGTGGGAACAATTCCATCAAAAGCAGATGTAGAAGCTCAGGATAGCTATAGAGAAAAAGAACTAGAACCAAGGCTAGAAGAGGCAAAAGCAGGAAAAAGGGCAGTTTTCTTTGTAGATGCCTCTCATTTTGTAATGGGAGCATTTGTAAATTTTATATGGTGCTTCAAGAGGATTTTTATTAAGTCACCATCAGGGAGAAAACGTTTTAATGTGTTAGGAGCATTAAATGCAATTACCCATGAAGTAATTATGGTAACGAACAGTTCTTATATTACGGGAACTCAGGTTTGTGAACTCCTAGAAAAGATAGCAGAATTAGGACTATTAATACCGATTACGTTGGTATTAGACAATGCTCGTTATCAAAAATGCCGAATTGTACAGGAGTTGGCAGAATCATTAGGAATAGAGTTACTGTACTTACCTCCTTATTCTCCTAACTTGAATTTAATTGAAAGACTGTGGAAGTTTGTGAAGAAGAAGTGTTTATACGCAAAATATTATGAAGATTTTACGCAGTTTTCTGCAGCAATTTCAGGATGTCTTGAGGATGCTAACGTAAAATATAAGGAGGAGCTTGATTCTCTGCTCACCTTACGATTTCAACGCTTTGATAAATCTCAGATTATGAACGTTTGAAGTATACTAGAACCCTGAACAGAGTTAGAAGTGGTGTTACTAACATAGCTATCAAAATCCGTTGTGCCACTCGTATAGGTTGCAGACAATCCACTCTGATTAGTAAGATTCGAGAGAGGACTTCCACTAGTAAATGTACCCATATTGGTAGTGGCAGTTGAACCCAAGACCCGTCCTATCGCTTGAGCATTAGGGGCAAGAGTCAACAGTGTCGCAGGGATCGAGAGAGCGATCAGAGAGTAGGTTCCGAACAATCGCTTTTTCATAAACTTGAAAGTTGAGTTGATTTCAAAATACATTCACTATGAGTAAATTAACATGAGGGGGGGAGAAAGTCAAGATTCTTAAAGCAATTTTTAAAGTTATGTCTTGATAAGTTTTTAATCATCTAAAATACCTACAGGCAAGGGGCTTAAGCCTCTTTTTACAGAGCTTTCAGAAAAATCACTATACAATCTCAATGTGTGACAGCTTAACATTGGTAAAAGACTGAACGATGTATGGGAGAAGCTGTGTCGTACCATGATTATGAAAGAATTGCGCCAATTTGTTCAACAATTGCAAGCTCTAGGTCAAGAATATCCCACTGTAATCTTGCTAGACTACATTGATCGCTTAGATACACAAATTCAGCAGCAATTCCAAATTCAAATGGTATAAATAGAGACAGAAAAACTTTGACCTATAGGAAGTTATGAATAAAGAGAAAAGTGTCTACTGATTTTGCAGAGAGAAAGATGGAAGTAAACGACCTAAGTTTTGACGGAATCGTTCACTGTTTAAACGAGGTCATTGGGAAGATAGATGACCCCCGTTCGGTTAGTAATGCAACGAAATATAGTCTAAGAGAGACGATACTGGGGGCATTTGCCGCCTTTTTTATGCAAAATGAGTCATTTTTAGAGTACCAACGTCAGCTTAACAGCCGTTGTGGGCGAGATAATGCTCAGAGCTTGTTTGGACTAGAAAAAATACCAACAGTAGAACAGATTCGCAACATTGTGGATGGGGTAGCAGCGAGTAGTCTATTCCCTTTGTTTGGGTTAATTTACCAAGCATTGAGGAGCATGGGATTCTTGAAAGCCTATGAAATATTGAGGGGAAATCTTCTAGTGGCAATGGATGGGACAAATTACTACAGTTCGGAAAAAGTAAATTGTCCATGCTGTTCAACCAAAACGTCAAAACAGGGAAAAGTCACCTACTTCCATCAGGCATTATTGCCCGTGATTGTTTCCCCAGACCATGAATCAGTTTTTTCCTTACCCCCTGAATTTATACTTCAAACGTTCATAATCTGAGATTTATCAAAGCGTTGAAATCGTAAGGTGAGCAAAGAATCAAGCTCCTCCTTATATTTTACGTTAGCATCTTCAAGACATCCTGAAATTGCTGCAGAAAACTGCGTAAAATCTTCATAATATTTTGCGTATAAACACTTCTTCTTCACAAACTTCCACAGTCTTTCAATTAAATTCAAGTTAGGAGAATAAGGAGGTAAGTACAGTAACTCTATTCCTAATGATTCTGCCAACTCCTGCACAATTCGGCATTTTTGATAACGAGCATTGTCTAATACCAACGTAATCGGTATTAATAGTCCTAATTCTGCTATCTTTTCTAGGAGTTCACAAACCTGAGTTCCCGTAATATAAGAACTGTTCGTTACCATAATTACTTCATGGGTAATTGCATTTAATGCTCCTAACACATTAAAACGTTTTCTCCCTGATGGTGACTTAATAAAAATCCTCTTGAAGCACCATATAAAATTTACAAATGCTCCCATTACAAAATGAGAGGCATCTACAAAGAAAACTGCCCTTTTTCCTGCTTTTGCCTCTTCTAGCCTTGGTTCTAGTTCTTTTTCTCTATAGCTATCCTGAGCTTCTACATCTGCTTTTGATGCAAATGTTCCCACCTTTAGAAACCTCATTCCTATTGACTTTAAAAATTTTCTGACTTGCGTTGGACTTCTTTTTATTCCCGTTAATTCTTCTATTCTTTTTACTGCTTCATTTATTCTTGCTGGTGGATTTGACTCAAAATATGCCTCAATTGTCCCTTGATGCTCTGTTAACTCGCTTTTCGGGCGATTAAATTTTATTTCTTTTAGTTTTTCTATCCCGCCCTCTTGATAATCACGGATATAGCTTGTCACCGTATTTACTGAAACTCCTGCGAATTGAGCAATTTTTTGATGAGATAATCCCTGACTTTTTAACCATAAAACTTCCATCTTTAGCTGTACTCTAGGATGCGGGTAATTAAACCGACCGTAAGACAACAGTCTTTTGTCTTCTTCCGTAAATTCTAACTTAATCATTTCTCAGCCTCTTGACTACTTTTTCTATTTTTACTATATTATCTCTTATTTTTTAAATTCGCAACTTGTGACCGTGTTCAGTATATTACCCCTCAAGACGGTTCTGAAAAGCAAGATTGTGAGCAAAATGCGGCGAAACGTTGGATAAGTAACCATGCTAGTTTGTTTGCGGGACAGAAGATAACTCTGCTAGGGGATGACTTGTACAGTCGTCAGCCCACTTGTCAGCACTGTCTCGACCACGATTTCAACTTTATCTTCGTCTGTTTACCGACTTCTCATCCCACACTCTATCTGACTTTTCCCGTTAAGTCCAAAATCCAGCAATGCAAACTTCTAGAGGCTTTATCTGGCAAGGGTTTGAGTAATGATTCTCTTGACAGGAAAAAAATATTCTGAAGCCATCATCCCGCTTATCGTTCAAATTTCAAAAACAAAGGATGAAGGGAGTATGAGACTGTAAAATGGAGAAAATCTTAAAGGGCAGGTCAAAAAATGTTGGAATGGTGGACAAAAAACTTTGCCAGTTGTGAATTGGGAGACGAGAGGCTAAACAATCGTGCCTTCTCGATTGGGAAAAAGTTAAGTGAGGGGTTTGGAAAAGCCTTATCAGAAGTGTTTAAGGGAGGAAACGAGTTAAAGAGGGCCTATGAATTTTTGGGAATCCGAAAACAGACTTTGTCAAGATAATAGAGCCGCACTGTGAAATGACAACTGCCGCCGTAGAAGAATATAAGATAATGCTATCAGTCGGAGATACGACCTTCTTAGATTATCGCAATATCAAGGAAAAAAGGGAAGGGTATGGGCCGACTGGAAAAGGAGGGAATGGATTAATACTGCATAGTGCTTTAGCAATTGAGCCAGAAAAAGGACAAGTATTAGGTTTATTATGGCAAAAACTGTGGAATAGGGAGGTAAAAGAAAAGCCCCCAACAGATGAAACGGCGAAGCAGAAAAAAGAAAGACAGAAAGAACAAAGAAAAGCAGCTCGTCAAAGACCATTTGAGGAAAAAGAATCCTACAAATGGGTAGAGGCTCTAAACACCTGTGAGAAACAGGTAGAAAGTTCAACGAGGGTAATTCATGTATTTGACAGAGAAGGAGATGTTTCAGAAGTCTTTGACTCAGTGCGTCAACTCAAGCATACAGGAGTGCTGGTCAGAGCGTCTCATAATCGTAGTTTAGACAAAAATAGTGAACGACTTTGGCAACATTTGGAATCAGAACCGATTCGTTTTCATCAAGAAATCGAGATTCCGAGTACAGGAAAAAGAAAAGCACGGAAGGTTAAGCTTGCCGTCCGATTTTGCTCAGTTAATCTACGAACTCCCTATCGTTTTGATAATCGTGACCCGTTGAATGTCTATGCTGTTTATGCGACAGAAATCGATTGTCCCGAAGGCGAAACTCCTTTATCTTGGATGCTTCTGACTACAGAAGTTGTTGAGACTATTGAGATGGCTGTCACTATTCTTCGTTGGTACACCTACCGATGGCGGGTTGAAGAATTTCATAAAGTCCTTAAGTCTGGTTGTCAGAGTGAGCGTTATCGACTTGCCTCTGATGGAATGAAAACTCTTTTGGGTTTTTTAAGTGTCATTGCTGTTGAACTTTTACACGTTACTTATCTTCATCGTACCCAGCCCGATGCTCTCGCGATTGAAATTCTTAATCCTCTTCAACTTCAGGTGTTAAAAGCAGCCGCCTCTCAAAAACTTCCCCCTATTTTGACTGTTGCTTGGGCTGTCGAGTCTGTTGCTTTTCTTGGTGGTTATCTTGAACATCGTCGTAAAACTCCTCTCGGTATCCAAGTCCTTTGGCGCGGTTGGTTGAAGTTGCATGACCTTTGCCAAGGCTGGCAGCTTGCAATCCGCACTTAACGGGAAAAGTCAGCACACTCTATGAATGGTTAAACTATTTAGGGCTTGCTGAAAAAGTCAAAAAACGAAAGAAATGTGGGTTAGGGAAGTATGGACTGAAAAAGCATAGATAACTTATCCTTATGGAAACAAATCAAAATACAGATTTTGTTTAATCTATTGTTCCTTTCTGTCTAAAAAGGTCAACACAAATCACTCCTCACAAAAGAGAGGAAAATTAACACCATTTTTCACAAGAAAAACGACTCTACAACTTTTTACTTTTTGTCTTCTGAAGTAGAGTAGAAAGATTCATTACCAAAAAGTTCATCGCAATTACCGTTTCCGAGGTCTCAGGTAGTTTGGCCATCACTCGACCAAGACTAAATTTCCTCTTTCCCTGTCCGAATTTACCCTCAATGGCATTACGCACTCTTTCATCTGAGCGTGCCTCTTTCTTTTTTTCTTTGCTCACCTCTTTCGGCGGTCTTCCCAATCGGGGACCACTCATTCTTATATCCCTTTCTTTACAATAAGCTCGATTCGCTTTTGTTCGATAGATTTTATCCACATGAACCGATTCCGGATAACATCCTGTTTCCCTTTTATATTCTTCTATTCGCGCTTGTAAATCTCCCGATTCGTTGTAATTATCCCAACTTAATTTGTCTAAGAAGACAAAGCCATTCACATTACTTGCCGATATTTTAGCTCCAAACTCTACTGCTTTTCCCGCTTTTCCACGCACTATTGGACGCACGAGAGGTTGGCTTACACTCACAATTCTGTTTTCTACTTTATTTGTCTTTTTTTCATACATTTCTAACTGTTGCTCATACACTTTTCCTATCGTTACAAGCTCTTCTTGCTCTTTTTTCGTTAGTTTTTCTAACTTTGCTCCCTCTTCTATCATTTTTTCTATATGAGACAAGTTTCTTTTTATATATCCTAGTTGTTTTTTTGTTCCTTTTCTTCTTTCTTTTTTTGACACACGACGTTTTTTTGCTATGGCTAAGTACTCTTTTCTTGCCACTTCCCTATAAGTCCTCGGCTTTTCTTTCCTTTTCTCTTTTATTTCTTCATACAGCTTATCTATTATTTTTTCTGTTTTTTCTCTGGCATCATTCAATATTCCTATATCCGTTGGATATTTTATATCTGCTGGTGTACAAGTCGCATCTAACAATAACTTTCCTTCATTTTCTTTTTTTTCTGACGCTACACCCGTCGCTTTTTTTCTATTTCTTTATTAATTTTATTTATTAATTCCATTCCTATTTTTTTACGAAAATGAACCATCATTGACGCATTAAATGCTTCTTTGCTACTATAGCTTTCCATTCCTATAAAGTACTGTAAATAAGGGTTCTCTTTTATTTGTTCTACTGTTTCTCTGTCACTTTTTCCTGAAATTTCTTTGATAATTAATGCTCCTAATGCCATTCTAAATGATTTGGCTGGGGCTCCTTTTTTTTCTGTGAAGTTTTTTGCATATTCTTCCTCATATTCTTCCCAGGGAATCATTTTTGACATTTCTATCCAACGATTTTCTTCGTCTAACTGCCCGCCGAACAGATTTTTCAAGTTTTCTGGTGTTTCAATTGAGTACTGTTGCTTTCGGTACATCTGCTTTCTCTCTTCTTAATGCAATGGTTTTGAGGCATTCTACCCTATTTTCGTGCATTCTAGCGGTTCTTAATTCGCCTACTATTTTTCTCCGTAAAGGTCTCAGCTTTTTTCAGCAAGCCCTATTTAGAAGCTAATGGAGAAGTCAAAACCACTCAACACCGACGTTGGAATGGGAAGTATTTCGAGATTTGGCACTGCCGTTATCTCAATCAGATTCCCCTGCGAGACCAACAGCCTGCTTTGTTGGTTAACTGGTGTGAGCTAAAAATCCACCGCGAATCCGATGCTCAACTTCTTTATCACAATAGTTGGATTACCAATCATTTTCTCACCCCTCACATCGTTCTTGATGTCTGTCGTGCTGGACGGACTCGTTGGCGTACTGAGAACGAGAATCACAATATTCTCAAAAATCGAGGCTATCACTTAGAGCATAATTTTGGGCATGGTAAACAACACCTCGCCTCTGTTTTGCTTACCCTGAATTTGCTGGCTTTTCTCTTGCACACGGTTTTAGGTTTGGTTGATGAACGTTACCAGAGAATTCGCGTCCAACGCGGCACTCGTAAGGGATTCTTTCAAGATATTCTCTCTTTGACCAAATATCTGTTCTTTGAAAGCTGGCATCATCTTTTAGATTTTATGCTTGACGACTCAGTTTCTCTCGCTGTCTCGAATTCTTCCTAGTTGATTAATTGGCAATTTTCATAGCAAAACCCTTGCCAGTAAATACATCGAGCCTTTTGTATCTTTGACTACATTCTGAATTTGGAATTGCTGGATTATGTTGTTCAGGGATGCGATGGAAGGAAAAAGGAGCAGGAATTATTTTGAGCCTACGAGCTTTGGTATTGACCAAGGAACGATGGAGTCAATTTTGGGCAAAACTTGATCAATATGGGTTCCCTGTAGAACCCTGATTACAACAGCTTTTATCAACTAAAGGTCGCACCCTTCAAAGGTCTCATATAAGGCATAGGGAACATTGGTATTCGGGTTGTCGTGAATAAGTGTTATCTTTTCGGCTTCTGGATGATAAATATCGACCAGAGATTTCAGTTGATGAGCATAATCTTTTTTAGTACGACGTTCGGTTACTTCTACGTGTCGCCATCCAGCTAGGGGTTCAGAAAACATAAACAAATTGCTCACCCCATTCCGTTCATATTCGTAGTCATACCTTTCTACCTGTCCTAATTCGGCAACTAAGGGCGTTTTGTTCTCCTTGACCAATTGTTTGTTGGTTTCGTCAAAGCAAACTACGGGATGCTTGGGGTCATAAGGACGTTTGTAAATATTCAGCACATTTTCCATGCAACAGACGAATTCTGCATTGGCTTCGGGGGGAACATCCGTGTCAACTTAAAGGAATGGGTTCCCAAATTTGTTGATTGAGAGCGGCCTTTTCTCGATGTCGCTTTCTCTCAGCTTTGACCAAACCAAATAACTTAGCACGTTCAGCCAGATAGGTTACTGTATCAGGCTTTTCTCCTCTAGCAATAGCCTTCGCTACATAGTATAGACTCCGAAACACCATCTCTACTGAGATTTTTTCTTTCGGTTGATTTAGAGCAATCGCCACTTCCCCTACCAATTGATTTAAGACCGTATAGAAAATCAAAGTGCAAATAATCTGGATTTGGACACCATTCTTATTCCCTACCCATAAATAGGCTAGTCCTAAAAGTCTTTTCGTTAATAAAAAGGCTTCTTCGATTGTCCATCGTCTTCGATATAAATCACAGACCTCTTCGGCGGACAGTTGTTCGGGAGACAACACATTTGTTAAATACTGATACCAGATTGTTCCCCATAATACTGAGACTAATCTCACCGGATGCTTGCAAGGATTAGAACGGTAATTTCCCATAATGATAATCTCATCTCTGTAATGACTACCTTGAGACAATACTTGTTTGGTTTTGTAAGATGTACCCGCTCTAAATCTGGTTAGAAAAAACTTTTTAGCTTCTGTTAACAAATCAAACCACACAAAGCTAAAAAATCCCATATCTACGAGAATTAAACCATTTTCTGGTAATTTAGCTGCCAATTCTTTACACCATATTTTATCATTTGATTTATCATTTTCTGTGTACCATAAAGTAACGGGTCTTTGGGTAAAGGCTTCCACTACCATCATTATTTTACCCCCCAATTTACTCTTTTCTTCTTTACTTATTTTCATATTTTTCCTTATCTGCTCTAGCGTTTAGCCATCTGCTATCCACACTGCACTAAACTTTTCTCTTATTTTTTCCCATTTTTCTCCTACTTGGAGCTTCTTCCCTTTTTCGGCTGCTTTTTCTAACACTCCTTTTAGTAATATTGCAAATATTTCGGCTGGCACATTCATCATTCTTTTTGATACTGCCTGTTTGCTTACTTTTAATGATGCTACCCATAGCAATCCCTCTTCCTCTAACAGTCTTACCGCTTCACTTATACCCGCTATTTGACGATACACTATACTTAACACTAATGCCACCATTACTGGTAAATTTAACACCCTATCTCTCATCATTTTCTCATGAGTTCCCTGTAAATATTTTAATGGTGTAAACATTGTGGGTTCTAGTAATTCAAACAACTCTTTTGTTATTTCAGGGATTTCTACCCCTGGCTGATTTGTCTTACGACGTAAGTCTGGGTTTCCTTTTCTCCGAGGATGTTGTCTTGCCATTTGTTTTTTGCTCACTTTTTTATATACTAACCTTTTTTTCAGCCTACTCTTACTTCCGCCTGCTTTTAGGCTAATCTTTTGTGAGTAGGCATTTTGGCTTAAGTTGACACCAATGAATATCTGCTTCTTCCAATAATCTTCCTACCTGTCGAGGAGATATACTTTCCACTATTCCTTGCTTTACTAATTCCTCGGCTAATTCTCGTCCTGTCCAGTGACTTATCGGACGCTCATAATTCTTTGGGTCATCACAGGCTAATTTGAACAACTTCAAGATTTGTTCGCGTTTAAACTTGGCGGGTGCTCCACTACGTTCAGCATCTTTGATTCTTTCTGTTATTTCTATTTCACTTTTCTGTCCTGCTATCCATCTTTCTCTCCATTGACTTGCCATTTTTCGGCTGATTTTTAATTTTCTAGCAATTTCTCGATTATTTTCTCCCTCATCTGCCAGAAGCACTATTTTTGCCCTTAAGGCAATTTGCTGCTCTGTTGTATGACGATTTATCAGTTTTTCTAGATGTTCTCGTTCTTTTGCTTCCAACTTTAACTCTTTGGGGGCTAATCGGGGCATGACTTTTTCTCCTATATACCTATATACCTATATCCCACATTCCGTACATAAAAAAAGAACAAAGAAAATAAGAAAAGTCATTATGACAAAAGATAATACTGACAAGTAGTAGCCCCAAAAAAGCGCAAAATCCTCTCTCGCTCAAGCGTTAGATTGATTATTTGGGGACAATTATCCAGTACAACCCAATGAATCCCCCTCAAAGTCTGAAAAATCCAACGCAGTGTCGGACGCTGAGTCGGCTTTCCCAACTGATTAGGCACAGTCTCCTCCTGCTCTGCCAGAGCCAGTCTCAGTTTACGTTGTCCCAAGCTGTACACCAGTAAACACAACACCATGATGAAACTCAATGCCATAATCCGCTCAGGGGTTTTGAGAAAAACACTGGACGCCAAAAACAGAGGGTCTTTAAGGAAGCGAAAACCTCGCTCTACCCCTTGCTGTTGCTTGTAGTGGACAAGCAGTTGCTCATCGCTCAAAGAGTCTCCATCTAGCTGATTCGTCGCCAAGACAAAACGTCCTGCTGCCCGCTCTGAAGCTTGAACTTTCGCACTATTGAGGCTGAAAGTGGCTTGGGCATGATAGCTACGACGAATGGGCTGTTCATGGGGACGGGGTTTACCTCGATGACCGTAATGACATTTTTCGACGACAGTTAGGTCTTGAAGAAGATGCCATTCTAAACTCTTCTCCCATCGGCTCAGGGCGGTTAAAGCATCCTCCCGACAAGCAAATTCCTGACGCTGTAATTGTTCTAATTGTCTTTGAGCTTGAGCCGTTGCTTTCTCTGTCTTCTTCGTCAGTTGTTTGAGGTCTAAAGCTTTTTTTGCTCGCTATCTACCACTATCCAACGTTGTTTGACTCCCCCATATTCACTTTCTAAGGAGGTAAGACGATAGCCCTCTAAATCAGTTGTGATGAATTGCTCCGAGGCTAATTGACTGACCACATCCTGCACTTCTCTAATCGTTTTCGGCACAGAACATAACCAGTATATGCCGGTTAACTTTTGCAAGTTATCGGCACTGTATAAGGCTGAATCTGCTATATACAAACCATCGAATTGCCACTGCTCATTGAACTTTTTCAAGAGTTTAGCAAACTCTTTTTTATCACTTTGATTGCCATCTCCTAATTCGAGAAAAGCGGGAATGTCGCCATCCCCCCAACAGACTAGATTCAAGACAAATTGTTTCAAGTCTGGTCGCTTATCCTTTGAATAGCCATGAGTGATATGGATTATTTGGCTTTCTTTGTCTTCTCTCTCCACCGATAATTTATATTCCCCTTGTACCGATAATGAACTGGAGTCTAAATGGGAACTTTTCATCACTATTTTGAAGATTTCTACGGCTTTTAGACAAATTCCGAGAAACAAACGGCTGATGCCGGCCATAAAGATTAAATCTAAGACTCTCCCTAAACGGTCATCATTCAGGTCGCTGGCTTTTATTCCTTTTCCTAAAAGATGTTCTACTGGTTTATCTTCAAAAAAACGACTGAACAAATATAAAGGAGAGTTGATAAAGCCTAAGCCATTGAGAATCATCGCTTTCACTACCAGACCCGCACTGATTTTAGCACGGTCATTTTCTCCTAGTTGTTCATTGATATAATCCACTAGACCTAGTTCATCAACTATCGCCGCGATTATTCCTAAATGGTCGAGATTTTTAACGTTTAATTGGGTCATTTTCTCTTGGGTTTATTAGCTTTTTTATTTTAACTATTCTGTAGCCATTTTTGAATCTATTTTTATTTTTTCAAAACTAGTACGAAATACGGGCTATATTTATCTTTTTATCGGTTGCCTAATAATAGTATCTTAACTTACGCCTTAGACTACTAGTAGTAAAATGGCTGCGAACAAAGTTATGAACCATCCAGAAAATATCTAGGACTCGCTGTAATCCCACAACAGATTTAGCATAAGTAGGGCTTGCTGAAAAAAGCTGAAACCTTTACGGAGAAAAATAGTAGGCGAATTAAGAACCGCTAGAATGCACGAAAATAGGGTAGAATGCCTCAAAACCATTGCATTAAGAAGAGAGAAAGCAGATGTACCGAAAGCAACAGTACTCAATTGAAACACCAGAAAACTTGAAAAATCTGTTCGGCGGGCAGTTAGACGAAGAAAATCGTTGGATAGAAATGTCAAAAATGATTCCCTGGGAAGAATATGAGGAAGAATATGCAAAAAACTTCACAGAAAAAAAAGGAGCCCCAGCCAAATCATTTAGAATGGCATTAGGAGCATTAATTATCAAAGAAATTTCAGGAAAAAGTGACAGAGAAACAGTAGAACAAATAAAAGAGAACCCTTATTTACAGTACTTTATAGGAATGGAAAGCTATAGTAGCAAAGAAGCATTTAATGCGTCAATGATGGTTCATTTTCGTAAAAAAATAGGAATGGAATTAATAAATAAAATTAATAAAGAAATAGAAAAAAAAGCGACGGGTGTAGCGTCAGAAAAAAAGAAAATGAAGGAAAGTTATTGTTAGATGCGACTTGTACACCAGCAGATATAAAATATCCAACGGATATAGGAATATTGAATGATGCCAGAGAAAAAACAGAAAAAATAATAGATAAGCTGTATGAAGAAATAAAAGAGAAAAGGAAAGAAAAGCCGAGGACTTATAGGGAAGTGGCAAGAAAAGAGTACTTAGCCATAGCAAAAAAACGTCGTGTGTCAAAAAAAGAAAGAAGAAAAGGAACAAAAAAACAACTAGGATATATAAAAAGAAACTTGTCTCATATAGAAAAAATGATAGAAGAGGGAGCAAAGTTAGAAAAACTAACGAAAAAAGAGCAAGAAGAGCTTGTAACGATAGGAAAAGAGGAGGTCAAGTCTTTTCTTTGGACGGGTGAAGTGGATGCCGCTATCTCCTGTTTTGAGGGATGGTCAGAGCCTCAAGCTGAGAATTTTATCATTTATTTAAACAAGCATAAACATCGGATTGTCAATTATGGTTATTTGCAGGCAGAGGGCATTTCTATTGGCTCTGGCTCTGTCGAATCTCAAGTTAAACAAATTGGTCATCGTCTTAAAATTACTGGTGCGAGTTGGAATTCTGACAATGTACCACAAGTACTTCGTCATCGCTGTTCCTATTTAAATGATTACCTTTTTTGACTCTTTCATTTACCTCGTTAAGTATTTCTACTTATTGCAAAGGTGAGATGCTCCCTAGGAAAAGTGTATGAGCAACAGTTAGAAATGTATGAAAAAAAGACAAATAAAGTAGAAAACAGAATTGTGAGTGTAAGCCAACCTCACGTGCGTCCAATAGTGCGTGGAAAAGCGGGAAAAGCAGTAGAGTTTGGAGCTAAAATATCGGCAAGTAATGTGAATGGCTTTGTCTTCTTAGACAAATTAAGTTGGGATAATTACAACGAATCGGGAGATTTACAAGCGCGAATAGAAGAATATAAAAGGGAAACAGGATGTTATCCGGAATCGGTTCATGTGGATAAAATCTATCGAACAAAAGCGAATCGAGCTTATTGTAAAGAAAGGGATATAAGAATGAGTGGTCCCCGATTGGGAAGACCGCCGAAAGAGGTGAGCAAAGAAAAAAAGAAAGAGGCACGCTCAGATGAAAGAGTGCATAATGCCATTGAGGGTAAATTCGGACAGGGAAAGAGGAAATTTAGTCTTGGTCGAGTGATGGCCAAACTACCTGAGACCTCGGAAACGGTAATTGCGATGAACTTTTTGGTAATGAATCTTTCTACTCTACTTCAGAAGACAAAAAGTAAAAAGTTGTAGAGTCGTTTTTCTTGTGAAAAATGGTGTTAATTTTCCTCTCTTTTGTGAGGAGTGATTTGTGTTGACCTTTTTAGACAGAAAGGAACAATAGATTAAACAAAATCTGTATTTTGATTTGTTTCCATAAGGATAAGTTATCTATGCTTTTTCAGTCCATACTTCCCTAACCCACATTTCTTTCGTTTTTTGACTTTTTCAGCAAGCCCTAAGTATTTGTACGACGACGAAAGGCGGCTAAATAGCGTCGGATAGCACTATTAAATGCCTCAACGTGGTTGGCATGGACGTCCTTTTCTTCTGGTTTTTCTGTTATCTCTGGATGTTCTGGTTTCGGAGTTTCTACTTTCTTTAGTTTACCCTCAGAATCTCGACGTTTACTACTCTTATTTTTTAGTCTTACTACAAGACCCTTCGGTAATATCGCTTTCCAGTCCTTAATACTTCGTGACAAATATCAAATAGCAGTTGACTATATCGCTTTTCTCCATCTGTAAATAACTGGAGAGATTCTGCACTCCTTTCAAATAATTCCGCTACCGTCATCATTGCTTCTAGAAATAATTTCTGCTCTTTTCGACCACATTTTAAATGCCAAATAAAGCGGCTAAGCTGTCATCACTCTAAGTGGATATAAGGTAGAATATATAGACTTACTTTTTTGTATGACTATGCTGACGTTAAAGGGTGCATCCCACTTAAGATAATACATTGACACTCAAAAGAGGAGAGTGATTGAGATAAGCACATCGTAGCCGAAGAATACGAGAAACATTATGAAGATGCCAACGTGCTCCCGACAATTTAACCCTAGCTCCCACCTGTTTAATCTTAGACTCCACATCACCAGAACCAATCACAATACCAAGCTGTTGATAGTATTGGTAATCAGGGATACGCTGATAATGCTTCGTCAAATAGGCTTGAAAATTCTTTGCCCTCTTGCTTTTGACTCCATCAAACGCATCTATTGCCTTGTTCACAAAACCCCGCCACAGTAAATGCTCCACTGCTTCTAGCCGTTTGAGAGAGCCACCCACTTTGAACAGATTCTCCTTGAGATGATACCAATCCAACACCTCTCGTCGTATCAGCCACGATTGAGTGGCGAAACTCTCTACCGCATTCCAGATTGCGGGATGACCATCTCCCAAAAAGGTCACTATTGGGGACAAAGGTTGAACATTGCTCCAATTCTTTAAGCCCTCTGGGTCTTGGAAAAAGGCTTCACAGACATTGCCATGAAGACTCACCAGTTTATAATCTCGCCACTGTCCCCCTTCCTTCTCCTCGCCCCGCAGACAAATCTTTCCCCCATCTATACTGACCCCCGCACTCTCTGACTGAGCTTGAGCTAAGGGCAGTTCTGTCCGTTCTACCAAGCGATGTAAACTGCTATGTCCTACTTTTATCCCCATCAACTCCTCTATATCTTCTTCTGCTTGTTGGTAGGATGTTTTCGCACTGGCTCTTAGACAGCATTTCTCTAAACCTGGACTTAAGACGATTTTTGGCGACACCTTTAGTTTTCTGGCTTGTTTTTGGCTTATTTCCACTTCTCCGACTAGGGTTTTGATTTTTCGCTTGTTTCCAGACCGTTTTTTTCCCCCTTCTGAAAAAAAAACTCCCCCATTGTTGGCCCCACAATTTCTAACATCTGGGTTCTGACTTCTACTTCGATGCTTCCAAAGTCCTTCTGTTTCTCTGGTTCCGTATATTTGCGCAAGATACGGGCTGATTCGGTGAGATGCTGTTTTAACAGTGCTTTTTCTTCTGGGGGAATCGGTAACATACTTTTTTCGCTCATCAGTTTTTTTCCATTTTACCCCAGATTCTGTGTACTACTTTATCCGGGATGTACCCGACGTTAAACTTCTTAGACCAAAAGACCAAGAAAGAGCTACAAAAAGCCCTTAAAACGGAAGAGCACGCAGTTACAAGAGAGAGAATATTGATTATGTTACTGAGAAATGAAGGAAAAACGTATGATGAAATATCAGGATTATTAGGATGTTGCAAACGACAAGTGTGGTACTGGTGCAATAATGGAAATCCGAAAGAGATAGAAAGCTTAAGAGACAAAAGAAAAAAAGGAAATCACAGGAAAGTAACAGAAGAATACATAGAGAAATTGACGGAGATAATAATCAAAGAGCCTGAAGAGTTTGGATATGAATTTGGACGTTGGACAGTAGCAAGACTATCAACTCATATGGAAAAAGAAACGGGTATATTGTTAGGAAATACACAACTTAGAAATATGCTTAAAAAAAAGCGATTTGTCTACATCTGGGCAAAATATAGTCTAGAAGATAAACAAGATGAGCAAAAAAGAGAGAAATTTAGAAAGAAAGTTGAAGAGTACAAGAAGCTTTTGAAAGAAAAGCCAGAATCAATCCAGATATGGTTTTGGGATGAAAGTGGCTTCAGCTTAAGAGTAATACGGAGAAAACATTGGACAAAAAAAGGAAAGCGTAAAAAAGTGAGGGGAGATAGAAGAAAAGGAAGAGTCAATGTAATGGGTGGTATTAGATATACTGACAAAAAACGGTGGGTTGATTTGATTCCCACTGGTAACTCTCAGAACTTCAAGAGTGTATTATTAAAATTTTACAAAGACATACAAAGAGAATGGATAGAACAAGGAAATAAAAAAGAAGACTTTGAAAAGAATGGTCTGAAGATTGTGATTATTTTAGATAATGCGAGCTTCCACAAAAAGCAAGAAATTCTAGACGAGAGCACGGAAGAAATGCCAAACATTATTTTGGAGTTTTTACCCCCCTATAGTCCCGATTATAATTTAATGGAATTGGTATGGCATTCAGCAAAAGAATATATTGCAAATAAATTATTCAAATCAATTGAAGAATTAGAATCTCTCATCCATAAACTTCTTAATGAAGGTGGATTGACAATATGTTGGGGACGTAAAATCAAAAACAAGGGCTCAAGTATTATTGCAAGTTAAACTGATGACAGCTTAGCCCTTTCCATGAGCACGATTGTCTAACCCTCAGAGGCACTTGCTTCTTTATTTTTTCCAACTTTTGTATATAGTTCATCCCCTTCTATTACTAATTTAACAAATTCATTCACTAAGGCGTATAAAAATAATGTCTCTTGTAATCCTGATAATTTCTTTTCCCAATTCAATATTGTTGTTTTCGCGTAGCCGAATGCTCGGGCTGCTGCATTTAATCCTATTCCTTCCATTCTGGCTTTTAATACTTTTACAATTTCACTTAATGGGGTTTCTAAGCCAGCGATTACGCTACCATAAGTCTCAGCAAAACAAGAACTACATTCTTGACAAATGAACATTTTACGTTCCCCGTTACCTTTCGTTTGATAATGAGAATGTATTTTTACTTTTTCACTATAGCAATGAGGACAGTTTTTCTTGAATAAGGCATCCTCTTTCTTTTGGCACAAGCCAACATCATTCAGGATTTCCATAGAGCTTTTCTTTAATATTGACATTGTTTTCTGTTTCCTTCTTCTTTGATATAATGACAATAATAATATAATAAAAACGGGCCGATGTCTAGTCTTAAACTATTTTTCTATTTTCTCAAAGCCTTACACCATAACTTTTTTCAACTTTGATCAGACGATACCAGTTCCGCTTGTCTAACTTGTGCGTAAATATCGTCATTGCTCATATTCAAATTTTCAATTCGCGATCGCCTCCCCATTATCTATCGAAAATCACGATCGCTGATTAGCCGGTTATTGAAGCTGTGATCGCCGTTTGTCCTCAGTCGGTAAGTATAAATACTTTCTTAAGGCCCGCCTGTGTCACAATAAAGGGCCTTATCCCTAGAATAAGAAGCGAATCGTTTAGGTGGGTATTACACAATATGGAACTGCTTTATGAATATGCCTGGCTAATTCCTGTCCTGCCTCTGGTGGGAGCAGTGATCGTCGGTCTAGGACTCATTTCTTTTAATCAAGTTACCAATGGGTTACGGCAACTCAATGCCTTTCTCATTGTCTTTTTGGCTGGAACCGCGATGGTGTTATCCTTCCTGCTACTTGCGGATCAACTGCAAGGCCATGAAGTCTATACGCGATCACTGGAATGGGCCAGTGCGGGCAATTTTCACCTGAATATGGGTTTTGCCATTGATCACCTCAGCGCGTTAATGCTGGTCATCGTGACCACCGTAGCCTTTCTAGTGATGATCTACACCGATGGCTATATGGCCCATGACCCTGGCTATGTTAGGTTTTACGCCTATCTCAGCTTATTTGCCTCCTCCATGCTCGGTCTAGTCATTAGTCCCAACCTGGTGCAGGTTTATATCTTTTGGGAATTGGTGGGGATGTGTTCCTATCTGCTCATCGGCTTCTGGTACGATCGCAAGGCGGCGGCGGATGCTTGTCAAAAAGCCTTTGTCACTAACCGTGTCGGTGACTTTGGCTTACTGCTCGGCATTTTAGGCTTATATTGGTCCACCAACAGTTTTGACTTCGGTATTGCAGGAGAACGCCTAGAACAGGCCGTTAACTCTGGAACCATTGGAGCAGGCATTGCCGCCTTCATTGCTGTTTTACTCTTCCTTGGCCCTGTCGCTAAATCCGCTCAATTTCCTCTACACGTTTGGCTTCCCGACGCGATGGAAGGCCCGACTCCCATTTCTGCCCTGATTCATGCCGCCACAATGGTAGCCGCAGGGGTATTTCTGATCGCACGGCTGTATCCCGTCTTTGAACCGATTTCCGCCGCGATGAATGTGATCGCCTGGACGGGTTGTGTGACGGCCTTTTTGGGAGCCACGATCGCCCTCACCCAGAACGATATTAAAAAGGGTTTAGCTTACTCCACCATTTCCCAATTGGGCTATATGGTCATGGCCATGGGCATTGGAGCCTATTCTGCGGGCTTATTTCACCTGATGACCCACGCTTACTTTAAGGCGATGCTGTTCCTCTGTTCGGGTTCCGTTATTCACGGTATGGAAGGCGTGGTCGGCCATGATCCTGTTTTAGCCCAAGACATGAGAATTATGGGCGGTTTGCGAAAATATATGCCCATTACCTCCACTTGTTTCTTAATCGGAACCCTGGCGATTTGTGGGATTCCGCCTTTTGCCGGTTTCTGGTCAAAGGATGAAATTCTCGGTCTAGCTTTCCAAGCCAATCCAGCCCTTTGGTTAATTGGTTTCGGAACCGCAGGGTTAACCGCCTTTTATATGTTCCGTATGTACTTTATGACCTTTGAAGGCCCATTTCGCGGTAATGATAAGGCTCTGCACAAAAAAGTATTTGATTTTTACGGGTTAGTACCGACGGAAAATGATCACGATGATCACGGTCACGGTCATTCCCCCCACGAATCCCCGATCGCCATGACTTTCCCGTTAATGGCTTTAGCTGTTCCTTCGATTTTAATTGGCTTAATTGGTCGTCCCTGGGCTAATCAATTTGAAGCCTTTATTCATGCCCCTGGGGAAATTTTTGAACAAGCGGCAGAATTTGACTGGTCTGAGTTTTATGTGATGGCGGGCAGTTCCATCGGTATAGGTTTAATCGGTATTAGTTTTGCTATCTTGATGTATCTGCAACACAAAATTGATCCCGCCGCGATCTCCGAAAAATACCCCGCACTTTACCGTTTTTCCCTAAACAAATGGTATTTTGATGACCTTTATGATCGCCTCTTTGTTAAGGGTTCTCGTCGTTTAGCACGGCAGATCATGGAAATTGATTACAAAGTCATTGACGGAGCCGTTAACCTCACAGGGTTAGTTACTTTAGTTAGTGGTGAAGGTTTGAAGTATTTAGAAAATGGTCGCGCCCAATTCTATGCCCTGATTGTCTTTGCAGCAGTCTTGGGATTTGTAATTGTTTTTAGTGTCGTTTAAACCGTAGGGACGCATTGCGTGCCATTGGTGTCAACTTAACGTGTAACTCTTTCAGGGCGAACGCATCTTATTTTTGAAAGGTAGGCTGGATAAGGGTTTCCGAGATCATGATTGATTTTTTATGAAACGCTGAAAGTCTTATCAGATAAGGAGTCTAGAATTTAGATGCGTTTGCCATGGTAACTCTTTCTGATTAAGGCTTTGAAACTACTTTAGGACATCTTATTGAGCCTTATTTGTAAGTACTCGGAGCCATAACCTTTGATTAATCGTTGATTGATAATTTATTAGCACCACCTAGCTTATCCCACAATCCTTACCTAGCTTATCCCACAATCCTATCCTTATTTCGGGTCTGCTGAAAAAGTCCACAAAACGAACCTAGATGCCACAGGAGGCGAAAAATGGTGACTTCAGAGAGTTGTTTCCAATTTCAACCCCCAGTTTTCCAACGACGTGCATGGGCTTTGAGCCTCCAAAGGCCATAACCTTGCATCTGATCGTTTTTAAAATGCTTGAAAGCATTGTCTGGCAAGGGTTCTATACTTATTCAGCAAGCCCTATTTAATAAGGGTTTTGGCTTAAGTTGACACCAATGATTGCGTGCGCCCAGAACTTTTACCCCAAAATTTATACCCCAAAACACTCTTAAACCTACAATCAATGCACTCTCTTAATGGAGGTGCTTTTTGTTAACGATTTTGATCATATTCTGTTAGTTGCGATCGCGTTCTGAGGGAATACCCAATTTATACTTCTTTTTATAGATCTGGAGAGTGCGAAGTTCTCTGTCAGACATTTTGATAAAATGCCTAAAAGCCTTGCATTGAAAGGGTTTCAGCGATTGTGAGTCTGGAAGAGGGTAGAAGGGCGTTGGGGGCTGAAACCCTAGTAAACTCGTTGATTTTCCTAGAACTTCGCACTGTCCAGTAAACAAACATAAACATCGGATTGTCAATTATGTAGGGTCTGCTGAAAAAGTCCACAAAACGAACCTAGATGCCACAGGACGCGAAAAATGGTGACTTCAGAGAGTTGTTTCCAATTTCAACCCCCAGTTTTTCAACGACGTGCATGGGCTTTGAGTCTCCAAAGGCCATCTGACTTTTCCCGTTAAGTGCGGATTGCAAGCTGCCAGCCTTGGCAAAGGTCATGCAACTTCAACCAACCGCGCCAAAGGACTTGGATACCGAGAGGAGTTTTACGACGATGTTCAAGATAACCACCAAGAAAAGCAACAGACTCGACAGCCCAAGCAACAGTCAAAATAGGGGGAAGTTTTTGAGAGGCGGCTGCTTTTAACACCTGAAGTTGAAGAGGATTAAGAATTTCAATCGCGAGAGCATCGGGCTGGGTACGATGAAGATAAGTAACGTGTAAAAGTTCAACAGCAATGACACTTAAAAAACCCAAAAGAGTTTTCATTCCATCAGAGGCAAGTCGATAACGCTCACTCTGACAACCAGACTTAAGGACTTTATGAAATTCTTCAACCCGCCATCGGTAGGTGTACCAACGAAGAATAGTGACAGCCATCTCAATAGTCTCAACAACTTCTGTAGTCAGAAGCATCCAAGATAAAGGAGTTTCGCCTTCGGGACAATCGATTTCTGTCGCATAAACAGCATAGACATTCAACGGGTCACGATTATCAAAACGATAGGGAGTTCGTAGATTAACTGAGCAAAATCGGACGGCAAGCTTAACCTTCCGTGCTTTTCTTTTTCCTGTACTCGGAATCTCGATTTCTTGATGAAAACGAATCGGTTCTGATTCCAAATGTTGCCAAAGTCGTTCACTATTTTTGTCTAAACTACGATTATGAGACGCTCTGACCAGCACTCCTGTATGCTTGAGTTGACGCACTGAGTCAAAGACTTCTGAAACATCTCCTTCTCTGTCAAATACATGAATTACCCTCGTTGAACTTTCTACCTGTTTCTCACAGGTGTTTAGAGCCTCTACCCATTTGTAGGATTCTTTTTCCTCAAATGGTCTTTGACGAGCTGCTTTTCTTTGTTCTTTCTGTCTTTCTTTTTTCTGCTTCGCCGTTTCATCTGTTGGGGGCTTTTCTTTTACCTCCCTATTCCACAGTTTTTGCCATAATAAACCTAATACTTGTCCTTTTTCTGGCTCAATTGCTAAAGCACTATGCAGTATTAATCCATTCCCTCCTTTTCCAGTCGGCCCATACCCTTCCCTTTTTTCCTTGATATTGCGATAATCTAAGAAGGTCGTATCTCCGACTGATAGCATTATCTTATATTCTTCTACGGCGGCAGTTGTCATTTCACAGTGCGGCTCTATTATCTTGACAAAGTCTGTTTTCGGATTCCCAAAAATTCATAGGCCCTCTTTAACTCGTTTCCTCCCTTAAACACTTCTGATAAGGCTTTTCCAAACCCCTCACTTAACTTTTTCCCAATCGAGAAGGCACGATTGTTTAGCCTCTCGTCTCCCAATTCACAACTGGCAAAGTTTTTTGTCCACCATTCCAACATTTTTTGACCTGCCCTTTAAGATTTTCTCCATTTTACAGTCTCATACTCCCTTCATCCTTTGTTTTTGAAATTTGAACGATAAGCGGGATGATGGCTTCAGAATATTTTTTTCCTGTCAAGAGAATCATTACTCAAACCCTTGCCAGATAAAGCCTCTAGAAGTTTGCATTGCTGGATTTTGGACTTAACGGGAAAAGTCAGAAAGGCCATAACCTTGCACCTGATCGTTTTTAAAATGCTTGAAAGCATTGTCTGGCAAGGGTTCTATACTTATTCAGCAAGCCCTATGTAGGAGTTACGCATTGACAAAAGCTTTCTACCTGTAAATAATTCGTTGATAGATTATCCTGTGAAACGGTACGATAGGGCTTTCGAGCTCGCGTCAGATGTAATCAACGAAAATTTTACAGCAAGAACAATTTCAAGAGTGCTTTCTGAATTGAGTAAGAAGTATAGCGCAGGTAAGGAGCGGAGAAGTGATAGCGATTGACGGTAAAACCCTTCGCCAGTCCGATGATAATGCCAACGGCAAGGGGGCGATTCAGATGGTGAGCGCATGGGCAACAGCGAATCGTTTAGTGCTAGGACAGTGCAAGGTGGAGAGGGGTGCGACCTTTAGTTGATAAAAGCTGTTGTAATCAGGGTTCTACAGGGAACCCATATTGATCAAGTTTTGCCCAAAATTGACTCCATCGTTCCTTGGTCAATACCAAAGCTCGTAGGCTCAAAATAATTCCTGCTCCTTTTTCCTTCCATCGCATCCCTGAACAACATAATCGTTGTTTGACCAACGTCTTACAAGCTGCTTCCGTAACACCTGAACCAATCGGATACTTTTTCTCTATGTATTCAGCATAATCCATTTGATGCTGATGATTCTCGTAATAAGTAATCGCCGCTTGTAGTTTCTCGGTAAGATTCTTAGAATGACTTTTTTCTTCTTTGACTTCTTTCATCAGATTTAGCAGTTCTCCTGCTTTTCCTTTTTCATGCTTGAGTTCTCGACAATTTTCAGTCAACCATTCTTTTTGTTTTGACACGGTATTCGGATGCAACGCTTCTGCCAAGGCACCTAAGTAACCAGAGGCATGATAGAAATCTAATATCTGTTCTTCCGTTTGCTTTTCTAAAAACTTCCAATTTGATTCTGCCCCGTCTGCTATCCCGACCAATGTTGCCTCTGGATAACGGTTTTTCGCTCGCTCAATTTCTCTTTCTAATCTTTCTAGAAAACTCTTTTTTCCATACTCTGGTGCCGCACCTAGATAGATTGTAGGTTGACGTTCGCCTTCACTATCGTATAGGGAAACGGTTCCCACCATTGCTTCACGGTAGCCATCCTCACACATCAGCATACAGGTTCCATCTAATCCTATTCCCACTGTTGCAATTTGGCTATCCTCCTTGGGCGGGGCATAACTCCACGCTTCTTCTTTTGCCTGTACCACACTTCCTACTGCTTCACTCAATCTTTGGATATAGGATAGCGCTACTTTTCTACCATGATTTTCTAATAAATCATTTTTCACCTCTTTGCCTGCCATCCCTGACATTTTTGAGGATACCTGTTTTGCCAATAATGGCGTTGATGTTATGATTATCCTTGCTTCTCTTTCTAAGGGGCAATACGTTTTTCCTCAAAGGTGAACGCTGATATACATGACGATTCACTATAACCTCACCATAAGGTGTTTGATATTCTTTCGGTTGCTCTCCCTTACTCTTCCAGATTTCTTCACCGATTTTTAAGGGTGAACCATCTGTATCTAAATATTTCAAGGCTTCTTTGCTGGCGATGCAACCTACTTCGTTTAAGCCTTTTTGAATATTTATTTCTGTATCCAACATTGAACGACTGAGTTCTAATGTTAGTTCTATTTTTATCTTTGAACCCTCTACATTAATTAGTTTTGCTGTCATCATTGTTTCCTCTTTGTCACTTTTCATCCCATGTTAACACTTTTCTTTTCCTTCATCAACTAAAGGTCACACCCGGTGGAGAGTAAGTCGAATGAAATCACAGCGATTCCTAAATTACTAAAAATGTTAGAGGTCAAAGGCTGTATCGTAACGATTGATGCCATAGGAACTCAGACAAAGATTACCCAGCAGATAGGTAGGACGAGGAGGAGATTATATTTTAGCCCTGAAAGGGCAATCAAGGTAATCTATGTGAGGATATTGACAGGGCAAACGCATCTAAATTCTAGACTCCTTATCTGATAAGACTTTCAGCGTTTCATAAAAAATCAATCATGATCTCGGAAACCCTTATCCAGCCTACCTTTCAAAAATAAGATGCGTTCGCCCTGCTACGTATATTGTTGCGCCAGCTTTTTGGCATCGATGTTCTCACCTTTGAGCAGACTCCTGTTCAACCCTTTGGACAACTCACATAAGGCGTATATTCTGAATTTGGAATTGCTGAGAAGGACGGGGTTTCAGACCCATTTTTTTCGATGATTCAAGCAGAGAGGCGATTGAAAGACAAAACATAGTATGAGACTCGCTACTATATCAGTAGTCTGCCTAGTGATGCTCAAAAATTATCCCAATCCGTTCGCAGTCATTGGTTAATATACCTCGCACGGTGATAATTTGCGTTTTTTAGTTCAGCCCCCCTAGCCCCCCAAGTTTTTGGGGAAACATTCTCTATTTATCGGTTTCAAAGTCCCCCAGCATTGGGGGATTCAGGGGGCGAAAATCTCAATCCATGACCGTGCCAAGTATAGAGAACTCCTTACATTAGGTTTTAGACTTGGCCTTCAACGAGGATGCTTGTCGTATTCGTAAGGATTTTGCTCCTGAGAATTTAGCGGTCGTGCGACATATCGCTCTGAACTTGCTCACATACGGAGAAGAAACTAAAACTCGGTATTATAGGGTAAGCGACTGCGTGCTGGTTGGGACGAAGATTATCTTCTTCAGGTTTTACGGGGAGAAAATTAAGATGCGTTCGCCCTAACCCCTCAGCTCCACGAATAACACCCAAGATAGCGATCATCAAAACTAAAGTTTCAATACACTTGTGTCTTAAAATCCTAAAAATTTTGCCCTGTAAGGCTTTTGCTATTGTGCTATTGGTTGATTCGTTTTGTGTAAGATCTTGGCTAGAGCCAGTGACCGCTTCATAATGAAAGTATATGTGTGATGCTTTTCTGAGAATTGATTGCATTTCTTAACCCGAAAACTGAGAATTAACTACACTTCTTAACTAAAAATTGTATATTTTTCAACTAAAAACTCGAGATTAGATATTGACAACGACAAGACAAGGGTGTTATCTTCAAAGGCGTAGAAGTTGTGAAGGCAGAAAACCAAATGAATTTCTGAATCCTCCATGACTTCAGCAACGTACACTCTCTATGAAAACAACACAAAGGTCTAACTATCATGGCAGTTGAAAAAACTAACTCTTCCTCTAGCTTAGCTGAAGTTATTGATCGCATCCTCGACAAAGGTATCGTTATTGATGCTTGGGTTCGCGTCTCTCTGGTGGGCATCGAATTATTAGCGATTGAAGCTCGTGTAGTCATCGCTTCGGTTGAAACCTACCTCAAATACGCTGAAGCTGTCGGTCTGACTAAATCTGCGGCAGTCCCTGCTTAAGGATTGCTCACAGATTCTCCTATCTGTTGAGTTAAAACCCTAGCGGTTTTTCTCTAAATCCCTATTAAGTTTAATTACTTCTCACACTTTCTAAAGGGAGCACCTTATCCTTTGTAACTGCTAAATTAGGTTTGATGTCAAGCTATTTTGAAAACCTTGCTGCAAGCTAATTTCGGACACAAGTATAATTACTTAATTGCATAAGTATAAGATGCTCCCCCTTCCCAAAAAACCTATCTGGAAAGTCTATCACCATGGCAGTTGAAAAAACTAACTCTTCCTCTAGCTTAGCTGAAGTTATTGATCGCATCCTCGACAAAGGTATCGTTATTGATGCTTGGGTTCGCGTCTCTCTGGTGGGCATCGAATTATTAGCGATTGAAGCTCGTGTAGTCATCGCTTCGGTTGAAACCTACCTCAAATACGCTGAAGCTGTCGGTCTGACTAAATCTGCGGCAGTCCCTGCTTAAGGATTGCTCACAGATTCTCTTATCTGTTGAGTCAAAACCCTAGCGGGTTTTCCAGATTCTCGGCTTTCTTTATAAACTTCTATTGAGTTTAGTTACCCCCTCTCTTGGGTAGGGCTGATTCATTCTCTGGTTTGATTCCTTTTTTGTCTCTCTTCAATCGCTTATGGGGTAAGCAAAGTAAGGTATTTTTAAAAATTTTCAGATATTTATTCTGAGAAATCGCCTTAAAACCTTGCCAGATAAGGATTTGATTGATTGAGATTTGTTAGAATGAATCAGCCCTACCTCTCTTGGGGAGCAGTGGTCTATAATTGATCAGGCTGGCACGGCAACGGATAACAAAAACAAAGCTATACCCTACAAGTTATTTTTGTAACCGTGATTTGACCTTTGTAGCTTGGTTTACCGCCCATCGCCAGAATGTGAAGCTGACTATTTTTTACAGTAGAAAGCCATCTTTGGTATGGAAAGTTGCACACCTTAGTTTAGTCTGGAGTAGTCCCCTACCTCAACTTTGGGATAATCAAGAAAAGCCGAAATCTGCTGTCTCTCCCCCTCTGATTGACTGACAAAAGTTTGCCTTGATGCCACTCAAAGCCCCTTCTAGTAAGGGTTTTAGGTGATCAAGATCGTTTTATGGCTTTGTCTCGCCTGTAATCCTTGTCAGCTAAGGGTCTCAGGGGTTAGTGAGCCATGTTTTGTCAGTCAACCAGCTCTCCTCCCAGTCCCCGTGAAGTTTTTTTCAACGGGTGATTGCGTCTAATCCATTCCATAACATTTAGTAATTGAGGACAACCCCATGCCTGCTCTCATGGAAAAGTTCCGCGATGATCGTTTATCGATTGTTGAAGAAGTAGCTCAGCTCTCGCGAGAAGTCCAAGCTTTTTTGTTGGATGTCAAAACTGAAAGACAAAAACAGGCGCAAGAACAGGAAACTGCTTTGCGCCAATCTTTCCAAAAAGTTCAACAGGAAAGCCGCTTGTTTTTAACAGCTACCCAAAAACAGCGTTTAGCTCAGGCGGAAAAGCAAGAAGAGGATTTAAGTCAATTCCAAGAACAACGTTTAGCGGAAGCGAAACGGCTAGAGGAGGACTTACATCAACAGCGTCTAGATCGGGCTAAACAGCTGAAAGAAGATTTAAGTCAATTTCAAGAACAACGTTTAGCGGAAGCGAAACGGCTAGAGGAAGACTTACGTCAACAGCATCTAGATCGAGCTAAACAGCAGAAAGAAGATTTAAGTCAATTTCAGGAACGACGTTTAGCGGAAGCAAAACAGCTGAAAGACGAATTGCGTCAATTTCGTCAAGATTTGTCTATCTACGTTTTTGGCAAGTAAATCTCTAGGTTAATTACAAACCACTTAAGCCTAGGGCTAGAGTAAAATTCCTCTAGTCCCTTTTTCTGGTTAAACTAGAAGACTATAGCGGTTTTCACCTTATAAGACTTTGGTGTTCAACCTACTTTTAGGCTCTTCATTGTTTAAGCAGCAAAAATAAATGTTTAAGCAGCAAAAATAAATTTGGAACGGCTTTGCGTCGTTTCAGGGAGTACTGTAATTGTTAAGAATTGTACAACCTTCTTGTTATAACGCTTTTTATGTAATGAAACCCTAAATTCAGAATTACTGTTGTTTAAGTCTTAAAAAGTAATCTAGACAAGAATTTTAGATCCTTAGCCCTCGACTAATGAATATCCTAAAAATACCTTCAGGATCAAGATTCTAGAGCTAATTGACAGCAAAAATAAATTTGGAACGATTTTGCATCGTTTCAGTGATCGCTGTAATTGTTAAGAATTGTACAACCCTCTTGTTATAAGGCTTTTTATGTTAATGACTTGTTATAAGGCTTTTTATGTAATGAAACCCTAAATTTAGAATTGCTGGCTAATTAATGACAGTTCTTAATCTTTGGCAATATTATGTTATGATAAAGTGAGCCTTGAAAGCTGAAAACAATTAAACCTGCCATGAAATTCGGGTAACTCAAGTATCCTTGCCTACTCGGCTATTAAAGGGAAACCTGAACGGGCGGTTGTTAGCTCAATAATACCCTTTCATTCAGGGCGGGAATCACCAATAGTACTTACTAGATTTCAACTATGACATTTACTGAAACTCAAACAACAAGAAGATCCGTCCTCTGCCTTCGCCCCGGTCAATTTGTTGTTACACCTTCGATTGATCAAATTACCACTCGTGCCTTACGTTATCTAAACGCTGGTTTCTCCATTCATCTATGTGGTCCGGCAGGAACGGGAAAAACAACCTTGGCAATGCACTTGGCCAATTGTTTAGCCAGACCTGTGATGCTGATATTTGGCGATGATGACTTCACCAGTTCCGATTTAATTGGTAGCCAGTCTGGTTATACCCATAAAAAACTTATGGATAACTATATCCACAACGTTCTCAAAGTTGAAGACGAGCTAAAACATAATTGGGTAGATTCTCGGTTAACAATGGCCTGTCGAGAGGGGTTTACCCTCGTTTATGATGAGTTCAATCGTTCTCGCCCCGAGGTCAACAACGTTTTACTCTCTGCCTTGGAAGAAAAAATTCTCACCCTGCCGCCCACTAGCCATCAACCCGATTACCTACAGGTTAATTCTCAATTTCGGGCAATTTTCACCTCTAACCCAGAAGAATACTGTGGGGTTCATGCCACCCAAGATGCTTTAATGGATCGGTTGGTAACTATCAATATGCCTGAACCGGATCAACTGACTCAGATGGAAATTCTTGCCCAAAAAACGGGGATTGGTCGAGAAGATGCTTTATTGATTGTCAGCCTCGTCAAAACCTTTCGTTTGAAAACTGCGGCTGAAAAAACGTCAGGTTTGCGCTCTTGTTTAATGATTGCTAAAGTCTGCGCCTCCCACGACATTGTAGCCAACTCCTCTAATGCTGACTTCCGTGATATCTGTGCTGATGTTCTTTTGTCCCGCACAAGCTTGCCTATTGATAGCTCAAGAGCTATTTTATGGGAAATCCTCGACGACAATCCGGTAGAATTATTATTAGTTGTGGAGGAAGAGGAGCCTTCCGACGCCCAAGCCTCAACTTCTGAGCCTGTAACAGAAAGTAAATCATTAAAAGCCATTCAATCTTTACTGCGAACGAACTTGCTGAAGCAAAAAGACTAGTTTTATACTCTTATTGGGTGAAACCAACCGTGACTTCTTCTACTTTTGCTGGCTCGCTCAAAAACCAATCAAGCAACTCCCTAAAAACAGCAACTCAAGGTTCGAGTTTAGCGGATATCCTTGAACGAGTTTTAGATAAAGGAATTGTGATTGCCGGCGATATTTCCGTTTCGATCGCCTCCACTGAACTTCTAAATATCCGCATTCGTTTGTTAATTGCCTCTGTTGATAAAGCAAGAGAAATGGGAATCAACTGGTGGGAAGGGGATCCCCACCTCCATAGCCAATCCCAATCTTTACTAGCAGAGAATCGAGAGCTTTCACTCCGACTCCAAACTATGGAAACTGAGCTTGAAACCTTAAAATCCTTAACTCAATTGGGTAAAATAGAGAGCCATGATACCAGTCCGAACAATGAAGCACATCCCTCAGATGCGTGAAATTCCTCACTTGAATCCTCAAAGGTTAGGGAATTTACACGAGACGATTGCTCCTCTTGACCAAGTAAGGGAAATGGCGATTAACTGCTTGCAAGGTTATCCCTACCTCCCTAGCCAATGCCAAGCTTTATTCGCAGAAAACCTGGAACTTTTACACCGACTTCAAACCGTAAAATCCTTAACCAAATCGAGTGCAATGGAGAGCCGTGGTACCAGTCCCAACGATCATGCACATTCTTTATATACATTGAAATTCCTCACTTGAATCCTCAAACGGTAAAGAAGTTTACACCAGTTAGCGATTGCCTCTGATAATAGAGGCGATAGAGCAAGAGAGATAGCAACTAATGGGTGGAAGAGCGGACCCCTGTCTCTATCCCCAATCCTATGTTTTATTGGCAGCAACCTAAGAACTTTCACGCCGACTTCAAACCCTAGGATCTAAACTTCAATCCTTAAAATCCCTACCCCAATCTGAGGCAATGGAGAGCCATGGTACCAGTCCGAACGTCAGGCACATTCCTCTTGTCGGGGGAGTTCGTCACAGGGCAGAGGCAAGTTGACATTGTTTAGTTACATCATTCTCCTCCCTCAGATAAAATTTCTTGGTTAAGCTCCCCCACTAGAGACTCACCGTTAAGAACTGCTCATCTACTCAATTCTAACCATGACACTTGCTTGCACACCTTACGATTCTGATAATCAAGCCTTGCTGACCCGTCCAGAAAGTAATAGCCAAGCCGGTTTAGCCCCTTTACTGTTAACTGTCGTGGAGCTAGTACGCCAACTGCTCGAAGCCCAAATCATTCGCCGGATGGAAAAGGGGATTCTCAGTGAGTCTGATTTAGATAGAGCTGCAGAAAGTATCCAAAAATTGCAAGAACAAATTCTCTATTTGTGTGAAATTTTTGAAATTGAGCCAGAAGAGTTGAATGTCCACCTAGGAGAGTTTGGCACTCTTTTACCGGAAGCAGGGAGTTATTACCCGGGAGAGGAGGGTATTAAGCCTTCTGTGTTAGAATTAGTGGATCGACTCCTCAATACGGGAGTTGTTGTGGAAGGAAATGTTGATCTGGGTTTAGCTCAACTAGATCTAATTCATCTAAAGCTTCGTTTGGTTTTAACTTCTCAGCCGGTTTAATTTGGGAGAATGCTGATGACAGTGGGTCTTTATTTATATGGCATATTTCCCGAACCAGTTCCTGACGGACTCGTTTTGCAAGGGATTGATAATGAGCCAGTTCACAGTGAGATGATTGATGGTTTTAGTTTTCTTTACTCCGCTGCTCATAAAGAGAAGTATTTGGCATCCCGTCGCTATTTAATTTGCCATGAAAAAGTATTAGAAAGTGCCATGGAAGCAGGGTTTACAACGTTGTTGCCCCTGCGGTTCGGCTTAGTTACCAAAACATGGGAATCCGTCACCGAACAATTAATTAATCCCTATAAAACCCAACTGAAAGAATTATTTGCTAAACTGTCAGGCCAACGAGAAGTTAGCATTAAGATTTTTTGGGATAATCAGTGGGAATTACAAGCGGCTTTGGAGTCTAATCCTAAGTTAAAGCAAGAACGAGATGCGATGATGGGGAAAAACTTAAATATGGAAGAAATTATCCATATAGGTCAACTCATTGAAGCCACTGTATTTCAACGGAAACAAGGCATTATTCAAGTCTTTAGAGATCAATTAAATCATCGGGCCCAAGAGGTGGTTGAAAGCGATCCGATGACCGATGACATGATTTACAATGCAGCTTATTTAATTCCCTGGGAGCAAGAGCCAGAATTTAGCCAAAATGTCGAAGCGATCGATCAGCAGTTTGGCGATCGCCTAAGAATCCGCTATAATAACTTAACTGCACCCTATACCTTTGCCCAACTTATATAAGGAGAGTATTAGTTATGTTTCTCGATCTTTTATTTCTTCCTGTTACCGGTCCTATTGGAGGTCTGATCTGGATTGGAGAGAAAATTCAAGAGCGTGCAAATATAGAACATGATGAGTCTGAAAATTTGCACAAATTATTATTATCCTTACAACTAGCTTACGATATGGGCAATATTCCTGAGGAAGAGTTTGAAATTAGGGAAGAAGAACTTTTATTAAAAATTCAAGCCTTAGAAGAAGAGGAGGCAGAAAACCAATCTGAATCTTCTCTCTAAAATTTTTATATACTTCTTCAGTCTCAGAACTGGCAATTTTTCTCACCCTATAAGCCATGGACAGAAATCACAAGTTGTAAGTTTAATAAGGACGGATTTGACAAGCACAAGAACTCGTTGAACAGGGCGAACGCATCTTATTTTTGAAAGGTAGGCTGGATAAGGGTTTCCGAGATCATGATTGATTTTTTATGAAATGCTGAAAGTCTTATCAGATAAGGAGTCTAGAATTTAGATGCGTTTGCCCTGACTCGTTGAAGCTTGGTCAGAACCAGCCCTTGACTAAGCCTTAATATTCTAGGTAAAAAGCTTGGAAATTACTAGAATTATTAGAGGAGTGAGCAACAGTTTTAGGGGAATCAGGTTTTTTAGCTAAACTAGGAGGATTGACTGTACGCAAATTTTGAATACTTTGTTCTGTAGTCTCAATTTGCTCTGTCACAAACGTCAGACGATTTTTTAATTGCTGGCTCTGCAGCTCCATCAGTTCTAATTTTTCTTGGATACGTTGTTTTTCAGTAATTAACTTATAAAGCTCAAGTTGGTGATCTGCTTCAGATTGTTTCCGAGGCATGGTGCTAATTTTAGATCTAATTGGTCTGGGTGAACGAGTGGTTGTCATAACAATCCCCGAATAACTTAGGATATTCTAGCATATCAACGCCCCAATATAAAGATTTGTAAAAAATCGTCAATTTTCTTTTGGTAAACCCTATGAAATTGTACAATCTATATGCCTACGCTTTTTTGAAGACCCCTATAGAAAGCCTAGTATTCCCGGTTGGAATGGCTAACCCATTGTTACTGATAACTGGTGGAGATCTCTCGGCTGTAGTTGAACCCGAAGTTTGTTTAGACACTTTACAAAATGATGATGAACGCTTGATTCAATCGGTTTTATGTCATGATAGGGTCATCTGTGAATTATTTCAACAAACCACTATTTTACCCTTACGTTTTGGTACATCTTTTTTAGAGGCGGAAAATTTACTGACTTATCTTTGTTCTCATGCCCAAGAATATCAAGAGAAAATTGAACAACTTGAAGGAAAAGGGGAATATTTTTTAAAATGTATTACCCGTAAGTTAGAAGAGCCTGTACTCTTTTCTGAAAGCCAGGGGCGACAATATTTTTTAGCAAAAAAACAGCATTATGAAGCCCAACAAGATTTTTATACTTTGCAAGGTTCAGAATGGCAAAATCTCGTGCATTTAGTGAGCCAAAGCTATTCGTCAACGAGGATTATTACTGCTCCAGGGACAGAATCACGAATTTATCTTTTAGTTAATTTTCAAGAAGAACCTTTACTAATTGAGCAAGTCTTGCGTTGGCAGAAAGCCTGCCCCCGTTGGGAATTACAATTAGGACAAGTTTCTCCCCCCTATCACTTTACTTAACTTGATTTCTCTATGACTAACTTTAACTTGGTAAATAACTCTCTAAGTCGTTATGACACTCGACATTTAGTTATGTTTAGTGGCAAAGGAGGAGTGGGAAAAACCACCCTTTCCTGTGGATTTGCTCGCCGTTGGGCTAAATTATTCCCCGAGGAACAAATCCTGTTAATCTCAACCGATCCTGCTCATTCTTTAGGGGATGTATTGCAAACAGAAGTTAGCGATGAGGCATTACCTGTAAAAGACTTACCTAACTTAAAAGTTAGGGCATTAGATGCGGAAAAATTGCTTTTAGAATTTAAAGCAAAATACGGAAAATTTTTAGAACTTTTAGTAGAACGAGGCAGTTTTGTTGAAGGAGAAGATTTAACTCCCGTTTGGGATTTGGACTGGCCAGGTTTAGATGAAATCATGGGTCTATTAGAAATTGAACGATTACTTATTGAGAATGTTGTTGATCGAATTGTTGTTGATATGGCTCCCTCTGGTCATACCTTAAATTTATTGGAAATTAAAGATTTTTTAGAGATTATTCTCAATTCTTTAGAGTTGTTTCAAGAAAAACACCGTGTTATTTCGCAAACTTTTTCAAAAACCGACAATGCCGATGATGTGGATGACTTTTTAGTCAAAACAAAATCAGAATTAACCGAAGGCAAACAACTCCTACAAGATCGAGATTTTACTCTTTGTTTAATTGTAGCAATTGCTGAACCGATGAGTTTATTAGAAACCGAACGATTACTCAATAGTTTGCATCACTTAAACATTCCCTGCGGCAGCTTATTTATTAATCGCATTCTAACGGACCCTAATCAAAATTTAGATCGCTATAGTGAGCAACAGCAACTTCTCGATAAATTCCTAAAAATTCCAGGTCAAGAGACAATTTTCACCCTGCCCCAACAAGTAAAAGAACCCCTAGGAGGTGAAGCATTAGATCAGATCATGAGTCAAATTAAAATCCTCGAAAAAGTAGAATTTATTACCCCGCCTCCTCTTCAATGGCCGCAAAAAATTCTGCCGAGTTTTAGTGATTTTATTGACGATAAACGCCAACTCATTATCATTGGTGGTAAAGGAGGGGTGGGAAAAACAACCGTTGCGGCGGCCATTGGTTGGGCGTTAGCTAATCGTTATCCCGATCAAAAAATTAGAATTATTTCTATTGATCCAGCGCATTCTTTAGGAGATGCCTTTGGGACAAAGTTAGGACATCAATCCACACAATTAACTGCTAATTTAAGTGGTCAAGAAGTTGATGCTAATATCATTTTAGAAAAATTTCGGGATGATTATTTATGGGAACTGGCAGAAATGATTAGTGGTGAAGGTAAGGAAGAAGGAAACATCAAACTAGCTTATACTCCAGAAGCTTGGCGACAAATTGTAGCTCAATCTCTGCCAGGAATTGATGAAATGTTATCCCTAGTAACAGTGATGGATTTATTAGACCAGAAACAACAAGATTTGATTATTTTAGATACGGCTCCTACCGGTCATCTCCTGCGATTTTTGGAAATGCCAACGGCTTTAGGAGATTGGTTAAGTTGGATTTTTAAGCTTTGGATAAAGTATCAAAATGTCTTAGGGCGCGTAGATTTAATGGGACGATTGCGAACCTTAAGACAACAAGTGATGTATGCCCAGAAAAAACTAAAAGACCCCCAACATACAGAATTTATTGGAATTTTACAAGCCCAAGATGCGATCGTTGCTGAACAACTGCGATTGACAGAATCTTTGAAAAAAATGGGAGTCTATCAACGTTATGTCGTGCAGAATCGTTATCACGCTAATGAGGAAATTGATCAGGATTTATTCCCAGCTCAAACTTTGATCCGCTTACCCAGTTTACCCCGGTCAGTAGAACCTCTAGCCAGGGTAAAAGGCGCGGCAGATCTGTTATTCTAAAGGTAATTAGTCTGAATCAAGTCGGACTTCTTAACCCCATCTATCATCCAGTCCCCATCCTTCAATTGATTCAGGAGAAATTTTATGGCAGAATTATTCAAAGGCTTTGAGCAATTAGTCGAACTAGCCAAAACCTTAGAAGAAAAACTGGAAAAAGGGGAAATTAAAACCGAAGTGCAATTTAATTCTCGTTCCTTGAGTAATATTCCCCGTTCTGGCGGTATTCCCCGTTCAGGAGGAGTTTCTCGCCCGAGCAATTCTGATGGGGGTGATTTTGAGGTCAATCGCCATCGCTCATCCTCCACCGATTCAGGGGTTGAAGACAGTATGACACCGCCCGAAGAACCCACTACGGCTTCCCTGAAAGATGTTGGTGGATTGACGGAAGTGATTAAGGAACTCAAAGAACTAATTGCCATTCCTCTGAAACGCCCTGACTTGTTGGCCAAGTTAGGACTTGAACCTACTCGCGGCGTTCTCTTAGTCGGCCCTCCTGGAACAGGTAAAACCCTAACCGCCCGTGCTTTGGCCGAAGAACTTGATGTTAACTATATTGCCTTAGTCGGACCGGAGGTAATCAGTAAATATTATGGGGAGGCTGAGCAAAGACTGCGGGGAATTTTTGAAAAAGCTAGTAAGAATGCGCCTTGTATCGTTTTTATTGACGAAATTGACAGCATGGCACCTGATCGCAGTAAAGTTGAAGGGGAAGTCGAAAAAAGATTGGTAGCCCAATTGCTGGGTTTAATGGATGGCTTTGCCCAAAGTCAAGGGGTGATTGTTCTAGCGGCGACAAACCGTCCCGACCATCTTGACCCTGCCCTCCGTCGTCCTGGACGGTTTGACCGAGAAGTTCTCTTTCGGGTGCCTGACCGCAAAGGCCGTTTAGAAATCCTCCAGATTCTCACCCGTTCCATGCCCCTAGATGAATCAGTTTCCCTAGCTCTGATTGCCGATAATGCGGTGGGATTTGTCGGGTCAGATTTAAAAGCCGTTTGTCAGAAAGCGGCCTATAGTGCTTTGCGACGCCAGGTTCCTACGATTGATTCGCAAATTCCCGAAACAATGACGGTGGTTCAAGCTGACTTTTTACAAGCCCTTAAAGAAGTTAAACCGGCGGTATTGCGGTCTGTGGAAGTGGAATCTCCCCATGTGGCTTGGGACAATATTGGCGGACTTGAACAGATTAAACAAACCCTACAGGAGTCCGTGGAAGGGGCATTACTCCATCCGCAATTATATACGCAAACCAAAGCCCAAGCTCCCAAAGGGATTTTACTTTGGGGTCCCCCCGGAACGGGAAAAACCTTATTGGCCAAAGCGGTTGCATCTCAGGCGCGAGCTAATTTTATTAGTATTAATGGACCTGAGCTTTTGAGTAAATGGGTAGGGGCGAGTGAACAGGCGGTGCGTGAGTTGTTTGCCAAAGCTCGTCAGGCATCCCCTTGTGTGGTTTTTATTGATGAAATTGATACTTTAGCCCCAGCAAGAGGTCGTTATAGTGGGGATTCAGGAGTGAGTGACAGGGTTGTAGGACAAATCCTCACGGAGTTAGATGGGTTGCAAACGGGGGCAACGATTTTAGTGATTGGGGCTACTAATCGTCCAGATGCGTTAGATCCGGCCTTATTGCGAGCGGGACGCTTGGATTTACAGTTAAAAGTTGATTTACCGAATGCCTCTAGTCGTTTAGCAATTCTAGGGGTTCATAATGATGAACGTCCTTTAGAGGATGTGAATTTAGGCTATTGGGCCGAGACAACCGAAGGCTGGAATGGCGCAGATTTAGCGTTATTATGTAACCAAGCGGCCCTGATGGCAATTCGTCGTTATCGCCATCAGGGAATGACTGACCCGGCTGAGATTCGCATTACAACGGCTGATTTTGATCATGCTTACCAAATGTTGGTTGAACAGCGTGCCAATTAATTTTTTCCCCCTTACTTAAAGTAAGGAGGGAGAATCTCAACTCAGGAAAACCATCCTAAAAAGGAAAATTTGCCAGAATGTCTGCAATAATCGGTCTAATTAGGGCTTACTGAAAAAGGCTAAAACCCTTATAGAGAAAAGAGTATAGCCATAATAACCAGGGCGAACGCATCTTATTTTTGAAAGGTAGGCTGGATAAGGGTTTCCGAGATCATGATTGATTTTTTATGAAACGCTGAAAGTCTTATCAGATAAGGAGTCTAGAATTTAGATGCGTTTGCCCTGCCATAATAACAATAACAATATACAATGTCAAAGGTGTAGGAAAATAAGCTAAAATGAGCCGAAAACCTTGCATCCCTCCCCTCAATAGTATGTACTGCAAAGAACAGTACGCAGAAAAACACTGGAAAACTTCAAAAACCTGTTTGAGGGGAAATTGGACGAAGAAAATCGGGCGTTGCTGACTTGAGGTATGAATCTCTAAAGATGCAATTTTTAAAACATTGACTCACACTGGTTTCTAGATGTATGCAAAATTCTATTTCATACCCTGATTAAGCAACGCCAAATATCCAACGGATATAGGAATATTGAATGAAGCCAGAGAAAAAACAGAAGAAATAACTACCTGTAAATAATTCGTTGATAGCTTTTCCTGGGAAAAGAGATCATAAGACTTCCGTGATAACATTAGACATAATCAACGAAAAATTTACAACAAGATATTATCTGTTGTCATGAGAGTTTTTCTTATTTTCTTTGTCCTTGTTTTTAGTACGGAATGTGGGCTTTATGGCCCCAGACTAACATAATAAAAAGCCGCCAGCGACCAAGGGCAACTGACGGTTTTTTCAATGGCGATATAAGGTTGAATTTATTTTAGGTTAGATCTCAATTACATAGAAGATCCCAAACCAGCGTAGGCTCCATAAAAGAATAGCCCAACAACGGCAATCACGCCTAAACCAGCGACAACGCCAACGATCCACAAAGGAATTCTACCTTCTGCAAACATGAATGCCCTCCTAGTAATACCCAATAATGAAAGAAATAGTTTAGTTAAAGAAATAGCTAGAGAAAAGAATTCCTAAAACTGCGATCAGAAGTAACCCTAAAAAGAGGGAAGTACGGTTTAACTCTACAGGTTGCCGATTGGGATTTATGTTTCTGTCCATGTTAGTTAACTCCTAGCGTTGAATAAATTGCATAGCAGCGATCGCACCGATAAAGAAAACAGTCGGAACCGCTAAGGTATGAACGGCTAACCAGCGCACAGTAAAAATGGGATATGTAACGGGTTGATTAGGATTGTTAGTAGCCATTATTTATTACCTATTGTGTTAACTACTGATTAAATTGATTGATTTCATTGCCCGCATCATAGCGTTCACGAATAATAGGAAGCTCTTGACGGGTTTGAGTGAAATAATCATCAGGACGGGGGGTGCCAAAAACATCGTAGGCTAAACCAGTACTGACAAATAACCAGCCAGCAATGAATAGCATAGGAATGGTAATGCTATGAATAACCCAGTAACGAATACTGGTGACAATATCGGTGAATGGGCGTTCGCCAGTGGTACCAGACATGAATGTTCTCCTCCAAAGAAAAGCATAAATCTTAGTTTACTATTTAATGGAACGGACTCAGCCGTTCAAGGAATTGGCCTAAAGTTAGGCCGCTTCTACTGTGGGATTATATTTCAGTAGAATACCATTTTGCCCCAAAACAAAGCCTTTATCCGGCTTAATGAAGACGACACGGTAAAGATTGGCCGGTACATCCTCTAGGGCTTGGTCTTTTTGCCAGGTAATACCATTATCCTGACTGACCAAAAGATTGCCACTTCCCCCTGCAACCCAAACTTCTTCAGGCGTTCGATAGGAAAGATCTAGGAGTCCCCAGCTACTTTTCGCTAAAGGAGAAACCACGTCTCCCCAAACTTCCGCAGCAGGATCATCGCTGAATTGCAGTTGTCCACCTCGTGCCAGTAACCAGAGACGACCATCTTGACCGTAGCCCATTTTTTGTAAACGGCGGGAAGAGTTACGGTTGTGAGGTGTCCATTCTGTTTGCCCCGGTTCCCAGGTGGAATAAAAATTTCCTCTGGCTGATACTGCCACATAGCGACCATCCTGCGATCGCTCAATAGTACGAGCAACACCAACGGCCCCTTCTACCAGAGCTTTCCAGTTTTTACCACCATTGCTGGTTTTATAGATTGCCCCCAGATCGGTAATCATTTCAGCAGTTTGGGGCCCTAGGGCAATAATACGGTAAGGCGCACCAGGCAGTTTCTCACTTAAGGGAATACGAGTCCAGGTTGTGCCTCCATCTTGAGTATGGAGAAGGATCGATGGCTTACCCGTAATCCAACCTTCTTGACCATTAAAGCTAACGGCGGTAAAACTAGCTTTCTCGTTTTCCAGATTGAGAAGACGCTGTTGCCAGATAGTTCCCCCATCCGTTGTTTCAAAAATCGTTTCCTTGGTTCCGACTAACCAGCCATGCTGTTCATCGTCAGTGAAGGCGATATCGGCAAAGGTGGAATCCGTTTCCAAGGCAATGACTGACCAGGGGTTATACTCTAGGGCCGGAATTTTACTACAGCTAATACAAAAAACAGAAATGGCAAATAAGATAACAATTTGTTTCAGTTTTTGCCTTAAGAAATTCATAAACATCTGCTAAGGCACTCAGAATTAATACTTCCAGTCCAATGGTCTGGAGAGAATACCGTTAAGATACAAATCAGCATTAATTTAAGCCATAAAGACTCAGAAAAAAGATAATGCCGAGGAGAAGTCCGCCAAAAATCAGCAGATTTTTCTGATCGGAAGTGAGGCGGTTAAACCCAAGTCCATAGTTAAGATTTTCCTCAAAGCCAGAGGGGGCATCGCCAGAGCCAGTATTCATAAACTGACGTTTTGGCACACCACATACAGGACAACGCCAAGGATCCGGTAATGCCTCAAAGGGAGTCCCAGGGGGAATATTTCCTTTTTGATCGCCTTTTGCAGGTACATAAATGTAGCCACAGGCACGGCATTCGTAATTAGGCGAGGCTTGTTCGGCTAGGGTTTTTTCGGGTTTGCGATCGCTCATTGCTTAACTTAAGCAAATCTGAAAATGTCTGTAACAAATTATCACACAAAAACACCCCATTATCAGCTTTCGGGACTATTGCCTTTGAGAAAAAGCCGCCCAAGCCTACCAAGATGAGGTGTTGCGAGGATTTTTTGGCGAAGTTATGGGAAAAAAATGAATTTCCCTTTACCTATCTTAATCAAAGAGAGCCAAGCAAATTATTTCGCTTTGGGTTGGGTCAAAATTTCCCAGGCTGTTTTAGCCGCTTCCCCTAGGCGATCGCCGAAGTCGTTGGCCTGCTTGACGACATTTTCCCAATCTTTTTCCACATCGGACTGGAGTTGTTGAATGGCACTTTCGATGCGATCGGGATCGAAGAGATTAAGATTTTCCACCTGTTCCCTGGCTTTACGGACAGCTTCTAGATAGTTCTCACGGGCAAACTCACCGGCTTTCTGGGCTTCGTTAAAGGCTTTGGTTTGAATGGCTTCGAGGAGAGCTTTGGTTTCTGCTTTTAAGCTTTCTGTTTCAATGGTAGGCAAAACAACGGCACCCTCCGTCTGAAGTTCTTGTCCTGATTGCGAATCTGAGGGAACCAGGGCAGAGTTCTCCGCAACCACCTCAACTGAAGAATTGTCTTGGGGAAGATTATTGTCAACCGTCATAGCGTCAGGTCTCCTGGCTGAATGTAAATAAATATTAACAATTTTTTGGGGAATTAACCACCGATCACAGCAATTCTCAGTTTTAACCTTTGAGGGATTTAAAGAACATTTTAAAGGGGGTTTTTGGGCAATTCTAGGTGTACTATTACACCTAAAAGCCGGAAGACTCGTAAAATGAACTTGTTAATCCCGTTGAATTTTACCCCGTATTACGCGAACTAAAACCTGAAACCCTTGCTACAGGGCAAATTTAGAATTGCTGAGCCTGTTTGCTCTATTCTACCGAGTTGTTGTAAATTAAACAGAATCAGACTTGTGTTAGCCCATTGCGGAGATTTTAACCATGCACGCTCTTTCCATTCCCACCTGGATCATTCATGTTGCTAGTGTGATTGAGTGGATAGCCGCGATCGCTCTGGTCTGGAAATATGGTGAAGTCACAGGAAATTATTATTGGCGTGTTCTTTCCTGGGGGATGTTACCGGCCTTAATTAGTGCTATGTGTGCCTGTGTTTGGCACTTTTTCGATAATTTACCCAGTTTAGATTGGTTAGTCACGACCCAAGCCACAACAACAGTACTGGGGAACTGTACACTGTGTTTCTCTGGTTGGTGGATTTGGCGTTCTAGTCGTTATTCTTCTTGATATTTCTTAATAGATTTCTTGACAATTCTCTAGGGAAAAATACTTACTCAAATCATCGATCAGAAAATATTATATCTCCTTGACATTTTCACTTTTTACCTGAGCTAGAAGGATCTCCATCGAGTGTTATTATCAAAATAGTTCACTCAATGGTTCATGGCCATCAATCATGACCGTCCAACCCAAGGAAAATATCTATGGTTGCTACGCTAAATGCTCCTCACTTACAAACCGCCCTACCCGCGATCGCCGGTGAAGAAGCTAAAATTTTGGAACTTGTTAATCATAATGACCCCATTTTTTTAGGTTCAACCAATCTACGCTTAGAAGATATTAATGCCGGATTTGCCTGTGCGCTTCATATGCACCAACCGACCATTCCAGCCGGTCGCAATGGAGAATTAATTAGTAATTTACAATATATGTATGAACATCCAGGCGAAGGCGATAATCATAACGCTGATCCCTTTGCCTGGTGTTATCGTCGTTTAGGTGAAATCATTCCCCAACTACTTCAAGAAGGCTGCAATCCCCGCATTATGTTGGATTATTCCGGCAATTTGTTCTGGGGGTTTCAGCAAATGGGACGCAATGATATTTTAGATAATTTAAAAAATTTAGCCTGTAACCCTCAATATCAACCCTACGTGGAATGGCTAGGAACGATGTGGAGTCATGCCGTAGTGCCTTCTACTCCGATTCCCGATCTCAAACTACAAATTCTTGCCTGGCAACATCATTTTGCGGCTATTTTTGGCTATGATGCCCTAAAACGAGTTAAGGGTTTTTCGCCACCAGAAATGCACCTACCCAATCATCCTGACACCTTGTATGAATATATTAAAGCCTTAAAAGAATGCGGTTATCGGTGGCTAATGGTGCAGGAACATTCCGTCGAACGGTTGGATAGCTCAGGGCTTTGGCAGTCACAAAAATATATTCCGAATCGTTTAGTTGCCCGCAATTCCCAGGGCGAAGTAGTGAGTATTACGGCTCTGATTAAAACCCAAGGTTCCGACACCAAATTAGTTGCTCAAATGCAGCCCTATTTTGAGGCGAAAGGACTAGGTAAACAGTCAGTGGGGCAGGTTTCTATTCCTTCTTTGGTGACTCAAATTGCTGATGGTGAAAATGGTGGGGTGATGATGAATGAATTTCCCCGCGATTATATTCGCATTAATCAAGAAATTGGTGCTCAAGGGGGCGGCAAAACAGGCACAGTTCCTTTAAATGGCACAGAATATTTAGAATTAATTGAGGCGGCGGGGGCTAATCCTCAAGACTATCCAGAAATTCAGGCCGTTCAACAACATAAAATCTGGCAACGGGTTGACGTTAATCATGCTACTCCTGAAGCGGTAGAAAAAGCGATCGCCGAACTGCAACAAATAGATTATCGCTTTCATATGGATGGAGCCTCCTGGACAGATAATCTGAGTTGGGTACAGGGCTATGAAAATGTGCTAGAGCCGATGAATCAACTCAGTGCTCTATTTCACCAAAAATATGATGACCTGGTACAAAAGAATAAAGATATTACGCAACGTCCTGATTATCAAGAAGCCCTACTTTATACTATGCTGGTAGAAACCAGTTGTTTCCGCTATTGGGGACAAGGAACCTGGACAGACTATGCCCGTGAACTTTATCGTCGAGGTGAAGCGATTACGAAATAGTTCCCCACTCTTTAGCTCACTTTTTAGTTAATCTCGACTCTAGTAATTCCCTCTGAAAAATGAGGGATTTTTCTGAGTATATTGTGTCTCTCTACATGACACGACTTCATATCCGTTAAGCTGCTCTCTAGCATTATTTGACGCTTCACAATCTAGGTGATCGCTGAAAAACGCCGAAAAAAGTAGAATTTAGTCAAAATCATAATTTTGAATGGGAGTTTAAGCCCACTAAAAAAGGAGGAGTTACTTCAAATTCGTGTGCTTTGTTGAACCCCTCTAACTGTAAGTCTTTTCGTCTCCCGCCGGACGATACCACTGCCGATGAATTAGGGGGGATAAAAAATCAATTAGAACGCATTTGATCATTTAAAAACTAGCTAACCAAAACACCCTCCTTTGCCTTCACTGATACCTGAGTTTGTTGTGCTAAATATTCCTCAACCTGAATCTCAATTTTATCCCGCACAATTTGACGATAGTAGAGAAAATGCTCATTATGGGCACACATAATTAAATAATATTCCCAGAGAGCCGGATTATTTTTCAAAATACCAAAGAGATGATGCCAAAATTTCCAACGGGTATCTCGTTTAATTCCCTGTCGCCAGATCACAATGCCTAAGGCTCGAAGATCTTCCCCACTGGGAAATTTAGCAGGAGCCTTACATTTTGGTTGACCTAGCTTCAGAAAACAACGGTAAACGCGATCAATATAACGCTTCGGTTCATAGAGTTCCCAGAAGGTTTCAATGTATTCCTGGGCAATATCTTCTAAAGGACGAGTCGGCACAAAATTCATCAAACTACTTTGGTTAATATCCTGTTTGCCGATATCCCGTAAACGCCCTTCTTTTTCTAGACGATGCCAAAGAGCCGTATGGGGTAACGCCTGTAACATTCCAAACATGGCAGTGGGGATCGCCGCCGTTTCTACAAAGCGAATAATCCTTTCCCCCGCCCCTTTTTTCTCGTTATCAAAACCGATAATAAAGCCTGCCATGGGGCGTAAACCAGCAGCCATAATGCGATCTACCGAATCGGCTAAAGAACTGCGGGTATTTTGGTATTTTTTCGTAAATTCTAAACTATCTTCGTCAGGGGTCTCAATGCCTAAAAATACTGCATCGAAATTGCATTCCAGCATTAAATTCATTAATTCCGGATCATCCGCTAAATCCACAGAAGCTTCCGTATTGAAACGGAAAGGGTATTGTTTCTCAGCTTGCCAGATTTTGAGTTCTTTAAGAAATAATTTAACGTTACGTTTATTGCCAATGAAGTTATCATCCACCATGAAAATGCTACGTCGCCAGCCTAGTTCGTAGAGATAATCCAATTCCTTGAGTAATTGCTCAGGAGCCTTGGTGCGAGGTTTACGACCATAGAGAACAATAATATCGCAAAACTCACATTGGAAGGGACAACCCCGTGAAAACTGTACTGACATGGAATCATAGGCAGCTAATTCCAAGAGGTCATAGCGAGGGACAGGAGTAATGGTGACATCTGGTTTTTCAGTGGCACGGAAAATACCCTGGGTTTCTCCCCGTTCGATCGCTTCAACAAATCTGGGTAGAGTCAATTCCCCTTCATCCAAGACCAGAAAATCCACGCCTGCCGCTTGCACTTCTTCCGGTACAGAGGTTGCATAGGGGCCACCCACCGCCACTAGCTTATTGCGTCGTTTTGCTTCCCGAACAAGATCTAATAAATCTCCCCGTTGTACGATCATGCCGGATAGGATCACCACCTCAGCCCAAGCCCATTCTTCTTCGGTAACGGAGCGAATATTACGATCAACTAGTTTAAATTCCCAGTTTTGGGGAAGAATTGCTGCCACGGTAATCAGTCCCAGGGGCGGGAGTAACACTTTGCGATTAACTAATTCCAAAATCTTTTCGTAAGACCAGAAGGTAGGGGGAAACAAGGGGTAGATCAGTAAAGTTCGCATACTATCGGGGAAAGTTAAGGATAAGGTTAATTTAACGTAAAAAAGATAGATTTATGAGAATTGATGAGGATTGAGACTATCTTGCTGGTCCCTAACTGTCTTTTTGTTCATTTCTGTCTTGGGCCAATTTTCGTTCAAAAGGTGTTGCAAAGGCGATCGCGGCCATTGACCCCAAAATTGCCCCCAAAACTGTGAGCGGTTCAGGTATGGGAGTCTCAAAGGTTAAATCATCTGCAACCCAATTGTCGCTCGAGGAACCGATTTCCACACGACTAATGCGATCGCCCGTAATCCCCACTAAACTTGAAAAATGACTAGTATCCATTCGTACCATCGGGTCAGGGAGTCCATTACCAATGGATTGATTGGGAGGAAGAAGGTTCCCTGTATAAGGAAAGGTATCGGGTAAAGCGATCGTGACTGAACCAAGATCTCCACTTCCGCTAAAGGCCATCACCATCACAGAACTGGCCCCGCCGCCGTATCCATAGTACTCATTACGACCAAACCAGGCTTCCTTCAGGACATTGGTCGTGGTCAGAATAACGTTATCGTTAGGGCCGTAAAAAAAGCCCCTGTTATTTAAAACCAGGGGAAATAAAGTTACTAAATACTAAGGAGAAATACTTAACCGACCGCAACGGGCATTTTACTATTGAAAAAGGTCTGTAGAATCTGTTCAGCGATTTGGGGAGTCGTTAAACCTAAACTGGCAAAAGATTCGTTAGGTTCAGCGTGATCCACCAAAATATCAGGAACCCCTAAACGTTTGACGGGAACCAGAATATTATTGTCCGCCAGAGCTTCCACAACAGCAGAGCCAAAACCGCCGATTAAGCAACCTTCTTCGAGGGTGACGACTTTACCAATGCGTTTGGCTAAGGGCAGAATTAACTCGGTATCCAAGGGTTTAACAAAGCGGGCATTAACGACGGTAGCTTCAATCCCATGCTCACTCAAAATTTCTGCCGTTTGCAGAGCCGAATAGAGCATTGAACCATAGCCCAACAGTAAAACATCATCACCACTGCGTAGAATTTCCCCCTTGCCGATCTCTAGGGCTTCCCAGCCTTCTTCCATGAGAGGAACTCCTATACCATTCCCCCTAGGATAACGCATAGCGATCGCGCTTTCAGTATAGTTAACGCCAGTCACTAACATTCGTTGCAATTCTGCCTCATCCTTGGGAGCCATAATCACGAGATTGGGAATACAGCGTAGGTAGGCAATATCGTACATGCCTTGGTGAGTAGGGCCATCGGCTCCGACCACTCCCGCCCGATCCAAACAGAAAAAGACGGGTAACTTTTGAATACACACATCATGGATGATTTGGTCGTAGCCCCGTTGTAGGAAAGTGGAATAAATGGCCACCACCGGACGCATTCCTTCGCAAGCCAACCCAGCCGCTAGGGTGACAGCGTGTTGTTCCGCAATACCGACATCAATATACTGTTTTGGTAGTTTAGCTTGCAGCTTGTCTAAGCCTGTCCCCGTAGCCATGGCTGCCGTAATGCCAATAATTTTGGGGTTTTCTTCCGCTAACTTGGTCAGCGTATGGGCAAATACTTTAGAGTAACCCGGCGGTTTGGGTTTACTGGGCGGATAGGCTTTCCCTGTCGCTAAATTAAAAGGACTTTGGGCATGGTAGCCAACCTGGTCTTTTTCGGCTAAATCATAACCTTTTCCCTTAATGGTTGCCACATGGACAAAAACAGGGCCATGGACTTTATGGGCTTGTTTAAAAGTATCAATTAATTCCTGTAAGTTATGACCATCAATGGGGCCAAAATATTTAAAGCCTAATTCTTCGATAACTGCCCCGACCTTAGGAACGGCTAACCGTTTCATGCCTTCCTTCATGCGCTCCATTTCCGGCGTAAGGGCATCACCCAGGAAGGGTAGATGTTTAAATTGCTCTTCTAAATTGTCGGCTAAATTTTGAACCGTAGGATTGAGACGAACTTTATTGAGATAACGGGAAATGGCCCCCACATTTGGAGAAATAGACATCTCGTTATCATTGAGGATAACCATCAAATTGGTGTTAGGTAAATGTCCTGCATGGTTAATGGCTTCCAGGGCCATTCCACCCGTCAAAGCTCCATCGCCAATGATAGCAACCACTTTAAAATTTTCACCCTTGGCATCTCTCGCCAAAGCCATGCCTAAGCCAGCCGAAATACTGGTGGAAGCATGACCAGCCCCAAAGTGATCAAATTTACTTTCACAACGTTTGAGATAACCGGCAATACCATCTTTCTGGCGCAAGGTATGGAAACGGTCATAACGGCCCGTTAGCATTTTGTGGGGATAGGCTTGATGGCCTACGTCCCAGAGCACTTTGTCGTGATCTAAATCGAGGGTTGAGTAAAGGGCAACGGTGAGTTCGACCACCCCTAAACCGGGTCCGAGATGTCCACCACTGGTTGCAACGGTTTGTAAATGCTTTTCCCGTATCTGACGGGCAATCTCTGCCAGTTGACGGAGGGAAAGCCCTTGTAACTGGTTAGGGTGAGTCAGTTCACTAATGTGCATAGGGGGTTTTCTTGATCTTTGTTCACTGTTTTCTATCATAAATCGATATTGACAGGAAAATTAGGGTGAGGTGAATGGGAAGAGTCGGTTGTGCGATCGCAACAAATCCCTAAAACACCTTTACTTTTTAAGACATCATGTTACAGAATAGGGACTCAGACCCTTCTCCCTGTCTTAGACTAATATCGATGGATCCGTCGCTAACCCAAGATAAACCACTCACTGCTGTCTTTCGCCGTTTGGGAAATGAGTCTTTTCCCCCAGTGGTAGAAACTTTTGAACGCAGCAAAACGATTTTTTTTCCAGGCGACCCAGCAGAGCGGGTCTATTTTCTCCTCAAGGGAGCCGTGAAATTATCCCGTGTTTATGAAGCTGGGGAAGAAATTACAGTCGCGCTTCTACGAGAAAATAGTGTTTTTGGTGTTCTCTCTTTGATAACGGGCCAACGCTCCGATCGCTTTTATCATGCGGTGGCTTTTACTCCGGTCGAATTACTCTCGGCTCCGATTGAACAGGTAGAACAGGCCCTTAAGGAACATCCCGATCTGGCTATGCTGATGCTTCAGGGTCTTTCCTCCCGCATTCTGCAAACGGAAATGATGATCGAAACCTTGGCCCATAGAGATATGGGATCGCGTCTTGTCAGTTTTTTATTGATTCTCTGTCGGGATTTCGGTGTACCGACGGCCGAAGGAATTCGCATTGATCTCAAATTATCTCACCAGGCGATCGCCGAAGCCATTGGCTCTACCAGAGTTACCGTTACCCGTCTATTGGGAGATTTAAGGGAAGGTAATATGATTTCTATTGTCAAAAAGAAAATCACCGTTCATAATCCGGTAGCCCTTAGCCAACAATTTACCTGAAATAGCTTTTATGACCAGTGCATATATTTTGGTGGCAGCCATATTAGTGCTGGGTGGTATCATTGCGGCATTAGGGGATAATTTAGGTAGCAAAGTTGGCAAGGCAAAACTACGCCTCTTTAATCTTCGTCCTCGACAAACAGCAGTCGTTTTGACAGTTTTAACCGGAATTCTGATTTCGGCTTCGACCCTGGGCATTTTATTCTCCTTTAGTAAATCTTTACGAGAAGGCATTTTTAAGCTTGATGATATTTTGAAACAATTGCGTCAGGCTCAGTCAGAATTGCAGCAAGCGGCGGTGGAAAAAGACAGCATTGAAAAACGTCTCAAGGCAGCTAAGACAAAACAGGTTGAAGTCCAAAAACTCAGTAAAGAAATTAATGCTAATTATAATCGTGCTTTAGCCAAGCTGAAGCAAACCTCTGCTGATGCTAGAAAACTGCAAAAGGATGTTCAAAATCTCCTTCAGGAACGAGAACAAATTGTTAGGCAAAAACAACAACTGGTCTTGGAGATGAATAAGTTACAAGCCCAGGTTAAATTACGAGATCAAGAGTTAAGTAAACGTCAACAAAAGATTGCTGAACAGGATAAAATTTTGTTTCAACGTCAAGAACGGTTACAAGCTCTCAAAGAAAGGTTTGCTACCCTGGAAGCCCAACGTCAACAGTTACAAGCGGATATTAACCAACGTGATGCTCATATTGACCAGTTAGACCAGGCGATCGCGCTTCAGGATCGTAATATTAAATTGCGGGAAAATAAACTGAAAAATTTAGAAAATGAATTGAGCTTTCTGAATCGAGAAGTTCAGGTCTTAGAACAATATTATCAAAACTATCAAGATTTACGAGAACGAAAAATCGCACTCTTGCGGGGTCAAGTCCTAGCCTTTGGAGCCGTGCGGATCATGAATCCGAATGCCATCAATCAAGCGGTGGATGAACTTCTACGACAGGCTAATAAAGTCGCTCTCCAAGCAACCCGTCCTGCCAATCAACCCGCGCCTAGTGAACCCATTGTTAAAATTACCAAGGCCCAGGTAGATCAACTCAGTGAACAACTGAAAGATGGCGAAGATTATGTTATACGAATTATCTCGGCGGGTAACTACGTTCAGGGAGAAAATGATATTCGGGTGTTCGCTGATGTTGCTCCCAATAAACTCATTTTTAAAGAAGATGAAAATATTGCTACAATTTCGATGGAATCGTCTAATTTTACAGAAGAAGATATTCAAAAACGACTCGATTATTTACTCTCAGCCGCCCAATTTCGAGCCAGAAGAGAAGGGGTTTTAGGCAGTATTCAAGTGGAGGATGGCCGTATTAAAACCTTGATTAAATTTATTGAGGATATTAGTAGCACTAATCAACGTCCTGATGAAATTCGTGTGGTAACAACTAATGATACGTTTACGGTTGGCCCATTAAAATTGCGCTTAATTGCGCTGAAAAATGGAGAGATCATTTTTGGAACCTAATTTCAGCGTTTCAGTAAAATCAACTTCATCCAGGCGATCGCCGAAGATTCTTGATTATAGAGGATGGCTTTTGGCTTAAAATCACCTAAAATTAAACCTTAAAACCTGAACAAATATATAGAGGCATAATCTATGAGCGTTAATGTTGTTAATCTTGTGGGACGGGCAGGAAGAGATCCAGAAGTGCGCTATTTTGAATCAGGCAGTATGAAATGCAGTTTAACCCTTGCCGTTAATCGTATCGGTAAAAAATCCGATGAGCCTGATTGGTTTGAACTAGAAATTTGGGGGAAAACGGCAGAAATTGCGGCCAGTTACGTTAAAAAGGGGAATTTAATCGGTGTTCAAGGGTCTCTTAAAATTGAAGAATGGAGTGATCGCACTACTGGAGCTAAAAAATCTAAACCGATTATTCGTGTAGAACGTCTTGACTTACTAGGTTCTAAACGAGATAACGAAGCTTCGATGGGATACAGTGAGGGTGAATTTTAAGCAAAGATTAACTGCCAAGCAACGCTTATGAAATATGCCCTTGTGCATGAATGGTTAACCCCAAAAGCAACGGGGGGATCGGAGTTAGTAGTTCAGGCGATTTTAGAGCAAGTGGAAGCGGATCTTTACGCTTTAATTGACTTTGAATCGACCAATCCCAAGAGCTATTTATTTAACCGCAAAATTGGCACAACTTTTTTACAAAACTTTCCCCTGGCGGTCAATGGTGTACAGAAATATTTACCTCTGTTACCCTTAGCGATCGAACAACTAGACTTGGGCAACTATGACGTTATTCTTTCCTCATCCCATGCGGTGGCCAAAGGTGTATTAACTAGCCCTCACCAACTCCATCTCTGTTATTGCCACACTCCTATGCGCTATGCCTGGGATCTCACCTTTGACTATCTCAATCACAGTGCGATGGGTCAAGGTTTGCCTGGCATTTTGACTCGTTATCTGCTGCATCGCCTCAGACTTTGGGATGTAATTTCGGCCAATCGAGTGGATTATTTTATTGCCAATTCTCGTCATACGGCTAGACGGATTTGGCGGTGTTATCGTCGAGAGGCCAAAGTCATTTATCCGCCGGTTAATATTGAGCGATTTTCCTATCAAACTCAAAAGGAGGATTTTTATCTAACAGTCTCCCGTTTAGTAAGCTATAAACACATTCAATTAATTGTGCTTGCCTTTAACCAATTGGGGCTTCCTCTGGTGGTGATTGGCGATGGCCCAGATCTGGCTAAACTACAGGCGATCGCCAAACCCAACATTCAATTGTTAGGGAGTCAACCCAATACGGTGGTCGAAAGTTATATGGGACGAGCAAAAGCTTTTGTGTATGGAGCCTGTGAGGACTTTGGCATTGCCTTAGTTGAGGCCCAGGCCTGTGGAACTCCAGTTATTGCCTATGGTGGTGGTGGTGCCCTTGAAACTGTCATCGATTTGCGTCAAAATCCTGAAGAGGGGACAGGGCTGTTCTTTGCAGCGCAAAATCCGGCTTCCTTGGTGCAGACAGTTGAAACTTTTTCTCAACTTCAGCATCAATTTAACCCAGAGCCTTGTCGTCAACAGGCGGCAAAATTTTCTCAAGCAATCTTTGCAACGTCTTATCAGAGGTTCCTAGAGGAATGTTGTCAGACATTTTTTGTCTAGGGTTCAGCAACAAAAAAGTCTCTTTTTTTAGTCTGGATCAGTCTAATTCGGCTTATCTAGCTTTATCATTGGGACAGTGTGGTGTGATGTGATGTGAAGGAGTACGATGACTGCTAATAGCCAACTTATCTCTGTCAAGGCTGTTCAAGCTTTGATGAGACGTGGGTTTTCTCCTACGTTTTCCCAAAGAAGATATCAAGCTTCCTGGCTGCAAGCCCTAGACGGGGCGATCGCGAAACGAGCTTTTGATATTGTCTTTTCACTTTCTGTATTGATTATTTTCTCGCCTCTCTACCTGGTTCTTGCCCTTCTAATTGCGACGAGTTCACCGGGTTCCGTTTTTTATGTTCAGCAACGGGTTGGCAAGGATCACAAATTGTTCAACTGTATTAAGTTTAGGACAATGGTCACCAATGCTGATGAAGTTTTGGAATCCCTAATGGCAGATTGTCCCCGTACCAGGGAAGAATTTGAGAAAAACTTTAAACTTCGGGATGATCCCCGTATCACCTGGATTGGTAAGTTTTTGCGTCTTACCAGCTTAGATGAGTTTCCCCAGTTCTGGAATGTGCTGATAGGAGATATGAGTTTAGTCGGCCCCCGTCCCCTAGTTCCTGAAGAGTTACACAAATACAGTAATCGTATTAATAAGGTATTGAGTATCCAACCGGGTCTAACAGGTCTGTGGCAAGTCTCTGGTCGCAATGATATTCCCTACCCTCAACGGGTACAAATTGATGTTTATTACGTAAACTACCGCAATCTACTCCTGGATCTCTGGATTATTATCAAGACCTTTGGGGTGGTGATCTTCCCCAATAATAACGGAGCCTATTAAGGTTCTATTTAGGTGATCGCCGTTTATTTTATAGTACTTTCCCTGAAAAATCTCTTGCTCAACCTTAAAGACAGGAGTTTTTTTTTATTGAACTACATACCCTCTTTGTGAGCAGACGGCTTTCTAAATTGCTAGAGTCTGATATCTTAGATGGAGACAAATTCGTCAATAAAATAAATTACAGGATTGTGTACTGATGTCTAATGGGAAAGTTGCCTTAATTACAGGCATTACAGGTCAAGATGGTTCCTATCTAAGCGAATTGCTGATCGAAAAAGGTTATGTTGTTCATGGTATTATTCGCCGTACTTCGACCTTTAACACAGATCGAATTGACCATATTTATACTGACTCCCATAATCCAGAGGCGCGATTATTTCTTCATTACGGGGATTTAACCGATGGAACAACTTTACGTCGTATTCTGGAGCAGGTTAAACCTGAGGAAATTTATAATTTAGGAGCCCAGTCCCATGTGAGGGTCAGTTTTGACTCGCCAGAATATACGGCTGATGCAGTGGGTATGGGAACCCTACGATTACTCGAAGCGATTCGGGATTATCAACAACGAACCGGTATTGAAGTCCGATTTTATCAAGCCGGTTCTTCGGAAATGTTTGGTAAAGTACAGGAAATTCCGCAAAAAGAAACAACGCCGTTCTATCCTCGCAGTCCCTACGCCTGTGCTAAGGTGTATGCCCATTGGCAAACGGTTAATTACCGCGAATCCTATGATCTGTTTGCCTGTAATGGCATTTTGTTTAACCATGAATCGCCACGACGCGGAGAAACCTTTGTCACCCGTAAAATTACCAGGGCGATCGCTCGCATTGTCGCTGGAACCCAGAAAAAATTGTATTTAGGCAATCTTGATTCTAAGCGGGACTGGGGCTATGCGAAGGACTATGTTCGTGCCATGTGGTTAATGCTTCAACATAGTGAACCAGATGACTATGTCATTGCCACGGGGGAAACCTATTCGATTCGTCAATTTTTAGATGTTGCCTTCCAATACGTTAACCTTAACTGGGAAGACTATGTTGCCTTTGATGAACGATATTTGCGCCCTGCCGAAGTTGACCTTTTGATTGGTGATCCCACGAAGGCCAAACAGACTCTGCATTGGGATTACTCTGTCACCTTTGAGGAGTTAGTGCGTCTCATGGTAGAAGCAGATTTATCAGTATTAGGTTTAACCTCTCCTAACCAAACAGAGCGAGAAAAATTTCTCCTTTCCCAAGATAATGCCTTCGTTCGTCAACCAACCAGCATAATGGTTGACTAAAGCATTCGGTTAACCCAGTTATGAGGATAGAAAAATGGTGACAACCTTAAGTAATAAACGGATTGTGGTAACAGGAGGAGCTGGCTTTTTAGGCAAACAAGTGGTTGACCAATTGTGTCAAGCAGGGGCTGAACCCGAAAAAATTACTGTGCCGCGATCGCGCGATCAGGATTTACGACGCTGGGAAAATTGTCAGGCCGTTGTTAAAGAACAGGATATTATTATCCATCTAGCAGCCCATGTCGGTGGTATTGGCCTGAATCGGGAAAAGCCAGCCGAGTTATTCTACGATAATTTAATGATGGGAACCCAGATTATCCATGCGGCCCAGGAAGCGGGTGTGGAAAAGTTTGTCTGTGTCGGGACGATCTGTGCCTATCCCAAATTTACCCCTGTTCCCTTCAAAGAAGAAGATCTCTGGAATGGTTATCCCGAAGAAACAAATGCTCCCTACGGCATTGCGAAAAAAGCTCTTTTGGTACAATTAGAGTCCTACCGCCTACAATACGGTTTTAATGGTATTTATCTGTTACCCGTTAATCTCTATGGCCCAGAAGATAATTTTGATCCCCGTAGTTCCCATGTCATTCCAGCTTTAATTCGCAAAGTTTATGAAGCACAACAACGAGGTGATAAAACCCTAGCCGTTTGGGGAGATGGCAGTCCGACCCGCGAGTTTTTATACTCAACCGATGCGGCACGGGGTATTGTGATGGGAACCCAGTTTTACGATCAGTCCGATCCGATTAATTTAGGAACCAATTATGAAATTTCTATCAAAGATCTGGTTGAATTGATCTGCGAATTAATGAATTTTGAGGGGGAAATTGTCTGGGAAACCGATCAACCGAATGGTCAACCCCGTCGTTGCTTGGATACCAGTAAGGCAAAAGCTGCCTTTGAATTTACAGCCCAAATCGATCTACGTCAAGGCTTAAAAAATACCATTGATTGGTATAAAAATCATGCTAGTTAAAACATGATTAGCACTGGCTCTTAGACAATAAGACGGAATAAGAATACCCAGGGAGAACTCAATACAATTCCTGGGTTTGCTGTCAGCAAAATAAATTAAAAGTAATGTTAAGAACCCACATTCCGCAGGTTGTCGAAGAAGCGGGATAGCTCATGCGAGCTAGTGTGAATAGCTGTGCATTAACTTCGGTACTGGTATCGTGTGATCAAAGCTAGAAAAAGTTATGGTGTAAGAGTTTGAGAAAATAGAAAATAACTTACGACTGGACATATTCCCGTTTTTGTTATACTATTATTATTGTCATTATATTAAAGAAAGGGAAAACAGAAAGCAATGTCAACATTGAATAAAAGCTCAATTGACCTCCTAAGTGATATTGGCTTACCCCAAGAGAAAGAGGAAGCCTTATTTCAGAAAAACTGCCCTCATTGCTATAGTGAAAAAGTAAAAATACATTCTCATTATCAAACGAAAGGTAACGGGGAACGTAAAATGTTCATTTGTCAAGAATGTAGTTCTTGTTTTGCTGAGACTTATGGTAGCGTAATCGCTGGCTTAGAAACCCCATTAAGTGAAATTGTAAAAGTATTAAAAGCCAGAATGGAAGGAATAGGATTAAATGCAGCAGCCCGAGTATTCGGCTACGCGAAAACAACAATATTGAATTGGGAAAAGAAATTATCAGGATTACAAGAGACATTATTTTTATACGCCTTAGTGAATGAATTTGTTAAATTAGTAATAGAAGGGGATGAACTATACACAAAAGTTGGAAAAAATAAAGAAGCAAGTGCCTCTGAGGGGTGGACAATCGTGCTCATGGACAGGGCTAGCCGCTTTATTTGGCATTTAAAATGTGGTCGAAAAGAGCAGAAATTATTTCTAGAAGCAATGATGACGGTAGCGGAATTATTTGAAAGGAGTGCAGAATCTCTCCAGTTATTTACAGATGGAGAAAAGCGATATAGTCAACTGCTATTTAATATTTGTCACGAAGTATTAAGGACTGGAAAGCGAGGTCGTCCCACCAAAGTATTACCGAAGGGTCTTGTGGTAAGACTAAAAAATAAGAGTAGTAAACGTCGAGATTCTGAGGGTAAACTAAAGAAAGTAGAAACTCCGAAACCAGAACATCCAGAGACAACAGAAAAACCAGAAGAAAAGGACATCCATGCCAACCACGTTGAGGCATTTAATAGTGCTATCCGACGCTATTTAGCCGCCTTTCGTCGTCGTACAAATACTTATGCTAAATCTGTTGTGGGATTACAGCGAGTCCTAGATATTTTCTGGATGGTTCATAACTTTGTTCGCAGCCATTTTACGACTAGAGAAGTTCCTGCTGTAGCTCTCGGTATAATTGAAAAAGGGTTAACTTGGGAGGACTTACTCCAAATTCGCCTGATTTCTTGAACCTCCCGTATTGCAACGTTTGTAGCTTCTAGCTAGACGATACCAGTGCCTTAACTTCAGGCAAGGATAAAAAATGTAAACAAAGTTCTAAAATAGCTCTCAAAGAAGCCATTGATACTCAGGGTAATCGCATATTAGTAGAGTGGAATCAAAAAAGAAATCTAGCTTAAAAATAGACTATATCAAAAACTAAAAAGAGAAGAAAATCAACTTAAACTCTAAAAGATTAAGTAGGGCTTGCTGAAAAAAGCTGAAACCTTTACGGAGAAAAATAGTAGGCGAATTAAGAACCGCTAGAATGCACGAAAATAGGGTAGAATGCCTCAAAACCATTGCATTAAGAAGAGAGAAAGCAGATGTACCGAAAGCAACAGTACTCAATTGAAACACCAGAAAACTTGAAAAATCTGTTCGGCGGGCAGTTAGACGAAGAAAATCGTTGGATAGAAATGTCAAAAATGATTCCCTGGGAAGAATATGAGGAAGAATATGCAAAAAACTTCACAGAAAAAAAAGGAGCCCCAGCCAAATCATTTAGAATGGCATTAGGAGCATTAATTATCAAAGAAATTTCAGGAAAAAGTGACAGAGAAACAGTAGAACAAATAAAAGAGAACCCTTATTTACAGTACTTTATAGGAATGGAAAGCTATAGTAGCAAAGAAGCATTTAATGCGTCAATGATGGTTCATTTTCGTAAAAAAATAGGAATGGAATTAATAAATAGGGCTTGCTGAAAAAAGCTGAAACCTTTACGGAGAAAAATAGTAGGCGAATTAAGAACCGCTAGAATGCACGAAAATAGGGTAGAATGCCTCAAAACCATTGCATTAAGAAGAGAGAAAGCAGATGTACCGAAAGCAACAGTACTCAATTGAAACACCAGAAAACTTGAAAAATCTGTTCGGCGGGCAGTTAGACGAAGAAAATCGTTGGATAGAAATGTCAAAAATGATTCCCTGGGAAGAATATGAGGAAGAATATGCAAAAAACTTCACAGAAAAAAAAGGAGCCCCAGCCAAATCATTTAGAATGGCATTAGGAGCATTAATTATCAAAGAAATTTCAGGAAAAAGTGACAGAGAAACAGTAGAACAAATAAAAGAGAACCCTTATTTACAGTACTTTATAGGAATGGAAAGCTATAGTAGCAAAGAAGCATTTAATGCGTCAATGATGGTTCATTTTCGTAAAAAAATAGGAATGGAATTAATAAATAAAATTAATAAAGAAATAGAAAAAAAAGCGACGGGTGTAGCGTCAGAAAAAAAGAAAATGAAGGAAAGTTATTGTTAGATGCGACTTGTACACCAGCAGATATAAAATATCCAACGGATATAGGAATATTGAATGATGCCAGAGAAAAAACAGAAAAAATAATAGATAAGCTGTATGAAGAAATAAAAGAGAAAAGGAAAGAAAAGCCGAGGACTTATAGGGAAGTGGCAAGAAAAGAGTACTTAGCCATAGCAAAAAAACGTCGTGTGTCAAAAAAAGAAAGAAGAAAAGGAACAAAAAAACAACTAGGATATATAAAAAGAAACTTGTCTCATATAGAAAAAATGATAGAAGAGGGAGCAAAGTTAGAAAAACTAACGAAAAAAGAGCAAGAAGAGCTTGTAACGATAGGAAAAGTGTATGAGCAACAGTTAGAAATGTATGAAAAAAAGACAAATAAAGTAGAAAACAGAATTGTGAGTGTAAGCCAACCTCACGTGCGTCCAATAGTGCGTGGAAAAGCGGGAAAAGCAGTAGAGTTTGGAGCTAAAATATCGGCAAGTAATGTGAATGGCTTTGTCTTCTTAGACAAATTAAGTTGGGATAATTACAACGAATCGGGAGATTTACAAGCGCGAATAGAAGAATATAAAAGGGAAACAGGATGTTATCCGGAATCGGTTCATGTGGATAAAATCTATCGAACAAAAGCGAATCGAGCTTATTGTAAAGAAAGGGATATAAGAATGAGTGGTCCCCGATTGGGAAGACCGCCGAAAGAGGTGAGCAAAGAAAAAAAGAAAGAGGCACGCTCAGATGAAAGAGTGCGTAATGCCATTGAGGGTAAATTCGGACAGGGAAAGAGGAAATTTAGTCTTGGTCGAGTGATGGCCAAACTACCTGAGACCTCGGAAACGGTAATTGCGATGAACTTTTTGGTAATGAATCTTTCTACTCTACTTCAGAAGACAAAAAGTAAAAAGTTGTAGAGTCGTTTTTCTTGTGAAAAATGGTGTTAATTTTCCTCTCTTTTGTGAGGAGTGATTTGTGTTGACCTTTTTAGACAGAAAGGAACAATAGATTAAACAAAATCTGTATTTTGATTTGTTTCCATAAGGATAAGTTATCTATGCTTTTTCAGTCCATACTTCCCTAACCCACATTTCTTTCGTTTTTTGACTTTTTCAGCAAGCCCTAAATAAAATTAATAAAGAAATAGAAAAAAAGCGACGGGTGTAGCGTCAGAAAAAAAAGAAAATGAAGGAAAGTTATTGTTAGATGCGACTTGTACACCAGCAGATATAAAATATCCAACGGATATAGGAATATTGAATGATGCCAGAGAAAAAACAGAAAAAATAATAGATAAGCTGTATGAAGAAATAAAAGAGAAAAGGAAAGAAAAGCCGAGGACTTATAGGGAAGTGGCAAGAAAAGAGTACTTAGCCATAGCAAAAAAACGTCGTGTGTCAAAAAAAGAAAGAAGAAAAGGAACAAAAAAACAACTAGGATATATAAAAAGAAACTTGTCTCATATAGAAAAAATGATAGAAGAGGGAGCAAAGTTAGAAAAACTAACGAAAAAAGAGCAAGAAGAGCTTGTAACGATAGGAAAAGTGTATGAGCAACAGTTAGAAATGTATGAAAAAAAGACAAATAAAGTAGAAAACAGAATTGTGAGTGTAAGCCAACCTCTCGTGCGTCCAATAGTGCGTGGAAAAGCGGGAAAAGCAGTAGAGTTTGGAGCTAAAATATCGGCAAGTAATGTGAATGGCTTTGTCTTCTTAGACAAATTAAGTTGGGATAATTACAACGAATCGGGAGATTTACAAGCGCGAATAGAAGAATATAAAAGGGAAACAGGATGTTATCCGGAATCGGTTCATGTGGATAAAATCTATCGAACAAAAGCGAATCGAGCTTATTGTAAAGAAAGGGATATAAGAATGAGTGGTCCCCGATTGGGAAGACCGCCGAAAGAGGTGAGCAAAGAAAAAAAGAAAGAGGCACGCTCAGATGAAAGAGTGCGTAATGCCATTGAGGGTAAATTCGGACAGGGAAAGAGGAAATTTAGTCTTGGTCGAGTGATGGCCAAACTACCTGAGACCTCGGAAACGGTAATTGCGATGAACTTTTTGGTAATGAATCTTTCTACTCTACTTCAGAAGACAAAAAGTAAAAAGTTGTAGAGTCGTTTTTCTTGTGAAAAATGGTGTTAATTTTCCTCTCTTTTGTGAGGAGTGATTTGTGTTGACCTTTTTAGACAGAAAGGAACAATAGATTAAACAAAATCTGTATTTTGATTTGTTTCCATAAGGATAAGTTATCTATGCTTTTTCAGTCCATACTTCCCTAACCCACATTTCTTTCGTTTTTTGACTTTTTCAGCAAGCCCTAAGTAATTTCGCTAATTCATAATTGTTGGTGTCAATATTTTGCCAATCCTCCTATTTGGGGCTTGCTGAATAAGGATGAAATCCTTGCTAGACAATACTTTCAGGCATTTTACAAACGATCAGATGCAATGTTATGGCATTTGGAGGCTCAAAATCCATGCACTTTGCTGGAAAAATGTGAGGTAAAACTGGAAACTGAGCTCTGAAGTCACCATTTTTCGCGCCCTGTGGCATCTAGGTTCGTTTTGTGGACTTTTTCAGCAAGCCCTATTTGAAGCTATACTTCAAACGTTCATAATCTGAGATTTATCAAAGCGTTGAAATCGTAAGGTGAGCAAAGAATCAAGCTCCTCCTTATATTTTACGTTAGCATCCTCAAGACATCCTGAAATTGCTGCAGAAAACTGCGTAAAATCTTCATAATATTTTGCGTATAAACACTTCTTCTTCACAAACTTCCACAGTCTTTCAATTAAATTCAAGTTAGGAGAATAAGGAGGTAAGTACAGTAACTCTATTCCTAATGATTCTGCCAACTCCTGCACAATTCGGCATTTTTGATAACGAGCATTGTCTAATACCAACGTAATCGGTATTAATAGTCCTAATTCTGCTATCTTTTCTAGGAGTTCACAAACCTGAGTTCCCGTAATATAAGAACTGTTCGTTACCATAATTACTTCATGGGTAATTGCATTTAATGCTCCTAACACATTAAAACGTTTTCTCCCTGATGGTGACTTAATAAAAATCCTCTTGAAGCACCATATAAAATTTACAAATGCTCCCATTACAAAATGAGAGGCATCTACAAAGAAAACTGCCCTTTTTCCTGCTTTTGCCTCTTCTAGCCTTGGTTCTAGCTCTTTTTCTCTATAGCTATCCTGAGCTTCTACATCTGCTTTTGATGGAATTGTTCCCACCTTTAGACACCTCATTCCTATTGACTTTAAAAATTTTCTGACTTGCGTTGGACTTCTTTTTATTCCCGTTAATTCTTCTATTCTTTTTACTGCTTCATTTATTGTTGCTGGTGGATTTGACTCAAAATATGCCTCAATTGTCCCTTGATGCTCTGTTAACTCACTTTTCGGGCGATTAAATTTTATTTCTTTTAGTTTTTCTATCCCGCCCTCTTGATAATCACGGATATAGCTTGTCACCGTATTTACTGAAACTCCTGCGAATTGAGCAATTTTTTGATGAGACAATCCCTGACTTTTTAGCCATAAAACTTCCATCTTTAGCTGCACTCTAGGATGCGGGTGATTAAACCGACCGTAAGACAACAGTCTTTTGTCTTCTTCCGTAAATTCTAACTTAATCATTTCTCAGCCTCTTGACTACTTTTTCTATTTTTACTATATTATCTCTTATTTTTAGAATTCGCAACTTGTGACCGTGTTCAGTGTAAATATACTCATGAATATCACTCCCGTGAACTAGCTGCTAAAACCTGTAGAAGAAAATTGTTGTCCATCGCCGCCAAATAACGCTTCATCTTCAAGCTTTCTTGAGATGGCTCATGTTTAAGCAAATTAATACTTAAACGACGGAGCAAGCCCAAATTATCAGTCGCATTACCTTGACGCACTCGACTCGCATCCTCATTAAAAGTGACATCTAAAACCCAATGCAGACTATTTTCAATACTCCAGTGAGAACGAATCACATGGCTATGACGTTCGGCATCCGTAGGAAGACTGCTAATATAATAGCGAAACGTCTCTGTTGTTTTATGACCGAATTGAGTTTTACTTTTAACCATCACAACAGTTGCTAAACCGACCCACTGATTTTGGCGATGCAATGCGGAAAGCTGATTGATTGACACTGTCCAGACTTGACGAGTTTCTAAACGGTAATGTCCTTTTTCTGTCTTCTCATGATAACTGTATTCAATTCCTTGCCAGTTCTGAGCGACCGCTTGTTTAAACCAATCCCTAACTTGTTTATTAAGTTTGCCCTGATTTCCTTTGAGAGCCAATACATAGTCACCTTCACCTTGCTTTATTTGTTTTGCGATTTCTGTCTGCGTTCCCATTGCATCTAGGGTTACTACTGCCCCCTTGATGTTAAGTAACTTCAGTAACAAGGGGACTGCTTTTATTTCATTAGATTTACTATCTACTTTCTTTTGCGCTAACATCAGTCCCCGCTCACTACTCCACGCACTTATGCTGTGTAACGCATTTAGTCCTTTTTCCCTATCATAAGAACCTCTTTTCGTTTTTCCATCTATCTGTATCAGCTCTATGTCCATTTTCTCCGTTAGACTGCTTATCCAGCTCAGAAAACTTTTTTCTAGTTCTTCTGTTTCCAACATTCCAAATACTCTTCCAAAGGTATCGTGAGAGGGAATTCCCTTTGGTAACTCTAGAAACATTTCTAGCCATTCTCGTTTGGCTTTGCCATAGGCTTCAATTGCTACGAAGCCATCTGCCCCTGACAATACTGCCAATATTCCTATGGTGACAATTGCTGTTAAGTTATGGTCTTGCCTTCTCCCTGTTCTCGGTTCTTTTAGGCACTGAAAATGTTTCAGTATGCTTCTTTTGATAATTTTGACTTCTTTTTCTTGTTGTGGGGTTAGAACTCTTGCGCCGAAGCCTTTTGCCATCTTTGACCTCACTCACTTACTTTTTTTAAATAATAGCCTTTTCTTCTCTTAGATGACTGCTTCTTTTTTACACTATATTTCTCTCTTTTTGTCTGTATTTTTTGTAACAAATAAGATGCGATTACCCTGCATTGATACTTTGGAGAATTTATCAGAAGACCAATGGCATTCGAGTGAACAAGACGGTTATCGTTGGCAAGGGTCGGAGTCTCATTAGCGTTGCCTTTCACATTGTTATCTTGCCATAAAAAATCCCTCTGGAAGAGGGAAAAAGATGGAGAATTAAAGACTTTTAGCCAAGATTTAATTTGACAACACGGTTTTTTTCAGGTTCAGCTTTAGGCAAATCTAGGTTTAAAATGCCATCCTTGTATTCTGCCTTGGCTTCCGTATTTTGCACCTTGACGGGCAGAGGAATAACCCGATGAAACTGACCATAGCGGAATTCTGTCCGTGTTACCCCTTGCTCCTCGGTTTTCGTTTCCGATTTACGTTCACCGCTTATGGTCACGGAATCGGCTGTCACTTCAATATTAATATCTTTGCCATCTAAGCCAGGAACTTCTAGTTTTAGATGAACCGTTTCAGGGGTTTCTGTTAATTCTGCCCCCGGAACAAAACTGGGCCAATTGATTTCCGTTGATAAGTTAGTGCTCGGAACTAAGGTATCAAAAACGCGATTCATTTCCCGTTGTAGCTCATCGATACCTCGGAAAGATTGCCAACGAATGAGTGTCATACTAGTAACCTCCATAGGGGGGATTTAGGAGTAATTAAGGATAAGGAACATTTGAAAGTATCCGGTTTTTATTGTTTCTTCGTTTCCTTTCATTCCCTACAATAGGCCAGTCTTTCTTCACTCTGAATTCGGTTTTACGCCCTTGGTAGAGGGGGATTTCCGCCCTAACAGAATCCTCAAGCCATCACACTTTACTAGCCATGAGACGAACAGATTCACAAGATTAGGTTGACATACTCCCCTGCGTGAACGACGGGGGATTCTTATTCATAGTTCACAGAGATCCACTTACGATTATTGGTTTCCCTTCAATGATAGAGGTGGTTCTCTCCCTATGCTTTCCCTCTTCCGAGGCAGATTCCTTTTGCCCAAAGGTACTGTTTTGCCATGACCTTTGAGGTGGCCCCAATAGACTGAACAAAAATAGCGGGGAGTAAAGCTCTGAAGTTAACGGACTCCCTAACTAAAAACGTCCTCTCAAGCCAAATTCAAACTTGTCCAGTAGACTTGGTCTGGTATCTGATATTCTAAAGCTTGATGGAATCGCTCTTTGTTATAGAAATTAAACCATTTTTTTACCTCTTCTGTCAAGTGTTTTCCATCCTCAAAAGAATAAATGTAAATTAACTCGTATTTTAGAGAACGCCACAATCTTTCAATAAAAATATTGTCATAGCAACGTCCCCTTCCGTCCATACTAATTTGGATTTTTTCTTGCTTTAAACATCCTGTAAATTCCTTCGAGGTAAATTGGCTTCCTTGATCACTATTAAAGATGTCTGGTTTGCCATAAATTGACAATGCTTCCTCCAATGCTGACTTACAAAAATAAACATCCATAGTGTTGCTAATCCTCCATGACAAGACCTTACGACTCAACCAATCCATAATTGCTACTAGATAAAAGTGTCCTTTTCCTATTGGCAAATAGGTGATGTCGGTACACCAAACTTGATTGGCTTTTTCAATGCTTAAGTCTCGTAATAAGTAAGGATAAATTTGATGCTCAGGGTTTCGCAACGTTGTTCTTTTCTTGGGGTAAATTGCTTGTATTCCCATTTGATTCATCAATCGTATCACTCTTTTTCGATTTACCTCATAACCTAATGTGTTGAGGTATACTGTCATCTTTCTGCTCCCATAAAATGGTGTTTTCATATATTGTTCATCCAACGGGTGCGACCTTTAGTTGATGAAGGAAAAGAAAAGTGTTAACATGAGATGAAAAGTGACAAAGAGGAAACAATGATGACAGCAAAACTAATTAATGTAGAGGGTTCAAAGATAAAAATAGAACTAACATTAGAACTCAGTCGTTCAATGTTGGATACAGAAATAAATATTCAAAAAGGCTTAAACGAAGTAGGTTGCATCGCCAGCAAAGAAGCCTTGAAATATTTAGATACAGATGGTTCACCCTTAAAAATCGGTGAAGAAATCTGGAAGAGTAAGGGAGAGCAACCGAAAGAATATCAAACACCTTATGGTGAGGTTATAGTGAATCGTCATGTATATCAGCGTTCACCTTTGAGGAAAAACGTATTGCCCCTTAGAAAGAGAAGCAAGGATAATCATAACATCAACGCCATTATTGGCAAAACAGGTATCCTCAAAAATGTCAGGGATGGCAGGCAAAGAGGTGAAAAATGATTTATTAGAAAATCATGGTAGAAAAGTAGCGCTATCCTATATCCAAAGATTGAGTGAAGCAGTAGGAAGTGTGGTACAGGCAAAAGAAGAAGCGTGGAGTTATGCCCCGCCCAAGGAGGATAGCCAAATTGCAACAGTGGGAATAGGATTAGATGGAACCTGTATGCTGATGTGTGAGGATGGCTACCGTGAAGCAATGGTGGGAACCGTTTCCCTATACGATAGTGAAGGCGAACGTCAACCTACAATCTATCTAGGTGCGGCACCAGAGTATGGAAAAAAGAGTTTTCTAGAAAGATTAGAAAGAGAAATTGAGCGAGCGAAAAACCGTTATCCAGAGGCAACATTGGTCGGGATAGCAGACGGGGCAGAATCAAATTGGAAGTTTTTAGAAAAGCAAACGGAAGAACAGATATTAGATTTCTATCATGCCTCTGGTTACTTAGGTGCCTTGGCAGAAGCGTTGCATCCGAATACCGTGTCAAAACAAAAAGAATGGTTGACTGAAAATTGTCGAGAACTCAAGCATGAAAAAGGAAAAGCAGGAGAACTGCTAAATCTGATGAAAGAAGTCAAAGAAGAAAAAAGTCATTCTAAGAATCTTACCGAGAAACTACAAGCGGCGATTACTTATTACGAGAATCATCAGCATCAAATGGATTATGCTGAATACATAGAGAAAAAGTATCCGATTGGTTCAGGTGTTACGGAAGCAGCTTGTAAGACGTTGGTCAAACAACGATTATGTTGTTCAGGGATGCGATGGAAGGAAAAAGGAGCAGGAATTATTTTGAGCCTACGAGCTTTGGTATTGACCAAGGAACGATGGAGTCAATTTTGGGCAAAACTTGATCAATATGGGTTCCCTGTAGAACCCTGATTACAACAGCTTTTATCAACTAAAGGTCGCACCCCATCCAACATCCAACAGTCTCAATAGTGTCAATTCTTCGGAACTAATTTCCTTTGGTTCGTAATAATAACTCGAACGATTTATTCCTAATTATTCACATTGACGTTGAATGCACAATTCAGAATGTTTGGGGTCTACCAAGGTTTTTCGGTCGGTAGCCCCAATTGTACCGACCTGTCCACTAAAAAATCTCGCTCGACTTTTAGCTTTCCTATTTGCCGATATAGCTCATTTATCTGAGTTTCAGCATTTTCTTTGATTTCTTTTCCTTGGTTTTCTGTTTCAAAGATTTGACTAGCTTCGTCTAATACTTTTCGTTTCCATCCATTAATCATTGTTGGATGAATTTCATATTGACTGGCTAATTCAGATACCGTTTTCTCTCCTCGAATTGCTTCTAAGGCGACTTTGGCTTTGAACTGGGCTCCATACTGTTTTTTCTTGTTGCTCATAGCTCTCCTGATTTCGATTTAGAGCTTACACTACTGTCCAGTTTTGGGGGGCCACCTCACTTCCCAAAATCCCCATCCCTTTTTTAAGGATGTTAATTGCCGCATTTGTATCACGACAAATCTCCATTCCACAATTGGGACAAGAATGAGTTCTGGTACTCAATGACTTTTTCGCCCGATGACCACAATTAGAGCAGTCCTGAGAAGTGTAGTTGGGCGAAACCGCCACAACCGCCTTGTCCCAGATTTTTCCGTAGTAGTCTAACCACTGGGTGAATTGATACCAACTAGCATCAGAAATTGACTTAGCCAAGTGATGATTCTTGACCATATTCGACACCTTTAAATCTTCATACACCACGATATCGTTAGATGCCACCACGTTTCGGGCTTGCTTAATTGCCCAATCTTGCCGTTGGCGTTGAATTTTAAGATGGGTTTTACCCAGTCTTTTTCGTGCTTTATGGTAGTTATTGGATTGGGGTTTAGCCCCTTTCACGAATTTTTTGCTTAATCGTTTCTGAGCCTTTTTGAGTTTACGCTCAGATTTTCTTAAGAACTGGGGATAGATTACGGCATTATCGTTTTGGTCTTTGGTGAAATATTTTAATCCCAAATCCAAACCAACAACATTACCGGTATATTCCCCTTGTTCTTTGCGGTCAGCGTCAAAGCAGAACTGAGCATAATACCCATCTTGCTCTTCTGACTACTCGAACCCGATTAATTGGCTCTCCTGAATAAAGAGTTATAATCAAAACTTATCACGAAAAGCAAGCTAAAAAGCGACTTCGCATATTATCAAAGTTAACAAATCCATAACTGGACAGTGGGAAGTTTATCTGACTTTTCCCGTTAAGTCCAAAATCCAGCAATGCAAACTTCTAGAGGCTTTATCTGGCAAGGGTTTGAGTAATGATTCTCTTGACAGGAAAAAAATATTCTGAAGCCATCATCCCGCTTATCGTTCAAATTTCAAAAACAAAGGATGAAGGGAGTATGAGACTGTAAAATGGAGAAAATCTTAAAGGGCAGGTCAAAAAATGTTGGAATGGTGGACAAAAAACTTTGCCAGTTGTGAATTGGGAGACGAGAGGCTAAACAATCGTGCCTTCTCGATTGGGAAAAAGTTAAGTGAGGGGTTTGGAAAAGCCTTATCAGAAGTGTTTAAGGGAGGAAACGAGTTAAAGAGGGCCTATGAATTTTTGGGAATCCGAAAACAGACTTTGTCAAGATAATAGAGCCGCACTGTGAAATGACAACTGCCGCCGTAGCCGTAGAAGAATATAAGATAATGCTATCAGTCGGAGATACGACCTTCTTAGATTATCGCAATATCAAGGAAAAAAGGGAAGGGTATGGGCCGACTGGAAAAGGAGGGAATGGATTAATACTGCATAGTGCTTTAGCAATTGAGCCAGAAAAAGGACAAGTATTAGGTTTATTATGGCAAAAACTGTGGAATAGGGAGGTAAAAGAAAAGCCCCCAACAGATGAAACGGCGAAGCAGAAAAAAGAAAGACAGAAAGAACAAAGAAAAGCAGCTCGTCAAAGACCATTTGAGGAAAAAGAATCCTACAAATGGGTAGAGGCTCTAAACACCTGTGAGAAACAGGTAGAAAGTTCAACGAGGGTAATTCATGTATTTGACAGAGAAGGAGATGTTTCAGAAGTCTTTGACTCAGTGCGTCAACTCAAGCATACAGGAGTGCTGGTCAGAGCGTCTCATAATCGTAGTTTAGACAAAAATAGTGAACGACTTTGGCAACATTTGGAATCAGAACCGATTCGTTTTCATCAAGAAATCGAGATTCCGAGTACAGGAAAAAGAAAAGCACGGAAGGTTAAGCTTGCCGTCCGATTTTGCTCAGTTAATCTACGAACTCCCTATCGTTTTGATAATCGTGACCCGTTGAATGTCTATGCTGTTTATGCGACAGAAATCGATTGTCCCGAAGGCGAAACTCCTTTATCTTGGATGCTTCTGACTACAGAAGTTGTTGAGACTATTGAGATGGCTGTCACTATTCTTCGTTGGTACACCTACCGATGGCGGGTTGAAGAATTTCATAAAGTCCTTAAGTCTGGTTGTCAGAGTGAGCGTTATCGACTTGCCTCTGATGGAATGAAAACTCTTTTGGGTTTTTTAAGTGTCATTGCTGTTGAACTTTTACACGTTACTTATCTTCATCGTACCCAGCCCGATGCTCTCGCGATTGAAATTCTTAATCCTCTTCAACTTCAGGTGTTAAAAGCAGCCGCCTCTCAAAAACTTCCCCCTATTTTGACTGTTGCTTGGGCTGTCGAGTCTGTTGCTTTTCTTGGTGGTTATCTTGAACATCGTCGTAAAACTCCTCTCGGTATCCAAGTCCTTTGGCGCGGTTGGTTGAAGTTGCATGACCTTTGCCAAGGCTGGCAGCTTGCAATCCGCACTTAACGGGAAAAGTCAGGTAGAACTTCCCGTCCTCAAGCCCCAAGTAACAGAATACAGACTGCATAGCCTAGAATGCGAACACTGCGGGTCAAAAAGCCGAGGGAAATTGCCAGCAGGAGTGACCGAGAAAAGCTATGGGGCAAGATTAGCCGCCTTAGTGGGAGTGCTAAGTGTCGAAGCAAGACAAAGCCATCGTCAGATACAAGGGCTGCTGAGAGAGGTATTTGGCATAGAGATAGGGAGAGGGACAATCAACAACATCAGGCAAGAAGTAAGTGAAGCCATAGCCGCCGCCAATGAAGAAGCGAAAGAATATGCCAAGCAACAACTGGTGGTGAACTGTGATGAGAGGGGATTTAGCCAGCAAAATCGGGATGGCAACAACCCAACAGAGAAGAAAGCATGGCTGTGGGTGCTGGTGACCCCATGGATAAGCCTATTTCTAGCCACCTTGAGTCGTAGCCAAGAAGTGGCCAAACAGTTAATCGGCGAGACATTCACGGGCTACTTAGGCAGTGACCGTTATGGCAGCTACAGTTGGGTGAAGCCAGAATTGCGACAACTATGTTGGTCTCATGTGCTGAGAGACTTTCAGGCGATGGCAGAAAGAACAGGGGCATCACAAGAAATCGGTACAGCATTACTAGCGAGAGGCTATCGCCTGTTTCATTGGTGGCACAAAGTCAGAGACGGCACGCTGTCGAAGGAGTTATTTATCGAAGCAGTAGAATTGCTCAGATGGGGAATGCACCAAGAATTAATGTCGGCGGCGGCTATCGAAATTGGTTGGCGCGAAAAATCGCCCCTCGCGAAAACAGTCCGTACCTGTCGAAAGTTGCTGAAAGTGGAGGCGGCTCTCTGGACGTTTGTCTATAGAGAGGGGGTGGAACCGACGAATAATTCAGCACAACGAGCTTTGCGACCAGCCGTAATTTGGCGTAACCTCAGCTTTGGTTCTCAGTCTCAAGCGGGGAGTGAGTTTGTGTCGAGAATGCTGACAGTCAATCATTCGTTGAAATTACAAGGGCGTTCTGTCTTAGATTTTCTGACGCAATCATGTCTAGCGGCTCGACTAGGGGAGCAGCCTCCTTCTCTAATTCCTGTTGTTCAGGAGCCCGCCGTCTCAAATCCTAGACCCTTGATTTTTTTGTAGGCTATTGGACAGTTACAAATCGTTAGTATGATAAAGAGTTGCAGAATTAGGTAAATTCCTTAGTAAATCTTGTTGGTTAATCGAAAAAATCGAAGGTTTATTAGACAGTAATTCTATCAATTCTTGTGAATGACTAGAGAAAGGTGATGATAGTAGAATTTTCCTTAACTCTTCTAAATCTAAAGAAGATGAGTTGTTGTAAGTTCGACTTCTTGATGTTTCTATTTCTTGAATTTCCTGTTTTACCTCAACTCGTTGTTCATCGGATAATTCAGGTTTAGCCGAGTCAATTAATTTAATAATTTCATCACGTTTTTTTGACAAAATACGAATCATACTAAAGCTCATCGGTCTATGATGCATTACTTTATTTCGTTCCCGAATAATCAAGCCCTTCAAATCTTTTTCGAGTTTCTTCCATTTCTCAACATCTTCAAAATATTGAGAAAAAACATTATCCCAATAGGAATGCTCTTTTGTTTTTTCTTGTAAGCAATTTTTAATGTCTTCAACAGAACTACATTCCTCTAATAATTTAGACAAGTCATTAACAGTAAGAGTCTGATCATTTTGCCAGTTAGGAAGCTTTGCAGTAACGATAGCAATCAAACTCTCAAATGTTGTACATTCTAAAGGATGCAGTAGAGAGTGCTTATTATTTCGTGCATAAATCTCTTCAGTTTTTTGAGCTATTTTTTCTGGCGGATGACTATTCCACCAATTAAATCCCCAAATATCAACAATTGCTCGACTTATAAAGCCTCGAATTTTCTGCTCTATCTCTGCCAAAATTGGATAAGCTAGATAGCGAATTTGCTCTCCAGCTTCATCAATATAACGATAAAAATTTAATGGCTCTTTGCGGAGAATATTTGCTTCTTGAAGTCTATCGTGACACTCATCTACGTCTTGAAGACAACCTTCAAGAGAAATTCGGTGATGTAAAACTTTATTATTATCGTTGACTGTAGTTATGTCTAGCTTAATATTTTCAAGGTAATTAGTTAAGGCTAGTTCTACCTTGCCTGTCAAATCTTCTAAAGAGATTGGTTGATTATCAAAAATCTCATCAAGATGGATTTCTAATTTATAAGATTTTTCCGTTTTCATGAATCTGTCTTGGCTTAAAATTTTATACTTTTAGTATATACTTCAAACGTTCATAATCTGAGATTTATCAAAGCGTTGAAATCGTAAGGTGAGCAAAGAATCAAGCTCCTCCTTATATTTTACGTTAGCATCCTCAAGACATCCTGAAATTGCTGCAGAAAACTGCGTAAAATCTTCATAATATTTTGCGTATAAACACTTTTTCTTCACAAACTTCCACAGTCTTTCAATTAAATTCAAGTTAGGAGAATAAGGAGGTAAGTACAGTAACTCTATTCCTAATGATTCTGCCAACTCCTGCACAATTCGGCATTTTTGATAACGAGCATTGTCTAATACCAACGTAATCGGTATTAATAGTCCTAATTCTGCTATCTTTTCTAGGAGTTCACAAACCTGAGTTCCCGTAATATAAGAACTGTTCGTTACCATAATTACTTCATGGGTAATTGCATTTAATGCTCCTAACACATTAAAACGTTTTCTCCCTGATGGTGACTTAATAAAAATCCTCTTGAAGCACCATATAAAATTTACAAATGCTCCCATTACAAAATGAGAGGCATCTACAAAGAAAACTGCCCTTTTTCCTGCTTTTGCCTCTTCTAGCCTTGGTTCTAGCTCTTTTTCTCTATAGCTATCCTGAGCTTCTACATCTGCTTTTGATGGAATTGTTCCCACCTTTAGACACCTCATTCCTATTGACTTTAAAAATTTTCTGACTTGCGTTGGACTTCTTTTTATTCCCGTTAATTCTTCTATTCTTTTTACTGCTTCATTTATTCTTGCTGGTGGATTTGACTCAAAATATGCCTCAATTGTCCCTTGATGCTCTGTTAACTCACTTTTCGGGCGATTAAATTTTATTTCTTTTAGTTTTTCTATCCCGCCCTCTTGATAATCACGGATATAGCTTGTCACCGTATTTACTGAAACTCCTGCGAATTGAGCAATTTTTTGATGAGATAATCCCTGACTTTTTAACCATAAAACTTCCATCTTTAGCTGTACTCTAGGATGCGGGTGATTAAACCGACCGTAAGACAACAGTCTTTTGTCTTCTTCCGTAAATTCTAACTTAATCATTTCTCAGCCTCTTGACTACTTTTTCTATTTTTACTATATTATCTCTTATTTTTAAAATTCGCAACTTGTGACCGTGTTCAGTATAACAAAAAATCAGAATCACCAAATATTAATTTCTCTCTTGAAGCAGATAAAAAAGGGGCCGAAGCCCCCAGTTTAAAAGTTGAGAAAAGTATTATTGGTTAATTGACCTTAGTAGTCGTAGTCGCCACCACCTGGGCCACCCGCAGGAGCTTTTTCTTTCTCAGGTTTGTCCACGACAATACACTCGGTTGTTAACACCATACCTGCGATCGAAGCTGCATTTTGTAAAGCAGAACGAGTAACTTTAGCAGGGTCAACAATACCAGCAGCAATCATGTCGGTATATTCGTTGTTAGCAGCGTTAAAACCAACATTGAAGTCTTTTTCTTTGACTCGTTCAGCTACAACAGCACCGTTTTGACCCGCGTTTTCAGCAATCCGTTTTAAAGGAGCAGGTAAGGCACGAGCCACGATTAAACCACCTGTTAATTCTTCATTTTTCAGGTTGGCATTTGCCCATTCTTCCAGTTGAGGAGCTAGGTGAGCGTAGGTTGTACCACCACCAGGAACGATACCTTCTTCCACCGCCGCTTTGGTTGCGTTGATCGCATCTTCTAAGCGCAGTTTACGGTCTTTCATTTCCGTTTCGGTAGCTGCACCCACTTTGATAACTGCTACACCGCCAGCCAATTTAGCCAGACGTTCTTGCAGTTTTTCTTTGTCGTAGGAAGATTCGGTTTCTTCGATTTGACGACGGATTTGTTCAACACGGGCTTTAACGCCAGCTTCATTACCTTCGGCAACAATGGTGGTGTTGTCTTTGGTGATGGTGATGCGACGGGCTTTACCTAGACTTTCAACCTTGGTGGTTTCCAGTTTCAGACCGGCATCTTCGCTGATCACTTGACCACCGGTAAGAACAGCAATATCTTCGAGCATGGCTTTACGACGATCGCCGAATCCAGGAGCTTTAACAGCCGCTACATTCAACACACCACGCAAACGGTTAACCACGAGAGTAGCCAGAGCTTCTTTTTCGATATCTTCAGCAATAATGATCAGGGGCTTACCTTGACGGGCAACCTGTTCGAGAACGGGCACTAAGTCTTGAACTAGGTTGATTTTTTTGTCGGTGATGAGGATAAGGGGATCATCCATAACGACTTCCATGCGTTCGGGATCGGTGACGAAATAGGGAGAAATATAACCCTTGTCGAAACGCATCCCTTCGGTGATTTCCAACTCGGTGGTCATGGACTTGCCTTCTTCGAGGGAAATAACGCCCTCTTTGCCCACTTTATCCATAGCATTGGCGATCATTTGGCCAACTTCTTCGTCGTTACCCGCAGAGATAGCACCTACCTGGGCGATCGCTTTGGAATCTTCAACAGGTTTAGCGTGTTCAGCAATACGAGCTACTAAAAATTCAGTGGCTTTGTCGATACCGCGTTTAATGGAGATTGGGTTAGCACCGGCGGCGACATTACGCAAACCTTCTTTAACAATGGCATGGGCCAGAACCGTTGCAGTGGTGGTTCCATCTCCAGCGACATCATTGGTTTTAGAAGCAGCCTGACGAATCAGGGAGACACCTGTATTTTCAATGTGGTCGTCTAATTCAATTTCTTTAGCAATGGTGATCCCATCGTTAATGATTTGGGGCGCACCAAATTTTTTCTCTAATACAACATTCCGACCTTTGGGGCCAAGGGTGACAGCAACCGCTTCTGCCAGAATATCAATACCCCGTTCCAGGGCGCGACGAGCTTCATCGTTATAAATGATGGACTTAGCCATAGGAAATAGTACCTCTTTTGGTCAAATTGAAAGGATAAGGAATAAAGCGTTTCAGTCAAGAAGAAGGTTCAGATCTTGTTGCCGTGAACCTTAGACTGAGTTCCGGTAGGTTCAACTACCTTGCACGCCGAAGTTTCGTTTAACGGTTTGCTTATTGAACAGAAGCCAGAATATCTTTTTCCGCTAAGAGAACATAGTCATTGCCATCAACTTTGATGTCGGTTCCTGCATACTTAGAATAAAGAACTTTATCGCCCACACCCACTTCTAAGGGAGAACGGCTACCATCATCATTGCGTTTGCCAGGGCCAACAGCTACGACTTCACCCACCTGGGGTTTTTCTTTGGCGTTATCGGGTAAATAGATACCACCAGCCGTTTTTTCTTCGGCGGCACTGACTTTGACGAAAACGCGATCGGCCAAGGGTTTAACGGTAGAAAAGGTAATGCTGATAGCTGCCATGAATAATCATCCTCCTGATGAAGATAAAATAAGAGGGGTTGAGAGAATTGAGATTTAGCACTCTCACCTCACGAGTGCTAATGTAGCCAATTTAGCATGGCCAGCGCAACACCCCTTTAAGTGTGGTTTCCCGAACTTAGGGGTTTTAGCCTTTCTTGGCTCACTCAAGACTTGGATTAGAATCAAATAACGGTCAGAAAGGTAAGAGGAAAATCGTACTATGACAACGACGGTAGAGGATGTATTGCAAATCCTGGAGAGACTGGCGATGTCTCAGTCAGAGTCTCAGGCAGAGTTAACGGCTTCGCAACGGGAAACCCAGCGTCTTCTACAGGAACACATCAAGGAAGCTGAACAGCGCAAACAAGAAAACGATCTACGTTTTAAGGAGACCGAACGACTGCTGAAAGAGCAAGGTCTGGAAACAGATCGCAGAATCCGCGAGGTCAGTCAGGAAATCCATGCTGTGAATCTGGAAGTAAGGCAACTTGGCGAGCAGGTAAACAAAGAAATTAGCCGGGTTAATAAAGAAATTAGCCAGGTTAACAAGCAAATTGGCGATCTAGGGGGAAAATGGGGCAGGTTTGTGGAAAATATGGTTGCTCCAGCTTGTGAAACACTGTTCTTAAAAAAAGGGATTCCGGTTCATCAAGTTGCTCAACGTTTGAAAAGACATTCGGCAGAAAAAACCTTAGAAATTGATGTTTTGGTGACAAATGAAGCCCCTAAGTAGGGCTTGCTGAAAAAGTCAAAAAACGAAAGAAATGTGGGTTAGGGAAGTATGGACTGAAAAAGCATAGATAACTTATCCTTATGGAAACAAATCAAAATACAGATTTTGTTTAATCTATTGTTCCTTTCTGTCTAAAAAGGTCAACACAAATCACTCCTCACAAAAGAGAGGAAAATTAACACCATTTTTCACAAGAAAAACGACTCTACAACTTTTTACTTGTAATCGTTCAGGGGGACAAAATCTGATAATCTAAAAGTCATGGAAGAAAAACAGCTACTAGAGACAGCCGAAATTGACGAAAATGATTGGGAGCAAACCCCAGTCAGCGTCAGAAATCTGGTGGTAAAATTATTCGAGAAGATAGAGCAACTAGAAAAACACCTCAAAGAATTGCAGGAAACAAACGAAAAGATTAGCGAAAAAGTCAATCAGAATTCTCAAAACTCAAATAACCCTCCTACGTCAGAGCCGCTAAATGTTGAAATTCCCAAGAAAAAAAAGAAACTGGGTGGAAAAAAGAGAGGAGGGCAAATAGGTCATAAAGGTCATAGCCGCTTTTTGTATTCAGAAGAAAAGTGTAAGGAAATTATCGAACACCATCCTGATAGCTGTAAGTGTTGCGGTGAAAAACTAAGGGGAATAGACCCAAACCCCTATCGTCATCAAATAGTAGAGATACCGCCCATCGTTCTAGAAATAGTAGAACATAGGCTACATGAAAGAGTTTGTGATAATTGTGGACAAAAAACGAGAGCGATATTACCCCCAGAAGTAGAAAGGAGTGGTTATGGGGAAAGAGTAGTAGCTAAGAGTGTCATTGATGAGTGGGATGTATCGTCATTCTCACCGTATGGTAGTGTCAGCCCTGTCGGATTATTTTGGATTGAAAATAGGATTAGGAACAGTTAGTCGTTTGAGAAATCAGGGCAGTGAGGCCGTATCAATAGCTGTAGAGGAAGCCAAAGTTTATGTAGGGCTTGCTGAAAAAGTCAAAAAACGAAAGAAATGTGGGTTAGGGAAGTATGGACTGAAAAAGCATAGATAACTTATCCTTATGGAAACAAATCAAAATACAGATTTTGTTTAATCTATTGTTCCTTTCTGTCTAAAAAGGTCAACACAAATCACTCCTCACAAAAGAGAGGAAAATTAACACCATTTTTCACAAGAAAAACGACTCTACAACTTTTTACTTTTTGTTTTCTTTTTTGTCTTCTGAAGTAGAGTAGAAAGATTCATTACCAAAAAGTTCATCGCAATTACCGTTTCCGAGGTCTCAGGTAGTTTGGCCATCACTCGACCAAGACTAAATTTCCTCTTTCCCTGTCCGAATTTACCCTCAATGGCATTACGCACTCTTTCATCTGAGCGTGCCTCTTTCTTTTTTTCTTTGCTCACCTCTTTCGGCGGTCTTCCCAATCGGGGACCACTCATTCTTATATCCCTTTCTTTACAATAAGCTCGATTCGCTTTTGTTCGATAGATTTTATCCACATGAACCGATTCCGGATAACATCCTGTTTCCCTTTTATATTCTTCTATTCGCGCTTGTAAATCTCCCGATTCGTTGTAATTATCCCAACTTAATTTGTCTAAGAAGACAAAGCCATTCACATTACTTGCCGATATTTTAGCTCCAAACTCTACTGCTTTTCCCGCTTTTCCACGCACTATTGGACGCACGAGAGGTTGGCTTACACTCACAATTCTGTTTTCTACTTTATTTGTCTTTTTTTCATACATTTCTAACTGTTGCTCATACACTTTTCCTATCGTTACAAGCTCTTCTTGCTCTTTTTTCGTTAGTTTTTCTAACTTTGCTCCCTCTTCTATCATTTTTTCTATATGAGACAAGTTTCTTTTTATATATCCTAGTTGTTTTTTTGTTCCTTTTCTTCTTTCTTTTTTTGACACACGACGTTTTTTTGCTATGGCTAAGTACTCTTTTCTTGCCACTTCCCTATAAGTCCTCGGCTTTTCTTTCCTTTTCTCTTTTATTTCTTCATACAGCTTATCTATTATTTTTTCTGTTTTTTCTCTGGCATCATTCAATATTCCTATATCCGTTGGATATTTTATATCTGCTGGTGTACAAGTCGCATCTAACAATAACTTTCCTTCATTTTCTTTTTTTTCTGACGCTACACCCGTCGCTTTTTTTCTATTTCTTTATTAATTTTATTTATTAATTCCATTCCTATTTTTTTACGAAAATGAACCATCATTGACGCATTAAATGCTTCTTTGCTACTATAGCTTTCCATTCCTATAAAGTACTGTAAATAAGGGTTCTCTTTTATTTGTTCTACTGTTTCTCTGTCACTTTTTCCTGAAATTTCTTTGATAATTAATGCTCCTAATGCCATTCTAAATGATTTGGCTGGGGCTCCTTTTTTTTCTGTGAAGTTTTTTGCATATTCTTCCTCATATTCTTCCCAGGGAATCATTTTTGACATTTCTATCCAACGATTTTCTTCGTCTAACTGCCCGCCGAACAGATTTTTCAAGTTTTCTGGTGTTTCAATTGAGTACTGTTGCTTTCGGTACATCTGCTTTCTCTCTTCTTAATGCAATGGTTTTGAGGCATTCCACCCTATTTTCGTGCATTCTAGCGGTTCTTAATTCGCCTACTATTTTTCTCCGTAAAGGTTTCAGCTTTTTTCAGCAAGCCCTAAGTACAGGACAAAAAATGTAGGGAGTCAAGAAAAAAGCGAAAATTAAGTGAAGAAGGATTAAGAACAAGATGACGAAGATGATCAAAACCAAGTCGAAAAAGGCTCTTGGCTCGACGACCATGTTTTTTCAGAGGGATAGGATGAAGTTGATGAATTTCAAGACCAGTCTTAAGAGACCAAACCAAAGCTAATGTCAGTAAAGCAAAAAGCTTACCAGGGTAATCGCATCTTATTTGTTACAAAAAATACAGACAAAAAGAGAGAAATATAGTGTAAAAAAGAAGCAGTCATCTAAGAGAAGAAAAGGCTATTATTTAAAAAAAGTAAGTGAGTGAGGTCAAAGATGGCAAAAGGCTTCGGCGCAAGAGTTCTAACCCCACAACAAGAAAAAGAAGTCAAAATTATCAAAAGAAGCATACTGAAACATTTTCAGTGCCTAAAAGAACCGAGAACAGGGAGAAGGCAAGACCATAACTTAACAGCAATTGTCACCATAGGAATATTGGCAGTATTGTCAGGGGCAGATGGCTTCGTAGCAATTGAAGCCTATGGCAAAGCCAAACGAGAATGGCTAGAAATGTTTCTAGAGTTACCAAAGGGAATTCCCTCTCACGATACCTTTGGAAGAGTATTTGGAATGTTGGAAACAGAAGAACTAGAAAAAAGTTTTCTGAGCTGGATAAGCAGTCTAACGGAGAAAATGGACATAGAGCTGATACAGATAGATGGAAAAACGAAAAGAGGTTCTTATGATAGGGAAAAAGGACTAAATGCGTTACACAGCATAAGTGCGTGGAGTAGTGAGCGGGGACTGATGTTAGCGCAAAAGAAAGTAGATAGTAAATCTAATGAAATAAAAGCAGTCCCCTTGTTACTGAAGTTACTTAACATCAAGGGGGCAGTAGTAACCCTAGATGCAATGGGAACGCAGACAGAAATCGCAAAACAAATAAAGCAAGGTGAAGGTGACTATGTATTGGCTCTCAAAGGAAATCAGGGCAAACTTAATAAACAAGTTAGGGATTGGTTTAAACAAGCGGTCGCTCAGAACTGGCAAGGAATTGAATACAGTTATCATGAGAAGACAGAAAAAGGACATTACCGTTTAGAAACTCGTCAAGTCTGGACAGTGTCAATCAATCAGCTTTCCGCATTGCATCGCCAAAATCAGTGGGTCGGTTTAGCAACTGTTGTGATGGTTAAAAGTAAAACTCAATTCGGTCATAAAACAACAGAGACGTTTCACTATTATATTAGCAGTCTTCCTACGGATGCCGAACGTCATAGCCATGTGCAGCAATTCTCAGTTTTAGACACAGCAAGCCTTTTAGGGATTTAAAGAACATTTAAAAGGGGTTTTTGGGGCAATCCTAGGTGTACTATTGTGCCTAAAAGCTTGAAGACTCGTAAAATGAACTTGTTAATCCCGTTGACTGGACAGTGGGAAGTTTATGGATGGCAGAGAAGGTAATGACTATGCGGCCAAAGTAAGTCTATCAGGACTTGGAAAAGGGTCAAGTTTAGCGGCAAGGAATTTAGGCAAAAGCAGACTAGGTGGACTTTGAGGAAAAATCATTGGGGCTTGATGTTGGATGGCTAGTTGAGCAATGCGTTCACTAGGATAGCCATGGGAGGGTAGAGTCCGAAACCAGCGAGGGAAATTAGCCCAAATCCCCTGGGGTAACTCTAAGGAAAGAATTTGAAGTAAGCCGAGAACAATGACATGAAGATTAACAAAACGCTCAAAGGCTTCTACTTTGTTTAAAATCTGAGTCTGAACAGTTTGGGGATAGTCAGGGAGGATAAGATTGCTAGGCCAGGTCGGTAAAGTAGGAAGAGCCTTAAGCCAAAAACGATAGGCAAAGCCGCCCAAAAGATGGATTAATTGACGAAAAGTGACTTCAATCTTAAATCGGAGACCGTAAGCGGCAATAATCTCAGGTCCAGTCAAACAGAGGTCAGTAGAAAGCAGAATCAGTCTTTGTCCGTTGGGCAATTGGGTGAGGACAAACTTAACGAGCTGATGGGGACTATCCCAGTGGAACTCAAAGCACTGATAAGAAACGGAGACTTGTTGACCATAGAGCCAGACTTTAGCGGTGGGAAAATCCTCCACAAGAGCAAACAGGCTTTCTAGTTTTATTGAACTCCCCCAAAGCCGTGGTCGTCCTTTCCCCCTCAAGGTCGGAACGGAAGAAAAGGGAGCATATGCCACTGTAGAGCAACGCACTCGGGTGATGAGATGCAAGGCATTTTGGCGAAAACTTTTGAGCACTGCTCCACAAGCGAAGTAAGCATCCAAAATCACATAGCTTCCCGCCTCTGCGTAGGTAGTGCAAAGCTCCCCCATTTTCGTGACTAGAGTAGTCTTCTCTTTTTTGCTGCCTTTTTTCCCTTCCTTTGCCGTTGCTTTGGACTTGATGCCATCGTCTAGCCGCAACACTAAGGGCAAGGCAAAGCAGGCTTTTCCTGCTCCCACCAAAACACTCAAGGCATTGAAGTAATGCCCCCTTATCCATTCTGGCTTCGCCACATTTCCGGATTCTTGGTGTAGTCGTTTTACCCCTGGCATCTTGCGCCCTTCTTTCCCCACTTTGATTCCATCCCCCACATACACTCGTTTTTCCTTGATTCGATATAGATTTTCATGCTGACTTACCCACTTCGACCATCCCAAGGTCAGTCCTTTGACGTTAAATGCCTTGGATTCAAACCAATGTAGTGCCTGATGGTAGTAGCTCTCTGTTAACCCTAAGGCATTGACATAGCTTGTTATTGCGCTCGGTTGGCTGTTGAGCACTACTCCCCAGGCTAATAGGATAAACCATTGGTACGTTGCTTCTCGGCTAAAGGCGGGACGGAGATTCTCTAGGATTTGCTCTAGTCGCTGACATAGTTGCATAATTGATAGATAGCACTGGCTATCGATTTTCTATATCAGCCAGTTTCGGACATAACGGCACTCTTGGGTATCGCATGTCCGATTTTCTTTTCTCACTTACCCTGCTCGAGAACTTCCCACTGTCCAGCCCGTTGAATTTTCCCCCGTATTACGCGAACTAAAACCTGAAACCCTTGCTACAGCGCAAATTTAGAATTGCTGTAGCCATGTGATTCGTTCTCACTGGAGTATTGAAAATAGTCTGCATTGGGTTTTAGATGTCACTTTTAATGAGGATGCGAGTCGAGTGCGTCAAGGTAATGCGGCTGATAATTTGGGCTTGCTCCGTCGTTTAAGTATTAATTTGCTTAAACATGAGCCATCTCAAAAAAGCTTGAAGATGAAGCGTTATTTGGCGGCGATGGACAACAATTTTCTTCTACAGGTTTTAGCAGCTAGTTCACGGGAGTGATATTCATGAGTATATTTAGCTTCAAATAGGGCTTGCTGAAAAAGTCCACAAAACGAACCTAGATGCCACAGGGCGCGAAAAATGGTGACTTCAGAGCTCAGTTTCCAGTTTTACCTCACATTTTTCCAGCAAAGTGCATGGATTTTGAGCCTCCAAATGCCATAACCTTGCATCTGATCGTTTGTAAAATGCCTGAAAGTATTGTATAGCAAGGATTTCATCCTTATTCAGCAAGCCCCAAATAGGAGGATTGGCAAAATATTGACACCAACAATTATGAATTAGCGAAATTACTTAATCTTTTAGAGTTTAAGTTGATTTTCTTCTCTTTTTAGTTTTTGATATAGTCTATTTTTAAGCTAGATTTCTTTTTTGATTCCACTCTACTAATATGCGATTACCCTGAAAAGCTTACGAAGACGTTTGTCATCAGTAAAGTGAGTAGATTCCAACCCACATTCCGCAGGTTGTCGAAGAGGAGCACTAGTTCACGCGAGCTAGTATAGGTACTTGTGCATTGATTTCGGGCAAGGATAAAAAATGTCAATAAAGTTCTAAAATGGAGTCTTGTCTTAGATAGAATCAACAGTAAAAATGAATAACCTAAATATTAAATACCTCGACCACTTGGCACTGGTATCGTCTAGCTAGAAGCTACAAACGTTGCAATACGGGAGGTTCAAGAAATCAGGCGAATTTGGAGTAAGTCCTCCCAAGTAAACCCTTTTTCAATTATACCGAGAGCTACAGCAGGAACTTTTCTCGTAGTAAAATGGTTGCGAACAAAGTTATGAACCATCCAGAAAATATCTAGGACTCGCTGTAATCCCACAACAGATTTAGCATAAGTATTTGTACGACGACGAAAGGCAGATAAATAGCGTCGGATAGCACTATTAAACATCCGTGTCAACTTAAAGGAATGGGTTCCCAAATTTGTTGATTGAGAGCGGCCTTTTCTCGATGTCGCTTTCTCTCAGCTTTGACCAAACCAAATAACTTAGCACGTTCAGCCAGATAGGTTACTGTATCAGGCTTTTCTCCTCTAGCAATAGCCTTCGCTACATAGTATAGACTCCGAAACACCATCTCTACTGAGATTTTTTCTTTCGGTTGATTTAGAGCAATCGCCACTTCCCCTACCAATTGATTTAAGACCGTATAGAAAATCAAAGTGCAAATAATCTGGATTTGGACACCATTCTTATTCCCTACCCATAAATAGGCTAGTCCTAAAAGTCTTTTCGTTAATAAAAAGGCTTCTTCGATTGTCCATCGTCTTCGATATAAATCACAGACCTCTTCGGCGGACAGTTGTTCGGGAGACAACACATTTGTTAAATACTGATACCAGATTGTTCCCCATAATACTGAGACTAATCTCACCGGATGCTTGCAAGGATTAGAACGGTAATTTCCCATAATGATAATCTCATCTCTGTAATGACTACCTTGAGACAATACTTGTTTGGTTTTGTAAGATGTACCCGCTCTAAATCTGGTTAGAAAAAACTTTTTAGCTTCTGTTAACAAATCAAACCACACAAAGCTAAAAAATCCCATATCTACGAGAATTAAACCATTTTCTGGTAATTTAGCTGCCAATTCTTCACACCATATTTTATCATTTGATTTATCATTTTCTGTGTACCATAAAGTAACGGGTCTTTGGGTAAAGGCTTCCACTACCATCATTATTTTACCCCCCAATTTACTCTTTTCTTCTTTACTTATTTTCATATTTTTCCTTATCTGCTCTAGCGTTGAGCCATCTGCTATCCACACTGCACTAAACTTTTCTCTTATTTTTTCCCATTTTTCTCCTACTTGGAGCTTCTTCCCTTTTTCGGCTGCTTTTTCTAACACTCCTTTTAGTAATATTGCAAATATTTCGGCTGGCACATTCATCATTCTTTTTGATACTGCCTGTTTGCTTACTTTTAATGATGCTACCCATAGCAATCCCTCTTCCTCTAACAGTCTTACCGCTTCACTTATACCCGCTATTTGACGATACACTATACTTAACACTAATGCCACCATTACTGGTAAATTTAGCACCCTATCTCTCATCATTTTCTCATGAGTTCCCTGTAAATATTTTAATGGTGTAAACATTGTGGGTTCTAGTAATTCAAACAACTCTTTTGTTATTTCAGGGATTTCTACCCCTGGCTGATTTGTCTTACGACGTAAGTCTGGGTTTCCTTTTCTCCGAGGATGTTGTCTTGCCATTTGTTTTTTGCTCACTTTTTTATATACTAACCTTTTTTTCAGCCTACTCTTACTTCCGCCTGCTTTTAGGCTAATCTTTTGTGAGTAGGCATTTTGGCTTAAGTTGACACCAATGACTATTAAATGCCCCAACGTGGTTGGCATAGACGTCCTTTTCTTCTGGTTTTTCTGTTGTCTCAGGATGTTCTGGTTTCGGAGTTTCTACTTTCTTGAGTTTACCCTCAGAATCTCGACGTTTACTACTCTTATTTTTTAGTCTTACCACCATACCCTTCGGTAATACTTTGGTGGGACGACCTCGCTTTCCAGTCCTTAATACTTCGTGACAAATATCAAATAGCAGTTGACTATATCGCTTTTCTCCATCTGTAAATAACTGGAGAGATTCTGCACTCCTTTCAAATAATTCCGCTACCGTCATCATTGCTTCTAGAAATAATTTCTGCTCTTTTCGACCACATTTTAAATGCCAAATAAAGCGGCTAGCCCTGTCCATGAGCACGATTGTCCACCCCTCAGAGGCACTTGCTTCTTTATTTTTTCCAACTTTTGTGTATAGTTCATCCCCTTCTATTACTAATTTAACAAATTCATTCACTAAGGCGTATAAAAATAATGTCTCTTGTAGGGTGCGACCTTTAGTTGATAAAAGCTGTTGTAATCAGGGTTCTACAGGGAACCCATATTGATCAAGTTTTGCCCAAAATTGACTCCATCGTTCCTTGGTCAATACCAAAGCTCGTAGGCTCAAAATAATTCCTGCTCCTTTTTCCTTCCATCGCATCCCTGAACAACATAATCGTTGTTTGACCAACGTCTTACAAGCTGCTTCCGTAACACCTGAACCAATCGGATACTTTTTCTCTATGTATTCAGCATAATCCATTTGATGCTGATGATTCTCGTAATAAGTAATCGCCGCTTGTAGTTTCTCGGTAAGATTCTTAGAATGACTTTTTTCTTCTTTGACTTCTTTCATCAGATTTAGCAGTTCTCCTGCTTTTCCTTTTTCATGCTTGAGTTCTCGACAATTTTCAGTCAACCATTCTTTTTGTTTTGACACGGTATTCGGATGCAACGCTTCTGCCAAGGCACCTAAGTAACCAGAGGCATGATAGAAATCTAATATCTGTTCTTCCGTTTGCTTTTCTAAAAACTTCCAATTTGATTCTGCCCCGTCTGCTATCCCGACCAATGTTGCCTCTGGATAACGGTTTTTCGCTCGCTCAATTTCTCTTTCTAATCTTTCTAGAAAACTCTTTTTTCCATACTCTGGTGCCGCACCTAGATAGATTGTAGGTTGACGTTCGCCTTCACTATCGTATAGGGAAACGGTTCCCACCATTGCTTCACGGTAGCCATCCTCACACATCAGCATACAGGTTCCATCTAATCCTATTCCCACTGTTGCAATTTGGCTATCCTCCTTGGGCGGGGCATAACTCCACGCTTCTTCTTTTGCCTGTACCACACTTCCTACTGCTTCACTCAATCTTTGGATATAGGATAGCGCTACTTTTCTACCATGATTTTCTAATAAATCATTTTTCACCTCTTTGCCTGCCATCCCTGACATTTTTGAGGATACCTGTTTTGCCAATAATGGCGTTGATGTTATGATTATCCTTGCTTCTCTTTCTAAGGGGCAATACGTTTTTCCTCAAAGGTGAACGCTGATATACATGACGATTCACTATAACCTCACCATAAGGTGTTTGATATTCTTTCGGTTGCTCTCCCTTACTCTTCCAGATTTCTTCACCGATTTTTAAGGGTGAACCATCTGTATCTAAATATTTCAAGGCTTCTTTGCTGGCGATGCAACCTACTTCGTTTAAGCCTTTTTGAATATTTATTTCTGTATCCAACATTGAACGACTGAGTTCTAATGTTAGTTCTATTTTTATCTTTGAACCCTCTACATTAATTAGTTTTGCTGTCATCATTGTTTCCTCTTTGTCACTTTTCATCTCATGTTAACTGGACAGTGGGAAGTTCTCGAGGCGTGTAAGTGGAGAAAAGAAAATCGGACATCCGATACAAAAGAGTGCCGTTATGTCCGAAACTGGCTGATATAAGAAAATCGATAGCCAGTGCTATCTATCAATTATGCAACTATGTCAGCGACTAGAGCAAATCCTCAATAATCTCCGTCCAGCCTTTAGCCGAGAAGCAACGTTCCAATGGTTTATCCTGTTAGTCTGGGGAGTAGTGCTCAACAGCCAACCCAGCGCAATAACTAGCTATGTCAATGCCATTGGCTGAACAGAGAGCTACTACAATCAGGCTCTACATTGGTTTGATTCCAAGGCGTTTAGGGTCGAAGGACTAACTTTACAATGGTCAAAGTGGCTAAGTCAGCATGAAAGTCTATACAGAATTAAAGGGAAACGGGTGTATGTGGGTGATGGCATCAAAGTGGGGAAAGAAGGACGCAAGATGCCAGGTGTAAAACGACTACACCAAGAATCGGAAGATGTGTCCAAGCCAGAGTGGATAAGGGGTCATTACTTCAATGCCTTGAGTATTTTGGTGGGAGTAGGGAAAGCCTGCTTTGCCTTGCCCTTAGTGTTGCGGCTAGACGATGGCATCAAGTCCAAAGCAACCGAGAAGGGGGAGGGAAAAGGCAAAAAAAAGGTGAAGACGAGCCTGGTGACAAAAATGGCTGACCTTTGTGTTACTTACGCAGAGGCAGGGAGTTATGTAATTTTGGATGCTTATTTTGCTTGCGAACCAGTGCTCAAAAGTTTTCGCCAGAACGCCTTGCATCTAATCACAAGAGTGCGTTGCTCCACCGTCGCCTATGCCCCCTTTTGTTCCGTGCCGACGCTGACGGGGAGAGGACGACCACGGATTTGGGGGAGTTCGATAAAACTAGAAAAGCTGTTCGCTCTGGCGGCGGACTTTCCGACAGCTAAAGTCTGGCTCTATGGTCAACAAGTCACGGTTTCTTATCAGTGCTTTGAGTTCCACTGGGATAGTCCCCATCAGCTCGTCAAGTTTGTTCTGACCCAATTGCCTAACGGACGACGACTGATTCTGCTTTCTACTGATCTCTGTTTGACTGGACCTGAGATTATTGCCGCTTACGGTCTCCGATTTAAGATTGAAGTCACTTTTCGTCAATTAGTCCATCTTTTGGGCAGCTTTGCCTATCGTTTTTGGCTTAAGAGTCTTCCTACTTTACCTACCTGGCCCAGCAATCTTATCCTCAGTGACTATCCACAAGCTGTTCAGACTCAGATTTTAAACAAGGTAGAAGCCTTTGAGCGTTTTGTTAACCTTAATGCCATTGCTTTAGGGCTACTTCAAATGGGTGCGACCTTTAGTTGATAAAAGCTGTTGTAATCAGGGTTCTACAGGGAACCCATATTGATCAAGTTTTGCCCAAAATTGACTCCATCGTTCCTTGGTCAATACCAAAGCTCGTAGGCTCAAAATAATTCCTGCTCCTTTTTCCTTCCATCGCATCCCTGAACAACATAATCGTTGTTTGACCAACGTCTTACAAGCTGCTTCCGTAACACCTGAACCAATCGGATACTTTTTCTCTATGTATTCAGCATAATCCATTTGATGCTGATGATTCTCGTAATAAGTAATCGCCGCTTGTAGTTTCTCGGTAAGATTCTTAGAATGACTTTTTTCTTCTTTGACTTCTTTCATCAGATTTAGCAGTTCTCCTGCTTTTCCTTTTTCATGCTTGAGTTCTCGACAATTTTCAGTCAACCATTCTTTTTGTTTTGACACGGTATTCGGATGCAACGCTTCTGCCAAGGCACCTAAGTAACCAGAGGCATGATAGAAATCTAATATCTGTTCTTCCGTTTGCTTTTCTAAAAACTTCCAATTTGATTCTGCCCCGTCTGCTATCCCGACCAATGTTGCCTCTGGATAACGGTTTTTCGCTCGCTCAATTTCTCTTTCTAATCTTTCTAGAAAACTCTTTTTTCCATACTCTGGTGCCGCACCTAGATAGATTGTAGGTTGACGTTCGCCTTCACTATCGTATAGGGAAACGGTTCCCACCATTGCTTCACGGTAGCCATCCTCACACATCAGCATACAGGTTCCATCTAATCCTATTCCCACTGTTGCAATTTGGCTATCCTCCTTGGGCGGGGCATAACTCCACGCTTCTTCTTTTGCCTGTACCACACTTCCTACTGCTTCACTCAATCTTTGGATATAGGATAGCGCTACTTTTCTACCATGATTTTCTAATAAATCATTTTTCACCTCTTTGCCTGCCATCCCTGACATTTTTGAGGATACCTGTTTTGCCAATAATGGCGTTGATGTTATGATTATCCTTGCTTCTCTTTCTAAGGGGCAATACGTTTTTCCTCAAAGGTGAACGCTGATATACATGACGATTCACTATAACCTCACCATAAGGTGTTTGATATTCTTTCGGTTGCTCTCCCTTACTCTTCCAGATTTCTTCACCGATTTTTAAGGGTGAACCATCTGTATCTAAATATTTCAAGGCTTCTTTGCTGGCGATGCAACCTACTTCGTTTAAGCCTTTTTGAATATTTATTTCTGTATCCAACATTGAACGACTGAGTTCTAATGTTAGTTCTATTTTTATCTTTGAACCCTCTACATTAATTAGTTTTGCTGTCATCATTGTTTCCTCTTTGTCACTTTTCATCTCATGTTAACACTTTTCTTTTCCTTCATCAACTAAAGGTCACACCCTAAACAAATTGGTCATCGTCTTAAAATTACTGGTGCGAGTTGGAATTCTGACAATGTACCACAAGTCCTTCGTCATCGCTGTTCCTATTTAAATGATTACCTTTTTTGACTCTTTCATTTACCTCGTTAAGTATTTCTACTTATTGCAAAGGTGAGATGCTCCCTGTGAACTCCTAGAAAAGATAGCAGAATTAGGACTATTAATACCGATTACGTTGGTATTAGACAATGCTCGTTATCAAAAATGCCGAATTGTGCAGGAGTTGGCAGAATCATTAGGAATAGAGTTACTGTACTTACCTCCTTATTCTCCTAACTTGAATTTAATTGAAAGACTGTGGAAGTTTGTGAAAAAGAAGTGTTTATACGCAAAATATTATGAAGATTTTACGCAGTTTTCTGCAGCAATTTCAGGATGTCTTGAAGATGCTAACGTAAAATATAAGGAGGAGCTTGATTCTTTGCTCACCTTACGATTTCAACGCTTTGATAAATCTCAGATTATGAACGTTTGAAGTATAGTTGCATAATTGATAGATAGCACTGGCTATCGATTTTCTATATCAGCCAGTTTCGGACATAACGGCACTCTTGGGTATCGCATGTCCGATTTTCTTTTCTCACTTACCCTGCTCGAGAAGGGTGCGACCTTTAGTTGATAAAAGCTGTTGTAATCAGGGTTCTACAGGGAACCCATATTGATCAAGTTTTGCCCAAAATTGACTCCATCGTTCCTTGGTCAATACCAAAGCTCGTAGGCTCAAAATAATTCCTGCTCCTTTTTCCTTCCATCGCATCCCTGAACAACATAATCGTTGTTTGACCAACGTCTTACAAGCTGCTTCCGTAACACCTGAACCAATCGGATACTTTTTCTCTATGTATTCAGCATAATCCATTTGATGCTGATGATTCTCGTAATAAGTAATCGCCGCTTGTAGTTTCTCGGTAAGATTCTTAGAATGACTTTTTTCTTCTTTGACTTCTTTCATCAGATTTAGCAGTTCTCCTGCTTTTCCTTTTTCATGCTTGAGTTCTCGACAATTTTCAGTCAACCATTCTTTTTGTTTTGACACGGTATTCGGATGCAACGCTTCTGCCAAGGCACCTAAGTAACCAGAGGCATGATAGAAATCTAATATCTGTTCTTCCGTTTGCTTTTCTAAAAACTTCCAATTTGATTCTGCCCCGTCTGCTATCCCGACCAATGTTGCCTCTGGATAACGGTTTTTCGCTCGCTCAATTTCTCTTTCTAATCTTTCTAGAAAACTCTTTTTTCCATACTCTGGTGCCGCACCTAGATAGATTGTAGGTTGACGTTCGCCTTCACTATCGTATAGGGAAACGGTTCCCACCATTGCTTCACGGTAGCCATCCTCACACATCAGCATACAGGTTCCATCTAATCCTATTCCCACTGTTGCAATTTGGCTATCCTCCTTGGGCGGGGCATAACTCCACGCTTCTTCTTTTGCCTGTACCACACTTCCTACTGCTTCACTCAATCTTTGGATATAGGATAGCGCTACTTTTCTACCATGATTTTCTAATAAATCATTTTTCACCTCTTTGCCTGCCATCCCTGACATTTTTGAGGATACCTGTTTTGCCAATAATGGCGTTGATGTTATGATTATCCTTGCTTCTCTTTCTAAGGGGCAATACGTTTTTCCTCAAAGGTGAACGCTGATATACATGACGATTCACTATAACCTCACCATAAGGTGTTTGATATTCTTTCGGTTGCTCTCCCTTACTCTTCCAGATTTCTTCACCGATTTTTAAGGGTGAACCATCTGTATCTAAATATTTCAAGGCTTCTTTGCTGGCGATGCAACCTACTTCGTTTAAGCCTTTTTGAATATTTATTTCTGTATCCAACATTGAACGACTGAGTTCTAATGTTAGTTCTATTTTTATCTTTGAACCCTCTACATTAATTAGTTTTGCTGTCATCATTGTTTCCTCTTTGTCACTTTTCATCCCATGTTAACACTTTTCTTTTCCTTCATCAACTAAAGGTCACACCCCTTCAAATTCTCGCCTTAGAGTTACCCCAGGGGATTTGGGCTAATTTTCCTCGATGGTTTCGGACATTACCATCCCATGGCTACCCTAGTGAACGGATTGCTCAACTAGCCCTTCAACATCAAGCCCAAATGATTTTTCCTCAAAGTCCACCCAGTCTGCTTTTGCCTAAATTCCTTACCGCTAAACTTGCCTCTTCCCCAAGCCCTGATATGCTTACTTTCGTCGCATAGTCATTACCTTATCTGGCATCCATAAACTTCCCACTGTCCAGTCATGTTAACACTTTTCTTTTTCTTCATCAACTAAAGGTCGCACCCCTCTTGTAATCCTGATAATTTCTTTTCCCAATTCAATATTGTTGTTTTCGCGTAGCCGAATACTCGGGCTGCTGCATTTAATCCTATTCCTTCCATTCTGGCTTTTAATACTTTTACAATTTCACTTAATGGGGTTTCTAAGCCAGCGATTACGCTACCATAAGTCTCAGCAAAACAAGAACTACATTCTTGACAAATGAACATTTTACGTTCCCCGTTACCTTTCGTTTGATAATGAGAATGTATTTTTACTTTTTCACTATAGCAATGAGGACAGTTTTTCTTGAATAAGGCATCCTCTTTCTCTTGGCACAAGCCAACATCATTCAGGATTTCCATAGAGCTTTTCTTTAATATTGACATTGTTTTCTATTTCCTTCTTCTTTGATATAATGACAATAATAATAGTATAATAAAAACGGGCCGATGTCTAGTCTTAAACTATTTTTCTATTTTCTCAAAGCCTTACACCATAACTTTTTCCAACTTTGATCAGACGATACCAGTTCCTAGAAGAACTAGAAGAACTGCTTAACCGATTACTAAATCAGGGAGAGCTAGTTAGGGCTTGCTGAAAAAGTCAAAAAACGAAAGAAATGTGGGTTAGGGAAGTATGGACTGAAAAAGCATAGATAACTTATCCTTATGGAAACAAATCAAAATACAGATTTTGTTTAATCTATTGTTCCTTTCTGTCTAAAAAGGTCAACACAAATCACTCCTCACAAAAGAGAGGAAAATTAACACCATTTTTCACAAGAAAAACGACTCTACAACTTTTTACTTTTTGTCTTCTGAAGTAGAGTAGAAAGATTCATTACCAAAAAGTTCATCGCAATTACCGTTTCCGAGGTCTCAGGTAGTTTGGCCATCACTCGACCAAGACTAAATTTCCTCTTTCCCTGTCCGAATTTACCCTCAATGGCATTACGCACTCTTTCATCTGAGCGTGCCTCTTTCTTTTTTTCTTTGCTCACCTCTTTCGGCGGTCTTCCCAATCGGGGACCACTCATTCTTATATCCCTTTCTTTACAATAAGCTCGATTCGCTTTTGTTCGATAGATTTTATCCACATGAACCGATTCCGGATAACATCCTGTTTCCCTTTTATATTCTTCTATTCGCGCTTGTAAATCTCCCGATTCGTTGTAATTATCCCAACTTAATTTGTCTAAGAAGACAAAGCCATTCACATTACTTGCCGATATTTTAGCTCCAAACTCTACTGCTTTTCCCGCTTTTCCACGCACTATTGGACGCACGTGAGGTTGGCTTACACTCACAATTCTGTTTTCTACTTTATTTGTCTTTTTTTCATACATTTCTAACTGTTGCTCATACACTTTTCCTATCGTTACAAGCTCTTCTTGCTCTTTTTTCGTTAGTTTTTCTAACTTTGCTCCCTCTTCTATCATTTTTTCTATATGAGACAAGTTTCTTTTTATATATCCTAGTTGTTTTTTTGTTCCTTTTCTTCTTTCTTTTTTTGACACACGACGTTTTTTTGCTATAGCTAAGTACTCTTTTCTTGCCACTTCCCTATAAGTCCTCGGCTTTTCTTTCCTTTTCTCTTTTATTTCTTCATACAGCTTATCTATTATTTTTTCTGTTTTTTCTCTGGCATCATTCAATATTCCTATATCCGTTGGATATTTTATATCTGCTGGTGTACAAGTCGCATCTAACAATAACTTTCCTTCATTTTCTTTTTTTTCTGACGCTACACCCGTCGCTTTTTTTTCTATTTCTTTATTAATTTTATTTATTAATTCCATTCCTATTTTTTTACGAAAATGAACCATCATTGACGCATTAAATGCTTCTTTGCTACTATAGCTTTCCATTCCTATAAAGTACTGTAAATAAGGGTTCTCTTTTATTTGTTCTACTGTTTCTCTGTCACTTTTTCCTGAAATTTCTTTGATAATTAATGCTCCTAATGCCATTCTAAATGATTTGGCTGGGGCTCCTTTTTTTTCTGTGAAGTTTTTTGCATATTCTTCCTCATATTCTTCCCAAAGAATCATTTTTGACATTTCTATCCAACGATTTTCTTCGTCTAACTGCCCGCCGAACAGATTTTTCAAGTTTTCTGGTGTTTCAATTGAGTACTGTTGCTTTCGGTACATCTGCTTTCTCTCTTCTTAATGCAATGGTTTTGAGGCATTCTACCCTATTTTCGTGCATTCTAGCGGTTCTTAATTCGCCTACTATTTTTCTCCGTAAAGGTTTCAGCTTTTTTCAGCAAGCCCTAGTTATCAATTGGGGGCGGAAGCTAAAAAACAAAGGTAACGCTGTCAATGCAGTTTAGATGCTCAACAGCTTAGCACCGGCTTGACAATCTCGTAACCACAGTTGCATGGCTTGTCCGATCGCACCCTGGGTAGCTTCTATGGGCGGTAAGGGAGGATCGTCTTTTCTGAGAGCAGCCAACTGGGAATAGAGCATGAATAACTGCCAACCTTGATCAGTCTGGGTAAAAAAAGCCCAGTAATAATTTTGGAGTTGATAGGCTTTTTGGTCGTTATAATGGCGTTCCAGGGTGGTAAAGAAAACTTGGTGTAAAGTATTCGGAAAAATGGGTTGATATTGTAATGAGCTTAGGGGTAAGGGATCAAATTCCGCTTGACCCGCTAAGAGAATATAACCTCTCATTTCTCCTGGACTGCTTTTGGAACGTTGGATGACTCGATTGGCATAACTCGGTAGATCGGTTAACATCCTTGCTGTCAAAGTTTCTAAGGGTTGGGAACAAGTGCTGACAGACGGCTCTTCGGCCCTTAACGGCCAGACCAGTCCAATCCCAATTCCTAGCCCTAAAATTCCCAGTCCTAACCATCGTTTGGCCCGTCGTTTGGCCAATGGTTGGATAACGGGCAACATTAGGCGATTTCTTGACAAATTTTTTCCCAAGCGTCTTGAGGAGAAGGAGCCGCCGTAATCGGACGACCAATGACTAAATAATCCGCCCCCGCAGCGATCGCTTCTGCCGGAGTCATAACCCGACGTTGATCGCCTGTGATTGACCAACTAGGACGAACCCCCGGACAAATAAGCAGAAAATCAGGGTCACAAATTTCCCGTAATTGGTTGACTTCTTGGGGAGAACACACTGCTCCATGAATACCTGATTCCTGAGCTAATAGGGCCATTTGTAGTACATAATCGGGGAGTTCGAGGGGAACCTTCAGATCAAAGGCTAAATCTCGCGAAATGAGACTGGTTAATAGGGTAATTGCCACCAATTTTGTGGGGGATTGGCTCTGGTGCATGGCTTCTGCGGCTAGTTTTAAAGCACTCCGACCGGCGGTAGCATGGATGGTCAATAAATCGACTCCATACTGACTGGCCGAGCGACAGGCACTCATTACTGTGTTAGGAATGTCATGGAATTTTAAATCCAGAAAAATGCGTTTGTCCTGTTCCTTCAAAATCTGTAGAATTTCTGGCCCCGTACTGACAAATAATTCTAGTCCGACTTTCCAAAAACTGACCTGGGGTAATTGTTCCACCAAGGCGATCGCCGCTTCTAGGGTCGGAACATCTAGGGGAACAATAATACGGTCTGAATTCATGACACTCACCGGTTTGTCGCTAGAAAATAGGACTTACAATTGGGTTATTAAAGTTGCCAAAATTTCGCTCATCGCTTCAATACTATAATGTTCAACACAGCGTTGTCTAGCCATTTGTCCTTTTTCTTCGGCTTCTGACCAATGATTAAAAATCCAGTCAATTTGTTGAGCGATCGCTGCTGGTTGTTGGGGTGGAACTAAATAACCCGCATTGCTTAAAATAGCAGGAATATCGCCAACCATCGTCGAAAGAATAGGTTTGGCCATGGCCATCCCGTCCGTTAATTTGAGGGGAAATTGGGCCAAGGCTGCCGGATGATCCCGTTGGGGAATAACGATAATATGGGCCGCAGCGACGATTTCTGGCATTTTTTCAATGGGCAATTTCGGTAAAATGATCAACCATTTAGCCCACTTTGCATGTAATTGCCGATCATAATCATCGTAGGGACTGCCTCCCACAATCACTAATCTCAGGTCAGGTTGATTGAGAATTTCCAAAGCCATCAAAACATCTTCTAATCCCTTGTAAGGACGAGGCGCACCCGGAAACATCAGTAAACGATAAGAAGTTAAATCATATTTTTGACGGCTTAATTCTGGCGAATAATTATGAGGGTTAAAATGCTCAATATCTTTGCCATTGGGAAGATAAACACCGCCAAAACGCTTCTGGATAAATTGACTATGCACTGTCAGGCGATCAGCCTGATTAATCCATTTTTCTAAATACTGTAAATAGAGAGGATGGTCTGGATGTTTTAAACTGCCCTGGGGTAAAATTAAATCATTAACGAACCCTTTCCAATGATTAATATATCGATAGGCATCTCCACCATACCAACTCATTTCCCAATCATCAATATCTAGAATTAAGGGTCGCTTGCTTAAATATTTCCGAATGAGGCCAATCCCAAAACTACTGGGCTTTACTTTAATGGCATAGATAATATCACCATCTAGGTAGGGCAATAACTCCTGTATTTTTCGGTAAAAAGTGATGCCACCAGTATAGTAAGCACAGGGAGAAATATAGGCAAAATGAGTAGGAAATTCTAGCGGCAAACCGTGATCATAGGCTAAACCGACTAAATTCACCTGATAACCTAATTTTTCTAAGGCTTGTTTCAATAGAAAAGGGCGACTGGCTCCTCCCCAACGTCCGGCTCCTTTGCTAGATAAATCACTGACAATGATTGAAATTTTAGGACTTTTAGATAATTTTTTAACTAGATTGCTTCTACCTTTCTGAATAAGAGAGGAAATAGGGTGGCCGTTTGTGAACTTCAAATTAGGATTAGCAGACATAAGTAGGTGGGTCTTAAAATTGATAAGATCCCTCTGTCTTACGGACACCCCCCTTATCAAGCTACTGTGTACACACAAGTTTTTGATTTTCTGTTTAACCTTTTCTAGTCCCCTAAATCCCCCAATGCTGGGGGACTTTGAACCAGTTCAAGAGACCGTTCTCCCTCCAAAGTTGGGGGGCTGGGGGGGGCAAAATGAGGTTTGCCAATAGATGTGTGTACACAGTAGCCCTTATCAAGGGGGGCAGGGGGGATCAAGTGCAAAATCTATATTCTTCTATTTAATTACAATCAGCTACTTATCTTGAAAATGCCGATTAGAATTGTGTTATCTTTTTTCTCGATTAATCATTGCCTCCTATTTAACGATGGACATTAAACGCCTCCCTGCCCTATCAGATAATTATATTTTCCTACTCCACGATCCGCAAAGCAAAACTGCCGCAGTGGTTGATCCGGCGGAACCGCAACCCGTTCTAGATTGTTTGCAGAGTTTAGACGCGCAATTAGTGGCAATTTTTAATACTCATCATCATGGTGATCATGTGGGTGCAAATCAGGCTCTTTTGAGGCAATTTCCCGAACTGATTGTTTATGGAGGAGCCGAAGATCGAGGACGCATCCCAGGACAACAGGTTTATCTTCAAGAGGGCGATCGCGTTTCCTTTGGCGATCGAGAAGCCGTGATCTATTTTATTCCAGGTCATACTCGCGCCCATATTGCCTACTATTTTGCCCCCGCTCAGTCGGGAGAAACGGGAGAATTATTTTGTGGAGATACCATTTTTGCCGGTGGCTGTGGTCGCTTATTTGAAGGAACACCAGCCCAGATGGTTGATTCGATTGGTAAATTACGAGAATTACCAGATAATACAAGGGTTTGGTGCGCCCATGAATATACCTTGGGGAATCTAAAATTTGCCCTTACTGTTGAACCAAATAATACCCTTCTACAACAACGTTATCAAAGAGTAACAGCCCAGCGATCGCGGGGAGAAGCCACCATTCCGTCTCTATTAGGAGAAGAAAAACAAACCAATCCCTTTTTGCGTTGGGATAGTGATGCCATTAAACAAGCGATGGGACTAGAGCCAGCCACACGGGTCTTCGGCAAGTTGCGAGGCATGAAGGATAATTTTTAAGATCCCGTTTTGAGAATCCAATGGTTGGTATTTGTCGGGCTAAAACTATTTTTCTATGCGTACTCCCAATCTTTTTTCTCCTAACCTGCGGGATAAAATTGCCAACTATCTTGAGGAAATCGATACGCCCACCAGTATCGGTATTAACTTAGCGATTTTAGGACTAACAGTTTTCTCCCTAATTATCTTTGTCATTCAAACCTATCCTATTTCGCCCAACCTACGAGATCTTTTAAATGACTTAGATACCATTATTTTGATTTTATTTACTATAGAATATAGTTTAAGACTGTGGGCGGCAAAATCTCGATGGAAATTCTTCTTTGATTTTTTTTCAATCATTGATCTTATTTCCATTATTCCCCTCTTTTTGGGCTGGTTTGATATCCGCTTTTTAAGAATTTTTCGCTGGTTTCGGCTGCTTAAACTGATTCGCTTGGCTAACAGTGATCTCTTTGCTGTCAAGCTAAAATTTAAAGATCAAATTATCTTTGTTCGTATTTATCTAGTCTTATTCTCGACCGTTTTTATCTATTCAGGTTTAATTTATCAGCTTGAACATCCCCATAATCCAGACCTTTTCCGTAATTTTTTTGACGCGCTTTACTATTCGATTGTCACCATGACGACAGTGGGATTTGGTGATATTATCCCGCTCTCTGAAAGCGGTCGTCTGTTAACGGTGATGATGATTTTAACCGGAATTATTCTGATTCCTTGGCAAATTGGAGACCTGGTTAAACAGTTATTAAAGGCAAGTAGCACAACTTCCCTGTTTTGTAGTGGCTGTGGTTTGTTAACCCACGATGCTGATGCTAATTTCTGTAAAATTTGTGGGCTAAAATTATCGGTTAGTCTGAATAAATATACTGAGGATTATTCGGCAGCGATCGCCAAAATCTCCCAAGACTGATAATTTTATTTTATCCCTTTCTAACAAAACGAACACGGAGGGATTCGAACCCCCGACCCTCAGGACCGGAACCTGATGCTCTATCCACTGAGCTACGTGTCCACAACGATCTTTAGGATAACACCTCTGAGTCAAGATCGGCTAAAAATTTTGCTCCTCTGGCCATCAGACTTTGACGCATTTCCACGGTCATCCCAGGATTATCCCCAAATAGGGCATCGGTCACGATCGCGCCACTAAAATTAGCATTATTGACAATCGTACCTTGCAGATTGGCCCTGCTTAAATCACTACTGATCAGATTCGCCAAAGCCAAACTTCCTTTGCGAAAATCCGCATAACGCAATCGAGCCGATTCTAAATAGGCTCCACTCAGATCGGCCCCAGTCAAAATCGCGTAGTCTAAATCTGATTCACTAAAATCAGCATCGGTTAAAATTGCCCCCCGAAAATTACAGCCGACTAATTCCGTATGACTCAACTCTTCTCCACTCAGGGTCGCACCGAGAAAATTCCCCCCCGCTAAATCCAGTTTGGATTCTAAACCGGCCAATTGACAAAGTTCTTTAAGCTTCTGGGTGGGGGCATCATAAATCTTGTGGATTAACGCTTCAAGCTGGCTTAAGGATGACTCATCTCTCGTTTTAGGGCGATCGCTGAATAAATCATCCCAATTTTCTAAATTACCAACCGCCAACTGAAGCCAACTTATGGCCGGACTGAAGTAATGCTGAACAAGATAACGAGCTAGAAGACGATCAATAATTGCGTGTTTATTAGGACTAATATCTGGTCGCCATAATCCCTCCGCATCCGTGATTGTTAGACCTGAGGGACGAATTTCAAAAGTCGCAATCAAGTGACAGGGCTGTTCTTGAAGTTTAAGGGTTCCAAGGGTCAAACGTTGGGAAGAGGCCTTGAGTAAAGCTGTTTGAGGTAAGGGAGAAAACTGCCAGGAAAAATCCTTAACCGTGCCACTGGGAAATTGTAAAACCGTCTCCAGTTCTGAGGCTTGAGGAAAAAATTCACAGTCTCTTACCTGTAATTTAAAGATCCCTCTTTTCAGTCCAAACTTAATTCTTCCCCCCAATAGCGTCTTCCACTGTTCATGAAAACTAATATTTAACACCAAAGTCAAGGCGGCTTCAGTGGGATGGGGGAATGCCTCCAAATTCATCAAGACACAATCTGGATAGGGATTTTGAATTTCCAGTAGGTGCATTTCTCGCATAAATAAATGTGAACTACCCAATATTGACTCTCGGTACAGTACGGATCATTTATTGACAGCGGCCTCCAGAACTCCGTAATTCTTTTGGTTTTACGTCGCCATCAGGGGCAAACCCCCCCCGTTAGACCTAGGGCTGTTTCATTCTCGACAGCTAAGAAAAAAAGTGAGGTTAACAAACTCATATAAAATGAGAGATGCTTACCTTATCTTTTTTATTCTATGCTGAGACTAATCGAAAAATTAAAAAAAGTCAAGGACTTTCGCAACCCTTAAGGAAGAAGGCACCAACTATGGACTGTACTCTTAATTATTATTCTGGGAATTATGCAGTCCTATGTTGGCTATAGAGCTATCGGCGACTTTGCTAAATATAACCAAGCTTTGTTAACAAAATATTTTAAGCTACCTAGTGAAAAAATGCCATCTTATTCAACAAGGAGGGATTAGAATGGATAGCCGTTGATGGTAAATGTCTGAGAAACACTGTGATAAATCACGATGAAGCAACCCAGAATTTTGTGATGTTTGCTTCCTTTTGGGAACATATAAAAAGTTATATTAAAGTTGAAAGATATGGTGAAAAAGAGGGAGAAGAGTATTATCATTCGGGAGCATCTCACCTTTGCAATAAGTAGAAATACTTAACGAGGTAAATGAAAGAGTCAAAAAAGGTAATCATTTAAATAGGAACAGCGATGACGAAGGACTTGTGGTACATTGTCAGAATTCCAACTCGCACCAGTAATTTTAAGACGATGACCAATTTGTTTAACTTGAGATTCGACAGAGCCAGAGCCAATAGAAATGACCTCTGCCTGCAAATAACCATAATTGACAATCCGATGTTTATGCTTGTTTAAATAAATGATAAAATTCTCAGCTTGAGGCTCTGACCATCCCTCAAAACAGGAGATAGCGGCATCCACTTCACCCGTCCAAAGAAAAGACTTGACCTCCTCAATTCGCTGGAATGACCCCCCAACTTTATAGAGGTTTTCAATTAAGTGATACCAGTCCAAAATTTCAATTCGCTCATGTTTCTGTCCTATCTCACGAAATAAGTTCCAGATACCATCATGTCCATCTCCCAAACAAATTAAAGGCTTAGCCAAAATTTGAGAATTAACCAAATCTAATAAAGCCGAGTTATCTTGAAAAAAGGCAGCTACCCCCAATTGATGAAAACTGACTCCTTTATAATCACGCCAAATTAAGGGTTATCCCTTGGGAGTTCTGAGTCGTACCTTCCCACCATCTATGCTAATTTCTTCGACTTCTGTGTTAGAGGGTAATTCTTCAAAATGATAGCGATGTACAAGGCGTTGTTGCGTACTGTGAGAAACAGCAATTCCCGTCAATGATTGGATTTTCTTAGCTGCTTTTTCATAAGACTCATCGCCACTCAGTAGCAAACAGTTCTTCTCTAACATTGGACTCATCTGAGTTCGAGGCTTTAGTTCTAATTTCTTCGCTTGTTTTTCTGTAATGGGCAATTCCCCCAAAATACTTTTTACTGTTCGTATCCGACCTGTGGTTTCCTCGGTACTTGTTTTGACAAAAAAATACCTATTTCTGGGTTGACATACTGAATCATTAAGTCTCTGACAGTCTCCTCTATTTCGCCCAAATTATTAAATGTTTTAACTTGAGATTGTTGATAGAGACATTCTCCCAACTCTTGACATAACTCTTGAATCCTTTTTTCATTTTCTGATAACACTGATAACATGAGATTGTTCCTCAATTGGGATAGATTTTGGAAAGTGGATCTCGACTATTATACTCTCATTTCTTTTTTTGATAAAGTTCGATAAAGTTCAAAGTCTTATTTTTCTGCCCATAAGTATTAATACTTATTGCATAAGTGAGATGCTCCCCGCTCAGATGAAAGAGTGCGTAATGCCATTGAGGGTAAATTCGGACAGGGAAAGAGGAAATTTAGTCTTGGTCGAGTGATGGCCAAACTACCTGAGACCTCGGAAACGGTAATTGCGATGAACTTTTTGGTAATGAATCTTTCTACTCTACTTCAGAAGACAAAAAAGAAAACAAAAAGTAAAAAGTTGTAGAGTCGTTTTTCTTGTGAAAAATGGTGTTAATTTTCCTCTCTTTTGTGAGGAGTGATTTGTGTTGACCTTTTTAGGCAGAAAGGAACAATAGATTAAACAAAATCTGTATTTTGATTTGTTTCTATAAGGATAAGTTATCTATGCTTTTTCAGTCCATACTTCCCTAACCCACATTTCTTTCGTTTTTTGACTTTTTCAGCAAGCCCTATATAGAGAAATTGACCGAAATAATAATCAAAGAGCCGGAAGAGTTAGGTTATGAATTTGGGCGTTGGACAGTAGCAAGATTAGCAACACATATGGAAAAAGAAACAGGTATATTACTAGGCAATACACAACTGAGAAATATTCTAAAAAAAAAGAAATTTGTCTATATTTGGGCAAAGTATAGTCTAGAAGATAAACAAGATGAGCAAGCAAGAGAGGAGTTTAAAAAGAAGTTTGATGAGTATAAAAAGCTTGTGAGAGAAAAGCCGGAGTCAATCCAGATATGGTTTTGGGATGAAAGTGGGTTTAGTTTAAGAGTAATACGGAGAAAACAATGGACAAAAAAAGGAAAGCAAAAAAAAGTTAGAGGAGATAGACGAAAAGGAAGAGTCAATGTAATAGGCGGCGTTAGATATTCTGACAAAAAACGGTGGGTTGATTTTATTACAACTGGTAACTCTCAAAACTTTAAGAGTGTGTTATTGATATTTTACAAAGACATACAAAGAGAATGGATAGAGCAAGGAAATAAAGAGGAAGATTTTCATAAAAATGGTCCGAAAATTGTGATCATTTTAGACAATGCAAGCTTTCACAAAAAGCAAGAAATTCTAGACGAGATTAGGGAAGAAATGCCAAACATTATTTTGGAGTTTTTACCACCTTACAGTCCAGACTATAATTTAATGGAATTAGTATGGCATTCAGCAAAAGAGTATATTGCGAAAAATTGTTCAAGTCACTTGAGGAATTAGAATCTCTCATCAAAAAACTTCTTAATGAAGGCGGATTGACAATCCGTTGGGGGCGCAAAATCAAAAACAAGGGATCAAGTACTATTACAAGTTAAACTGATGACAACTTATTGTGAAAGACAGAAGCAAAATCACTTCTGTATCCTACACTACTGTTTGAATTTGGAATTGCTGCTGTCGTACCGTTTCACAGGATAATCTATCAACGAATTATTTACAGGTAGGTATAATCTGTTGCTTCGTGCCAGTTTATATAGCAGTTAGTGAAGTTAAGGGTGTTAGATTCGGCCTCGGAGCATCATAGCGATTTCATTGGGAGTAGGGGCCAATTCCAAAGCCGTTTCTTCGGTGATTCGTCCTTCTTTGTATAAGTTAAAAAGAGATTGGTTGGCTGTGATCATGCCGTCGTATTCCCCATCTTTCATTAACTCGGCCATTTCTTCGTACTTACCTTGACGAACATAATCTTTCACCGTTTCTGTATTGATCAGAATGTCATGGAAACCAGCCCGTTTACCATCGGTTGTGCAACATAGTCCCTGGGCAATAATGGCGACTAAAGATTCTGCAAGAGCCGTTCGCATCGCCGGTTGTTCTTCTGCTGTATAGAGGGTTAAAACCCGTTCTAGCGTTTTAATCGCACTATTCGTATGGAGCGTTCCCATGACCAAGTGGCCCGTTTGGGCTGCTTTCAGGGCCGTATTGACCGTTTCCTTGTCCCGCATTTCCCCCACCAGAATAATATCGGGGTCTTCCCGTAAAGCCGCTTTGAGGGCATTGTCAAATTTATGGGTGTGCATCCCCACTTCCCGTTGTTTGACCAGCGATCGCCGACTTTGATGCACAAATTCCACCGGATCTTCAATGGTAATAATATGTTTCGAGTGTTCCTTATTGATGTAATCCACCATTGCGGCCATGGTTGTGGATTTCCCTGAACCCGTTGGCCCGGTGACAAGAATCAGTCCTTTATGGGAATCAGACACCGTTCTTAGTATTTCAGGAAGCCTCAACTGCTCCATCGTCAGAATTTTGAGCGGAATGAGTCGCAATACCATTGCTGGGCCTCGCAAACTGCCAAAGACATTGATCCGGACCCGGGCAAAATCATACTGAGTCGCGCCATCAAATTCCAATTCTCGCTGAAATTTTTGGATCTCATCTTCACTCAGAATTTCCCGCAACCAACTCATAAAGGTCGGTAGATCAACCTCAGGATAGGCCAACGCCAACATTTCACCGCGATCGCGCATCCGAGGAATTTCCCCTACGCCCAAATGCACATCCGAATATCCTTCATCAAAGGCCATGCGAATTAATTCCGCTAAACTAGGCTGTCCGGCAGCGCGTCCCGTAGAACGAGGTGTTCCTGTTGAGACATTTGATACTGCCGGTGGAGCAACTGGCGGTGGCATGGGAGGAGCCTTGGGGATATTTTCCACCATCGGTAAGGGTGGCAGAGGCGGAGCAGCAGGACGAGGAGATTGAACCATAGGACAAGCACCAAATTTTGATACAAGGCAGGAGTTTACGTATTATTCTGGGAAAGAACATCAAAATTCTCCTTAAACTTTAGGATAAGGGAACTTTCCTCTTCTCGAAGCTAATATTCCCAAATCTTGAAATATAACTAACGTTCGTTGGCAATCAGCCGAAAAACTTAATTTTATGCGGGTTAACCCTGGATCTTTCCTCTATCGAAGTCTAACAGCCCAAATTTTCTGGCTCTGAAATGAGAAGTTCTCAGCATATTGTAAAGAAATGTTAACCTTGCTCACAGAAAATACAGGACACAACCCAAACGAGAGAAAAAACTTTTCTGTTTGGCCACGGGGATCAAGGAATACATAATCCCTAATAGATAGGTTTTTAGTTAAAATGGTCTTGAATGTGCTTTAACGCCTTTTAACACAGCTTAAAGATAGAACGGGTGTGACCTTTAGTTGATGAAGGAAAAGAAAAGTGTTAACATGAGATGAAAAGTGACAAAGAGGAAACAATGATGACAGCAAAACTAATTAATGTAGAGGGTTCAAAGATAAAAATAGAACTAACATTAGAACTCAGTCGTTCAATGTTGGATACAGAAATAAATATTCAAAAAGGCTTAAACGAAGTAGGTTGCATCGCCAGCAAAGAAGCCTTGAAATATTTAGATACAGATGGTTCACCCTTAAAAATCGGTGAAGAAATCTGGAAGAGTAAGGGAGAGCAACCGAAAGAATATCAAACACCTTATGGTGAGGTTATAGTGAATCGTCATGTATATCAGCGTTCACCTTTGAGGAAAAACGTATTGCCCCTTAGAAAGAGAAGCAAGGATAATCATAACATCAACGCCATTATTGGCAAAACAGGTATCCTCAAAAATGTCAGGGATGGCAGGCAAAGAGGTGAAAAATGATTTATTAGAAAATCATGGTAGAAAAGTAGCGCTATCCTATATCCAAAGATTGAGTGAAGCAGTAGGAAGTGTGGTACAGGCAAAAGAAGAAGCGTGGAGTTATGCCCCGCCCAAGGAGGATAGCCAAATTGCAACAGTGGGAATAGGATTAGATGGAACCTGTATGCTGATGTGTGAGGATGGCTACCGTGAAGCAATGGTGGGAACCGTTTCCCTATACGATAGTGAGGGAGAACGTCAACAGACAATCTATCTAGGTGCGGCACCAGAGTACGGAAAAAAGAGTTTTCTAGAAAGATTGGAAAGAGAAATTGAGCGAGCGAAAAACCGTTATCCAGAGGCAAAATTTGTCGGTATAGCAGATGGTGCAGAATCAAATTGGAAGTTTTTAGAAAAGCAGACGGAAGAACAGATATTAGATTTCTATCATGCCTCTGGTTACTTAGGAGCGTTGGCAGAAGCGTTGCATCCGAATACCGTGTCAAAACAAAAAGAATGGTTGACTGAAAATTGTCGAGAACTCAAGCATGAAAAAGGAAAAGCAGGAGAACTGCTAAATCTGATGAAAGAAGTCAAAGAAGAAAAAAGTCATTCTAAGAATCTTACCGAGAAACTACAAGCGGCGATTACTTATTACGAGAATCATCAGCATCAAATGGATTATGCTGAATACTTAGAGAAAAAGTATCCGATTGGTTCAGGTGTTACGGAAGCAGCTTGTAAGACGTTGGTCAAACAACGATTATGTTGTTCAGGAATGCGATGGAAGGAAAAAGGAGCAGGAATTATTTTGAGCCTACGAGCTTTGGTATTGACCAAGGAACGATGGAGTCAATTTTGGGCAAAACTTGATCAATATGGGTTCCCTGTAGAACCCTGATTACAACAGCTTTTATCAACTAAAGGTCGCACCCAATGAAAGTAAGTCACTGTCCCGTTTTTATGGGTTCGATGGGAACATTGCTCACAGTGGATATTTTGGGAGGAGAAATACTCTGTGCCATCTAGCGGAATTAGTAATTGCTTGTCTAACACCTCATACCGAGTCAATATTCCTCTGGTCTTTAGTAGTTGATAAATGTCACTAAACACCACAAATAACGAATTGGCTTTGATTTTATCCAGGATATTGCGGATTTGATTGTCACTAGGTATTTTGATGGCACCGAATAGAGTTTGAAGATTATCCCTACCGTTGCGACTATGCAGTTGTCTTTGATGTTCTAGGAATGATTCACATGGGTGCGACTTTTAGTTGATGAAGGAAAAGAAAAGTGTTAACATGAGATGAAAAGTGACAAAGAGGAAACAATGATGACAGCAAAACTAATTAATGTAGAGGGTTCAAAGATAAAAATAGAACTAACATTAGAACTCAGTCGTTCAATGTTGGATACAGAAATAAATATTCAAAAAGGCTTAAACGAAGTAGGTTGCATCGCCAGCAAAGAAGCCTTGAAATATTTAGATACAGATGGTTCACCCTTAAAAATCGGTGAAGAAATCTGGAAGAGTAAGGGAGAGCAACCGAAAGAATATCAAACACCTTATGGTGAGGTTATAGTGAATCGTCATGTATATCAGCGTTCAGTAGGAGGAAAAACGTATTGCCCCTTAGAAAGAGAAGCAAGGATAATCATAACATCAACGCCATTATTGGCAAAACAGGTATCCTCAAAAATGTCAGGGATGGCAGGCAAAGAGGTGAAAAATGATTTATTAGAAAATCATGGTAGAAAAGTAGCGCTATCCTATATCCAAAGATTGAGTGAAGCAGTAGGAAGTGTGGTACAGGCAAAAGAAGAAGCGTGGAGTTATGCCCCGCCCAAGGAGGATAGCCAAATTGCAACAGTGGGAATAGGATTAGATGGAACCTGTATGCTGATGTGTGAGGATGGCTACCGTGAAGCAATGGTGGGAACCGTTTCCCTATACGATAGTGAGGGAGAACGTCAACATACAATCTATCTAGGTGCGGCACCAGAGTATGGAAAAAAGAGTTTTCTAGAAAGATTAGAAAGAGAAATTGAGCGAGCGAAAAAACGTTATCCAGAGGCAACATTGGTCGGGATAGCAGACGGGGCAGAATCAAATTGGAAGTTTTTAGAAAAGCAAACGGAAGAACAGATATTAGATTTCTATCATGCCTCTGGTTACTTAGGTGCCTTGGCAGAAGCGTTGCATCCGAATACAGTGTCAAAACAAAAAGAATGGTTGACTGAAAATTGTCGAGAACTCAAGCATGAAAAAGGAAAAGCAGGAGAACTGCTAAATCTGATGAAAGAAGTCAAAGAAGAAAAAAGTCATTCTAAGAATCTTACCGAGAAACTACAAGCGGCGATTACTTATTACGAGAATCATCAGCATCAAATGGATTATGCTGAATACTTAGAGAAAAAGTATCCGATTGGTTCAGGTGTTACGGAAGCAGCTTGTAAGACGTTGGTCAAACAACGATTATGTTGTTCAGGGATGCGATGGAAGGAAAAAGGAGCAGGAATTATTTTGAGCCTACGAGCTTTGGTATTGACCAAGGAACGATGGAGTCAATTTTGGGCAAAACTTGATCAATATGGGTTCCCTGTAGAACCCTGATTACAACAGCTTTTATCAACTAAAGGTCGCACCCGATAGAACGGAGTTACGCTTAAGCTATCCCCAATTGTCAAGCCCAAAATATTAATTTATATTACAATTCGCTCATTTTTCCTTGCAGATTGCCTATACTTGTTTTTACGCACTCCAATTCCGAGAGAGTTGTGGGGGAAGCGGTTGTTATGTTGTTGTTATTGCTGGAGAAAATCTGATGGAACTGTCCTCTAGAGACGGTTTGGGAAATATCCATTCCTGGGTTGTTTTGAGAAGTTTCCTTGTTTGGACATTTACCCTAACCGTTTGTTGGTTAGTGGTTGGCTTTCCGTTGGTAGTTTTGATGGCAACTGTTGGTGTTTTAGCCACAGTGGTTTTGCAATCTGTTCTACCCATAAGTGCCGTTCTTTTAGTCTCTGGAAGCTTATTTGGCGGTAATATTCTGGCTGTTCTAGTCGGAGCAGGTATTCTAACGGCAAAAGGAATTAATCCTCAAGAAGTCCGTTGGCTTAGCTGGCTACATGGCCAATCTAGCCCTAAACATACGACGGTATATGCGGCTTGTCCTCTGACCTGCGGATTGATTCAATAATCTATTTAACGTCTGATGTGAGTTAAAATAACCTAGTAGTCAGCAAGGGTTTTAGCCCCCCCTTTAATTAGAGAAAGCATCAATTAAACGAGTTTACGCCATTCCATGCTCCAACTCACATCAGGCGTATTTAATTAAAGAATGATGTTTTTCGGCTCTTAACAATTACAGTGATCGCTGAAACGACGCAAAATCGTTCCAAATTTATTTTTGCTAAGCTAGTATCCCCGGCCCGTGCCGGGTTTTTTATTGAAACTTGATGGAATTATCCTTTTAGGGGGAAAACAACTTCCTAAATTTGGCAGGGTGTGACCTTTATTTGATGAAGGGAGAAAAAAGTGTTAACATGAGATGAAAAGTGAAAAAGAGGAAACAATGATGACAGCAAAACTAATTAATGTAGAGGATTCAAAGGTAAAAATAGAACTAACATTAGAACCTGATTGACTGACAAAAGTTTGCCTTGATGCCACTCAAAGCCCCTTCTAGCAAGGGTTTTAGGTGATCAAGATCGTTTTATGGCTTTGTCTCGCCTGTAATCCTTGTCAGCTAAGGGTTTCAGGGGTTAGTGAGCCATGTTTTGTCAGTCAACCAGCATTAGAACTCAGTCGTTCAATGTTGGATACAGAAATAAATATTCAAAAAGGCTTAAACGAAGGTAATCGTTCGGAGGGAGTGTAACAGCTACTGAGGTAACAAAGGGGTGTGACCTTTAGTTGATGAAGGAAAAGAAAAGTGTTAACATGAGATGAAAAGTGACAAAGAGGAAACAATGATGACAGCAAAACTAATTAATGTAGAGGGTTCAAAGATAAAAATAGAACTAACATTAGAACTCAGTCGTTCAATGTTGGATACAGAAATAAATATTCAAAAAGGCTTAAACGAAGTAGGTTGCATCGCCAGCAAAGAAGCCTTGAAATATTTAGATACAGATGGTTCACCCTTAAAAATCGGTGAAGAAATCTGGAAGAGTAAGGGAGAGCAACCGAAAGAATATCAAACACCTTATGGTGAGGTTATAGTGAATCGTCATGTATATCAGCGTTCACCTTTGAGGAAAAACGTATTGCCCCTTAGAAAGAGAAGCAAGGATAATCATAACATCAACGCCATTATTGGCAAAACAGGTATCCTCAAAAATGTCAGGGATGGCAGGCAAAGAGGTGAAAAATGATTTATTAGAAAATCATGGTAGAAAAGTAGCGCTATCCTATATCCAAAGATTGAGTGAAGCAGTAGGAAGTGTGGTACAGGCAAAAGAAGAAGCGTGGAGTTATGCCCCGCCCAAGGAGGATAGCCAAATTGCAACAGTGGGAATAGGATTAGATGGAACCTGTATGCTGATGTGTGAGGATGGCTACCGTGAAGCAATGGTGGGAACCGTTTCCCTATACGATAGTGAAGGCGAACGTCAACATACAATCTATCTAGGTGCGGCACCAGAGTATGGAAAAAAGAGTTTTCTAGAAAGATTGGAAAGAGAAATTGAGCGAGCGAAAAACCGTTATCCAGAGGCAACATTGGTCGGGATAGCAGACGGGGCAGAATCAAATTGGAAGTTTTTAGAAAAGCAAACGGAAGAACAGATATTAGATTTCTATCATGCCTCTGGTTACTTAGGTGCCTTGGCAGAAGCGTTGCATCCGAATACCGTGTCAAAACAAAAAGAATGGTTGACTGAAAATTGTCGAGAACTCAAGCATGAAAAAGGAAAAGCAGGAGAACTGCTAAATCTGATGAAAGAAGTCAAAGAAGAAAAAAGTCATTCTAAGAATCTTACCGAGAAACTACAAGCAGCGATTACTTATTACGAGAATCATCAGCATCAAATGGATTATGCTGAATACTTAGAGAAAAAGTATCCGATTGGTTCAGGTGTTACGGAAGCAGCTTGTAAGACGTTGGTCAAACAACGATTATGTTGTTCAGGGATGCGATGGAAGGAAAAAGGAGCAGGAATTATTTTGAGCCTACGAGCTTTGGTAAGCTGTCATCAGTTTAACTTGCAATAATACTTGAGCCCTTGTTTTTGATTTTACGTCCCCAACATATTGTCAATCCACCTTCATTAAGAAGTTTATGGATGAGAGATTCTAATTCTTCAATTGATTTGAATAATTTATTTGCAATATATTCTTTTGCTGAATGCCATACCAATTCCATTAAATTATAATCGGGACTATAGGGTAGGGCTGATTCATTCTCTGGTTTGATTCCTTTTTTGTCTCTCTTCAATCGCTTATGGGGTAAGCAAAGTAAGGTATTTTTAAAAATTTTCAGATATTTATTCTGAGAAATCGCCTTAAAACCTTGCCAGATAAGGATTTGATTGATTGAGATTTGTTAGAATGAATCAGCCCTAGGACTATAGGGGGGTAAAAACTCCAAAATAATGTTTGGCATTTCTTCCGTGCTCTCGTCTAGAATTTCTTGCTTTTTGTGGAAGCTCGCATTATCTAAAATAATCACAATCTTCAGACCATTCTTTTCAAAGTCTTCTTTTTTATTTCCTTGTTCTATCCATTCTCTTTGTATGTCTTTGTAAAATTTTAATAATACACTCTTGAAGTTCTGAGAGTTACCAGTGGGAATCAAATCAACCCACCGTTTTTTGTCAGTATATCTAATACCACCCATTACATTGACTCTTCCTTTTCTTCTATCTCCCCTCACTTTTTTACGCTTTCCTTTTTTTGTCCAATGTTTTCTCCGTATTATTCTTAAGCTGAAGCCACTTTCATCCCAAAACCATATCTGGATTGATTCTGGCTTTTCTTTCAAAAGCTTCTTGTACTCTTCAACTTTCTTTCTAAATTCCTCTCTTTTTTGCTCATCTTGTTTATCTTCTAGACTATATTTTGCCCAGATGTAGACAAATCGCTTTTTTTTAAGCATATTTCTAAGTTGTGTATTTCCTAACAATATACCCGTTTCTTTTTCCATATGAGTTGATAGTCTTGCTACTGTCCAACGTCCAAATTCATATCCAAACTCTTCAGGCTCTTTGATTATTATCTCCGTCAATTTCTCTATGTATTCTTCTGTTACTTTCCTGTGATTTCCTTTTTTTCTTTTGTCTCTTAAGCTTTCTATCTCTTTCGGATTTCCATTATTATACCAGTACCACACTTGTCGTTTGCAACATCCTAATAATCCTGATATTTCATCATACGTTTTTCCTTCATTTCTCAGTAACATAATCAATATTCTCTCTCTTGTAACTGCGTGCTCTTCCGTTTTAAGGGCTTTTTGTAGCTCTTTCTTGGTCTTTTGGTCTAAGAAGTTTAACGTCAGCATAGTCATACAAAAAAGTAAGTCTATATATCCTACCTTATATCCACTTAGAGTGATGACAGCTTATTGACGAACAGCAATTCTCAGTTTTAGACACAGCAAGCCTTTTAGGGATTTAAAGAACATTTTAAAGGGGTTTTTGGGGCAATCCTAGATGTACTATTGTGCCTAAAAGCTTGAAGACTCGTAAAATGAACTTGTTAATCCCGTTGAATTTTCCCCCGTATTACGCGAACTAAAACCTGAAACCCTTGCTACAGCGCAAATTTAGAATTGCTGATTGACGAAGGAACGATGGAGTCAATTTTGGGCAAAACTTGATCAATATGGGTTCCCTGTAGAACCCTGATTACAACAGCTTTTATCAACTAAAGGTCGCACCCTAACAAAGGGGTGTGACCTTTAGTTGATGAAGGAAAAGAAAAGTGTTAACATGGGATGAAAAGTGACAAAGAGGAAACAATGATGACAGCAAAACTAATTAATGTAGAGGGTTCAAAGATAAAAATAGAACTAACATTAGAACTCAGTCGTTCAATGTTGGATACAGAAATAAATATTCAAAAAGGCTTAAACGAAGTAGGTTGCATCGCCAGCAAAGAAGCCTTGAAATATTTAGATACAGATGGTTCACCCTTAAAAATCGGTGAAGAAATCTGGAAGAGTAAGGGAGAGCAACCGAAAGAATATCAAACACCTTATGGTGAGGTTATAGTGAATCGTCATGTATATCAGCGTTCACCTTTGAGGAAAAACGTATTGCCCCTTAGAAAGAGAAGCAAGGATAATCATAACATCAACGCCATTATTGGCAAAACAGGTATCCTCAAAAATGTCAGGGATGGCAGGCAAAGAGGTGAAAAATGATTTATTAGAAAATCATGGTAGAAAAGTAGCGCTATCCTATATCCAAAGATTGAGTGAAGCAGTAGGAAGTGTGGTACAGGCAAAAGAAGAAGCGTGGAGTTATGCCCCGCCCAAGGAGGATAGCCAAATTGCAACAGTGGGAATAGGATTAGATGGAACCTGTATGCTGATGTGTGAGGATGGCTACCGTGAAGCAATGGTGGGAACCGTTTCCCTATACGATAGTGAAGGCGAACGTCAACCTACAATCTATCTAGGTGCGGCACCAGAGTATGGAAAAAAGAGTTTTCTAGAAAGATTAGAAAGAGAAATTGAGCGAGCGAAAAACCGTTATCCAGAGGCAACATTGGTCGGGATAGCAGACGGGGCAGAATCAAATTGGAAGTTTTTAGAAAAGCAAACGGAAGAACAGATATTAGATTTCTATCATGCCTCTGGTTACTTAGGTGCCTTGGCAGAAGCGTTGCATCCGAATACCGTGTCAAAACAAAAAGAATGGTTGACTGAAAATTGTCGAGAACTCAAGCATGAAAAAGGAAAAGCAGGAGAACTGCTAAATCTGATGAAAGAAGTCAAAGAAGAAAAAAGTCATTCTAAGAATCTTACCGAGAAACTACAAGCGGCGATTACTTATTACGAGAATCATCAGCATCAAATGGATTATGCTGAATACATAGAGAAAAAGTATCCGATTGGTTCAGGTGTTACGGAAGCAGCTTGTAAGACGTTGGTCAAACAACGATTATGTTGTTCAGGGATGCGATGGAAGGAAAAAGGAGCAGGAATTATTTTGAGCCTACGAGCTTTGGTATTGACCAAGGAACGATGGAGTCAATTTTGGGCAAAACTTGATCAATATGGGTTCCCTGTAGAACCCTGATTACAACAGCTTTTATCAACTAAAGGTCGTACCCCAGCAATCACCGATAAACCTTCCATATTCAACGTTTCTTGACAGTCTTTGATTATCTGGGGAAACACCTTTTTATCCGATTCATTGCCATCTCCTAATTGCATAAAGAGAGGGACACCACCATCTCCACTACATATCATATTTAACATAAACTGTTTTAGGTCTGGTCGTTTATCTCTGGAATAACCAAATTTTATTTTTATGGCTTTTGTCTGCTCGTCTTCCTCATCTTCTATCCTTTCCTTATACTTCCCTTGTACAGACATTGAGGTTGAGTCTAAATGCTTTGACTTTTGTTCTATTCCAAAGATTGCTGCCGCTTTTAGGACTATTTTCGTGAACAGTTTTTTTACCCCCACTCCAAATACCTTATCCAATGACCTTCCTAGCTTGTCATCATTTAAATCTTCTGCTTTTATTCCTTCTCCTAATAGGTGTTCTAATGCTTTTCCTTTAAAAAATTCACTCAACAAATATAACGGAGCATTGATACATCCTAAGCAGTTTAATATCATTGCTTTTACTATTGTACCTACACTGAGCTTTTCTTGAGGATGAGTTCCCACTTCCTCATCGATAATTTCTACTAAACCCATTTCATCTATAATTCCCGCTACGATTCCTAAGTGGTCGAGGTCTTTAATATTTAGGTTATTCATTTTTACTGTTGATTCTATCTAAGACAAGACTCCATTTTAGAACTTTATTAACATTTTTTATCCTTGCCCGAAATCAATGCACAAGTACCGATACTAGCTCGCGTGAACTAGTGCTCCTCTTCGATAACCTGCGGAATGTGGGTTGGAGCATTAACAGTAGTAAGGCTTTAAGCTTGCTCAAGGTCGCTGAACTTAATCATTGCTGGACTTCCCTTTGGTTTCCTGTTCAATCTTGTTAATCGGAACTGGTATCGTCTGATCAAAGTTGGAAAAAGTTATGGCGTAAGGCTTTGAGAAAATAGAAAAATAGTTTAAGACTAGACATCGGCCCGTTTTTATTATACTATTATTATTGTCATTATATCAAAGAAGAAGGAAATAGAAAACAATGTCAATATTAAAGAAAAGCTCTATGAAAATCCTGAATGATGTTGGCTTGTGCCAAGAGAAAGAGGATGCCTTATTCAAGAAAAACTGTCCTCATTGCTATAGTGAAAACGTAAAAATACATTCTCATTATCAAACGAAAGGTAACGGGGAACGTAAAATGTTCATTTGTCAAGAATGTAGTTCTTGTTTTGCTGAGACTTATGGTAGCGTAATCGCTGGCTTAGAAACCCCATTAAGTGAAATTGTAAAAGTATTAAAAGCCAGAATGGAAGGAATAGGATTAAATGCAGCAGCCCGAGCATTCGGCTACGCGAAAACAACAATATTGAATTGGGAAAAGAAATTATCAGGATTACAAGAGACATTATTTTTATACGCCTTAGTGAATGAATTTGTTAAATTAGTAATAGAAGGGGATGAACTATACACAAAAGTTGGAAAAAATAAAGAAGCAAGTGCCTCTGAGGGGTGGACAATCGTTCTCATGGACAGAGCAAGCCGCTTTATTTGGCATTTAAAATGTGGTCGAAAAGAGCAGAAATTATTTCTAGAAGCAATGATGACGGTAGCGGAATTATTTGAAAGGAGTGCAGAATCTCTCCAGTTATTTACAGATGGAGAAAAGCGATATAGTCAACTGCTATTTGATATTTGTCACGAAGTATTAAGGACTGGAAAGCGAGGTCGTCCCACCAAAGTATTACCGAAGGGTATGGTGGTAAGACTAAAAAATAAGAGTAGTAAACGTCGAGATTCTGAGGGTAAACTCAAGAAAGTAGAAACTCCGAAACCAGAACATCCTGAGACAACAGAAAAACCAGAAGAAAAGGACGTCCATGCCAACCACGTTGAGGCATTTAATAGTGCTATCCGACGCTATTTATCTGCCTTTCGTCGTCGTACAAATACTTATGCTAAATCTGTTGTGGGATTACAGCGAGTCCTAGATATTTTCTGGATGGTTCATAACTTTGTTCGCAGCCATTTTACTACGAGAAAAGTTCCTGCTGTAGCTCTCGGTATAATTGAAAAAGGGTTTACTTGGGAGGACTTACTCCAAATTCGCCTGATTTCTTGAACCTCCCGTATTGCAACGTTTGTAGCTTCTAGCTAGACGATACCAGTGCCTGTTAATCCTCAACTAATTATTTACAGGTAGAAATATTTCAAGGCTTCTTTGCTGGCGATACAACCTATACTGAACACGGTCACAAGTTGCGAATTTTAAAAATAAGAGATAATATAGTAAAAATAGAAAAAGTAGTCAAGAGGCTGAGAAATGATTAAGTTAGAATTTACGGAAGAAGACAAAAGACTGTTGTCTTACGGTCGGTTTAATCACCCGCATCCTAGAGTACAGCTAAAGATGGAAGTTTTATGGTTAAAAAGTCAGGGATTATCTCATCAAAAAATTGCTCAATTCGCAGGAGTTTCAGTAAATACGGTGACAAGCTATATCCGTGATTATCAAGAGGGCGGGATAGAAAAACTAAAAGAAATAAAATTTAATCGCCCGAAAAGCGAGTTAACAGAGCATCAAGGGACAATTGAGGCATATTTTGAGTCAAATCCACCAGCAAGAATAAATGAAGCAGTAAAAAGAATAGAAGAATTAACGGGAATAAAAAGAAGTCCAACGCAAGTCAGAAAATTTTTAAAGTCAATAGGAATGAGGTGTCTAAAGGTGGGAACAATTCCATCAAAAGCAGATGTAGAAGCTCAGGATAGCTATAGAGAAAAAGAGCTAGAACCAAGGCTAGAAGAGGCAAAAGCAGGAAAAAGGGCAGTTTTCTTTGTAGATGCCTCTCATTTTGTAATGGGAGAATTTGTAAATTTTATATGGTGCTTCAAAAGGATTTTTATTAAGTCACCATCAGGGAGAAAACGTTTTAATGTGTTAGGAGCATTAAATGCAATTACCCATGAAGTAATTATGGTAACGAACAGTTCTTATATTACGGGAACTCAGGTTTGTGAACTCCTAGAAAAGATAGCAGAATTAGGACTATTAATACCGATTACGTTGGTATTAGACAATGCTCGTTATCAAAAATGCCGAATTGTGCAGGAGTTGGCAGAATCATTAGGAATAGAGTTACTGTACTTACCTCCTTATTCTCCTAACTTGAATTTAATTGAAAGACTGTGGAAGTTTGTGAAAAAGAAGTGTTTATACGCAAAATATTATGAAGATTTTACGCAGTTTTCTGCAGCAATTTCAGGATGTCTTGAAGATGCTAACGTAAAATATAAGGAGGAGCTTGATTCTTTGCTCACCTTACGATTTCAACGCTTTGATAAATCTCAGATTATGAACGTTTGAAGTATACTTCGTTTGTAATCGTTCAGGGGGACAAAATCTGATAATCTAAAAGTCATGGAAGAAAAACAGCTACTAGAGACCTAAGTACAGGACAAAAAATGTAGGGAGTCGAGAAAAAGAGAAAAATTGGGTAGAGAAGGATTAAGAACAAGATGACGAAGATGGTCAAAACCAAGACGAAAAAGACTCTGCGCTAGGCGACCATGTTTCTTGAGGGGAATGGGATGAAGATGATGAATTGCTAGACCAGTTTTGAGAGACCAAGCCAAAGCTAAAGTCAGTAAAGCCAAAAGCTTACGAAGACGCTTGGGGTCAGTAAAGTGAGTAGATTCCAAGCAAAAGCCACGAGTCTTAAAGATGCCAAAAAGGGTTTCAATGCCCCAACGCAGGGCATAATCGTGAATAAGACCTTGGGAATCGGGATGTCCAATGACGATGAGTAGAGAATTATCAGGCAAGCGAAGAGCCTCTACAGAAACAGGATATCCCCAAACCCGACAACTCCCTTGAAGACGTTGAGATTCACTCTTTTGCAAGATGGGCAAAAATGACTTTGGCGGCCAAAAGCTTGCCATTGTGCTCAATCTTGTCCGTAGCCCGAATTCTCAGACAGAAAGCCAGTAGCGGTTCGAGCAGAAGATAGCGAAGCCAAGCCAAGCCTGACCAATAAACTCACGGTCGCCACATAAACAACGAATCAGGGCGGTGGGAAAAATCTTGAGCATCTCCTCGATAAAACGCATTCGTTCATCACTGTTAGAATTGCCCTTTTTCTTGCTAAGCATCCACCACAAGATGGGAATGGCTACTCCTTCATGGACAATGCCGACAGTGAGGATATTATAACCATGACTGCCAAACTCCCAGGTTGTGCGGTCAATACTTAGGGCTTGCTGAAAAAGTCAAAAAACGAAAGAAATGTGGGTTAGGGAAGTATGGACTGAAAAAGCATAGATAACTTATCCTTATGGAAACAAATCAAAATACAGATTTTGTTTAATCTATTGTTCCTTTCTGCCTAAAAAGGTCAACACAAATCACTCCTCACAAAAGAGAGGAAAATTAACACCATTTTTCACAAGAAAAACGACTCTACAACTTTTTACTTTTTGTTTTCTTTTTTGTCTTCTGAAGTAGAGTAGAAAGATTCATTACCAAAAAGTTCATCGCAATTACCGTTTCCGAGGTCTCAGGTAGTTTGGCCATCACTCGACCAAGACTAAATTTCCTCTTTCCCTGTCCGAATTTACCCTCAATGGCATTACGCACTCTTTCATCTGAGCGTGCCTCTTTCTTTTTTTCTTTGCTCACCTCTTTCGGCGGTCTTCCCAATCGGGGACCACTCATTCTTATATCCCTTTCTTTACAATAAGCTCGATTCGCTTTTGTTCGATAGATTTTATCCACATGAACCGATTCCGGATAACATCCTGTTTCCCTTTTATATTCTTCTATTCGCGCTTGTAAATCTCCCGATTCGTTGTAATTATCCCAACTTAATTTGTCTAAGAAGACAAAGCCATTCACATTACTTGCCGATATTTTAGCTCCAAACTCTACTGCTTTTCCCGCTTTTCCACGCACTATTGGACGCACGTGAGGTTGGCTTACACTCACAATTCTGTTTTCTACTTTATTTGTCTTTTTTTCATACATTTCTAACTGTTGCTCATACACTTTTCCTATCGTTACAAGCTCTTCTTGCTCTTTTTTCGTTAGTTTTTCTAACTTTGCTCCCTCTTCTATCATTTTTTCTATATCAGACAAGTTTCTTTTTATATATCCTAGTTGTTTTTTTGTTCCTTTTCTTCTTTCTTTTTTTGACACACGACGTTTTTTTGCTATGGCTAAGTACTCTTTTCTTGCCACTTCCCTATAAGTCCTCGGCTTTTCTTTCCTTTTCTCTTTTATTTCTTCATACAGCTTATCTATTATTTTTTCTGTTTTTTCTCTTGCATCATTCAATATTCCTATATCCGTTGGATATTTTATATCTGCTGGTGTACAAGTCGCATCTAACAATAACTTTCCTTCATTTTCTTTTTTTTCTGACGCTACACCCGTCGCTTTTTTTTCTATTTCTTTATTAATTTTATTTATTAATTCCATTCCTATTTTTTTACGAAAATGAACCATCATTGACGCATTAAATGCTTCTTTGCTACTATAGCTTTCCATTCCTATAAAGTACTGTAAATAAGGGTTCTCTTTTATTTGTTCTACTGTTTCTCTGTCACTTTTTCCTGAAATTTCTTTGATAATTAATGCTCCTAATGCCATTCTAAATGATTTGGCTGGGGCTCCTTTTTTTTCTGTGAAGTTTTTTGCATATTCTTCCTCATATTCTTCCCAGGGAATCATTTTTGACATTTCTATCCAACGATTTTCTTCGTCTAACTGCCCGCCGAACAGATTTTTCAAGTTTTCTGGTGTTTCAATTGAGTACTGTTGCTTTCGGTACATCTGCTTTCTCTCTTCTTAATGCAATGGTTTTGAGGCATTCTACCCTATTTTCGTGCATTCTAGCGGTTCTTAATTCGCCTACTATTTTTCTCCGTAAAGGTTTCAGCTTTTTTCAGCAAGCCCTACTTAATACCCAAGGTTGAGGGATATCCAGCCAACTGACTACAATACGGGCAATGTGATGGTAATCCAGCTCAAATCCTGAGAAAAAGCGTTGTAAGCGTTTGTAATGAGAATCCACCAATGCCCGACCTTCAAAACCCAGGGCCAATTCTTTAAGGTTAACCGTTTTCACTTTGAGGAGGGCGAGTAAGAACAAGGCTAGGAAGGAGAGTCTGGCACCATGCCATCCCAAATGGGGTTTTAGGGCTTGTTTCAATGCGTTATATTGGTTCATGGGTTTTCTTACATTACGTTCATCTTCCATGAAACCCCTTTCTCTTATACTTTTCAAGCCTTTTGTCCTGTACTTAGACTAGAGACAGCCGAAATTGACGAAAATGATTGGGAGCAAACCCCAGTCAGCGTCAGAAATCTGGTGGTAAAATTATTCGATAAGATAGAGCAACTAGAAAAACACCTCAAAGAATTGCAGGAAACAAACGAAAAGATTAGCGAAAAAGTCAATCAGAATTCTCAAAACTCAAATAACCCTCCTACGTCAGAGCCGCTAAATGTTGAAATTCCCAAGAAAAAAAAGAAACTGGGTGGAAAAAAGAGAGGAGGGCAAATAGGTCATAAAGGTCATAGCCGCTTTTTGTATTCAGAAGAAAAGTGTAAGGAAATTATCGAACACCATCCTGATAGCTGTAAGTGTTGCGGTGAAAAACTAAGGGGAATAGACCCAAACCCCTATCGTCATCAAATAGTAGAGATACCGCCCATCGTTCTAGAAATAGTAGAACATAGGGTACATGAAAGAGTTTGTGATAATTGTGGACAAAAAACGAGAGCGATATTACCCCCAGAAGTAGAAAGGAGTGGTTATGGGGAAAGAGTAGTAGCCCTAGTGGTCTGTCAATTTTCTATTTGTGGATAAAGACGCTTGAGACGGATACGAGCCTCAGCCGTCGTGAATTGCCAATCTACCGACTTTTGGGAATGATTGCGCTGAGTGTACCAAGCCGTTGTTTCTTGCTCTAAAGTTTCCCGATCTGGAATTCGACGAGCTAGGCATTGCCGAGTCATTGCGGACAGCTCGTTTTCAGCAATATTAAGCCAACTGCCATGTTTTGGGGTATGGTGAATTTCCAACCGTTCGACTAGACGACGAGCCGTGGAAGGCTCAAATGCTTCATATAGTGAGGCAAGTTTGTGAGTATTTAGCTGATCACATACTAAAATGACTTTGTCGTTATCAGCATAGTCGTTATCGAGTAAATTCTTAATTTCTGTTGCCCAGTCAACCGATGTTCTACGTTCACTGACAACTGTCTTTCGCCACCCAGACAAGGGTTCTGTAAACATAAAGATATTGGCTGTTCCATTGCGTTCATATTCGTAATCATGCGCCTCTGGCTGTCCAGGTTTGGCTGGTAGAGGAAGGCGGGTTTCTTTGACCAATTGTATAGGTTGCTCATCCATGCAAATCACTGGACAATTGGGGTCATAGGGTCGGTGATAAATTTCTAGAACATCTTCCATGTTAGACACAAATTCGGCACTCTTTTCTGGTGGAATCACGTACATCTGTCGCAGATGAGGTTTTAGTTCGTTTTTTTTAACACTTGACGCACGGTTTCGTGACTAATTGCTGGCACAATTTCTAACTCGACCGCCTTGTCGGCTAGTAACCTCAATGTCCAACGGGCTTGACCAGCAGGCGGTTCTCCACAACGTAAGGCGATTAGTTTTGCTTCTACCTCTCCATCAATAATCGGTTGACGAGGCGGCGTTTTGCGGGGCTTGCGGCTTAATGCTGACTCCACACCTTCATTGACCAATCGCTCCCTGAGATTGGCGACTGTGTTACGGTGACAACTAAAGGCGGCGGCAGCTTCCTCATCCGTCCATCCTTGTCCATTCACATCAATGTTTAACAGAATATTGGCGTGCTTAATTTTGTAAGCCGCTCCTTTGCCGATGGATACCAAATCTTTTAGGGTCTGACGTTCTTCTTGACTTAATCGGACAATATAGGTCTTGAGCATGGTTACTTATTACGATATCTGTTGAGGTAATGAATAGCCTCTCCATTTTCCCTCAAATTCACAATCTTTAGCTTGACAGACCACTAGGGCTTGCTGAAAAAGTCAAAAAACGAAGGAAATGTGGGTTAGGGAAGTATGGACTGAAAAAGCACAGATAACTTATCTTTATAGAAAGAAGTCAAAATACAGATTTTGTTTAATCTATTGTACTTTTATTTCTGGACAGTGGGAAGTTCTCGATGCGGGTAAGTGGAGAAAAGAAAATCGGACATCCGATACCAAAGAGTGCCGTTATGTCCGAAACTGGCTGATATAACAGCAATTCTCAGTTTTAGACACAGCAAGCCTTTTAGGGATTTAAAGAACATTTTAAAGGGGTTTTTGGGGCAATCCTAGATGTACTATTGTGCCTAAAAGCTTGAAGACTCGTAAAATGAACTTGTTAATCCCGTTGAATTTTCCCCCGTATTACGCGAACTAAAACCTGAAACCCTTGCTACAGCGCAAATTTAGAATTGCTGCTGATATAAGAAAATCGATAGCCAGTGCTATCTATCAATTATGCAACTATGCAGGGCGAACGCATCTAAAAATGATACAGATACAAGAACATTATAGAGGGATGGATAAGGGAAAATAAGGGAAAGTGCATAGAAAACAAAAGCGATGAAACTCCGACCCAAATATAGACTGGTAGAACACTTTGCCGAAATAGATGACCCTCGCATCGAACGAACAAAACGGCATAAACTCATTGATATTCTAACGATTGCCATCTTAGCCGTCATTTGTGGAGCAGAAGGTTGGGTAGCCATGGAAAGTTTCGGCAAGGCTAAACATCAATGGCTAAAAAAAATTTTGGAATTGCCGAATGGCATCCCCTCCGACGATACGTTTGCGCGTGTATTTGCTAGTCTGAATCCAGAGCAATTTCAAGACTGTTTTCTGCATTGGGTCAAAAGTATAGCGGAGGTAAGTGAAGGAGAAGTGATAGCGATTGACGGCAAAACCCTTCGCCACTCCTATGACAATGCCAACGGAAAGGGCGCAATTCAGATGGTAAGTGCATGGGCAACAGCAAATCGTCTAGTACTAGGACAGTGCAAGGTGGAAAGCAAATCGAATGAAATCACGGCGATTCCTAAACTCCTGAAAATGCTAGAGGTCAAAGGTTGTATCGTAACGATTGATGCCATGGGAACTCAGACAAAGATTGCCCAACAGATAGTAGGGCGAGGGGGAGATTATGTTTTGGCATTGAAAGGCAATCAAGGTAATTTATGTGAGGATGTTGAACAATTATTTGCTCATGCTCAATCGGTTAATTTTGTGGGAATTAAGCATGATTTTCATCAAACAATAGACAAGGGACATGGACGGATTGAAATTCGCCGTTGCTGGACGATGGAACAAACAGAATTTTTGCTGGGTGGGGAGAAATGGGCAAAGTTGACGAGCATCTGTATGATTAAAGCGGAGAGACGATTGAAAGACAAAACAGAGTATGAGACTCGCTACTATATCAGTAGCCTGCCGAGTAATGCTCAAAAATTATCCCAATCTGTTCGTAGTCATTGGTTGATAGAAAACTCTTTACATTGGGTTCTAGACTTGGCCTTCAACGAGGATGCTTGTCGCATTCGTAAGGATTTTGCTCCTGAGAATTTAGCCGTCTTACGCCATATCGCTCTTAACTTGCTCACAAAGGAAAATACTCTGAAACTTGGTATCAAGAATAAACGGCTACGCGCTGGTTGGGACGAGGACTATCTCCTTAAGGTTTTACTCGGATAAGATGCGTTTGCCCTGCCTCAAAAACAGCAATTCCGAATTCAAACGGTAACATAGGATACAGACATGATCTTGTTTTTATGAGTATAAGAGATATTAACCTAATCTCTGAGTTTTTTTTGCATTCCCTCCTCGAATCTCGGTCTCTTAGAGAGTCAGTAACCTGCAAACAAACTTGATCAATCACTAAATAGAGCATTACATTGATTCTAAATATTGGCATTAAACCCCTTGACCATAAGCACTTCAGGGATTTTGTATCTTTAGCTACATTCTGAATTTGGAATTGCTGTATTGTGCTAGTCGCCAGATGAAGTATTTTGGCGACAAGTTAGTCGTCGTGAGCAGCCTTGAGGGTGTCCCTTTGGTTTATTCTCTCGTCCCTGCTCATAGTGACGAACGGGAAGCAGCAGAATCCGTATTGCAGTTCATTCAAGGCTGCGACATCTTGGCGGACAAGGGATTTATTAGTACTGATTGGCAGTTCGAGATATCGAGAACTACAGGTAATCGAGTCTCTACAGCTAAGAGAGTCAATCAACATCAACAAACTCCTCCTGTCTTTGAGCGGCTTCTTCAGCATTTTCGAGAATGGATTGAGGGAGTTTTCAATGAGGTGCAAAATACAGGACGCAACTTGGAGCGATTGCTCAGAAAGAAAGTTGAGGGACTCTGTGTCCATGTTGCCGCTAAAATGGCAAGTCATACGCTACGTATATTGTTGCGCCAGCTTTTTGGCACTGATGTTCTCACTTTTGAGCAGACTCCTGTTCAATCTTTTGGACAACTCACATAAGGCGTAGAGTTTATCTCTGACGGACTATTCTTAATAGTTTTTCAAACGATACGGGTAAAGGTGCGATCGCTTCTAGGAGAGTTTCGGTAAGGGGATGAATCAAGGTTAAACGACGGGCATGGAGGGCTTGACCAGGTAAATTGACTGGGGAATGGCCAGCACTATAGACCGGATCACCGACAATGGGATGGCCTAACTCTTTACTATGAACTCGAATTTGATGGGTGCGTCCCGTTTCTAATTGGAATTCCATCAGGGTATAGTTACCCAATCTTTCTAAAATCTGCCAATGGGTGACAGCTTCCCTTCCCCCTTTTTCCATTGTAATAATGGCCATCTTTTGGCGATCGCGGGGATGGCGACCAATAGGCAAATCAACCGTTCCAGATTGGGTTTTAGGCGTACCGTAAATCAATCCCCAATATTCTCGACGGGCAGTTTTTGCTTTGAGTTGGGCCTGAAGATGCTGAAAAGCGTGATCGGTCTTGGCAATCACCATCGCTCCCGTGGTGTCCTTATCCAAACGATGCACAATGCCTGGCCGTTGTATGCCACCAATACCCGTTAGATCAGGACAATGGGCCAAAAGCGCGTTAACGAGGGTTCCCTGGCTATGACCTGGGGCGGGATGCACCACCAAACCAGCCGGTTTATTAATAATAATTAAACTACTGTCTTCATAAAGAATATCCAGGGGAATAGCTTCGGCCTTGACTTCTAAGGGCTGCACCAGAGGAATCGTCACCACCAAGCGATCGCCGTTTTTAATCAGCCGTTGTTTTTCAAGACAAATCTGAGTATTAACCTTGACCTGTCCCTGTTCAATTAACTTTTGCAGCCGTGATCGTGATAAGCCCGACAATTGGGCGGCTAACCAGCTATCTAATCTAACAGCAGGGTTTTCTGTCGGTAACTCTACGGGCAATTCGAGAATTTCTGGAATTTCTGGCGGGGAAAAATTTGGCATACTAATAACCTTAGCAGGATCAACCGCGATCGCGGCAGGAAGTAGTGCTCAACTGTAAAGTTTTATAACAACTAAAGAAAATTCCAAAAATATTGAAGAAGATTATAGTAGAGGAAATAACACATGGTTGAGGGAGATGAGTGTCCTATTGCCAGTCTTGCTAAAAATGGTCACAATCTCCGTGATCATTGGCATTTTAGTCGGTCTTATCTTTGTCATTGGGATAAAAATTTTTCGAGGCAAACGAGAAACCGTTAATAGTTTGGTTAATTCTAGCAATTTGGTAGGCGTTTTTGGAGAAGTGCAAATCCCCTTCGATCAAAAAACGAAAGGCAAAATTCGTGTCAATATTCAAGGCTCCATGATTGACATAGTTGCTTGCACCCATTCTGATGAATCTTTTTTTGTAGGGGATCAGGTCTTTGTCATTGAAGCTCACAATAATCAGGTTTGGGTCATTCCCAAGGATAACCTGAAACAAGATTTATCTGCATAAAAACGGATTTAATTTTTCATTCCAGTTAACTACTTTTTAAATTTATTGCTAATAACTGATCATGTTAAACTATAACACTTTTAAACCCACTGCTTCTGGCCCCCTGGCCCAAACCCAAACGGAGGGCGTTAACCCCAGTTATCGCGATGATAGTAATGGCTATAATGGCCTTTTCTTAGCAGGTGCTCCCATTGCACTATTTATCATTGGAGTGCTGGCGTTTGTTTGGTTTGTCAATTCTTTCCTCTGTATTTGTAAGCCCAATGAGGTGGTGATTTTAACAGGGCGAAAACGCCAAACCAAGGAGGGGCATGATGTCGGTTATCGCGTTTTATCGGGAGGACGAGCGATTAGTATTCCTCTCTTAGAAACGGTTAAACGCATGGATGTGACCACGATGCCGATTCGGGTCGAAGTTCGCAATGCCTACGCCAAAGGGGGGACACCGATTAATATTCAGGCGATCGCCAATGTGAAAATTTCTAGTGATCCGGATATTGTGGGCAATGCCATTGAACGGTTTTTAGACCGCGATCGCAGTGAAATTGTGCGGGTAGCCAAGGAAACCTTGGAAGGGAATTTACGCGGTGTGGTAGCCACTTTAACCCCAGAACAAGTCAATGAAGATCGTCTCAGATTTGCCGAAAGTATTACCTCCGATGTCAGTCGAGATCTAATCAAATTGGGTTTAGAAATTGATACCCTGAAAGTGCAAAATGTTGCCGATGAAGTGGATTATCTCAATTCCTTAAGTCGAGAACGGATTGCTCTGATTATTCGGGATGCGGAAATTGCTGAATCGAATGCGCTCAGTGAAGCGGAACAAATTGAAGCCCAATGTGAAGAGGAAGCCCAGGTGGCAAAAACCCAGGATGAGATTATTGTTTTAGAAAAAAATAATGAGCTACGCAAAATCAGAGCCAAGTTAGAACAACAGGCCAAATCGGAAGAAGAAATTACGATCGCCGCCGCCGCCGAAAAACGGGCAAAAGTGGAACAAAAACTGCAAGAGGTTCGGGCAGAACGGGAACGTTTACGACTGCAAGCTGACCAGGTGTTACCGGCGATCGCAGATCGGGAGGCTCAAACTTTCTTTGCTCAGGGTAAAGCCGCCATTTCTGCTGAAAATGCCAAAGCAACAGCCCTAGTGAACGATATGTTAGCCAAAGTTTGGATCGAGACAGGGAAAGAAGCATCGGAAGTCTTTTTAATTCAACAACTCGAAACAATTTTAAAAGAGTCAGTCAAAATTCCCCAACATTTACAACTGGATAAAATTAATATTGTCGATAATGGAGATGGGAAATCCTTGGCCAGTATTATTAAAGTTTATCCTGAAATTGTGGGTCAATTCCTCGAAAACATTAAACAAACCCTCGGTGTGGATGTGGTTGGCACTCTCACGAAATCCAGTTCGGTCACATCAGAAGAATCCGAGCACTCTTAATTTCTCAGAATTCTCAGAAACATTCTCTCTATTGAGGGATTGAAGAAAGGGAAAGGAAGAATTTAAAGACTTTTAACTTTATTTACTTTTGCAACAGGCAATCATCATGGGTACAATCATCACGCTATTAGCCATTTTTGGCATGGGAATCGGCTCTGGACTGTTCGTTCTGCGACGTTTATATTTTATTTGTCAACCCAGTGAAGTTTTGATTTTTGCCGGTAGCAGACGCTCGGTTTCCGATAATAAAAGTGTGGGTTATCGTCTAGTTAAAGGTGGTAGCAGTATTAAGATTCCGGCCTTGGAACAGGTTTTTCGCATGGATTTAACCAATATGATCATTGATCTAAAAGTGGTCAATGCCTATTCTAAAGGGGGAATTCCCTTGATTTTGGCGGGAGTTGCGAATATTAAAATTGCGGGGGAAGAACCGACTATTCACAATGCGATCGAACGTTTACTGGGTAAAAAGCGATCGGAAATTGAACAATTAGCTAAGGATACGTTAGAAGGAAATCTGCGCGGTGTGTTAGCCAGTTTGACCCCAGAAGAAGCCAATGATGATCAAATTGCTTTCGCTAAAAATCTTTTATTAGAAGCGGAAGATGATCTGGCTAAATTAGGTTTGATTTTGGATAGTTTACAAATTCAAACTATTTCCGATGAAGTACGCTATTTGGATTCCATCGGTCGTAAACAACAGGCAGATTTAAAACGGGATGCTCGTATTGCCGAAGCTAAAGCTCGTGCCGAGTCTATTATTAAGGATTCTGAGAATCAACGAATTACCGCCCTACGACGCATTCAACGGGATTTAGAAATTGCCAAAGTAGATGCGGAAAAACGGGTGCGAGATGCCCAAAGTAAGCGGATAGCCATGATTGCGGAAGTGGAATCGGTGGTTATGTCCCAATTGGCCAAGGTTCAGGCTGAAGTAGCGGTAGAAACGGAACGCATTAAACAGGTTGAGCGACAATTACAAGCTGATGTCATTGCCCCCGCCGAAGCGCGTTGTAAACAGGAGATTGCCCAGGCTCAGGGTAAGGCGGCAACGATTGTGGAAGAGGGAAAAGCCCAAACGGAAGGGATTCAAGCCTTGGCTCAATCATGGTTAGCCGCAGGGAGTCATGCTAAAGAGATCTTTTTATATCAAAAGTTAGAACCGTTATTGCGGATGATGGCGAGTAGTGTACCGGATGTCACCGTAGAAACCGTTACAGTTATTGATAGTAATAACGATAATTCCGGGGGAAGTATCCCTAAATTAGCCAGCTTTTTGGAACAGTTAAAACAAACAACGGGCTTAGATGTCCCAGAGGTAATTAACCATTTAACCCATTCTCCGACAACCGCAATCGCTCCCAAAACGGTTAAGGATATTCCCTATGCCAATACGCCGATGGTTGATCTGCCGAAGAAGTCTTAGAGGCTGGGCTATTTAAAAAGGAAGTTTGAGTTCGATTCCTGTTTTGCTAACTAAGTCGGTCATATTATTGGCGATCGCTCTTGATTTGGCTGAAACTTTTACCCCAAAAACTGCGATCGCGGGTTAGGGTTTTGGCATAGACCAAAAATACTTAGCAGCCCCGCCCAGAACAATAATGATTAGACCCACCAGGATGCTTCGGTTAATAAATTCCTGAAATTCCAATCGCTTACCTAGTCCAGAGACTTTCTCATCTACTAGGCTGATTTGTCCTGATAGCTTTTCTTCTACTAGGCTGATTTGTCCTGATAGCTTTTCTTCCATTCTGGCCTGATTGATCTTAAGGTCGGTAAGGTCATTCTCGATACGTTCTAAGCGGTTGTCAATTTTACTTAAGATGTCTTTAATGTCGGTTTCAACGATAGTCGGTGACATAGGTTATAACTCCTTTAGATTTTGTTTGCCTGGGTTGGGACAAGTTGGTCGCTTCTTCTTTTCTGCTTTCTATGGTAATTGATCCAAGGATTAGGTGATCGCACCTTGGTTGTCTCCTAAGTTTTTCTTGGCAAGCCTGCGACTTATGTAGGCATCAGCATCGCTAGGATTGAGTTTAATGGCCTGATCATAATCAGTGATCGCCCCTTGATAATCTTCTATTTTCTTTTCTATCTGTAATTCCATTTTATCAAATCGCTTATCGCTTATCCATTGAATCCAATCGTTTCTCTACATTATCAACTTTGGTTTCTACAGTAGCCAATCGAATCTGTACTTAATTCACATCTTTAGAAATTGTATCTAGCTTCTTATTCATTTCTGCTAGAACTTCGCGCAAATCCGTTTTGATGATAGTCGGTGTTTGCATAATTCATTTTGTTAATCAGGCTGATACACTCATTTTAATCTATTTTTTTGCAGAGAGAACGGCCTTTTCTCAAAATATCTAAAAAAATAATGCGATCGCCACCGTCCTGTTGATTAAACTTTAAAACCGCGATCGCTTTGGATTTTGAAAGTGCGATCAAGTAAATGTAGATTGAGGTGATGAAAGTGTAATCGCTGTCATCTTGCTGATTAATTTTTTAAAATGCGATCATTTTTTGTGATGATGAGATTTGGAAAGGCGATCGCTTTTTATGGAGATGAAGAGGCGATTAAGGTGCAGGTATCTCCAACTGACGACAAATTCTAAGAGCCGTAAAGTCAACAATCTCTCTATGACGAGAAATCGCTGTACGACGACTGTTAATAGGGTTTTCCCAAACAGAATGTTCGCTTCCTTCTCTTAATAAATAACAACCATTTTGACTGAGGTGACGTAACAAATCTCGACGTTTCATTAAGCCACCAAACGAGGAACAACTTGAACATAATTTGCTGCTGAGAAAATCAAATAAATCGGCTCCTCTAAATCCGCTTCAGGTTCCGTTAATTGTTCATTCGGCAACGGTAAAGATTCTCCCTTAGATAAATAAACCTCTGCCATATCAACTAATGAACTTGCCAATGAGCGACGTACTATAGATAAGTCCTCTCCCCAAGAAATCGCTCCAGGAAAGTCTAATACTTCCCCATGAACTCCCTTATCTAAAAATTTATACATTGCCTTATAGGTAAGCATAATTGATTTATCCTAGAGCAAGAAACAACTCCTCTATTATATAACACAGGCAATCGTGATGGTCTTTTTGGGTGAGATGAGAGGCGATCGCTTTAACTGTTGAAAGGGTAATCAGGCAAATGTCGGTTAAGTTGATGAAAGTGCGATCGCTTTTTGGGATAAGCACGTGGAGGGCGATCGCTGTTTGGGATGTGAAGTGCAATCGCCTTTATCTTATTGATTAAATTTTAAAATTGGGATCACTTGGGATAAGAATACAAAGGGCGATCGCTGTTTATTTGCCTTGATTAATACCCTCATATTAACCCACAGGAAAAGTACAATAAAAAATCTAATTTTTTCAGCAAGCCCTAATTATCTACATTTTTAAGGTATTCCTTGAAAATAGGTGCGACAGTATAATTATTTTCTATTTCCGAAGTTGCAGAATTTTGCTCAATTAAGGTTCTTCTCATTAAAGATTGAAAAGTATTAATAATTTGGTTTTTGGGTAAGTTAAATATATCTAGTAATTGATTCAGAGAATACTGGTTATCGTTAATTGCTAAATAGGTTAAAATTTCTTTTTCTAGAGGTGATAATCTTCCAATTTGGGTATTGAGAATCATTTGTAATTCTTCAGGTAATAAGCAATTTTCGGTTTGAGAAATGGTAATTTGACTATTAAATAGTTGATTAAGTAAAGTGGCAACTAATTTTAGATAGAGAGGATTACCTTGATAAAGATAAATAAGCTTTTCCCAATTTTCTTGGTTATTCAAGTCTTTTTCTTTGAGAATACTTTGAGCATCTTTACCTAAACCTTTAAGGGGGAAAATACAAACGCCAGGGGATTTCTCGGCTAGTTAAACTATATCTTGAGGTGTTTCCCAACTATTAACAATAAAGCAACTATTTTGTTTTATTTTACTGAGGAATTTGAAAAATGTCTGATAGTTAGGGTTTTGATAATTACCCGCTAGTTGTCCATCCTGTAAAAGCGATTGCAGACTATCTAAGACAATTAAGCAGCGATGTTTTCGGAGTAGTTTAGCCAGGTAACGAAGAGGATTATTTATATTTTTTTCATTTTGGCTCGCAGATGTAAATGGCCCATCGGCGAGAATTTCAACTAATTCATGTTCTAAATTTTCGGGATCGGGAAAGTCATGTAAGTCCCGCCAGATAATAATATCAAAATGATTTTTAATTTGTTCAATTAATTCGAGGGTTAAGGCCGTTTTACCAATACCAGCCATACCCGTAATCATAATCAGATGATAGTGTTGTTGTAATATCCAATTTTGCAGAGTATCTAATTCTTTAGTACGACCATGAAAAAGGGTACGGTGAGGAGCATCATCTAGGTCAAGATAGGGTTTTTCTGCTGATTTTGTATGGGAATTTTTGAGAGATTTTAAGTCACTACTACAGATATTAATATGGGTTTGGGAGTTAGGATAAAAGTTTGATGAAATGATTGAATAACTTGCTCTTTCTAAGGTAGTACGAATATTGGACTGGGTTATTTTTTCTCCTACTTCCTCAGATAAAATTTTCCAAAGGGTTGCAGCGACTTCTCTGACATAATTAACTGTGCATTCGTGTTTATCAGCAATCACATTGTATTTACTACCCTGTAGAGTCTCTTCCAAAATATCTCTTTGTAGGTCGTTTAAATGCTTACCCGTCTTAGTCAAGACCACATTATCGGCAAATCTTAAGACTTCTTTAAGTTCCATAACAGCGTTAATCGAATGAGTTTACTTATCTTAACGGTGTATTATCCTATGTTTTCCTATTTTTGACAACACTTTGAAGATTTTTAGGCAAGGGAGAAAAATATAGGGTTACAGATTTTGGGGCTGATCAACCTTGGGGTAAAACCATGATCAGAAAGGCAAGACCATCTTCAGCTTATTCGTCAGTTAGTTCATTAATGAGTAATTTGGCTTCTTTCAACTTTGCAATTGTTACTTTTGCCTGAATTTTTAATACTTTACTTTGAAGAACTGAAAAGGGTTTATCAACTCTAATCGCACTTTTTAGGGGCAAGCTACCGTTGTCTAAATCGTGCATCTCAATCGGGATTTTGTAAGCATGAGGAGATAAATTTGAGGTAATTGCCAAGACAACAGCATCTAGATTGTTTTTGTTGTATCGGTTACTGGAAACGACCAATGCGGGTCTAACTTTCATTCCCGTCAAATCGGAAAAAGGAAAATTAATCAGAATAATCTCTCTTTGTCTAACTTTCAAGGCATTTCTCCCATACTCCATCAGGTTCATGATCGTAAACGTCTCTTAATCCTTCCTCTGCTAAGATTGCATACTCATTTAATCTGATTAATTTTAACGTTTGATCAGGTTCTTCAATATAAATGAAGAGTTCATCATTTTTAATCTCAAATTTTTCTTTAATTTCATCAAACCTAGCTACTTTCATTTTTGTCACCTGTCGAATTAGCTCACTAAAAGGACTTCTCCCCTGCCTTGATATTATACTCCATCCTCTTTTGCTAGGTCAATCTACTACCGCACTCCATTTATACAAATTCAGTCTTGAGATAATCCAGAGAAAGATTAGAGGCAATTTGATCATGGGGAATCAGTAAATAATGCCAGGGTTTTCCGTTATTGGCGATCGCGTGTTGAGTTGCAAATTGACACCAACGCACGGCGGCTAGTTTCTTTTGCTGAACGTCTTCATCGTTAATTTCTTTGGCCATTTTGGTTTCACAAATTAATTTATCGTTGACTCTTTCAATTATAAAATCAGGTTCATATTTTGCTCCGTTGAGATATTCAATTTGAAATTGACCTGAAGCAGGTTTAAGCCAGCGCAAAACTAAATCATCATCTTCAATTAGTACAGCAAATTGACGTTCGGTATCCCTATCAAATTTTTGGTAAGGATAACAGCACTTTTCAAAGCCGCCAAAAATCATTTTTTGAATGACAGAAATATTGGTTAAGGTATCTCGAAAATATTTAAGGTTATGCTGATCGGGAGTATTAAATTTATTGGTTTTTAAAAGGGTAAATCCTTTGATTATTTTGGCGGTGTAATCAGTTGCCGTTTCCCAATAGTGTTGCAACATTTGTTTGAAAATAAAGTCACTAAGAATTTTTTGGTGATAAAGTAGAACGTTTTCGACTGCATCATCATTAGGTAAATAGGATTTAAGATGATTGACGACTTGGGCTGTCAATTTATAAAGTAAATCAGCATTACTGTCGTAGTCAATTTCACCTTTCTGGATCAGAATGTTCACGAGATAGTTTTCTAAGCGGATTTGTTTTTGTTGAGTTTCATTGCCTAAAATATAGCTTTTATCGGGTGTTCTGAGATATTTAATGAGGATTTCTTGAGCAACAGGTTGATAATCAATTGTGTCTAAATTTTCTAAATTAAAGTCAGAATAACCAAAGTTCACTTGCTCTTTTGGTATTAAGACAATGTTAGGAATATCAATCGTTTTCTCGACTAAGGTATTAGTGGCAATTTCGACAATTTTGGCTAAATCGGGTTCTTTGCCTAGAGTAGGGATCGGTATTTGTGTTGGGGGTAATAGGGTTTTAACTTCTTCGACAATTTTGGCTTGAATTTCAGGGCTTTTTAATTATTCTGAGTTTGCTAAATACTCATATTTTTTAGTAACTTCCATTACTGCTAAAGCAATATTTTGGGCTTGAGGAGTTTTAAATAAGGGTTCGGGCTGAGGAATATTCGCATTAACAGGTTTTAAGGGCTGATCGGGAGATTGTTGAAAGGTGGAAAAATTACCTGTTAAAAGAGATTCTACAACGGAAGGAACGGTTAAGGATTGAGTTTTTTCGGGGGAAATATCACCGTCAATACCGATGGTAATTTGTTTGCGAATAATGGAATTAGGATTATTCGCTTGATCAACAATTTCTTGAAATTTATCGTGGGCAATAATAGTTAGGCGATCGCAGGTTTCATTGCCTGTTCGTTTGCCATAGGGTAAGCGCAGACCTCGGCCAATAGTTTGCTCAGTTAAAATTTCAGAAGCGGAGGCACGCAGAGGAATAATCGTGTATAAATTGGTAACATCCCAGCCTTCTTTAAGTTTGTTAACATGAATAACAATTTCAATTTCTTCACTGGTTTCAACTTCTAATAATTTTTGAGTTGCTTCTTCGGATTCTGTTCCACTTTGATTGGTATAAATTTCGATAACTTTACCGATATAAGCACCTGCAAAAAAGTCTGTAGATTCAATGATTGTGCGAATTTCTTTGGCATGATTAGTGTCTTGAGCAACGACTAAAATAAAGGGTTTAACTTTAGCGACATTATTAGTTTCTGCATATTCTTCTAATGTCTTTTTAACGTATTCATGGTTCGTGATGCCATCTTCCAGTTTAATTGTTTGAATTTGTTCGGAGCTATAATTTTCGGGGCGAAAGTTTTTACGAGTGGCAACAGCAGGTTCTTTAACAAAGCCGTCTTGTAGGGCATAAGCGAGGGAATAGCTATAGATAATATTTTTAAATTCGACGGATTTAGAGCCGACGGTTTTAGGGGTAGCGGTGAGTTCTAAGCCTAAAATGGGTTTAAGTTCTTCAATAGCCTTAATACCTGCACTAGCTCGATAGCGATGGGCTTCATCCATTAATAAAACGAGGTCTTTTAGTTCCGATAGATATTCAAAATAACTTTGGCCAATATATTCCTGTAGGCGTTTAATTTTGGGTTCTTTTCCACCTCGAACTTCTGAGTTAATTTTAGAGATGTTAAAGATATTAATATGGACTGTTTTTTCGTTTTCAAAAAGGCGACCTTGACCTAAAACTTCTACACGAACGCCGCGACCATCTTCATAATTTTCTCCTGTAATAACAATGGGAGAGTTTAGGTTAAATTCGGGAATACCTTTAAAAACGTATTTTGGAGTATTAGCAGTAAAGTCTTGAATGAGTTTGTTATAAATGGTTAGGTTGGGGGCTAAAACGAAGAAATGGCGGCTTTTACCTATCAGATAAAGATAGGTGATAAAGGCTCCCATTAAGCGGGTTTTACCGACTCCAGTGGCCAGGGCAAAGCAAAGGGAAGGAAAGTTTCTTTCAAATTCTTGGATGGTGGGATAAAGATTTTTAATGATTTCTAGGGATTGTAGCAGATCGTTGTTTTCTCCTAGGATAATTTGATCAAGAATATCAGCCAGAATTTCTAAGGATTCTCGTTGAGGTTTTCTGAGGCTAAGGCGATTGGTAATAAGATTTATTTCTCTGTTCATTGGTTTAATTTAATGTCGGTAGGGGCTTGGTCTCCAAGTCCAGTTAGGAACAATAATTTAAGAAGTTGTGCATTCAAGATGCTGATTTCTGTAGGGACATAATACCATTATGTCCTTAATCTCAATGGTTAACAGACAATGTATTGCTTGGTAGATCGCGTAAAAGGGCTTAACAGTGTTCATTGGTGTCAACTTAAGCCAAAATGCCTACTCACAAAAGATTAGCCTAAAAGCAGGCGGAAGTAAGAGTAGGCTGAAAAAAAGGTTAGTATATAAAAAAGTGAGCAAAAAACAAATGGCAAGACAACATCCTCGGAGAAAAGGAAACCCAGACTTACGTCGTAAGACAAATCAGCCAGGGGTAGAAATCCCTGAAATAACAAAAGAGTTGTTTGAATTACTAGAACCCACAATGTTTACACCATTAAAATATTTACAGGGAACTCATGAGAAAATGATGAGAGATAGGGTATTAAATTTACCAGTAATGGTGGCATTAGTGTTAAGTATAGTGTATCGTCAAATAGCGGGTATAAGTGAAGCGGTAAGACTGTTAGAGGAAGAGGGATTGCTATGGGTAGCATCATTAAAAGTAAGCAAACAGGCAGTATCAAAAAGAATGATGAATGTGCCAGCCGAAATATTTGCAATATTACTAAAAGGAGTGTTAGAAAAAGCAGCCGAAAAAGGGAAGAAGCTCCAAGTAGGAGAAAAATGGGAAAAAATAAGAGAAAAGTTTAGTGCAGTGTGGATAGCAGATGGCTAAACGCTAGAGCAGATAAGGAAAAATATGAAAATAAGTAAAGAAGAAAAGAGTAAATTGGGGGGTAAAATAATGATGGTAGTGGAAGCCTTTACCCAAAGACCCGTTACTTTATGGTACACAGAAAATGATAAATCAAATGATAAAATATGGTGTGAAGAATTGGCAGCTAAATTACCAGAAAATGGTTTAATTCTCGTAGATATGGGATTTTTTAGCTTTGTGTGGTTTGATTTGTTAACAGAAGCTAAAAAGTTTTTTCTAACCAGATTTAGAGCGGGTACATCTTACAAAACCAAACAAGTATTGTCTCAAGGTAGTCATTACAGAGATGAGATTATCATTATGGGAAATTACCGTTCTAATCCTTGCAAGCATCCGGTGAGATTAGTCTCAGTATTATGGGGAACAATCTGGTATCAGTATTTAGGGCTTGCTGAAAAAGTCAAAAAACGAAAGAAATGTGGGTTAGGGAAGTATGGACTGAAAAAGCATAGATAACTTATCCTTATGGAAACAAATCAAAATACAGATTTTGTTTAATCTATTGTTCCTTTCTGTCTAAAAAGGTCAACACAAATCACTCCTCACAAAAGAGAGGAAAATTAACACCATTTTTCACAAGAAAAACGACTCTACAACTTTTTACTTTTTGTCTTCTGAAGTAGAGTAGAAAGATTCATTACCAAAAAGTTCATCGCAATTACCGTTTCCGAGGTCTCAGGTAGTTTGGCCATCACTCGACCAAGACTAAATTTCCTCTTTCCCTGTCCGAATTTACCCTCAATGGCATTACGCACTCTTTCATCTGAGCGTGCCTCTTTCTTTTTTTCTTTGCTCACCTCTTTCGGCGGTCTTCCCAATCGGGGACCACTCATTCTTATATCCCTTTCTTTACAATAAGCTCGATTCGCTTTTGTTCGATAGATTTTATCCACATGAACCGATTCCGGATAACATCCTGTTTCCCTTTTATATTCTTCTATTCGCGCTTGTAAATCTCCCGATTCGTTGTAATTATCCCAACTTAATTTGTCTAAGAAGACAAAGCCATTCACATTACTTGCCGATATTTTAGCTCCAAACTCTACTGCTTTTCCCGCTTTTCCACGCACTATTGGACGCACGTGAGGTTGGCTTACACTCACAATTCTGTTTTCTACTTTATTTGTCTTTTTTTCATACATTTCTAACTGTTGCTCATACACTTTTCCTATCGTTACAAGCTCTTCTTGCTCTTTTTTCGTTAGTTTTTCTAACTTTGCTCCCTCTTCTATCATTTTTTCTATATGAGACAAGTTTCTTTTTATATATCCTAGTTGTTTTTTTGTTCCTTTTCTTCTTTCTTTTTTTGACACACGACGTTTTTTTGCTATGGCTAAGTACTCTTTTCTTGCCACTTCCCTATAAGTCCTCGGCTTTTCTTTCCTTTTCTCTTTTATTTCTTCATACAGCTTATCTATTATTTTTTCTGTTTTTTCTCTGGCATCATTCAATATTCCTATATCCGTTGGATATTTTATATCTGCTGGTGTACAAGTCGCATCTAACAATAACTTTCCTTCATTTTCTTTTTTTTCTGACGCTACACCCGTCGCTTTTTTTTCTATTTCTTTATTAATTTTATTTATTAATTCTATTCCTATTTTTTTACGAAAATGAACCATCATTGACGCATTAAATGCTTCTTTGCTACTATAGCTTTCCATTCCTATAAAGTACTGTAAATAAGGGTTCTCTTTTATTTGTTCTACTGTTTCTCTGTCACTTTTTCCTGAAATTTCTTTGATAATTAGGGCTTGCTGAAAAAGTCAAAAAACGAAAGAAATGTGGGTTAGGGAAGTATGGACGGAAAAAGCACAGATAACTTTTCCTTATGGAAAGAAGTCACAATACAGATTTTGTTTAATCTATTGTCCCTTTCTTTCTACAAAAAGTCAACAAAAATCACTCCTCACAAAAGAGAGGAAAATTAACACCATTTTTCAGAAGAAAAACGACTCTACAACTTCTTACTTTTTGTTTTCTTCTTTGTCTTCTGAAGTAGAGTAGAAAGATTCATTAGCAAAAAATTCATCGCTATCACAGTCTCAGAGGTTTCAGGAAGTTTGGCCATCACTCGACCCAGACTAAATCTTCTCTTTCCCTGTCCGAATTTACCCTCTATGGCATTACGCACTCTTTCATCTGAGCGGGCCTCTTCCTTTTTTTCTTTGCTCACCTCTTTCGGTGGTCTTCCCAAGCGGGGACCACTCATTCTTATTCCCCTCTCTTTACAATAAGCTCGATTCGCTTTTGTTCGATATATTTTATCCACATGAACCGATTCGGGATAACATCCTCTCTCCTTTCCTTTTTATATTCTTCTATTCGCTCTTGTAAATCTCCCGATTCGTTATAATTATTCCAACTCAATTTGTCTAAGAAGACAAAGCCATTCACACTACTTGCCGATATTTTAGCTCCAAACTCTACTGCTTTTCCTACTTTGCCACGCACTATTGGACGGATGTGAGGTTGGGTTATACTCACAATTCTGTTTTCTACTTTATTCGTCTTTTTTGCATACATCTCTAACTGTTGCTCATACACTTTTCTTATCGTTACAAGCTCTTCTTGCTCCTTTTTCGTTAGTTTTTCTAACTTGGCTCCCTCTTCTATCATTTTTTCTATATGAGACAAGTTTCTTTTTACATATTGTAGTTGTTTTTTTATTCCTTTTCTTCTTTCTTTTTTTGACACACGACGTTTTTTGACTATCTCTAGGTAGTCTTTTCTTGCTGCTACTCTATACGTTCTTGGCTTTTTTTTCTCTTTTCCTTGTATTTGTTTATAAAGCTCATCTATTGTTTCTTCTGTTTTTTCTCTTGCTTCATTCAATATTTCTATATCCGTTGGATATTTTATATCTGCTGGTGTACAAGTTGCATCTAACAATAGCTGTCCTTCATTTTCTTTTTTTTCTGACACTACTCCCTCGAACTTCTTTACCATTTCTTTATTAATTTTATTGATTAATTCCATTCCTATTCTTTTACGAAAATGAACCATCATTGACGCATTAAATGCTTCTTCGCTACTATAGCTTTCCATTCCTATAAAATACTGTAAATAAGGATTTTCTTTAATTTGTTCCACTGTTTCTCTATCACTTATTCCTAACATTTCTTTGATGATTAATGCCCCCAACGCCATTCTAAATGATTTCGCTGGTGCTCCTTTTTCCTCTGTGAAGTTTTTTGCATATTCTTCCTCATATTCTTCCCAGGGAATCATTTTTGACATTTTTACCCAACGATTTTCTGCGTCTAACTGCCCATCGAACGGATTTTTGAAGTTTTCTGGTGTCTTAGTTTCGTACTGTTGTCTTCCGTACATATGTTTTGCCTCCTTTTCCGGCAAGGTTTTCAAGCCATTTTAACCTATTTCCCTGTATTCTGCCTGTCCTTAATTCGGCTACTATCTTTTCTCCGTAAGAGTTTCAGCTTTTTTTCGGCAAGCCCTAATTAATGCTCCTAATGCCATTCTAAATGATTTGGCTGGGGCTCCTTTTTTTTCTGTGAAGTTTTTTGCATATTCTTCCTCATATTCTTCCCAGGGAATCATTTTTGACATTTCTATCCAACGATTTTCTTCGTCTAACTGCCCGCCGAACAGATTTTTCAAGTTTTCTGGTGTTTCAATTGAGTACTGTTGCTTTCGGTACATCTGCTTTCTCTCTTCTTAATGCAATGGTTTTGAGGCATTCTACCCTATTTTCGTGCATTCTAGCGGTTCTTAATTCGCCTACTATTTTTCTCCGTAAAGGTTTCAGCTTTTTTCAGCAAGCCCTATTTAACAAATGTGTTGTCTCCCGAACAACTGTCCGCCGAAGAGGTCTGTGATTTATATCGAAGACGATGGACAATCGAAGAAGCCTTTTTATTAACGAAAAGACTTTTAGGACTAGCCTATTTATGGGTAGGGAATAAGAATGGTGTCCAAATCCAGATTATTTGCACTTTGATTTTCTATACGGTCTTAAATCAATTGGTAGGGGAAGTGGCGATTGCTCTAAATCAACCGAAAGAAAAAATCTCAGTAGAGATGGTGTTTCGGAGTCTATACTATGTAGCGAAGGCTATTGCTAGAGGAGAAAAGCCTAATACAGTAACCTATCTGGCTGAACGTGCTAAGTTATTTGGTTTGGTCAAAGCTGAGAGAAAGCGACATCGAGAAAAGGCCGCTCTCAATCAACAAATTTGGGAACCCATTCCTTTAAGTTGACACGGATGAACAGTGTTAAGCCCCTACGGAGGGGTCTGGATTGAGAGATTTTGTGAGGGTGAATTAATTGGTTACGGATTTGGGAACCAAACCCCTACGGGGAAATTTTAAAAGTTTGTTAATTAAGATTTAGGTTCATTGTCTCCTAATAATGAAAGTTGTTGAATTTGTATCGGCTGGGGTGGTTTTTCAAGGGTTTTAAGATTTGCTACATTTAAACTGTAGTCATCGTGACCCCATTCGCATTGATGGAGAACGGCTTGGGGAATTTTTGTGATGGTAATTTTGGGAAATTGATCGGGATCAACATGATAGGCTTTGCAACAAATGAGCAGGCTTTGGTCTTCCCTTAATTCTTGGTTAATGGCATTTAATTGATCATAATTGAGGTGATTAGTGGTGACGTAAATATGGTCGGATTCAGAGGAGTAACCTTGATTCCAGTAGTGAGTTTGACTGGGAAAGTAGGTAAATCCCATTAGTTTACACATGGCTTCTGTTAGCATAGCAGCGTTATATTTGGGTGAGATAATCCAGTTATCATATTTATCTTTTTCGAGGAGAGAAGGAGCTAGTTTATAGTAACGAAAACCGCCGCCACCTTGCCAATTGACAGTTTTAGTAATGCCGCCAGGGTCTTGATTATTAATGACTTTTTGCAGTCGTGGAATGATGTGAGTATGACAATGTTCTCCTAATTCAATCCTAAGTACAGGACAAAAAATGTAGGGAGTCGAGAAAAAGAGAAAAATTGGGTAGAGAAGGATTAAGAACAAGATGACGAAGATGGTCAAAACCAAGACGAAAAAGACTCTGCGCTAGGCGACCATGTTTCTTGAGGGGAATGGGATGAAGATGATGAATTGCTAGACCAGTTTTGAGAGACCAAGCCAAAGCTAAAGTCAGTAAAGCCAAAAGCTTACGAAGACGCTTGGGGTCAGTAAAGTGAGTAGATTCCAAGCAAAAGCCACGAGTCTTAAAGATGCCAAAAAGGGTTTCAATGCCCCAACGCAGGGCATAATCGTGAATAAGACCTTGGGAATCGGGATGTCCAATGACGATGAGTAGAGAATTATCAGGCAAGCGAAGAGCCTCTACAGAAACAGGATATCCCCAAACCCGACAACTCCCTTGAAGACGTTGAGATTCACTCTTTTGCAAGATGGGCAAAAATGACTTTGGCGGCCAAAAGCTTGCCATTGTGCTCAATCTTGTCCGTAGCCCGAATTCTCAGACAGAAAGCCAGTAGCGGTTCGAGCAGAAGATAGCGAAGCCAAGCCTGACCAATAAACTCACGGTCGCCACATAAACAACGAATCAGGGCGGTGGGAAAAATCTTGAGCATCTCCTCGATAAAACGCATTCGTTCATCACTGTTAGAATTGCCCTTTTTCTTGCTAAGCATCCACCACAAGATGGGAATGGCTACTCCTTCATGGACAATGCCGACAGTGAGGATATTATAACCATGACTGCCAAACTCCCAGGTTGTGCGGTCAATACTTAATACCCAAGGTTGAGGGATATCCAGCCAACTGACTACAATACGGGCAATGTGATGGTAATCCAGCTCAAATCCTGAGAAAAAGCGTTGTAAGCGTTTGTAATGAGAATCCACCAATGCCCGACCTTCAAAACCCAGAGCCAATTCTTTAAGGTTAACCGTTTTCACTTTGAGGAGGGCGAGTAAGAACAAGGCTAGGAAGGAGAGTCTGGCACCATGCCATCCCAAATGGGGTTTTAGGGCTTGTTTCAATGCGTTATATTGGTTCATGGGTTTTCTTACATTACGTTCATCTTCCATGAAACCCCTTTCTCGTATACTTTTCAAGCCTTTTGTCCTGTACTTAGAATTCAATCATGATCCAACGGCGACCCATTTTCTGGGCTACGGCTCCAGTGGTTCCTGAACCTGCAAAGGAGTCTAAGACTAAATCACCTGGATTGGTGGCAATTTCTAAAATTCTTTTAATCAATCTTTCAGGTTTAGGAGTATCAAATACATTTTCATTTCCATATAAACGGATAACCTCTTTTTTGGCTTCATCTGTGTGACCAACTTCATCATAGGGCCACCAATTATGAGGAGTCATACCATCACGCACTTCCGCAAGAAAAAGTTTTAATGCTGGAACTGTATTATTTCCATCTTTTCCCCACCAAATTCTATTTTCACTAACGTGTTTTTGATGTGTCTGTAGATCATATTTCCACGCTTTTTTGGTGTTTTTAATCATGCTTCCAGTATTTGGATTAATAATTTTATAACATAAATTTGGTCGCTTTTCTGGTGTTGCCTGATTAAGATAGTCAACTGCCTTCCAAGGCCCTCGCGGATCATTATCAGGGTTTGAATATCTTGCACTTGACTCCTCTGTTCTAGGCAATAAGTTATTTTTAAACTTATCATTTTTGGCATAGACTAAAATAAAATCACAAATAGTTGCAATTCCTTGAAAGTTATTACTAACACTATACTTTCGCTGCCAAGTTATTGTTGATTTGTAGTTACTTCTCCCAAAAATCTCATCACACATCACCTTTAAATAATGCGCCTCATGATCATCAATCGTGATCCAAATTGAACCATTTTCTGCTAATAAATTCCGTAAAATCTCTAGGCGATCCCTCATCAAACCTAACCAAATCGAATGCTCAACCCCATCGTCATAATGTTCAAAAGCTGATCCCGTATTGTAAGGCGGATCAATAAAAATACATTTAACTTTTCCCGTAAAATCCTGCTCCAACGCCTTCAATGCCAACAAATTATCCCCAAAAATTAAACGATTATCAAAAATATCGTGATCCGTAACTCGATAGGGTGCATGAAAAGACTTTTCCGTATCTTCCAATAAAATACGCGGCTCTAACCTTGGCCGTTCATCCTTGCCAATCCAAGTTAACTCTAAGCGTTGCTTGCGACTCATTGCCAATTCGTTCTAATCTGTAACCCAATTTTATACTACTTTAGTTGATTTTTGTCACAAGCATTGCGTCCCTACGGCAATAGGAATATTAACAGCGATCGCCCTTCCAGTCCTTTAACTGAAAGCTTGATCTAAACTATAGCCTAACTTATCAGCAATACCTTCTATCCAAATCTCATCTTGTTTGGTATAACTGCGGGGAATATTTGCTCCCAAAATCAAAACCCCCTCTTTTCCCATTGGTTGACAGATTAAACCCTGGGTATTTTCCGGTAAATAGTCAAATTCAATTCGACCAGGATACAGCGTTAAATTGACGAGATAAATCGGTTTTTGAGTTTTGAGAACCCTTTCTAAAATCGTTCCCACCTTAACCTCGGCGGTTTTGCCCAGAATACCCCGTCGCATTAATACTTTCCCTCGATGCAAAGCCACTAAGGATTTGGTCACCGTATTGGTTAAGAGTAAATGGGAAGCCCAGGCCAATTCCGTTTTAATCGAATCCGATAAATCCGGCGCGAATTCTAGCCCCTCTTGTCCAATTAAAGTGACGGCTTCCGGCGATCGCGGTTGGATCTGTTGCCAAATCAGCCAAATCAGGAGTAGCGTACCAGCCAGAATCACCCCTACCACATCAGAACGGGATTGGGACGGTGTGAGAGCAATGGTGCTTAGTCGATTAATGAGCAGTAAAATGCCCCCGACTGCACCAGCAAACAGGGGTAACTGCCTTAAAACACGATTAGAGTCTTGGTTCATCGCTATAGGAAAGAGCGTTACGATTCCTCGCCGGGTTCATGGATGCGTTGAAAAAGATAACCCGTTCCTCTGGCAGTCAGAATTAACTCAGGATTACTGGGATCATCTTCCAGTTTGGCCCGCAGCCGCGAGATATGCACATCTACCACCCTAGTATCCACATGACGTTCGGGAGTATAGCCCCAAACCTCTTGCAGAATTTCGGAACGGGAAAAGGGTTCACCGGAACGACTGACCAATAGTTCTAGCAAGCTAAATTCCATGCCTGTGAGTCGAATCCGTTCATCGCCTTTATAAACCTGACGTTTATTAGTATCAATCCGAATCGAAGTAATTTGAATAACCCCAGAACTGGGAATCCCTGGCACCCCATCTTTATCGACACGACGTAGCACCGACCGAATTCTCGCCTCTAGTTCCTTGGGAGAAAAGGGTTTAACGACATAATCGTCGGCTCCTAGTTCTAAGCCGGTAATGCGATCGGCCACATCTCCTAACGCCGTTAGCATGATAATGGGAATATCAGATTCCTTGCGTAGCTCCTGACAAACACCGTAACCATCTAGTTTCGGCATCATGACATCCAAAACTACTAGATCGGGATCGGTTTGATGAAAAATTTCGATCGCCTCCTCCCCATCCGCAGCCGTGACCACCTCGTAACCAATCATCGATAGCCGAGTTTCCAAAATACGCCGGATACTGGCTTCGTCATCGACAACCAAAATTCTCTCTTTATGAGTCTCCAATTTACTCAACGCTCCTTATAAGTTAAGTAGAATTGCTAATCGTTAAGTTTAATGATGAGTAGCTATGTTTCTAGAATATCGCTTTATTGCTACTATTTAGCCTGTATTTGCACTGAAAGACTGACTCAATCTGGATTTAGCGATCGCGGTTAGCTGAACTGTTGTTCTCAAAAACGTTACATTTCTCAAGTTTATTCCCTGTCATTGCTTTGAATTTCTTTACGGAGCGACACAAATTTTATCATGGCCAAACCTAAGACCAGCTATGTTTGTCATGCTTGCGGGGCTGATTCTCTTCAGTGGCTCGGTAAATGTCCAGGCTGTGGAACCTATGGAACCCTACAGGAACAAATTCTAGAGGCTCCAGCCGCTACCAGTAATAGTCGGCAAGCTGTGCAAGCCAGTCTGCGAACTGCCAAAAAACCCACCAAGGAACCCACACCCCATACTGCGCTGAGATTTTCTCAGATCACCGAGGAAGATCAGGGCCGCTTTCCCTCTGGCTATGGTGAGTTAGATCGGGTGCTAGGGGGGGGGATTGTCCCAGGAGCTCTAATTTTAATTGGTGGCGATCCGGGGATTGGTAAATCGACACTGTTGCTCCAGGTGGCCTTTCAGTTGGCCCAACGTTTACCCCGTATTCTTTACGTTTCAGCCGAAGAGTCGGCCCAACAAATTAAATTACGCGCCACTCGTCTAGGCATTACCCAACCGACCCAAATTTCAGGCCAGCCCTCTATACTTTCCCCTAAAATCGATACGGATTCCCAGCTTTATGTGTTGCCGGAAACTAATCTAGAGGAAATTTTGCGGGAATTGGATTCCTTGCGGCCCCAGGTGGCTGTGATTGATAGTATTCAAAATCTCTATTTTCCCATTCTTAATTCGGCTCCAGGGTCAGTGGCCCAGGTGCGTGAATGTACGGGAACCCTAATGCAAGTCGCAAAACGGGACAATATTAGTTTGTTTATTGTGGGTCATGTCACCAAAGAAGGGGCGATCGCCGGGCCAAAGGTTTTAGAACATTTAGTGGATACGGTGCTCTATTTTCAGGGCGATCGCTATGCCTCCCATCGATTACTGCGATCAGTGAAAAATCGCTTTGGAGCCACTCAAGAAATTGGCATTTTTGAAATGGTGGAGTCCGGTTTGCAGGAAGTGGCCAATCCTTCCCAGTTATTTTTGGGTAATCGAGAAGATGCCAGTCCAGGTACGGCGACCGTAGTGGCTTGTGAAGGAACCCGTCCCCTGGTGGTTGAATTACAGGCTCTAGTCAGTCCCACCAGTTATCCTTCGCCGCGTCGCTCAACCACAGGAGTGGATTACAATCGTTTGCAACAAATTTTAGCCGTTCTCGAAAAACGGGTTGGCATTCCCCTATCTAAACTGGATGCCTATGTGGCGGCAGCCGGCGGAATTGAAGTGGAAGAACCCGCCGCCGATTTAGGAATTGCTGTAGCTCTAGTGGCTAGTTTCCGCGATCGCATTGTCGATCCCCGCACCGTCTTAATTGGGGAAGTAGGTTTAGGCGGTCAGGTGCGATCGGTTTCGCAGATGGATTTACGTTTGAAAGAGGCGGCTAAATTGGGCTTCCAACGGGCCATTATTCCCAAGGGAGCCAGTACATCCGAAACCTTTGGACTGGAGATTATTGCCGTTGGTAAGGTCATTGAGGCGATCGTTGCAGCCTTACCCAGTCAAGCTAAAGCCGAACCAGAAACGAGTCCTACCCAAACTGAGTCTGTAGCCAGTCAGTCAAAGCCTGATTAAAGCGATCGGGACATTCATCCTGGGGACAGTGACCCACACCTTCCCACTCCAGCAATTGCAGACGGGGATTTAAGGGAGCAAACACCTTGGCTAAAATTGGTGGAACCATGCGATCATCTAAACCCCAAATCAATAGAATGGGCATATCCAGTAAAGGCAAGACTTGTTTAGCCGCAGGAGCAAAATGGGGTTGACGAACCGCCGCCGATAAACAACAAAAAGCTTGAGCCGCTCCTGAATCCTGGGGGGGACGGCAAATAATTTGTACCAATTCTTCCTGCACGAAGCCTGGTTGACTGTAGGCCACACCGGCCCAACGCTGAATGACTCCTGGACGACGCAGAATGTTAAATAAACCCTTCAGTAACCAGGGAGCCGCAAACAAATTTTCTATTTTGGTGAGCCAGGGTTGCAATCTGGGAGGGATAGCGTCTTGGCGAAGGGATACATCTGGTAAACTCAGCATCACGATTCCTGCGACCATCTCAGGATAGGCTTGGGCAGCCGTTAGACAAACCAAGGAGCCAATGGAGTTGCCCACCAGGACAGTTGGACGATTAATAAAGGTTCGCCAGAAATCATAGACCTGATTGGCCCAAAGGTAAACGCTATAGTCAGTATCGGCTTTTCTGGAGCCACCAAAACCCAGTAGATCTAGGGCATAGACGGGAAAATCGTGACTTAAAACGGGAATATTCTGTCGCCAATGTTCGATCGCCGCGCCAAAACCATGTAGCAGGATCAAGGGTGGACGGTCTGGGCTAATGGCCTCTGAGGGAAACTGGAAACTGTAGCGTAATTGCCAACCACGCCAACTCCATTCCCGTTGATGACCAATGCGCTCTTGCCAGGTGGGAGATTCGATAACCCTTGCCATAAAAGAAAACAATTCTTTGCAAATCGTTACAATATTTCCTATCCTAGGCGATCGCCGTCAACAGTAGATTTTTTCTGAGCAGAGGAAGCCGGCGGTCGGGACAAAGTTTGTAGGGCATTGTCAGTAAGCGGCTCATCCTCTCAAACCCATACGGGCAAAAGCATTCAATCCCTGGCAGTGAGATGTCGAGCATCGATTAGTAGATAATCTTTAGGCAGAAGAGCTTAATACAAAATCAGTGGGGAAATTAATACAATAAAAATTTCAAAAGAATTAAGGCCGAAATTTCTAAAGAGTCGGTAAAATGACAAGTGAGTATTAACTTCTCGTTGTCCTTTAGTTCTTTCCTCAACTATTTCGATTCCTATTCTAGAAAAATACACCTGTGATCGATAAAAAACGACCTCAACGCGATTTACCCAAAATTAACGAAAGAATTCGCTTCCCTGAAATTCGTGTCATCGATAGCGATGGCTCCCAACTAGGGATTCTCACCCCAGATGCCGCCTTAAAAGTTGCCGAAGAAAGAGAACTCGATCTGGTTCTGGTTAGTGAGACTGCTGTACCTCCCGTCTGTCGGATTATGGATTACGGCAAATACAAATTTGAGCAAGAAAAAAAGGCCAGAGAGGCCAAGAAGAAACAGCATACTGCCGATGTTAAAGAGGTGAAGATGCGCTATAAGATTGATGAACATGATTACCAGGTGCGGATCAATCAAGCTCAACGTTTCCTCAAGGCAGGCGATAAGGTAAAAGCAACTATTACTTTTCGTGGTCGGGAAATTCAACATTCCCATCTGGCCGAGGATCTGCTAAAACGGATGGCGATCGACTTACAAGAAGTTGCCGAACTTCAGCAGGCTCCTAAAAAAGAAGGACGTAATATGATGATGTTGCTTTCTCCTAAAAAACAGCCCTAATTTTGCACTGCTTTTGCATCTATATCTGATGGGTAAGACACGGTGATCGTGTCTTTTTTCTGGTGTTTGCTAACAATGCTTCGGCTCTCACCTGGTCAATTTTCTAGGGATTTGGCTAAATTGACGAGGGGAAGATAGGAGGGATAAACGGCTTCTTGTTTGATGCGTTTAATTTCTGCTTCTGGGATCGGTAAACCCTGTTGAGTCACGATCGCTTTGACCACATCCCCTCGATCAATAACACCGGCCACTGCTGATGCTGGCGACAAAACGGTAAGGGAGCGATCGCCACTCCTTTCCAATTGATTAATAATTTCGACTAGATTGCTATTTTCACCGACATGGGGAGATTCAGTTAAGGGAATGGCAATATCTTGAAGGGTTAACCAATCCCATTCGCTCCGTTCAATGTCCTGTAATAAATTGACCCGCACCAGTCCTCGGTAACGTCCGTCAGAGGCAGCATAATAGGGTATTGGATTTTGATTCCCTTGCAGAAGATAAGTTTCAGCAAACTCTCTGAGGGTTAGATTCGCATTGACGACCCGAAACTCTCTGGTCATGACCTCCGTAGCTCGAATCATTTTCAAGCCGCTCTGTAAATTGCTGGTGCGTTCGTAGGCATTGGCATTGCGCCAGACAAACCAACCCACTAGGGCCAACCAGGCTCCCCCCGCATCGCCGATCACGAACAAAGAGATTAATCCTAGTGCCACCCCAATTAATCCAATTCCTTGACCACTGCGGGCCGCCCACCTAACCCCCACCAGGCGATCGCCACTCAATTTCCAGACCAAGGCTTTGAGAATCTGACCACCATCCAGGGGTAGTCCTGGAATTAAATTAAACAGCCCTAAAAAGAGATTAATTTGTCCTAAATTTTGACCGAAATAGCGAACAATTAGCCACTGTTGACCCAGATTGCCCATCGTCCAAAAAATGATAAAAAGGGCAAAACTAACCAGTGGGCCCGCGATCGCCACCCAAAACGCACCTAAAGGGGTCTTAGATTCCCGTTCAATGGCAGCAACCCCCCCAAACAAGAAAAGCGTAATGGAATTCACCGTGATGCCCTGGGTACGGGCGGCCAGACTATGACCTAACTCATGTAATAGGACAGAGGCAAAGAGCAATAGGGCTAGTAGTAACCCCAAAACCCCACCTAACCAGACCTGATTATTCCCTAGAATCTGTTGATTAATTTCAGTGGCATTTGCTAACGAGACCAAGCCCACAATGATGAACCAGGACGTGTCCAGGTAAAAGGGAATCCCAAAGAATGAGCCAATTTGCCATTGTCCGCGCATGAGTCCTCCCGATCAATGGATTTAGGAAAGCTGAAAAAGAAAGGTCATGACATCCCCTTTACCGAGGGAGATGCGATCGCCGGCTCGTAAACGATGACGATTGCCCTTCATTAAAGGAGCGTGATTAATATAGGTTCCATTGGCACTACCGACATCTTCAATATAATAGGCATCCCCTTCTACGCGCACATCTGCATGGATACGGGAAACAATATCGGAATGGGGAAAGCCCGAAACATCGAGATCGGGGGGAATCTGTTCGTTGGGTTTACCAATGTGAATCACAGCTAATCCCTGGGGGAGTTCTAGGAACGTTTGACTACCGATATGGAGCAGACCGGCTTTTTGTACTTGAAGTTGGGTGGCGGCTTGGATCGGAGGTAGGGGATTAACGGCCACAGGAACAGCAGCAATTGGGTTTACAGGTATAGCACTTGCCAATTTTGCTTCAGGTTCGACTTTCAGTTCTACTTTTGGTTCGGCGATCGCGGCCACAGGAGTAATACTGTTGCCACAACTACCACAAAAAGTAGCATCATTTTGTACTGGAGCAGCACAATGGGGACAGGGGATGAGCTGAGGCAGGGGTGTAAAACAGGCTTCACACTGACTCGCCCCCTCTGGATTAGTATGGTTACAGTTAGGACAGACAAGCATAAACAAAAAATGTTGTGATGAGGCGATAAATTTGAGGCTAACGACTATTCTATTAATTATTATCGCTTACTGAATGTATCTCACTGATCTTCAAGCACCAGGACAAACTCTCAAACAAGACCAACTAAACGAAAGAAATGCTTGATCGTCAAACGGTGAGACAAAGAAAAACCCCGTGTTCAATCAACGGGGAAATCAGGCGTAAGAAAAATGAATCAAAGGAAGACTGAAGAGAGATCAATTATCTGCAAATAAACCACTGGGGCCAAAAAGTTGACAATACTCTAAAAGTTGTTGAAAGTATTCCTCTGAAACTTTACTGATAATTCTGCCACCAATTTCATCAAAATCATGGTTACGAGCTCTACGCCACAAGGGTTCTACCGTGACGGCAACCGGAGGTATTAATTCTTGATCAGCCCGTTTGAGGACGATGGAAAAGGTTTTATCTTGAGTCCAGCTTTTCGGTAGGCTCAGACAAATACCAATGCAGGTCAGGTCAAAAGAAACTCCGATAAAGTTGCCTCCTTCGTCTAGTACCTGACAAAAGGCAGGAATACGTGGCTGAGAGCGTCTTTCTTGCATTAAAAATTCTAGCTCTGACTCAGTTCGTTCTTCACTCGATAAATTGATAGATGACTCAGACATAACTCATTTCTCCTAGGGTATGGATTTTATCGTCCTGAATTTCCCCGATTGGGAAGACTTTCCTTTTATCTTTTCCACATTATAAAGTCATATTTTCCTGCTCAAGGTGATCTAGATCATTGTTCAGCTGTGAATTAGCCGAGAAAACTGAGCGATCGCCGTCAGAGCGACAACCTAAACGGAGGGAATCTACCGCGATCGCCGTTGCCTGGAACCGAGAGCCGATAGAATGGTTTGAGAATGGTCTGCGGTTAAAAAATAGCGATGAATTTAGTTAGTCTCGAAAATCTGCTCGATAATCTTTCTTTTTTAATTCTTTTTGTCACCATGCTGGTCTATTGGGCCGGTGCAGCCTTTCCCCAACCCTGGTTAGCAACCCTCGGAAGCATTGGAGTCGCGATCGCCAATTTATGTATGGCCGCCCTGTTAGGAGCCAGATGGTTGGAAGCGGGCTATTTTCCCATTAGTAACCTCTACGAATCCCTCTTTTTCCTGGCTTGGGGCCTGACAACCGTTCACCTGATTGCGGAAAACATGAGTCGCAGTCATTTAGTCGGCGTGGTTACAACCCCTGTGGCCATGGCCATTACAGCTTTTGCAGCCCTCACTTTGCCTTCTGATATGCGACTTTCGGCTCCCCTGGTACCGGCTCTGAAATCAAATTGGTTGATGATGCACGTTAGCGTCATGATGATTAGTTATTCTGCTCTAATGGTCGGTTCCTTACTAGCGATCGCCTTTTTAGTTGTAACCAGGGGACAAACGGTTGAGTTGCGGGGCAGTTCTGTGGGGACAGGGAGTTATCGTCCCGGTCAAAAACTGACAGCAATGGCCAATTTAGTTAATGCCAAACCTGCCTTAATGGCCGATAGCGGAGGAGTTGCCGTTTTAGAAAAACCCCAATCAGAAAATGTGACTCTTGCTCCTCAACTGCTTAACTTAGCGGATACCTTGGACAACATTAGTTACCGCATTATTGGCTTAGGTTTTCCCCTCCTGACCATTGGCATTATTGCTGGAGCCGTTTGGGCCAACGAAGCTTGGGGATCGTACTGGAGTTGGGATCCCAAAGAAACCTGGGCCTTGATTACCTGGCTCGTGTTTGCCGCCTATCTCCACGCCCGGATTACCAAAGGTTGGCAAGGTCGTAAACCGGCTATTCTGGCTGCCAGTGGTTTTATGGTGGTTTGGATTTGCTATCTCGGCGTAAATTTACTGGGCAAAGGACTCCATTCCTACGGCTGGTTTTTCTAAGGTTCTAAAAACTTTCCCCTCCTTACTCGTAATCTAAAATCACTGAGACCCAACGGGGGGGACGGGGAATCCGATTGCCGATCCGATCCAAAATTAAAAGAGCCATTAGGTGAACAGCGACCAGATAAAACAGACTGTTGAGCAAAATCATACCTACCGCGATCGCCTGAACGAGCATAAAATCAGGTTGCGCTAAGAGGTTCAGTTTCAGAAAAACCCAGTCTAAAAGATTGGTAATTTGCGTAATCACGTACCGCCAAAGATCTTCCCCTAACAGGATTGAAAATAACCAGAAGCGAAAGAAAAAACCAAAAGCCCCAATTAATCCTCCCGATAGGATGGAAAAAAACCAGGGCGCATTGCGCTGCCAACAAAAACCTAGCTGTAAACTCATTAAGCCGTAGGGCATTAAAAAGACAATGCTACGGGTCGGCCCCATCAACACCGATAGCAGTAAAACTGCCGCAATCACCCCCTTAATTGCTGTCTTCGGCCCCCAACGTAAATAAACCAGGGCCAAAGGGATCGGGAAAAAAATGGTTAAAACGGGGCCAAGGGGAAAATAATAATTAATGAGCCAGATTAAACTAGCCGTACTCGCTAAAAAGGCACTCTCCACCATTGCTAAGGTTTTGAGGGATTTTAACGGCGATCGCTGATGTTTTACCGTTTCTACTCTCCCTAAATCAGGCATAGCTGTATTTGTGGGCAAAGTATCCCAACCCTGATCAACCCAGTTAGTCTCATCATCATCAAAGCAAGGTGTTTCTGAATTTAATTCGGTTGGCATAGGATCAGGGAAAAAATCACGAGTCAAAAATACTGATGAATATCAGGTAATTACTTCTTCTAGGGCGTAGAGATCAGGGATACAGAGCCGATCGGTTTCGCGAATAATTAAACCCTTTTTTTCTAGCTTGGTCAATGTTCTGGTGACGGTCTCTCTCGCCAGTCCACTAATACTACTTAACTCTCGATGGGGAAAATTAGGAATATCAATTCCCTGTTTGGTACTTTTGCCTTGGCCTTCCGCTAAAAATAATAGGGCATCTGCTACTCTGGCAATACTTTCGGCTTCCCGTAGTCGTAAGCGTCGATTCAGTTGTCGTAGGCGTTTGGCAATTAATTGGGCCAACCGAATTCCGGCACTGGGTTCAGTTGCCAGTACGGCACAAAAATCCTGGGCGGGAATACTACAAACCTTAGTGGGTGTTAAGGTAATGGCATCCGTAGAACGGGGAGCCTCTTCCAAGGCGGCCATCTCACCAATAATTTCTCCCGTACCGACAATATTTAAGGTTATTTCCTTGCCATCCGCGTTATGAGTACGGATTTTAACCCAGCCATTCATAATGAAATAGACTGAACCGCCCCAATCATTTTCCAGTAGAATCACTTGATTGGCCGGATGCTCGCGAATAACAATATGGGTAATGGCCTTTTCTAGACTATCTTCTGCTAACCCTTTAAAAAAAGGAATAGAGAGACTTAATTGTTTAATGTCATTGAGAGAAGGACGCTTTTCTTCCATTTTTCTATAATTTTCTCTAGAAACGGCTTTTAAACACAAAAAAAGAAACAATCTCGTTATCACGGAGGATCAACGAATTCTGTATATACCTAAGTAATTTAAAAAGGGCCGCAGTTAACAAGAGATTTTTAAGCTAGGGCAACGTAAATAAAGATACTACACTATCTTATCATTTCGTCATTAACTAACCAGGGTAATCAACTTTTAATGACCATAACCTTGATGATGACATCCATACAGCGATCGCGCTTGAATATTATCAACAGAGAGACCAGTGACTATCTTGCTTGACTCTTTTCCTTGTCCTGGCTGTCTGGAAACTGCTCAACTGCCTCTTTTTGTTGAAGACGCATTTGAACACGGCGTAGGCGAACCCCTTCTAAGGTTGGTAGCTTCGGTAAGGGCAACTCGTTATTGGGCCAAAGGCAAAGATCGACACAGGGACAAAGACAGGATGGGGGATGAACACGGCTCAGAGGCATGGGAAGAGTACAACGAGCGCAGGATACCATTTCCCAGGCAGGCGAAAGCAATTCCTGAAACGTTTGTTCAGTCCCTTCAAGATAACAACTGGTCTGATTTACGAGGATTTTTTGCCAAATTTGCTCAAAGTCCTTAGAAAACTGGGTTCCTTCAAAAATTGGTTGGGGAAATAGACGCTCTTGAGATTTTGGCATCAGGATTCCTTTACCTAATTGCAACCAATAGGCGAGATATTCTTTAACTTCGATTTCAGATGCCATAGGTGTCTGGATTACTCAAAAATAATGAAGAAAATATGTTGATCTCTAAAATTGCATTTGTTTAGATCATTCTGTTTAAACGCTGTTGAATCAAACAAGGTGTACTGCACAAAGAATCTATGACCGTAGGACTATTAACCACTTGTCCAGTGATCAAGCTAATTAGAAATTAACTTCGCTTGATTTTTTTATTTCCCTATCGTAGCGAGTTTTAGAGGGTTTTAGCAGTCCTACTCTAGATGATTTTAGATCTACGGTTGGGGTTGAGGAGCCTCTAGCTGTTCCCCTAATTGGCTTAGGTTCAGCGCATAGCCCCCCGTGACTAAATAAACTTGATCGGCGATCGCGCCCACTTGACGGGTTAAATGACCCAGGCGATCGCGGAATAGTCGGCCCAGAGGATAAGCAGGAACAACCCCCCATCCGGTTTCTTCAGCAACCAAAATAACGGTCAAAGTTAATTTTTGTAAAGTAAAGATCAATTGTTGTTGTTGACATTGCCATTGATCATCTTCAAGGGTTAGTAAATTAGCGACCCAAGTTCCCAAGGAATCAACCAAAACAATCCCTGGCGGAATCACCTCTAAAAGGTTGGCAGAGAGATCCGTGGGAACCAGCAGAGTTTGCCAATGGGGAGGACGACGTTGACGATGTTTTTCTAAACGAGCTTGCCATTCCAGATCTTGAGGAGCGTCCTGAGCCGTCGCCACATAAATAATGGGTTGATCGAATGCTTGTCCCCATCTTGTCGCCAAATTTTCTGCCCATTCACTTTTACCGGATCTCGCTGGGCCGGTCACTAGAATAATGGCGGTTGGTGAAAGAGTTGTCATTTCCAGAAAAAGTAGTTTGCCGAAAATCCTAAACGTTGGTCAATCAGGGCGTAAACCTAAAACCTCAGTTAACACCATTTCCCCTTGGTTATCTATAATTAAAAGCTGAAATGAGCACAATTTAAAATGATTAGTTGACAGTTCTCTTCACACAACGGTACAATGGGAATTTGTCAACGATTCTCTTGAGCATTGGGAGTTTGTCAGAATCTTCCTAATTAAAACATGCCCACTATTCAGCAGCTAATTCGTAGCGAACGCTCCAAAGTACAGAAAAAGACGAAGTCCCCCGCGCTTAAACAGTGTCCTCAGCGTCGCGGTGTCTGTACCCGTGTTTACACGACAACCCCCAAAAAACCTAACTCGGCTCTCCGTAAGGTAGCACGGGTGCGTTTGACCTCTGGGTTTGAAGTTACCGCTTACATTCCAGGGATTGGTCATAACTTACAGGAACACTCTGTTGTTTTGATTCGCGGCGGTCGGGTCAAGGATTTACCAGGGGTGAGATACCACATCATTCGGGGAACCTTGGATGCCACTGGGGTAAAGGATCGTAAACAAGGCCGTTCTAAATACGGTACTAAACGAGCTAAAGCTAAATAAAATCCTCTTAGGCGAGTTTATTTTCTCGTTCTTTGCTATCTAAAAAAGATCGTTTTAATACAAACCTTGCGATCCCTATCCTGCTCCCTCAGATTCGGAAAAGAATTCAGGGGAGACTATTAAAGTGTCTGTTTACCTCAAATTAAATCATTATGTCTCGTCGAGGAAATGTCAAAAAACGTCCCGTTCCCCCGGATCCGGTCTATAACAGTTGTTTAATCAGCATGACCATCCGTCGGGTAATGAAATCGGGCAAAAAATCCCTAGCTTCCACCATTGTCTATGATGCCCTCACGGCGATCGGACAAAAAACAGGGAATGAACCGCTGGAAGTTTTTGAAAAAGCGATTAAAAACTTAACCCCCCTGGTAGAAGTCAAAGCCCGTCGCGTCGGTGGGGCAACCTACCAAGTCCCGATGGAAGTTCGTTCCGCTAGAGGAACAGCTTTAGCTCTTCGCTGGCTAGTACACTACTCTCGTATTCGTGGTGGACGTACGATGGCCAGCAAGCTTGCTAACGAAATTATGGATGCTGCTAATGAAACAGGAGCCGCCATCAAAAAACGGGAAGAAACCCATCGTATGGCTGAAGCCAACAAAGCCTTTGCTCATTACCGCTACTAGAAAACGGGGCGGTTATCCGCCTTGATTTCTCAGCATTTTTTTTGCAAAGAAAAGTATAGAATTGTAAATAGTGTAAACGAATACCAAAGATTTAGCGAACACTAGCCGGGCAAATTTTAAGGAGGTAGCTGTGGCACGTACTATCCCGCTAGAGCGAGTGCGGAACATCGGCATCGCGGCCCACATTGATGCGGGCAAGACAACAACAACGGAACGAATTCTCTTTTATTCAGGAGTCGTTCACAAAATTGGTGAAGTTCATGAAGGAACTGCTGTCACCGACTGGATGGATCAGGAACGGGAACGGGGTATTACCATTACCGCCGCAGCAATCAGCACAAGCTGGAAAGACCATCGGATCAATATTATTGATACCCCTGGCCATGTGGACTTTACCATCGAAGTCGAACGCTCCATGCGGGTTCTAGATGGTGTCATTGCAGTGTTTTGCTCGGTAGGTGGAGTTCAACCTCAATCCGAAACTGTTTGGCGGCAAGCCGATCGCTATAAGGTGCCTCGGATTGCTTTTATTAATAAGATGGATCGTACAGGGGCAAACTTTTTCAAGGTCTATGGACAGATGCGCGATCGCCTGAGAGCTAATGCCGTTCCGGTCCAAATTCCCATTGGCAGTGAAAGCGAATTGAAAGGAATTGTTGACCTGGTGAAGATGAAGGCCTACATCTACACCAACGATCTCGGTACAGATATTCTAGAAACAGATATTCCTGACGACATCCTCTCCCAAGCCCAAGAATATCGAACCATCATGGTAGAGGCCGTGGCTGAAGCGGATGATGCCCTAATGGAGAAATACCTCGAAGGTGAAGAGCTAACTGAGGATGAAATTAAAGCCGGGCTTCGTCAAGGAACAATCGCCGGTTTAATTGTGCCAGTGCTTTGTGGTTCTGCATTCAAAAATAAGGGAGTCCAGTTAATGCTGGATGCGGTGATTGACTATTTACCTTCTCCTATAGAAGTACAAGCTATTCAGGGAACCCTGCCTAACGGCGAAACCGAAGAACGGAAAGCCGACGATCAGGCTCCGATGTCCGCCCTGGCATTCAAAGTGATGGCTGATCCCTACGGTCGTTTGACCTTTGTGAGGGTTTATTCAGGCATTCTTAAGAAAGGCAGTTATGTACTCAACTCGACCAAGGACAAAAAAGAACGTATTTCCCGTTTAATCATTCTCAAAGCAGACGATCGCATTGAAGTGGATGAACTTCGGGCAGGGGATTTAGGCGCGGTATTAGGGCTAAAAGATACTCTAACAGGGGATACCCTCTGTGACGATGACCAACCCATCATTCTGGAATCCTTGTTTATTCCCGAACCAGTGATTTCAGTCGCGGTAGAGCCAAAAACCAAGCAGGACATGGAAAAACTATCCAAGGCACTGCAATCTCTTTCGGAAGAGGACCCAACTTTCCGCGTTAACGTTGATCCTGAAACCAACCAAACCGTGATTGCGGGCATGGGAGAATTACACCTCGAAATTCTAGTGGATCGGATGTTGCGGGAATTCAAGGTAGAAGCTAATGTGGGTGCGCCCCAGGTGGCCTACCGTGAAACCGTTCGTAAATCTGTCAACAAAGTAGATGGCAAGTTCATCCGTCAGAGTGGCGGTAAGGGACAGTACGGCCACGTCGTTATTGATCTCGAACCCGGAGAACCTGGTACCGGTTTTGTTTTTGTCTCTAAAATTGTTGGGGGAACGGTTCCAAAGGAATATATTGGCCCCTCAGAACAAGGGATGAAAGAAGCCTGCGAATCTGGTGTTTTAGCGGGTTATCCCCTAATTGATGTGAAAGCTACCCTGATTGATGGTTCCTTCCACGATGTGGATTCATCGGAAATGGCCTTTAAGATTGCCGGTTCAATGGCAATCAAGGCTGCTGTACTCAAAGCTTCCCCCTGTATCCTAGAACCGATGATGAAGGTCGAAGTGGAAGTTCCAGAGGACTTCATGGGCAACGTCATCGGCGATCTCAACTCCCGTCGTGGACAAATTGAAGGTCAGGATACGGAGCAAGGAGTAGCCAAGATCGCTGCTAAGATTCCCTTGGCAGAAATGTTTGGTTACGCGACCGATATTCGGTCAAAAACCCAGGGTCGGGGTATCTTCTCAATGGAATTTAGCCATTATCAAGAAGTCCCCAAAAATGTCGCTGAAGCGATTATCGCTAAAAGCAAAGGGAACGCCTAGTTAACTTTAGTTTCAGTCCTTTTAGGTTATAATATTTAAGCCTTGGGACTGAAGCTAACTATGAAGAATCAAGCAAAGGAATTTATTATTCATGGCACGCGCAAAATTTGAACGTAACAAACCCCACATCAACATTGGTACAATCGGCCACGTTGATCATGGCAAAACAACGTTAACTGCTGCTATCTCTAGCATTTTGACTAAGAAATTTGGTGGTGCAGCTAAAGCCTTTGATCAGATTGATGCAGCTCCTGAAGAAAAGGCTCGTGGGATCACAATCAATACAGCTCACGTTGAATATGAAACGGCAAATCGCCACTATGCTCACGTTGACTGCCCTGGTCACGCTGACTATGTAAAGAACATGATTACAGGGGCCGCTCAAATGGATGGAGCGATCTTGGTGGTGGCAGCAACTGACAGTGTTATGCCTCAAACTCGTGAGCATATTCTTTTGGCGAAACAGGTTGGGGTTCCTCAACTCGTTGTTGCCCTGAATAAGTCTGATATGGTAGATGACGAAGAAATGCTTGAGCTAGTGGAAATGGAAGTTCGAGACCTTTTAAGTTCATATGATTTTCCTGGCGATGATGTTCCGATTATTCGCTGCTCAGGTCTGAAAGGGCTAGAGGGTGATCCCGAATGGGAAGCAACAGTATTGGCGTTAATGGATGCTGTTGACAGTTACATTCCGACCCCTGATCGCCCTGTGGATAAAGACTTCTTAATGGCTGTAGAGGATGTATTCTCCATCTCTGGTCGTGGAACGGTTGCTACGGGTCGGATTGAACGTGGTAAGGTCAAGGTCGGTGAAACCGTTGAAATTATTGGTATCCGCGACACGCAAACAACTACTGTTACCGGCGTAGAAATGTTCCAAAAGAGTCTGGATGAAGGTCTGGCTGGGGACAATGTGGGCTTGCTGTTACGGGGTGTCAAAAAGGAAGAGATTGAACGCGGTATGGTAATTGCTAAACCCAAGTCTATTACTCCCCATACCAAGTTTGAAGGTGAGGTTTACATTTTAAGCAAGGATGAAGGAGGTCGTCATACACCCTTCTTTACCAATTACCGTCCTCAATTTTTTGCTCGTACTACTGATGTAACTGGCACAATTATCGCTTTTACTTCTGATGATGGTAAGGCGGTGGAAATGGTGATGCCAGGCGATCGCATTAAAATGACGGTGGAGTTGATCTGCCCAATCGCGATCGAACAGGGGATGCGTTTTGCTATCCGTGAAGGTGGTCGTACCGTCGGAGCCGGTGTGGTTTCTAAAATCCTTGACGAACCCAAAACCGATACCAAGGGTGGTAAGAAGAAATAACCCGATGCTAAGGGTGCAACAATTTCAGTGAATGTTCAGTGATTAAGCAATGCTTTAACGAACGCTCTGCTTGGTCACTGATATTTAATGTCTATACTTCAAGTACTTAATCGTCTGAAGTTCCGTTTGTACAACAACCTCGAACCTTGAAAATTTAAAATAGGTAAAATCATGGCTGCTCTCCAACAACAGAAAATTCGCATCAGATTGAAAGCTTTTGACCGTCGTCTTCTCGATACATCCTGCGACAAAATTGTAGATACCGCCAATCGTACTAGCGCAACGGCGGTGGGCCCGATCCCCTTACCGACTAAACGCAAGATTTATTGTGTATTGCGATCGCCCCACGTTGACAAAGATGCCCGTGAGCATTTTGAGACCCGTACACACCGACGTATTATTGACATTTACCAACCCTCTTCTAAAACAATTGATGCTTTGATGAAGTTGGATTTACCGGCTGGAGTAGATATTGAAGTGAAACTATAGGTTTAAAAATAATATTGTTAGATCAGTCCTCGTTAAGATAACGGGGATTTTTTCTAGCAGGACTTTTTGTGATCATTGGTTTGAGTTGCTTAATCGTTGGGCTGTTCGTAGGATTTGCCCAGCTAACATAGCTGCCCCAAAGCCATTATCAATATTCACCACACCGATTCCCGTTGCACAAGAGTTGAGCATGGTTAAGAGGGAAGCCAGACCACCAAAACTCGCTCCATAACCAATACTGGTGGGAACGGCAATGACAGGACAGTTGGCCAGTCCAGCAACTACACTGGGTAAAGCTCCTTCCATGCCTGCAACAACAATTAAAACATCAGCCTCGTTAATTAAGGATTGATGACTGAGCAAACGATGAATGCCTGCGACTCCCACATCCCAAAGACGTTGTACTGCAAATCCACAGAGAGTGGCGGTGATGGCAGCTTCTTCGGCGACGGGTAAATCGGCGGTGCCGGCGGTCAAAATACTAATCACACCCGTATATTTTACGGTTAATTCCTGTTGAATTAAAGCACAAATGCGGGCAACGGGATAATAACTGAGTTGGGGAATTTCTAGCATCAATATTTCAGCGATCGCCGCTTCGATGCGAGTTGCCATGACGATGGGATGATAGCGACCCATTGCTTGCATAATTTGAATAATTTGTTCTGGTGTTTTATCTTGTCCCCAAATGATTTCAGGAAAACCCGTCCGTAGATGGCGATGGTGATCTATTTTGGCAAAATGATCTAAGGATTCAAAACCTAGATATTTGAGTTTTTCAAGGGCAGTACTGGGACTTGTTTTTCCCTGGGCAACGGCTTCGAGAAGTTGCTGAAGGCTATCAGGATTCATAGCGATAAAATTTTGGAATAGTTAGAGAGAAATTAAGAAAATCAACGAGTTACGTTAAGCAGCGATCGCACCCGATCTAGAGGCCAATAAATTTTGTAGGCTTTGCCAACAATTGCTTGTCTCGGTAATACGCCCCAAAGGTGGGAATCAAAACTATTATTGCGATTATCTCCTAGCAGAAAATAATGTTCCATCGGAATTGCTTTGCTAGGCAAATCATAGGTCGGTGTTTCGGCTAAATAATCCTCTGCCAAGGGTTGCCCATTAATAAAAACCTGACCTTGACTAATATTAATCGTTTCTCCCGGTAAACCAATCACACGTTTGGTATAAAATTCTGAGGGCTGAGGATCAAGACGTTGTAGCTCTTCAGCCGGTTTAAAAACCACAATATCACCTCGTTGCGGTTGGTAATCGGGGTTTTCTTGCACAAAAATGCGATCGCCGACCTGTAGAGTTGGAACCATCGAAGGACTGGGAATAACAAAGGTATCGAGAGAACGGGCTAACCATTGGGGCAAAACATTCAGGGCTAATCCCACCAAAAAAATGAATCCGACCAGAATACTGATCAGGGTTCGTTGCAGAGATTTTGCAGCCGGAAAACTACGATAGACATGACAGGCGGCGATCGCCGTTAAACTAGGGCCAAGCCATAAAAGAGGAGTGTAAAAAACCTGGAGGCGCAGACAAACAATCCCTAAAGTAAAAAAGATTAAGCCAATAATAAATTGATGATTATAAAAATGTCCCAAACCGGGCAAAATTCGAGAGGCAAAAACAGCAAACCAAGGATTTTTCCATTGACGAGGAATTTTTTCTCGATAAAATTGGGGATTTTGATTAAACACTAATAATAAAGCATCAATCATATTTCCTAAATAAATTCCTAGGGACATCAATAAATAAATCAGTCCACTAATAATATCTCCCTCTGGACTTAAAATTGACCAGAAACCAATCCCTAGACACAGGCTTTGCAGTGCAAAAAAACCTAATCCTCGCACCCCATATCCGGCATAGATCTGTCCTAGTCCGGGATAAAACATGGAGAGATTGACGGCTAACCAGGGATCTTTCGTGATGGGAGCAGAGGCGTTAGGATAAGACTGGTGAGGAGAAGCATGGAGCGACAAAGTAACACCTTCGCAATTAAGTGACAGCAAGTAATGCTCATTAAATCGAAAAATCAAAGGAATAGTGCATTAATTTTTCCTTATTTTAAATTCTAACAAAGGATGAAGCCCTAATTTATGATATTCAACCCTCATTAACCAGGGTGACTTAAAGGAAATTGCCCTGAAAATCCCTAAAGAAAATTTCTAATTGCTCCAAATGTTAAGAATTATGTTATATATACGTATGCCAAAAGTTCTGTCTGCTAGATCGCCATGAAGTGGAAAATTCCCTTGTTGCTGTTGTCCCTTGGATTAGTAGGAAGTTCAGCGATCGCTGCCTCTTTGATGATTTTGCCTGCTCGCCATTCTGAGACATCTCAGTCCTCTGAGCCAAAGACGTTAGCCAGTCCCCTGCCGAATAGTTTGGACGATAGCTTGATCCAGAAAGGGGTTAACGAAATCCTGAGCGTCTGTTTTCCGAAGCCAGTCGCAGCCCAAGGCACTGAAAGCACTGAAACCGCTCAAACTGCTCAAACCGGAGAAATCTCAGCCTCTCAGCCAGCCCAACCTTCTCAGAATCTGGCAACCGCTCCCTCTCCCCTGGTATCCCCTCTAGAACCTGCATCGCCCCAGAATACGACATCGCCTCAAACGACAGAAAGCTCTACAGATAAGACTCAAGAAACTCCGCGATCGCTCTGCCAGAATTTAGCTGCCTCTATCAGTCTTTTCCCTAATGCGAACTCAAGCTCTGAAGCCAACCATCAATCTCCCTCTTTCCTTGGTAAATTAGCGGCTCAAATAACCCCAGCATCTGACGAAAACAAAATTGTTCTTCCACCGGTTGCCCCTTTCCCACAAATTAATGCCCAGGCAAAATTAGCCTCTGTTCCGATTATTATGTACCATGATATTCTCCCGAAAAAGGAGGTTTCCTGGGATGTGACACCAGAGGAATTAGAAGCCCATTTTCAAGAAATTAAACAACAGGGCTTAACTCCCATTAGTCCTGATATGCTGTTAGCCCACCTCCGCACGGGCATTCCCCTACCCAATAAACCCGTTCTTCTGAGCTTTGATGATGGCTATGGCGGTCACTATGAATATGTTTATCCGCTATTAAAGAAATATGGTTATCCAGCTGTTTTCTCCATCTATCTCAAAAAAATGGAAGGAACCACCAAACGCAGTAGCCTAACCTGGGAACAATTACAGGCAATGGCGGCGGATCCGTTAGTGACTATTTCAGCCCATTCTATTAGCCATCCTTCCGATTTACGTCCCCTAACCGATGATCAACTCAACCAGGAAATTATTATTTCCAAACGCCTACTAGAAGAACGTTTAGGGATTCCCATCCATTACTTTACCTACCCTGAAGGCAAATATGATGCACGGGTCAAACAATGGGTGATTGCTGCTGGTTATCAACTGGCCTTTTCGATGGATGATAACGATGAAAAATATGCAGGGGCTTCCCCCGATCTGTTCAGTATTGGCCGCTTTGGACAGTCCAATTTAAAAACAGCGATCGCCTCAGCTTGGGGAGGATATCCGGCTCCCGTACCAGCAGATCAATTTAACTTAACTACCCCTATTGAACATCGAGAATTTAAGCTAAACGGTAACGACATTATTTTAGTCAGTGGCGGCACTCCCCGTACCATTCATGCCGATAGTCGCTATCAAGTCCCAGAAATCCTCAAGGGAACCGGTGCAGTGGCGGGATTGGATGGAACCTTCTTTTCGCTCAAATCTTTAAATTCTAATATTCTCATTGGCCCGGCTCTTAGCTCTAATCGGGGTTTTGTCCCTGGTAATAAGAGTGAAAATCCGAAACTGACTGGACGGCCTTTAGTTTTGATTACCACCAATTGGATTAAATTTATCCCCTTTGATCCCGAACGTCATAATACGTTGGCCGGTATTCAAGCCGAAGCCAACCCGACCGCCAATAGCCAAACTCCTCAAAATAGCGAAAGTCCACCAGTTTCGTCAGACGCTGAAACAACTCAAAATCCCAACCCGATTACCGATGCTTTTGTCGCTGGAGCCTGGTTAGTCAAAGACGGAAAAGCTAGTACTCCAGAATCGTTTGGCAATCTATACGGCTTTGATGCGCGACGGAATCGGGCCTTTTGGGGCATTAATCAAGCAGGGCAGCCTGTACTTGGTGTCACCCAAAATCTAGTGGATGCGGTTTCTCTAGGACAAACCCTAGCTCAATTAGGTTTCCGAGATGCCATTATGGTCGATTCAGGAGCCAGTACATCCCTTGCCTACGAAGGCAAATCCCTCGTTACCTATCAGCCCCGTCCTGTACCCCATGTAATAGCCCTGTACCCCAAGACCTCATCAAACCGGCTGGTAACTCCTGAGCCAACGCCCCAGTCCCAATGATCTTAAATAACTTATCGTTTAAAACCGTTTACTTCCATTGTCCATCGAGTTGGTTCTTGATAGCGGCGATCGCTTTTCTACTTAACGGTTGCCAATCTCCCCCTAGTCCCCCTCTCCCCCCCTCTCCCCTTCCCCCCAGTCCCTCTCTCTCCCCCTCACCTTCTCCCAAAGATCCCCAGGCAGCCCAAAAATATCGTCAATTAGGACTGAAATACCGCAATCAAGGCGATTATCCCCAAGCCATTCAAGCCTTTAAAAAGGCCGTCGCGCTTAATCCTGATGAAACTTCGGGCTACGTATTATTGGGATGGACATTACATCTGGCCGGCCAGGAAACAGAAGCCGCCCAGATATTGCAAAAGGCTCTTCAGCAAAATCCAAAATTAGTACCAGCTTTAAATGCTCTCGGCATTGTTTATTTGGTCAGTGGCGATCTCTCGGCGGCGGTTCAAACCCATCAACAGGCGGTGGCCTTAGATTCAAACAATGAAATTGCCTACTATAATCTGGCTCTGGCCTATCAGCGTTTAAAACAATTCGATTTAGCTCTGCCACCAGGACAAAAGGCGGCTAAGTTAGAACCCCATAATCCCCACACCTGGATTGCCCTGGCTTTAATCTATTGGGATCAAGGCGATCGCCTTAAAGCCAGACAAATGTATCGCCGTGCCCTTAATTTAGATGCTCGTTATCGACAACCGGATTTTTTAGCCCAATTAAAGTTAGCTGGTTTAAGTCCCGATCAAATTACCCTGGTTCGTCAAATTCAACGGGATAGTCAATGAGTGAGCAGATAAGTGAGCATAATAATATCTTTTCTGCACGCCTTTTGAAAGAAGGAAAAGGATGGCGTTTGGGTTTTGATCCAGATCGGGACATCTATCGAGGTTTAGTGGGTGGAGAAAATTGGGCATTGGAATTAACCGAGGCTGAATTTCAAGATTTTTGTCGTTTGCTCAGTCAATTAAAAACAACGATCACCGTCATTGCAACGGAATTAATGGAGGAGGAAAAGATTACTTGTGAAGCGGAAAGTGAGTTACTTTGGCTAGAGGCTGAAGGTTATCCCCAGGCTTTTTCATTACGCTTAATTCTTCTGCAAGGACGCTGTGGTGAGGGCGGTTGGTCGGCGATCGCGGTGACAGAATTGATCCAAGCCCTAGAAGCCTTTCCCAATGGATAATTGACAATGGATAATTGATAATTAATTTGGTTAAAAGCCTGTTCCTTCAGGGAGAAAAAAGCAAAAAAATTCATTTCTTTCAATCCTCTTCCTTTTTAGGGAGAGATCATTATCCATTATCCTTGGAGCCTAAAACTGCTTCTAAAATCTCTGAAGTAACATCATCACTGACGATAACTTCCCCGATCGCCGTTGGTAAAATAAAGCGTACCTTACCGGCCTTAACCTTTTTGTCGGTTTGTAAAGTATTTAAAATCGCTTCTAGCTTTAATTCGGCGGGAATTTTAGTGGGTAAGCCCGTTTTTTCAATCAGGGACAACGTGCGATCGCAATCGGTTTGGCTCCAAAGTCCCATCTTGACTGCAATTTCTCCAGCCGCAACCATGCCAATGCCCACCGCTTCCCCATGATTAATTTGACTATAGCCCGTCAAACTTTCTACGGCATGGCCCAATGTATGACCATAGTTCAAAATAGCGCGTAATCCGGCTTCTTTTTCGTCTTGAGTGACCACATCCACCTTGGCTTGACAGGAACGGGTAATGATCGTTTCCAACAGGCGATCGGGTAAGGCCTCCAAATAGGAGAGATCGGCTGTTGTCTCTAACTGTTCAAATAAATCCTGATCCCAAATTACGCCATATTTAATGACCTCGGCCATACCGGCTCGAAACTCCCGTTCTGGTAAGGTTTTTAGCACCAAAGGATCGATATAGACCAAACGAGGTTGATAGAAAGCTCCGATCAAATTCTTGCCTTGAGGATGATTAACCCCTGTTTTACCACCAATGGCCGCATCAACCATAGCCAAAAGCGTCGTGGGAATTTGGACAAAATGAACTCCTCGCAACCAGGTCGCCGCCGCAAAGCCCGTCATATCGCCAATAACTCCCCCGCCGAGAGCCACAAAGGTGGAAGACCGCTCTAGACGATTTTTTACTGCCTTGTCATAAATTTGAGCAATGGAATCCAGGGTTTTGTAGGATTCGCCAGCCGGAATAAAATGAACTATAACGCTGTATCCAGCTTGCAGTAGAGATTCCTGTACGATCTGCCCGTAGAAGTCAAAGATTTCAGGATTGGAGACCAGTAGTATTTCTTTTCCTAATTGTAGTGGCTTGAGATGTTGACCCACATTAGCTAGGGAATTGGCTGCAATAACAATCTGGTAGGGATTCTGGGGCAAAGGGACAGGAATCAGGGTGGCCATAAATTCGGTGATCAATGAGAGACTATGGGAAGTACAATAGCAAATAATCGAGTTTACTTAAAAGAGGTTAGAAACAATGTCCACCGCCGGTGTTGCTATTTTTATTGGTTATTTTGTGGTTTTTACGAGTTTAACTCTCGGTTTACTCTACGGTCTGCGTGCCGTTAAGCTGATTTGAAAAGCGTCATCTGTATTGCTAGAGATGGTTAATCGCATGGTTAGTCTGCTGGTTAACTATCTCTTTTTTTGAAGGGCAAAGTGAGTTAGAAATTAGCTAGAACAAGGTAGAATCTGTTAAAAGCATTGCATAGGAATAACGCTATCAGAGAAAGTAGATGATCTATTTTTTGACCATTGCGGGGAGTGCGATCGCGTCATCTAAGGAGTTTAATCTTTCTTTGAACCTAAACCAATTGTCCTGCTTGCAAAGATAATACCTGGGTTGTAAAACGTTCAATTAAATGGGCTTGATGATTGACCATTATGATTGTCATTCCTTGTTCATTCAACAGACAAAGCTCTTTCAGCAAATCTTCCGCCCAATCGCCGTCTAGGGCAGAGGTGGGTTCATCTAGGAGTAAAATTTTCGGCTCCATCAGAATGCCCCGCACAATCGTCACTAACTGTCGTTGTCCCAAGGATAATTGCAATTCATTGCGATCTAACCAAGCCGCCGGAATGTGAAAGCGATCGCAACTCTGTTGAATTTTGCTTTGAATTTCCTGGGGTTTAAGTTGTTGTAATGTGAGAGGATAGGCCAAACTTTCTTGAACCGTCATCCCCAGTAATTTGGGTTCCTGGGGTACAAGAACAATTTGACGACGCAAACTAACAATGGGAATCTCCTGAAAGGGTTTGCCTTCAAAAAAACAACTTCCCTGACTCGGTTCTAGAAGACGATTTAAGAGACGTAATAAAGAAGTTTTACCCGCCCCCGATGGCCCCATCATTCCCCAGCGATCGCCGCGATTCAGGGAAAAGGAAATATTATTTAAAATCGTCTCAAAACCATTAGCATCCGTTAAACTGACCTCGGATAATCGTAAAATTTCTTGCCCAAGGGAATTATCCATGATTCAGTAACAAAATCGCAGTGTTTTGATCCCTAAACTGCCTCTAGACCAAAAACCCGATTAAAAGTTTTTTCCACTTTATAACCCGAATCGATTGACTCCAAAGGATCTTTGCGTAAACGATGACGCAAACAGAGAACAATGACTCGACGAATATCATCCACTGTCACCTCTGTACGTCCCTCAAAAGCAGTTAAAGCCTTGGCCGCTCGATTGGAAACAATATCGCCTCGTAAGCCATCCACATCCAGTTCCGAACAAACCTCTGAGATTTTAACCCGTAACTCATAGTCGATCGCCACCTGGGGTAATAGGTTTTGAGCCGTGACTAACTTGGCTTGTAGTTGATCCTGCTCAGATTGATATTGATCACAAAAAGGCAAAGGGTTTTGGTCAAAATCTGATCGCTGCTCAACAATTTGAACCCGCAGACTAGGCTCACGTACCGTGTGAATTTCGGCGTGCATTCCAAAACGGTCTAGCAACTGGGGACGCAATTCGCCTTCTTCGGGGTTGCCGGAACCCACCAAGACAAAACGAGCCGGGTGACGAATGGAAATACCTTCCCGCTCAACGGTATTCCAACCCCCTGCCGCCGAATCTAGCAGTACATCTACTAAATGATCATCCAGCAGATTAACTTCATCCACATAAAGAATGCCGCGATTGGCCTTGGCCAATAAACCTGGTTCAAAGGCCTTAACCCCTTCCGAAAGGGCTTTTTCAATATCAATAGTGCCGCAAACCCGATCCTCGGTGGCTCCTAACGGTAAATCAACCATCGTTACTTTCTTTTTCGCAATGGTCAGAGGCATTTGATTGTCCACCAGGTTGCGAATCTGATCACTCATTAAATCGGGATCAGTGGGGTGGGAATTAAAAGGATCATTGGCGACGACTTCAATTTCCGGTAAAAGGTCAGCCAAGGCACGAATGGTTGTGGATTTTCCCGTTCCGCGATCGCCCATGATCATCACCCCTCCAATTTTGGGATCGATCACATTTAACAGCAAGGCCAGTTTCATTTCTTCCTGGCCCACAATGGCAGTGAAGGGAAAGACTACACGGCGAGTTTTTGGGCGAAGGGTTGCAGTCATCGGATTTCTAGAATAAGTCTCGTTTAAGACGTTTTAAATAATCGTTTATCGAGATGACCTAAAATTTGGCCACCGTTTTCTATTCTCCCATAGGAAGGGCGCTCCCCAATTTATTTCTATACTAGAACCAGCAATTCTCAGTTTTAGACACAGCAAGCCTTTTAGGGATTTAAAGAACATTTAAAAGAGGGTTTTTGGGGCAATCCCAGGTGTACTATTATGCCCAAAAGCCTGAAGACTCGTAAAATGAACTTGTTAATCCCGTTGAATTTTACCCCATATTACGCGAACTAAAACCTGAAACCCTTGCTACAGCGCAAATTTAGAATTGCTGAATATTGGCCAACGTGGTATCCGCGATCGCCGGAATAGGGTAAAATCGTTCTGAATTTGGAATTGCTGATTACTAAGTAAGGAAAGTACAGCCTAAGCCAATTAGCCAAAAACCGTTTCCGGTTGACGTTGGACTAAAAAGCGATCATAGACAATGCCTCGGAAGGTATCTAGATCAGACTGCCAGCCATTAAGATATTGGTGAAGCATTTTCAGTCTGGCCTGAGGATCGGGATTTTCAATCGGATAATTAAAATTCCCGGCAAACAGTAGCGCAGAAACATTACCTTGATCAGGAAGTTGTAGGGTCGCTTGATTAATGCCTAGACTTAATTGACAGCCTTCAAATTGATAAAGAAAATTAACACCTGCTTGGACGGGCGCTTGGCCAAAATCTTGCCAGGGGCCAGGGGCTAAGAGCGTGCGGGTAATATATTGACGAGCACCGTCTGCATTTTGGGGAAAAGGAATCAGATATTTAGGGCTAATGGTTAAACCTTGGTATTCTGCATTGGGTAACTTATCAATAAACTGAATAGCAATTTTTGCCACCAGAATCTCTTCCTGCGGCTTATTACCCATTGTTTCCATAAAGGTAACGGTACGAGGTTGAGCCACAATACCTAAACCATTTTTAAAGACGATCTGAGAACCGCCAGGGCTAAAAACAGGCTGTCGAGCTGCTTCCCATTCGTTGGGGACAATGCCACTTAATTTGAGAAACTGTTCGCTTAAGAGGGTTGGATCTAGATTTTTCGCAGCGATCGTCACCGCGATCTCTTGAATATTTTGGGGTAGGGTGACAGGGTTCGTCAGACTTGAGAGTGTCATAAGTATGAATGTTGATTGTGGTCAAAAATAAGGCGACAAAAAAATACAGAGTTGATCGCTTTCCTTTAAGATATCATTCTCTGTACTTAAATTGTTATAAAGATTATCTTAAGAAACGCTGGCAGTAGAACGTTTGCGACGATAGGTCTTGGTCGAAGCAATTTCAGGTTTACTGACTTCCTTTTCTTCTAATGTTATGGTGGTTACTGTTGATAGAGCGGAAGCAAGCATGGGTTTGATCTTATTAACCAGGCGATCGCCGTTTTCTGTCCCCTTGCCATTGGTAAAACCGTTGGTGGAAAACAGAGGGGTTTCCGTTTGCAGGATAAAAACTAACATCGGACTACTTTGCAGTTCACGCTTGACTAAACGCTGTAATGTATTTTCTAACTCCTTCTGGAGGTAGTCCCAATTCACCTTTTCCGTGCCATTCGAGATACAAAAATCACTCCAACGTTCTACCAAAAAGCGTTCAATAGTGCGAATGATTAATTGGTGGAAGAGGGCACGTTCTACGGTCATGACCACTCCGCGCAGATGGACTTCTGGTTGAGCCAGTAATTTTCCGTCACGACTAACCGCAGCGGCGACTGTCACCAAACCATCCTCCGCTAAGTGTTGACGTTCCAGCATGACGTGTTCATGGACAATACCGGCCTGATCTACTAACTCAATACCGGCCTTAACCTGGCCTGAAATCCCAATCCGATCTGCCGCAAGCTCGATCATATCGCCGTTATTGACAATGACCGTATTTTCAGCCGGAATCCCCATTGCTTGAGCCATTTGAGCGTGTTTGACTAACATCCGATGCTCACCATGCACAGGCACAAAGAACTTCGGTTTGGTCAGAGCTAACATTAATTTGTGCTCTTCCTGGGAACCATGACCAGAGACATGAATTCCTTTTTCTCGCCCGTAAATAACATCGGCTCCCTCCATCATTAACCGATCAATGGTGCTAACGACGGCGATCGTATTACCTGGAATGGGATTAGCCGAGAAAATGATCGTATCGCCACGACGAACCTTAATTTGAGGATGTTCCCCTTTAGAAATACGGGTCATTGCGGCCAATGGTTCTCCCTGGGAACCTGTCGTCAGAATGAGAACCTGATCATCGGGAAGATTACGGGCTGCTTTTAGGGGAACAAACAGATCTTCAGGACATTTGACGTAACCCAATTGACGGGCATGGGCAATGACATTCAACATAGAACGGCCCACCACTGCGACCTTACGGTGATGTTGGAGAGCTAAATTGAGAATGATATTGACTCGATGAACAGAAGACGCAAAGGTAGTAATCATTAACCGCCCTTTTGCCTGGGAAAATACGCGATCCAGATTGGGGATTACAGACCGTTCCGAGGGAGTTGTTCCCGCCACTTCCGCATTGGTTGAATCACTCAGTAGGCACAAAACACCTTTTTCGCCATATTCTGCCAATTTCTGTAAGTCAAAATGTTCTCCATCCACCGGTGTATGGTCGATTTTAAAGTCTCCACTATGGATAACTACGCCAATGGGCGTATGGATCGCAACGCTAAAACTATCAGCAATGGAATGGGTATTGCGAATAAATTCCACCACAAACGATTTTCCTAAACGGACAATTTCTCTAGGTAATACACTCTGTAAGGTGGTGCGCTTAACCATGCCCGCTTCTTCTAACTTGTCGCGCAGTAGGGCCATCGCTAAACGGGGCCCATAGATAATCGGAATTTCAAATTGTTTAAGGTGGTAGGGAATGCCACCAATATGATCTTCATGGCCGTGAGTAACGATCATCCCCTTGATTTTATGGCGATTTTCCCGTAGATAGGTCATGTCGGGTAAAACCACATTGATACCGTGCATTTCATCGGTAGGAAAGGCAATACCTGCATCTAATAAAATAATTTCATCATTATATTCAAAAACACAGGTGTTCTTGCCAATTTCATGTAAGCCACCGAGGGGAATAATTTTTAAGGTTGGTTGATTTTCAGTTTTAGTCATTTTCCTCCTAAAGGAACGATGTAAATAGAAGATTAGTCAGCAGTCAAACAAGTCAACGGTCAAAAATCAAGCTAATATTCAAGTATTCTGCTCTACTCAATGCCCGAAGAAAAAGCTTTCGTGTTTTACTGAATATCGGGTTAAGAAAATAAATACTTCTTTTACCAATACTTCAATAACATTAAGTATCTCAATGGTGAGACTGATAGGGGATATTTGATTTTCAAGACACTTTTAGCAAACCTAAATCCAGTGATCCAATCTTGTGGAACGATTTTCTAGCCTATAACAGGCAGGCCGCCTCGTTCTCATTTTGACCTTTCATTGAGAGTCACTGTCTTCATTTTCTACCAAGTTTACCTGAAGGAGCGCAAAGTTATAGCCATTGGTTCAAGATAATTTTATCTAGATGTTATGGTTTTATACTGTCTTTTCTCGCTGCTATTTCTAGATTAACATAGCTTCTAGAAAATTGATGGTTTTTGCTTAAATTTTAGGGTCAAAATATTAACAGAACCCAAATAAATATCTTCCCCGAAATCATACTATATCAAAAGACAAAATGTCAATGATAAGACTGTCTGGATTTCCCACTTTTCTGAAAATCAAAAGATTTCTGGCTGGAAGGGTTAATCTCATTTCCTTGGTTTGGGTTTTAAACGGTTGGATGGGTCTTTGTGAATTGTCATCAAAGAGAGAAATGAGTTTTAGTCTTGAGCGATCGCCGAGGCTGACTCTCGAAAAAGCGTTTAAAGCCTTAAAGGAGTTCTAACTCCCGTAACACCTTGGCCACCGCTTGCGTTTGAGTATCAGAAAGCTCGCAGAGCGGCAAGCGCAATCCACCGACGGGCCAGCCCATCAATTTAAGGGCCGCTTTGATCGGAATCGGGTTCGTGTTACAGAAAAGTACTTTAAACAAGGGCAAAAGTTTTAAGTTCGTATCCATCGCCTGGGTAATCTGACCGTCTATAAAAGACTGAATCATGGTTTGCAATTGTTCGCCCACTAGATGGCTGGCGACACTAACCACACCGGCCCCGCCTGTTGCTAATAGGGGCAGGGTCAAAACGTCATCGCCGGCATAAATGGCAAATTCAGGAGGAGTTAGGGAACGAATTTGGGCGGCTTGATCGAGACTACCACTGGCCTCTTTGATCGCCACAATGTTGTCAATCTGAGCCAGTTGAGCAACGGTTTCCGGTAAAAGCGTTTGTCCAGTACGCCCTGGAATGTTATAGAGCATCATTGGTAATTCAGGACAGCCTTTAGCGATCGCCTCAAAGTGTCGATAGAGACCTTCCTGGGGTGGTTTATTGTAGTAAGGAACCACCTGTAAAGACCCATCTACTTTGAATGTAGCTGCTTTTTGGGTAGCCGCGATCGCCTCTTGGGTACAATTAGACCCGGTTCCCACCAAAACCTTACCGCGATTACCAATCGTATTTTTAACCACCTCAAATAACTGATGTTCTTCCTCCCAGGAAAGGGTGGGCGATTCCCCCGTTGTACCACAGACCACCAAAGCATCACTTCCATGAGTGATCAAATGATCAGCCAATTTTTCGGCGATCGCATAATTGACGTGATCGGCTTCATCAAAGGGAGTAACCATGGCGGTGATTACTCGTCCAAAGGGAGGAAAACTCATAAAGGGGTCAATAGTTGAGAGTGAATAGTTAAGCGTTTGGGAAAAAGAACTTAGGCGATCGCTAAAGTTGGGCGTAAGAGATCTTTTTTTACCAACAATTCGGCAATTTGAATCGCATTCAGGGCTGCCCCCTTACGAATCTGATCCCCACAGAGCCAGAGTTCCAAACCGTTGGCATGGGAAAGATCCTGGCGAATTCGCCCCACTAAAACATCATCCTTCCCTGTCGCATCAATGGGCATGGGAAAATAATTAGCTTGCCAATCCTCCAAAAGTTCAACTCCAGGAGCTTGGGACAAAATTTCCCTAGCCTTGGCCACCGCAAAAGGACGCTCAAATTCTAAATTAACCGCCTCCGAATGGGCCCGAAGCACCGGGACTCGCACACAGGTTGCCGTAATTTGGATCTGAGGAGCATCAAAAATTTTGCGAGTCTCATTAATCATCTTCATCTCCTCCTCACAATAACCAGATTCCGTTAAGGGTGAGTTATGGGGAAAAAGATTGAAGGCTAAGGGATAGGGCAAGATTTCCGCCTTGGGCTGTTCCCCCGCTAAAATTGCCTGGGTTTGCTGTTTAACCTCTTCCATGGCCCTGGCTCCGGCTCCACTAGCGGACTGGTAGGTAGCAATCACCATGCGCTTAATGGGTTGGACAAGATGCAATGGATAGACCGCAACGCCCAATAAAATCGTTGTACAGTTGGGGTTGGCAATAATACCCTGATGTTTTTCAGCCGCTTCGGGGTTAATTTCTGGAACCACCAATGGCACCGTCGGCAACATACGAAAAGCACTGGAGTTGTCAATCATCACCGCCCCAGACTTCACAATGGTTTCGGCCCAGGCTTTAGAGCTTGAACCACCGGCGGAGGCTAAAACCAGATCAACTTCTTTAAACGAGTTTTCGTTCACTGCTTCTACGACTAAAGATTGCCCTCGAAACATCATCCTTTTCCCCTCCGAACGAGGAGAGGCCAGCAAGGTCAGTTGACTGACTGGAAATTGACGACTCTCAAGCAGTTCTAGTAGTTCAGTGCCAACGGCTCCTGTCGCCCCCAGAATAGCGACCCGTACTGCTCTAGACAAATTTTTATACCTCCTGATACTGAATGATAGATAAAATGTTTAATTTAAAGATCAGAAAATCACGATGGGAAAGACTAAGAAGCCCTTAAATTCTGCGGACAAGGGAATTCAATGATAATGCTCAAGTAACCGTAAAACGTTAGAGATTAAGATTTAATTCTAGTAAATGTTAGAAATTAAGATTTAGTTCTAGTGTAGCTAGGGTAGAAGACTGAGCCATTTATTAAGGGTAGAACCGAGTCACCCTAAACTTCAAGACAATAGGCGGAAAAGGGTCGTAATTATATTATCTAAAAGCATCGGCAGACAAAAACAGAGGGTATCTACATCAAGGAAACAAAGCAGTTCAGAGGTTAAAGTTGATTTTAATTAGACATTCTATGGCGCGATCTTGGCCTCGACTGATAGAGTACAACCTAATGGTTGAGACCTTTGATTCAGAAACGGAAATTTCCGACTCCGACTGTCCTCTAATGTAATATCATCAGAAAGGCTGATTGGGAAAATTGTTTCCGTTCTCAGCAATTCTGGACAACCACGCCAGTAGGGTTGATACCCGATCGCTTTTCCAAGCATACCATGAGCAGCCAGTTAGACAAGTAAAAATCTGGAAATCAAACTGCCCAAGGGCTTTTATCGTTTAACGTTTAGTAAGTAAGATTCAGACATCAATGAAAGTCACCCAGGAAAAACTCCCTGACAGTCAAATCGGTTTAGAAATTGAGATCCCGGCTGAAAAATCTCAGGCAGCCTACGAAAAAGTTGTCAAGAACCTTGCCCGCACCGTGAATATTCCTGGGTTTCGGAAAGGGAAAGTACCGCGTCAAGTTCTGCTACAACGGCTAGGAGCCAGCTATATCAAGGCCACCGCTTTGGAAGAATTAATCCAAGATAGTTTCAAACAGGCCTTGGAACAGGAAGAGATTACGGCTCTAGGCAATTACAACTTACGGTCTAGCTTTGATGAGTTAGTGGAGAAATTTATTCCAGGGGTTCCCCTCAGCTTTCAGGCGGCGGTAGATGTTGCGCCCAGTGTTGTCCTCGGTGACTACAAAGCTCTGTCGGTCAAAGCCGAGGAAACCCCCTATGATCCCCAATCGGTCGAGGACTGGCTCCAACAACGACGAGAACAACAGGCAGATTTAGTCCCAATTGAAGATCGTCCAGCCCAAAGGGGAGATGTGGCCATTGTTGATTATCAAGCCTATGCCCTCTCAGAAGATGGCAGCAAGGGAGAGGCGATCGCCGATATTAAAGGAACCGACTTTAAGATTGATCTAGAGGAAGGTCGTTTTGTCGAAGGCATGGTAGAGGGAATTGTGGGTACTGCCCTAGATGAAAACAAGGACATTACCGTTGTATTTCCTGACGATTATCCCTTGGAAACCGTTGCAGGTCAGTCTGTTATCTTTAATATCACGCTCAAAGAAATTAAAGCCAAAGAATTACCCGAACTGGATGATGACTTTGCCGGTGAGGTGAGTGAATATGCCACCTTGGCCGAACTCAGGGAATCTCTGGAGAAACAATATCAAGAGGAAGCAGAGGAGCAAACCAACAACAGTATTGATAATGCCATCTTAGACGCTTTACTGACAGTCGGTGAAATCGATTTACCAGACACATTGGTTCAAGAGGAGATCACCAGGGTTCTTCAACAGACGGCTCTTCAGATGGAACAAATGGGGTTAGATATTCGCCAGTTGTTCGGGTCAGAACATCTTACTGCGCTTCGAGAAAATGCTCGCCCTGAAGCGGTAGAACGGTTAAAACAAGCTCTGATTGTGCAAGAAATTGCCAAAATTGAAGATCTCAAACCGGAGGCAGAAGCACTAACGGCCAGAATCAATGAGATTCGGACTCAACTAGCCGGACAAACCATTAACCAAGAAAAGTTGACAGAGGTTGTCACGGAAGAATTGACCAGCAAGAAAGTACTGGAACTGTTGCGGAATCAAATTCAAGTTGAACGGGTTCCTAAAGGAACGCTGAATCCACCGGACGAAGAAGACGTTTTGGAGGCCGAGGTCAGTGAAGTGGTTGAAGCGATAGAGGCCGAGGTCAGTGAAGTGGTTGAAGCGATAGAAGCAGAAGTCAGCGAAGTCGTTGAGGAAAGTGCAGCGCAGCCAGAATAAAGCTCTACCTTCAGCGTTGTTTCTCTCTCCCAAATTCCCCCCATTTCTGCTTAACTAGGGCATAATAAGGGGGGAATCTTAAAACGATGACATAATCTGAGCGATTTCTCCTTCCCTTGAGTCTGCTTACTTTCCAGTTCATTATTTTTGATTAATTAACCCTACCTCTCTCCCTCTATGGTTCAATCGCGATCGCCCCAATACCCCATTCAGAGCTATCGTCATCCCCAGGTGCAGAACGTCGTTCCGATGGTGGTGGAACAATCAGGGCTAGGAGAAAGAGCCTTTGATATTTATTCGCGCTTACTCAGAGAAAGAATTATTTTCCTGGGAACCCCAGTCGATGATCAAGTGGCCGATTCCATTGTGGCCCAACTGCTCTTTTTAGATGCAGAAGATCCCGAAAAAGATATTCAGATTTATATTAATTCTCCTGGTGGTTCAGTTTATGCTGGCTTAGCGATTTACGACACCATGCAGCAGATCCGTCCTGATGTGGTCACCATTTGCTTTGGATTAGCGGCCAGTATGGGGGCTTTTCTCTTGTCGGGTGGTACAAAAGGCAAAAGAATGGCTCTACCCAGTTCACGAATTATGATTCACCAGCCGCTAGGAGGTGCTCAAGGTCAAGCGGTTGAGATCGAAATTCAGGCAAGAGAAATTCTTTATATCAAGGAACGTCTCAATACCATGTTAGCCGAACATACAGGGCAACCGATGGATCGCATTATGGAAGATACGGAACGCGACTTTTTCATGTCGGCTCAGGATGCCCAGGAGTATGGGCTGATTGATCGTGTCATTTTCCGTCCCCATCTCCCTGATCCCACCGTCCCTGTCACCTCTCTTAGTTAGTAATATGTCTAAATATGACTCTCACCTCAAATGCTCGTTTTGTGGTAAATCTCAAGAACAGGTACGCAAGTTAATCGCTGGGCCAGGGGTTTATATCTGTGATGAGTGTGTTGAGCTATGTAACGAGATTTTGGATGAGGAGTTGCTAGAAGCTCAGGCCCCCAATGCAACAAATTCTCCCTCCCATAACTCAAACCATAAACGCAAAGCCAATGGAGATCGCCTAACCCTGGGAAAACTACCGAAACCCACGGAAATTAAGCAATACTTGGATGAGTATGTCATTGGACAAGAAGATGCCAAGAAGGTTTTATCGGTAGCTGTTTATAACCACTACAAACGTTTGAGCCTTGTCCCAGGTAATCCAGAGGATGGCAAGGAAGACAATATTGAACTCCAAAAATCCAATATCTTATTGGTAGGGCCAACGGGATCGGGCAAAACGCTCTTAGCCCAAACCCTAGCTAAAATTCTGGATGTTCCCTTTGCGGTGGCAGATGCAACTACCCTGACCGAAGCCGGCTATGTCGGAGAAGATGTGGAAAACATTTTGCTGCGGCTTCTACAAGTGGCAGATCTGGATGTGGAAGAGGCTCAAAGAGGCATTATTTATATTGATGAAATTGATAAAATCGCCCGCAAAAGTGAAAATCCTTCCATTACCCGTGATGTTTCCGGTGAAGGCGTACAGCAAGCTCTCTTAAAAATGCTGGAAGGGACAATCGCCAATGTGCCTCCCCAGGGGGGCAGAAAACATCCCTATCAAGATTGCATTCAAATTGATACGAGTAATATTCTCTTTATCTGTGGCGGGGCCTTTGTTGGCTTGGAAAAGGTGGTTGACCAACGCTTAGGTAAAAAATCGATGGGCTTTATCCGGCCGGGGATTGATGCTCAAAGTAAGGAAAAACGGGCAGCCGATCTATTGCGTCAGGTAGAACCCGATGATTTGGTGCGCTTTGGCATGATTCCTGAATTTGTAGGACGAATTCCGGTGTTAGCTTCCCTTGAACCCTTAGATGAAGATGCCCTAATTGCTATTTTGACCCAGCCCCGCAATGCGATCGTTAAGCAATACCAAAAACTGCTCCACATGGATAGTGTGCAACTGGAGTTTAAAGTGGATGCCATTCAGGCGATCGCCAAGGAAGCTTATCGACGTAAAACGGGAGCGAGGGCCCTACGAGGTATTGTGGAAGAGTTAATGCTGGATGTCATGTACGAACTACCCTCCCGCAAAGATCTCAAGAATTGTATGATTACCCGCGAAATGGTGGAAAAACGTTCTACTGCCGAGCTTTTACTTCATCCGTCCTCCTTACCGAAACCGGAATCGGCTTGATTGCCAGAGTCGTTGATATCGTTGGCTAACTCCGGCGATCGCGGCTAGGATAATCCAGCCCATCAGGTTAACCCGAATATCAAAAATCGTGACATCTAAGAGGTTGTAGCCCATCACACTGGCAAAGGACAACAGGTAGGACATTAGCAAGAGATGTTGGCTTTGTCGCCGCCTTGATCCTTGGGGTTTTCCTAGAGCCCATAGCAAACGGGTGGCCTGGTATAGTCCCATACCCACAATTCCCAAAAATAAAAGCGTACCCGGAATGCCAATTTCTCCCAGCAGCATGAGTGGTAAATTATGGGGATGGCCCAACCAAACATTCATTTTGGCTTGATAGAGGGGCGTAAAATTGCGTAATCCCCAACCAAAGATAGGCCGATCCTGCATCATTCCCCAGGCAAAATTCCACTGAGTACTACGAAATGCCGTCTTATAGCGATCGGGATAGAGTTCGTCTGAAAGTCTAGCCCAAAGATAACTCGGTACAATTTGACGCAGAGGCTCTTTGCCAAATGGGCCCCAGGAAGCCCACATCACGATCGCCGCTAGACTGAAACCAAGGCCAATTAACCAATACCAGGTCAGATAAAAAGCAAAAGCCACAGCCACAACAAAACTAATTCCCCAGGCACTGCGAGAATCCGTCAGAAAAGTGGAGCCAAGATTTAAAATTGCCAAAAATCCCAAAGCCAGCCAGAGAAAAAGGGTACGCTGACTCTTGTCTCGTTGCCATTGGCGAAAACCCTCAATGCCTAAACCGACATTCAGAGGCAAGACCATCAAAAGATAGGCCGAAAAAATGTTGGCATACATCAGTAAGGATGAGATTCGTCCCTCTGGCCGGCCATAGGGGATTAAATTGGTTCCCAGTCCCCCTAACCAGCCTGGTGTGGCCCAGCCCCCATACAATTGACCAAATCCCAACCCAATTAAAAGAAAAGAGGGCAAAACCAGATACCAGGCTAATCTTCGTAAACGGGTAAAATCCTGCAAAATTAAGCGATAGGCAAGAAATACCCCAAAATAGGGAACAAAATTGGCTAATCCGAGTAAGGATTCTCCTTTATACTGAGCCAGTAGCGTCGTCAATAATAGCCATAGGGTCAATATTCCCCAGGCCTGGCCCCATTGAGAGTTAATAATCGAGCGAAATTGAGACTTCCAGGTGCTAAAGAGCGCGAACAGAAAGCCCAATAAAGACAAAATCGGATTGAGGGGGAGTAAAATAACGCCCCACTGTAGAGCTTGCCACTCACGGCGTAAAGCAGCCTGGGAAGAGGATTTGAAATTAGACAAAACGTTATCCTTTTTTAGTATTCTTCTTGGACGGATAAACTCTGTTCTAACTTTTCCTGATCTCGACGACGTTTTTTGGCATAGAGTTGGATTGAAGCAGCCATGGCAATGACTAAGGCGACAATTAACCAGGTGGTTGCATCTAGGGGCAAATTATTCTTAAAAACAGCTAAAAGAACAATGATCACTAAGAGAATGGTGGGAGCCTCATTTAAGGCTCGAAATTGCTGGCCTGTCCATTGACACTCTCCCTTGGCCAACTGTTTCATAATGCGACCACAGTAAAAGTGATAAATCAGGAGCAAGGCGACAAAGCTGAGTTTAATGTGTAGCCAGCCAGATTTTAAAATGCCTGGTTCTGTATAGATCAATCCCAGGGCCATCGCCACCGTTACCGCCATGCCAGGGGTCGTAATGATGTTGTAAAGGCGTTTTTCCATTAACTCATATTGTTTTTTGAGAATGGTTTGGGCTGGTTCCGGCTGTTCCCTGGCTTCGGCATGATAGACAAAGAGCCGTACTAAATAGAATAATCCCGCAAACCAAACCACAATGCCGATGAGGTGAAGGGCTTTAAACCAATAATATGCCATAGTCGAGTGAGTAATAATTTACTTGTTGCTGATGCGTCTCTGCTGTAAAAGTTTATCTATATCTGGGTCGTCTGGACAATCTTGGCGGTTCTACGGCGATCGCACTCCTTAAATTCTCCTTAAACTCAAAAAAACTCCCCCACGCAAACTGGTGAGGGAAAATCGTTCAAGCTCAATCTGGCTTGATCAAGTCTTGTCAGTCTTAGTCTCGACCATTGAGGGAGATTAAGAGGCGCAAAATGAAAACGAATAGATTGATGTAGGTTAAGTACATCGAGAGCGCGGCCGAAAGATATTGATTATCAGAGTAGGTGCGGGGCAAAATATAAAAATCGACCACCGAAGCCCCAGCAAACAGAAAAACCCCGATCCCAGAAATCCCAATTTCTAACCAACTGGGGGTATAAACGTGGAAAAAGGAAAGAATGACTTGCAGAAAAACCACCACAACCAAAGCCATAATGCCCAGTTGAACGGTTTGGGTCAGAGCCAGTCCATCTTTATCCGAGAGATTAGAACCCACACTACGGGCAATGACAAAGGTAATCCCACAGCCTAAGGCCGCGATCCCAACCCCTTGTAGTCCGACTCCAGTAGTTCCGAGAGCTAGAGCCACAATTCCACTCAGGGTATAGCCCGACAATAGGCTGTATAACGCTAACAGGGGTAAAGCCACCCCATTATTGCCATTTTCCGCCACATTGCGGGCAACAAAAAAGAGGATGAGAGACGTAATCATTGCGCCCCAAAAAGTGGGCATAAAGAGAGCCGGATTGGTCTGCATCATGCCTAAGCCACCATAGGTTCCCACCGCCGTTAGCATTAAGGCTCCACCAAGGTAGGGAAGTGCTTTGGGGATGACGTTGGGGCCAATGAGGGACTGGGAGCGAGCTTCCTGCATGGCCTGACGGAAGTTACTGGTATTGCTCATAAAGATTTTCTCCAAATACAGATGAGAGACCTATCTCGTTTTATAACGAAAAGAGGGGCGATCGCGCTAGTCAGGATTACCGAAGCTCCCTCAATATTATTCGCAAAGCAGTCTCAAACGCTTTTAGAAATGGGATAGAGGGTTTTATAGTTCACCCAGTCAGGGTTACACCTGCAAAGTAAGATCTGAGATATTTGTCTAAATTTTTCTAACTATCAAAATTGCCGATGTAGAAATTGATGGCCAACCCTATAATGACTTTGATGCGTTGAGGCTGACGGTTAACCTGCCCTATACTCAGGAACAGGTCAAAATTAAGGTTCAAATCGTACCAACTGCCTAGCATTTTTATCTCTTCCTATTTACCGCCCCCTTTTGAGCCTTGTCTCAAATTTCTTTAAAAAGGGGAGTTTTTAGAAAGATTGCCTAGTAATTCCTAAGACAATAAAACTACATGAAAGTATTGCTACTCAGTACCTACGATATTGGACAAGGGGCAGGACGGGCAGCCTATCGACTCTACCAAGGTCTGCGACAAGCAGGGATCGATGCTCAAATTCTCGTTCATAAAAAGTCTGCGGATGATTCCTCTGTATTGTCTCCGACTACTCCCCTAGAAATGGCGATCGCCCAAACCAGGGCCAGAATTGACCAGTTTCCTCTTAAGTTTTATCCCCAACGGGAAGAGACTTATTTTTCGCCTCAGTGGCTTCCTGATCGCCTGGCAAAGAAAATTCGAGATCTCAACCCCGATGTTATTAATGTTCATTGGACTCAGGCGGGCTTTATGCAGATCGAAAGTTTAGCCCAGTTTCACAAACCAATTGTCTGGACACTGCACGATCAATGGGCCCTGACCGGCGGTTGTCACTATACCAATGGCTGCGATCGCTATCAAAGGGGCTGCGGTCAATGTCCCCAACTGGGTAGTCAAACCCAAAAAGATCTCTCCCATTGGATTTGGCAACGGAAGGCTAAGGCCTGGAAAAATTTGGATCTAACGGTGGTGGCCCTCAGTCATTGGTTAGCAGATTGTGTCCGGAAAAGTCCCCTACTGCAACATTATCCGCTCAAAATTATTCCCAATGGTCTGGATCCTAAGCAATATCATCCTGTTGATCAGGCGATCGCCAAAAATCTGTTAGGATTACCCTCGGATAAAATCATTATTCTGTTTGGGGCCATGCAAGCTACCAGCGATCGACGGAAAGGATTTTCGCTTCTACAGCAAGCCTTAACCAAACTTAGTCAAACAGAATGGCAAGATAAACTACAAATCCTTATTTTTGGAGCCAGTGAACCAGAAAACGCGCCAGATTTTGGCCTGCCAACTCAGTATCTTGGGCAATTGCATGATCACTTATCTCTTCGCCTTGTGTACTCTGCTGCTGATGTCTTTTTAGCCCCTTCCTTAGAGGATAATTTGCCTAATACTGTGCTAGAAGCCCTAACCTGTGGAACGCCCTGCGTTGCCTTTAACATAGGAGGAATGCCCGATTTAATTCAGCATCAGAAAAATGGTTATTTAGCAGAACCTTTTGATATTGATGATTTTGTGACTGGAATTATCTGTTTTTGTCTCCACCACCAAAAAAAATTAACATTTAGTACACTCTCTGATTATCAGATTGAAGCAACTTTCAGACAGGAACAACAGGCTAAAGTTTACAAAAATATATTTGAGAGTTTGTAAACACATAAATTAAATCGTAATCTTTTAATTAACTGGACAGTGCGAAGTTTATGGATGCCAGATAAGGTAATAACTATGCGGCCAAAGTAAGCATATCAGGGCTTGGGGAAGAGGCAAGGAATTTAGGCAAAAGCAGACTGGGTGGACTTTGAGGAAAAATCATTTGGGCTTGATGTTGGAGGGCTAGTAGGCTTGGGCGGGAATAGAGCGACCGTTTATCATTGCTTTAATGCCTTGCCTTGATAAGTCCATTTGAAGGGTTTAGCCATAGTGCGATTAAAGTAATCAATGAAGTCAAGGATGCGAGTTTTGAGCTGTTCTCTGCTCATGAAATTGCCTCGTCTGAGTAACTTACTCATCAGCATACTGAACCACATCTCAATTTGATTGAGCCAAGAGCAATGCTTGGGGGTGAAGTGGAAGACAATTTTATGACTGGGCTCTCGCAAAAATTCAGAACGGCTTTGCATTTAACCCACATTCCGCAGGTTGTCGAAGAGGAACACTAGTTCACGCGAGCTAGTATCGGTACTTGTGCATTGATTTCGGGCAAGGATAAAAAATGTCAATAAAGTTCTAAAATGGAGTCTTGTCTTAGATAGAATCAACAGTAAAAATGAATAACCTAAATATTAAAGACCTCGACCACTTAGGAATCGTAGCGGGAATTATAGATGAAATGGGTTTAGTAGAAATTATCGATGAGGAAGTGGGAACTCATCCTCAAGAAAAGCTCAGTGTAGGTACAATAGTAAAAGCAATGATATTAAACTGCTTAGGATGTATTAATGCTCCGTTATATTTGTTGAGTGAATTTTTTAAAGGAAAAGCATTAGAACACCTATTAGGAGAAGGAATAAAAGCAGAAGATTTAAATGATGACAAGCTAGGAAGGTCATTGGATAAGGTATTTGGAGTGGGGGTAAAAAAACTGTTCACGAAAATAGTCCTAAAAGCGGCAGCAATCTTTGGAATAGAACAAAAGTCAAAGCATTTAGACTCAACCTCAATGTCTGTACAAGGGAAGTATAAGGAAAGGATAGAAGATGAGGAAGACGAGCAGACAAAAGCCATAAAAATAAAATTTGGTTATTCCAGAGATAAACGACCAGACCTAAAACAGTTTATGTTAAATATGATATGTAGTGGAGATGGTGGTGTCCCTCTCTTTATGCAATTAGGAGATGGCAATGAATCGGATAAAAAGGTGTTTCCCCAGAGATAGCCATAAAATAAATGATCCGATAGAATAGCAAAAGACAGTTTTAACAAAAAGGGTAATTAGTCACCGCAATAAAGAAGGAAATTATTGAGAATGAGAAGCAAATGAAAAAAGTAAAGAATAATGAAGAAAGGAAAGGCGGTTAAAGAGATAGGTTAGAATAGGGAGACTATGAAAAAACTAGACCCAGTTCCAGACTTAAACCAAGAAGAAGTGAAAATGCCATGGCAAAAAGAAGTGGCAAAAGATTGGTATGAAGATTATCAGAAAGAAAAAGAAGAGAACGAAAAGCTGAGAAAAGAATTGGTAGAGTTAAAGAAAGAGATAGAAAAGTTGAAAGAAAAGCTGAAAAAGCTTAACCAAAGAACGAGTGAAAATAGCTCTCAGCCCCCAAGCAGTGACGGTTACAAAAAGAAAGTCGCCAAAACCTTCGGTCAAAAAGGAAAAAAAAGAGGTCCAAAGTACGACCATGTGGGTAAAACCAGAAACGGGTTTGGTCGGGTAGATGAAATAGTAGATTTAAGGATGGAAAAATGCCCAAAATGTGGTGCGTCAGTGGAAAAGCAAAAGGAGACTATCATCAAAAAAAATCAAATAGCTGAATTAGTCAGTAAACCAGTAGAGGTAAGGGAATATGTTAGGGAAAAGTATCAATGCTCAAAATGTGATTGGGAAGGTTATGCCCCACTTCCTTTGGGATGTCGTGAAGATTTTAGCTACGGTGCAACCTTATCCAGCTTAGTGGGATGGCTGGGATATGGGGGAAATTTGACTTGGCTAAAACAACGATACTTGGTAGAAACGGTCTTTGGCATTCCTCTGTCTCAAGGGAGTTTAGCTAAAATGCACCGATGGTTTTGCGAAAGCTTGTATCCTAGTTATGAACAGTGGTGGACTTACATACAGGAGCCTGGAGTCCGTTGTGTGGACGAAACCAGCTATCGCGTCAATGGGGTTAACTATTGGATGTGGGTGGCTACTTCCTCCTCTGTTTGTGTTTTGTTTCTGGCTCCCAGCCGGAGTTCCGATGAGGTTCATTCCCTATTAGGTAAAGATTTTCATGGGCTTCTCAGTACGGACTGTTGGGGGGCTTACCATCGCCAAAATGCCCAGCATAAACAGAAATGTCTGGCTCATATTGGGCGGGAATTGAAGGCCTTGGAAACTTCCCACTTTTCTGAAAATAAACTTTTTGCTCAGAGAGTTTTTCCTATTCTAGAGCAAGCTCGTCAATCCCATCGAGATTATCATCAAGGCAAACTGAGCTTAGAAGCTTTACAACAACAGCGACCCCTAGTTGAAGCTCAACTTCAAGAGGTTCTGGATAATCCGCCGCCCACGGGATGGGCAAGTGATTCCCAATTGTTATCTAATCGCTTTCGACGTTATTGGCATGATTGGTTTACTTTTCTTACTTTTCCTGAAGTTAAACCTGATAACAATGATGCCGAGAGAGCCTTGCGTCCTGTTGTTATTCATCGTAAGGTTAGTGGCGGTGCTAGAAGTCATTGGGGCGGACAACTTGTTGCCATGATGTTTAGTTTTCTTGAAACCATGAGACTTCAAGGTAAAAGTGCGGTCGAACAGTTATCTCTTATTTTATCTTCCTCTGGTCTTTCTCCTCCTTCCATTGATGACTTTCTTCCTCTCTAGTATTTTTGGGGCTTAATGAGAATTAAGCCCCACTTATTGCTGTGACTAATTACAAAGTATTTTGGGGGAATTGCCCATTACAGAAAAACAAGCGAAGAAATTAGAACTAAAGCCTCGAACTCAGATGAGTCCAATGTTAGAGAAGAACTGTTTGCTACTGAGTGGCGATGAGTCTTATGAAAAAGCAGCTAAGAAAATCCAATCATTGACGGGAATTGCTATTTCTCACAGTACGCAACAACGCCTTGTACATCGCTATCATTTTGAAGAATTACCCTCTAACACAGAAGTCGAAGAAATTAGCATAGATGGTGGGAAGGTACGACTCAGAACTCCCAAGGGATAACCCTTAATTTGGCGTGATTATAAAGGAGTCAGTTTTCATCAATTGGGGGTAGCTACCTTTTTTCAAGATAACTCGGCTTTATTAGATTTGGTTAATTCTCAAATTTTGGCTAAGCCTTTAATTTGTTTGGGAGATGGACATGATGGTATCTGGAACTTATTTCGTGAGATAGGACAGAAACATGAGCGAATTGAAATTTTGGACTGGTATCACTTAATTGAAAACCTCTATAAAGTTGGGGGGTCATTCCAGCGAATTGAGGAGGTCAAGTCTTTTCTTTGGACGGGTGAAGTGGATGCCGCTATCTCCTGTTTTGAGGGATGGTCAGAGCCTCAAGCTGAGAATTTTATCATTTATTTAAACAAGCATAAACATCGGATTGTCAATTATGGTTATTTGCAGGCAGAGGGCATTTCTATTGGCTCTGGCTCTGTCGAATCTCAAGTTAAACAAATTGGTCATCGTCTTAAAATTACTGGTGCGAGTTGGAATTCTGACAATGTACCACAAGTCCTTCGTCATCGCTGTTCCTATTTAAATGATTACCTTTTTTGACTCTTTCATTTACCTCGTTAAGTATTTCTACTTATTGCAAAGGTGAGATGCTCCCTGATAATGGACCTGAAAATCATTCGCGTCGTAGTCAATTCATGCGGCGTATGATTGATTTTACAGAATCGTCAAAGCTAGATAGGGCTTGCTGAAAAAGTCAAAAAACGAAAGAAATGTGGGTTAGGGAAGTATGGACTGAAAAAGCATAGATAACTTATCCTTATGGAAACAAATCAAAATACAGATTTTGTTTAATCTATTGTTCCTTTCTGTCTAAAAAGGTCAACACAAATCACTCCTCACAAAAGAGAGGAAAATTAACACCATTTTTCACAAGAAAAACGACTCTACAACTTTTTACTTTTTGTCTTCTGAAGTAGAGTAGAAAGATTCATTACCAAAAAGTTCATCGCAATTACCGTTTCCGAGGTCTCAGGTAGTTTGGCCATCACTCGACCAAGACTAAATTTCCTCTTTCCCTGTCCGAATTTACCCTCAATGGCATTACGCACTCTTTCATCTGAGCGTGCCTCTTTCTTTTTTTCTTTGCTCACCTCTTTCGGCGGTCTTCCCAATCGGGGACCACTCATTCTTATATCCCTTTCTTTACAATAAGCTCGATTCGCTTTTGTTCGATAGATTTTATCCACATGAACCGATTCCGGATAACATCCTGTTTCCCTTTTATATTCTTCTATTCGCGCTTGTAAATCTCCCGATTCGTTGTAATTATCCCAACTTAATTTGTCTAAGAAGACAAAGCCATTCACATTACTTGCCGATATTTTAGCTCCAAACTCTACTGCTTTTCCCGCTTTTCCACGCACTATTGGACGCACGTGAGGTTGGCTTACACTCACAATTCTGTTTTCTACTTTATTTGTCTTTTTTTCATACATTTCTAACTGTTGCTCATACACTTTTCCTATCGTTACAAGCTCTTCTTGCTCTTTTTTCGTTAGTTTTTCTAACTTTGCTCCCTCTTCTATCATTTTTTCTATATGAGACAAGTTTCTTTTTATATATCCTAGTTGTTTTTTTGTTCCTTTTCTTCTTTCTTTTTTTGACACACGACGTTTTTTTGCTATGGCTAAGTACTCTTTTCTTGCCACTTCCCTATAAGTCCTCGGCTTTTCTTTCCTTTTCTCTTTTATTTCTTCATACAGCTTATCTATTATTTTTTCTGTTTTTTCTCTGGCATCATTCAATATTCCTATATCCGTTGGATATTTTATATCTGCTGGTGTACAAGTCGCATCTAACAATAACTTTCCTTCATTTTCTTTTTTTTCTGACGCTACAACCGTCGCTTTTTTTTCTATTTCTTTATTAATTTTATTTATTAATTCCATTCCTATTTTTTTACGAAAATGAACCATCATTGACGCATTAAATGCTTCTTTGCTACTATAGCTTTCCATTCCTATAAAGTACTGTAAATAAGGGTTCTCTTTTATTTGTTCTACTGTTTCTCTGTCACTTTTTCCTGAAATTTCTTTGATAATTAATGCTCCTAATGCCATTCTAAATGATTTGGCTGGGGCTCCTTTTTTTTCTGTGAAGTTTTTTGCATATTCTTCCTCATATTCTTCCCAGGGAATCATTTTTGACATTTCTATCCAACGATTTTCTTCGTCTAACTGCCCGCCGAACAGATTTTTCAAGTTTTCTGGTGTTTCAATTGAGTACTGTTGCTTTCGGTACATCTGCTTTCTCTCTTCTTAATGCAATGGTTTTGAGGCATTCTACCCTATTTTCGTGCATTCTAGCGGTTCTTAATTCGCCTACTATTTTTCTCCGTAAAGGTTTCAGCTTTTTTCAGCAAGCCCTAGATATACAATTGGCTTATTATCCGCCGTATCACAGCAAGTATAATCCGATAGAGCGTTGTTTTGGTTGGTTAGAAAAACATTGGAATGGGAGTTTACTGGATACGGTTGAAACCGTGCTTAATTTTGCTAAAACGCTAACATTCAGGGGTCAAAATCCTGTAGTGAAACTGATAGAAAAAGTTTATGAGACAGGAGTGAAGCTGAGCAAGGCTGGGATGGAAAAGGTTGAAGCACGGATTAATCGCCTTCCTAGCCTCAAAAAATGGTTTGTGGAAATCTTTGCCAAACCGCTATAATCATTGGATCATCTTTTTTCTGGTGTTCTCTGACTAATTACTAATGTCTCTTGTAATCCTGATAATTTCTTTTCCCAATTCAATATTGTTGTTTTCGCGTAGTCGAATACTCGGGCTGCTGCATTTAATCCTATTCCTTCCATTCTGGCTTTTAATACTTTTACAATTTCACTTAATGGGGTTTCTAAGCCAGCGATTACGCTACCATAAGTCTCAGCAAAACAAGAACAGCAAAAATAAATTCAGAACGATTTTGCGTCGTTTCAGCGATTCACCAAATTGTCAAGAATTGTAAAGTCCTCTTGGTGTAAGGTTTTCAGAGCTATCAAGTTTTGAATTTGGAATTGCTGAAACAAGAACTACATTCTTGACAAATGAACATTTTACGTTCCCCGTTACCTTTCGTTTGATAATGAGAATGTATTTTTACGTTTTCACTATAGCAATGAGGACAGTTTTTCTTGAATAAGGCATCCTCTTTCTCTTGGCACAAGCCAACATCATTCAGGATTTCCATAGAGCTTTTCTTTGATATTGACATTGTTTTTTGTTTCCTTCTTCTTTGATATAATGACAATAATAATAGTATAATAAAAACGGGCCGATGCCTAGTCTTAAACTATTTTCCTATTTTCTCAAAGCCTTACACCATAAATTTTTCCAACTTTGATCAGACGATACCAGTTCCAAAAAGAGGCCAACCGAGAAATTTCCAAAGAGCGTGTTGTCTAGCGGGAGACGAAAAGACTTACAGTTAGAGGGGTTCAACAAAGCCCACGAATTTGAAGTAAGTCCTCCCAAGTTAACCCTTTTTGAAGGATACCGAGAGCTACAGCCGAGACTTTTCTCGTCGTAAAATGGCTGCGAACAAAGTTATGAACCATCCAGAAAATATCTAGGACTCGCTGTAATCCCACAACAGATTTAGCATAAGTATTTGTACGACGACGAAAGGCGGCTAAATAGCGTCGGATAGCACTATTAAATGCCTCAACGTGGTTGGCATGGACGTCCTTTTCTTCTGGTTTTTCTGTTGTCTCTGGATGTTCTGGTTTCGGAGTTTCTACTTTCTTTAGTTTACCCTCAGAATCTCGACGTTTACTACTCTTATTTTTTAGTCTTACTACAAGACCCTTCGGTAATACTTTGGTGGGACGACCAACTCGTTCACTCTATTGTGAAAGACAGAAGCAAAATCACTTCTGTATCCTACACTACTGTTTGAATTTGGAATTGCTGATTACCGACTCAGCAATTCTAAATTTGCCCTGTAGCAAGGGTTTCAGGTTTTAGTTCGCGTAATACGGGGTAAAATTCAACGGGATTAACAAGTTCATTTTACGAGTCTTCAGGCTTTCAGGCATGGTAGTACACATAGAATTGCCCCAAAAACCCCCTTTGAAATGTTCTTTAAATCCCTAAAAGGCTTGCTGTATCTAAAACTGAGAATTGCTGTTACCGACTTGTTTCCTTGACACTTAACTCTTGATTAAGTAAGGATACAATTTCCTGTCCCACTGCCTTGTAGCGTAACCAGGCCATTGTCGAACGTGGATCAGAGTAATCTCGAATAATCACTCCTTTTTGAGAAGCACGTTCAAAGGCAACCAGTAGGGGAATTTCTGATTTAAAGAGAGGTAACTGGGCAGTTTCTAACCGTTGTCTAGCCTGATCGCCTCCTTTGGTGCGGGCATCTACTTTAGTGAGGAGAATTTTATAGCGCACATTCAACGGCTTTAGCTGTTCGACGGCTTTAAAAGTCGCATCCAGGTCTAAATGGTTGGGGGTGGTAGGAATAATCAGTAAATCGCTACCATCAGCTAAGTCCTTGAACTCATCGGCTTCAGGTCTTGCTCTGGTATCAACAATAATGTGGGGATATTTACGAATTAGACTGGTTGCCCCTGCTTGAGAGGCGACATAAAAGGGTAATTTTTCTTCCCGTGACCAAATCAGGGCTGAACGGTTGCGATCAGCATCAATCAGCAAGGTAGGGGCTTTTTGCTGGAAGAAAGCAGCTAAATGAATGGCAGTAGTGGTTTTGCCCACACCTCCTTTTAAGGCCGTAATTGCAATAATCATGATTTCTGAGCATTTTTCAAGATCTTGAATAACCGACGGCCCAAGGCATTTTCGCGCCAGACCTCCTCGTTAAACATTATCAGAAAAATGGGTTTAAAACCCCGTGCTTCTAGCACGGCTCAGCAATTCCAAATTCAGAATGTAGCAAATGATACGGAACATCAAACACTTTTGCCCTATACATCCCAATCCAACATCAAGAAGAATTAACGAGAGCCATAGGGATGGCATCATCGAGCATAAAGTCTAGAAGGTGATGCCAGCTTTCAAACAACAGATACTTGGTCAGACAAATAACATCTTGAAAAAAGCCCCGGCGAGTCCCTCGCTGAATCCGAGCCCGTTGATAGCGTTCATCGACCAGATGGAGAACAGTAGGTCATAAGAAAGCCAGAAGGTTGAGGGTCAGCAGAAAAGAGGACAAATGTTGCTTACCATGTCCAAAATTATGCTCTAAATGATAGCCCCGAGTTTTGAGAACTGAGGTGGCCCCCAAAACTGGACAGTAGTGTAAGCTCTAAATCGAAATCAGGAGAGCTATGAGCAACAAGAAAAAACAGTATGGAGCCCAGTTCAAAGCCAAAGTCGCCTTAGAACCCACATTCCGCAGGTTGTCGAAGAGGAGCACTAGTTCACGCGAGCTAGTATCGGTACTTGTGCATTGATTTCGGGCAAGGATAAAAAATGTCAATAAAGTTCTAAAATGGAGTCTTGTCTTAGATAGAATCAACAGTAAAAATGAATAACCTAAATATTAAAGACCTCGACCACTTAGGAATCGTAGCGGGAATTATAGATGAAATGGGTTTAGTAGAAATTATCGATGAGGAAGTGGGAACTCATCCTCAAGAAAAGCTCAGTGTAGGTACAATAGTAAAAGCAATGATATTAAACTGCTTAGGATGTATCAATGCTCCGTTATATTTGTTGAGTGAGTTTTTTAAAGGAAAAGCATTAGAACACCTATTAGGAGAAGGAATAAAAGCAGAAGATTTAAATGATGACAAGCTAGGAAGGTCATTGGATAAGGTATTTGGAGTGGGGGTAAAAAACCGGTTCACGAAAATAGTCCTAAAAGCGGCAGCAATCTTTGGAATAGAACAAAAGTCAAAGCATTTAGACTCAACCTCAATGTCTGTACAAGGGAAGTATAAGGAAAGGATAGAAGATGAGGAAGACGAGCAGACAAAAGCCATAAAAATAAAATTTGGTTATTCCAGAGATAAACGACCAGACCTAAAACAGTTTATGTTAAATATGATATGTAGTGGAGATGGTGGTGTCCCTCTCTTTATGCAATTAGGAGATGGCAATGAATCGGATAAAAAGGTGTTTCCCCAGATAATCAAAGACTGTCAAGAAAGGTTGAATATGGAAGGTTTATCGGTGATTGATGGAGCTTTTTATACGGCGGAAAATGTGGGCATGGCGAGGTTAATTCAATGGTTAAGTCGTGTCCCTCTGAAAGAAGCCACTGAGACTTTGGCAAATATATCAGAAGACCAATGGCAGCAGGGTGAACAGGACGGTTATCGTTGGCAAGTGAGGGCTTCGGAATATGGGGGTGAACAGCAACGATGGCTTGTGGTCGAAAGTGCTCAACGTCTCCAGTCCGATAATAAAGCTATAAGTCAAAAAATTGAGAAAGCCGATAAAGTTGTCAAAAAAGAATGGCAGAAACTTTGTGGACAGAATTTTGCTTGTGAGGCCGATGCTCTTACTGAGGCTCAACTCTGGCCAAAAACCTTGACTTATCATCAACTCAGTCAAGTTGAGGTTCAGACTATTCCTTACTATGCCAAGGGAGGAAGACCGAAACAAGGGGCTACCCCTCTCGGTTTTCATTACCGCTTAACTGGGTAATTAGGGCTTGCTGAATAAGTATAGAACCCTTGCCAGATAATGCTTTCAAGCATTTTAAAAACGATCAGGTGCAAGGTTATGGCCTTTGGAGGCTCAAAGCCCATGCACGTCGTTGGAAAACTGGGGGTTGAAATTGGAAACTACTCTCTGAAGTCACCATTTTTCGCCTCCTGTGGCATCTAGGTTCGTTTTGTGGACTTTTTCAGCAGACCCTAATTAAGCCTTGATTCCTCTTGCTTGGAAGCCGCATCTAAACGGGCTGGACGTTTTATTTTAGCTACTAATGTTCTTGATTCTCAGGTTTTGAGTCCCGACCAGATGTTGGCTGAATATAAGGCTCAACAAAACACCGAGCGCGGCTTTCGCTTTCTCAAAGACCCTTTCTTTTTTGCCTCTGCTCTTTTTCTCAAGAATCCTCAACGCATTATGGCTTTGATGATGATTATGGTTGTCTCTTTATTGGTTTATACTTTGGCACAACGTCGCCTACGACAGGCTTTGGCTCTTGCCCATCAGACTATTCCTAATCAAAAGGGTAAACCGACCGCCATTCCCACTCTGCTTTGGGTCTTTCAGTCTTTTCTGTTTATCCGTTGCAGCAATTCCAAATTCAGAATGTAGTCAAAGATACAAAAGGCTCGATGTATTTACTGGCAAGGGTTTTGCTATGAAAATTGCCAATTAATCAACTAGGAAGAATTCGAGACAGCGAGAGAAACTGAGTCATCAAGCATAAAATCTAAAAGATGATGCCAGCTTTCAAAGAACAGATATTTGGTCAAAGAGAGAATATCTTGAAAGAATCCCTTACGAGTGCCGCGTTGGACGCGAATTCTCTGGTAACGTTCATCAACCAAACCTAAAACCGTGTGCAAGAGAAAAGCTAGCAAATTCAGGGTAAGCAAAACAGAGGCGAGGTGTTGTTTACCATGCCCAAAATTATGCTCTAAGTGATAGCCTCGATTTTTGAGAATATTGTGATTCTCGTTCTCAGTACGCCAACGAGTCCGTCCAGCACGACAGACATCAAGAACGATGTGAGGGGTGAGAAAATGATTGGTAATCCAACTATTGTGATAAAGAAGTTGAGCATCGGATTCGCGGTGGATTTTTAGCTCACACCAGTTAACCAACAAAGCAGGCTGTTGGTCTCGCAGGGGAATCTGATTGAGATAACGGCAGTGCCAAATCTCGAAATACTTCCCATTCCAACGTCGGTGTTGAGTGGTTTTGACTTCTCCATTAGCTTCTAAATAGTTTAACCATTCATAGAGTGTGGGATGAGAAGTCGGTAAACAGACGAAGATAAAGTTGAAATCGTGGTCGAGACAGTGCTGACAAGTGGGCTGACGACTGTACAAGTCATCCCCTAGCAGAGTTATCTTCTGTCCCGCAAACAGACTAGCATGGTTACTTATCCAACGTTTCGCCGCATTTTGCTCACAATCTTGCTTTTCAGGACCGTCTTGAGGGGTAATAAATTCAGGGGGTAAGGAAAAAACTGATTCATGGTCTGGGGAAACAATCACGGGCAATAATGCCTGATGGAAGGGGTGCGACCTTTAGTTGATAAAAGCTGTTGTAATCAGGGTTCTACAGGGAACCCATATTGATCAAGTTTTGCCCAAAATTGACTCCATCGTTCCTTGGTCAATACCAAAGCTCGTAGGCTCAAAATAATTCCTGCTCCTTTTTCCTTCCATCGCATCCCTGAACAACATAATCGTTGTTTGACCAACGTCTTACAAGCTGCTTCCGTAACACCTGAACCAATCGGATACTTTTTCTCTATGTATTCAGCATAATCCATTTGATGCTGATGATTCTCGTAATAAGTAATCGCCGCTTGTAGTTTCTCGGTAAGATTCTTAGAATGACTTTTTTCTTCTTTGACTTCTTTCATCAGATTTAGCAGTTCTCCTGCTTTTCCTTTTTCATGCTTGAGTTCTCGACAATTTTCAGTCAACCATTCTTTTTGTTTTGACACGGTATTCGGATGCAACGCTTCTGCCAAGGCACCTAAGTAACCAGAGGCATGATAGAAATCTAATATCTGTTCTTCCGTTTGCTTTTCTAAAAACTTCCAATTTGATTCTGCCCCGTCTGCTATCCCGACCAATGTTGCCTCTGGATAACGGTTTTTCGCTCGCTCAATTTCTCTTTCTAATCTTTCTAGAAAACTCTTTTTTCCATACTCTGGTGCCGCACCTAGTGGTCTGTCAAGCTAAAGATTGTGAATTTGAGGGAAAATGGAGAGGCTATTCATTACCTCAACAGATATCGTAATAAGTAACCATGCTCAAGACCTATATTGTCCGATTAAGTCAAGAAGAACGTCAGACCCTAAAAGATTTGGTATCCATCGGCAAAGGAGCGGCTTACAAAATTAAGCACGCCAATATTCTGTTAAACATTGATGTGAATGGACAAGGATGGACGGATGAGGAAGCTGCCGCCGCCTTTAGTTGTCACCGTAACACAGTCGCCAATCTCAGGGAGCGATTGGTCAATGAAGGTGTGGAGTCAGCATTAAGCCGCAAGCCCCGCAAAACGCCGCCTCGTCAACCGATTATTGATGGAGAGGTAGAAGCAAAACTAATCGCCTTACGTTGTGGAGAACCGCCTGCTGGTCAAGCCCGTTGGACATTGAGGTTACTAGCCGACAAGGCGGTCGAGTTAGAAATTGTGCCAGCAATTAGTCACGAAACCGTGCGTCAAGTGTTAAAAAAAACGAACTAAAACCTCATCTGCGACAGATGTACGTGATTCCACCAGAAAAGAGTGCCGAATTTGTGTCTAACATGGAAGATGTTCTAGAAATTTATCACCGACCCTATGACCCCAATTGTCCAGTGATTTGCATGGATGAGCAACCTATACAATTGGTCAAAGAAACCCGCCTTCCTCTACCAGCCAAACCTGGACAGCCAGAGGCGCATGATTACGAATATGAACGCAATGGAACAGCCAATATCTTTATGTTTACAGAACCCTTGTCTGGGTGGCGAAAGACAGTTGTCAGTGAACGTAGAACATCGGTTGACTGGGCAACAGAAATTAAGAATTTACTCGATAACGACTATGCTGATAACGACAAAGTCATTTTAGTATGTGATCAGCTAAATACTCACAAACTTGCCTCACTATATGAAGCATTTGAGCCTTCCACGGCTCGTCGTCTAGTCGAACGGTTGGAAATTCACCATACCCCAAAACATGGCAGTTGGCTTAATATTGCTGAAAACGAGCTGTCCGCAATGACTCGGCAATGCCTAGCTCGTCGAATTCCAGATCGGGAAACTTTAGAGCAAGAAACAACGGCTTGGTACACTCAGCGCAATCATTCCCAAAAGTCGGTAGATTGGCAATTCACGACGGCTGAGGCTCGTATCCGTCTCAAGCGTCTTTATCCACAAATAGAAAATTGACAGACCACTAGATAGATTGTATGTTGACGTTCGCCTTCACTATCGTATAGGGAAACGGTTAACGGTTCCCACCATTGCTTCACGGTAGCCATCCTCACACATCAGCATACAGGTTCCATCTAATCCTATTCCCACTGTTGCAATTTGGCTATCCTCCTTGGGCGGGGCATAACTCCACGCTTCTTCTTTTGCCTGTACCACACTTCCTACTGCTTCACTCAATCTTTGGATATAGGATAGCGCTACTTTTCTACCATGATTTTCTAATAAATCATTTTTCACCTCTTTGCCTGCCATCCCTGACATTTTTGAGGATACCTGTTTTGCCAATAATGGCGTTGATGTTATGATTATCCTTGCTTCTCTTTCTAAGGGGCAATACGTTTTTCCTCAAAGGTGAACGCTGATATACATGACGATTCACTATAACCTCACCATAAGGTGTTTGATATTCTTTCGGTTGCTCTCCCTTACTCTTCCAGATTTCTTCACCGATTTTTAAGGGTGAACCATCTGTATCTAAATATTTCAAGGCTTCTTTGCTGGCGATGCAACCTACTTCGTTTAAGCCTTTTTGAATATTTATTTCTGTATCCAACATTGAACGACTGAGTTCTAATGTTAGTTCTATTTTTATCTTTGAACCCTCTACATTAATTAGTTTTGCTGTCATCATTGTTTCCTCTTTGTCACTTTTCATCTCATGTTAACACTTTTCTTTTCCTTCATCAACTAAAGGTCACACCCGATGGAAGATGGAAGTAGGTGACTTTTCCCTGTTTTGACGTTTTGGTTGAACAGCATGGACAATTTACTTTTTCCGAACTGTAGTAATTTGTCCCATCCATTGCTACTAGAAGATTTCCCCTCAATATTTCATAGGCTTTCAAGAATCCCATGCTCCTCAATGCTTGGTAAATTAACCCAAACAAAGGGAATAGACTACTCGCTGCTACCCCATCCACAATGTTGCGAATCTGTTCTACTGTTGGTATTTTTTCTAGTCCAAACAAGCTCTGAGCATTATCTCGCCCACAACGGCTGTTAAGCTGACGTTGGTACTCTAAAAATGACTCATTTTGCATAAAAAAGGCGGCAAATGCCCCCAGTATCGCCTCTCTTAGACTATATTTCGTTGCATTACTAACCGAACGGGGGTCATCTATCTTCCCAATGACCTCGTTTAAACAGTGAACGATTCCGTCAAAACTTAGGTCGTTTACTTCCATCTTTCTCTCTGCAAAATCAGTAGACACTTTTCTCTTTATTCATAACTTCCTATAGGTCAAAGTTTTTCTGTCTCTATTTATACCATTTGAATTTGGAACTGGACAGTGGGAAGTTTATGGATGCCAGATAAGGTAATGACTATGCGACGAAAGTAAGCATATCAGGGCTTGGGGAAGAGGCAAGTTTAGCGGTAAGGAATTTAGGCAAAAGCAGACTGGGTGGACTTTGAGGAAAAATCATTTGGGCTTGATGTTGAAGGGCTAGTTGAGCAATCCGTTCACTAGGGTAGCCATGGGATGGTAATGTCCGAAACCATCGAGGAAAATTAGCCCAAATCCCCTGGGGTAACTCTAAGGCGAGAATTTGAAGTAGCCCTAAAGCAATGGCATTAAGGTTAACAAAACGCTCAAAGGCTTCTACCTTGTTTAAAATCTGAGTCTGAACAGCTTGTGGATAGTCACTGAGGATAAGATTGCTGGGCCAGGTAGGTAAAGTAGGAAGACTCTTAAGCCAAAAACGATAGGCAAAGCTGCCCAAAAGATGGACTAATTGACGAAAAGTGACTTCAATCTTAAATCGGAGACCGTAAGCGGCAATAATCTCAGGTCCAGTCAAACAGAGATCAGTAGAAAGCAGAATCAGTCGTCGTCCGTTAGGCAATTGGGTCAGAACAAACTTGACGAGCTGATGGGGACTATCCCAGTGGAACTCAAAGCACTGATAAGAAACCGTGACTTGTTGACCATAGAGCCAGACTTTAGCTGTCGGAAAGTCCGCCGCCAGAGCGAACAGCTTTTCTAGTTTTATCGAACTCCCCCAAATCCGTGGTCGTCCTCTCCCCGTCAGCGTCGGCACGGAACAAAAGGGGGCATAGGCGACGGTGGAGCAACGCACTCTTGTGATTAGATGCAAGGCGTTCTGGCGAAAACTTTTGAGCACTGGTTCGCAAGCAAAATAAGCATCCAAAATTACATAACTCCCTGCCTCTGCGTAAGTAACACAAAGGTCAGCCATTTTTGTCACCAGGCTCGTCTTCACCTTTTTTTTGCCTTTTCCCTCCCCCTTCTCGGTTGCTTTGGACTTGATGCCATCGTCTAGCCGCAACACTAAGGGCAAGGCAAAGCAGGCTTTCCCTACTCCCACCAAAATACTCAAGGCATTGAAGTAATGACCCCTTATCCACTCTGGCTTGGACACATCTTCCGATTCTTGGTGTAGTCGTTTTACACCTGGCATCTTGCGTCCTTCTTTCCCCACTTTGATGCCATCACCCACATACACCCGTTTCCCTTTAATTCTGTATAGACTTTCATGCTGACTTAGCCACTTTGACCATTGTAAAGTTAGTCCTTCGACCCTAAACGCCTTGGAATCAAACCAATGTAGAGCCTGATTGTAGTAGCTCTCTGTTCAGCCAATGGCATTGACATAGCTAGTTATTGCGCTGGGTTGGCTGTTGAGCACTACTCCCCAGACTAACAGGATAAACCATTGGAACGTTGCTTCTCGGCTAAAGGCTGGACGGAGATTATTGAGGATTTGCTCTAGTCGCTGACATAGTTGCATAATTGATAGATAGCACTGGCTATCGATTTTCTTATATCAGCCAGTTTCGGACATAACGGCACTCTTTTGTATCGGATGTCCGATTTTCTTTTCTCCACTTACACGCCTCGAGAACTTCCCACTGTCCAGTTTGGAATTGCTGTATCCGTTGGTTAGAGATTGACGGCATTCAAACTATCGTTAATTTGACCTCCAAACACAAACATATTCTTTCCTTTCTTGGCTCTTCATGTCAAAAGTACTACTTTGTCTCTTGACTTACCTGCGGAATGTGGGTTATACTTCAAACGTTCATAATCTGAGATTTATCAAAGCGTTGAAATCGTAAGGTGAGCAAAGAATCAAGCTCCTCCTTATATTTTGCGTTAGCATCTTCAAGACATCCTGAAATTGCTGCAGAAAACTGCGTAAAATCTTCATAATATTTTGCGTATAAACACTTCTTCTTCACAAACTTCCACAGTCTTTCAATTAAATTCAAGTTAGGAGAATAAGGAGGTAAGTACAGTAACTCTATTCCTAATGATTCTGCCAACTCCTGCACAATTCGGCATTTTTGATAACGAGCATTGTCTAATACCAACGTAATCGGTATTAATAGTCCTAATTCTGCTATCTTTTCTAGGAGTTCACAAACCTGAGTTCCCGTAATATAAGAACTGTTCGTTACCATAATTACTTCATGGGTAATTGCATTTAATGCTCCTAACACATTAAAACGTTTTCTCCCTGATGGTGACTTAATAAAAATCCTTTTGAAGCACCATATAAAATTTACAAATGCTCCCATTACAAAATGAGAGGCATCTACAAAGAAAACTGCCCTTTTTCCTGCTTTTGCCTCTTCTAGCCTTGGTTCTAGCTCTTTTTCTCTATAGCTATCCTGAGCTTCTACATCTGCTTTTGATGGAATTGTTCCCACCTTTAGACACCTCATTCCTATTGACTTTAAAAATTTTCTGACTTGCGTTGGACTTCTTTTTATTCCCGTTAATTCTTCTATTCTTTTTACTGCTTCATTTATTCTTGCTGGTGGATTTGACTCAAAATATGCCTCAATTGTCCCTTGATGCTCTGTTAACTCGCTTTTCGGGCGATTAAATTTTATTTCTTTTAGTTTTTCTATCCCGCCCTCTTGATAATCACGGATATAGCTTGTCACCGTATTTACTGAAACTCCTGCGAATTGAGCAATTTTTTGATGAGATAATCCCTGACTTTTTAACCATAAAACTTCCATCTTTAGCTGTACTCTAGGATGCGGGTGATTAAACCGACCGTAAGACAACAGTCTTTTGTCTTCTTCCGTAAATTCTAACTTAATCATTTCTCAGCCTCTTGACTACTTTTTCTATTTTTACTATATTATCTCTTATTTTTAAAATTCGCAACTTGTGACCGTGTTCAGTATAGATGCAAGGCGTTCTGGCGAAAACTTTTGAGCACTGGTTCGCAAGCAAAATAAGCATCCAAAATTACATAACTCCCTGCCTCTGCGTAAGTAACACAAAGGTCAGCCATTTTTGTCACCAGGCTCGTCTTCACCTTTTTTTTGCCTTTTCCCTCCCCCTTCTCGGTTGCTTTGGACTTGATGCCATCGTCTAGCCGCAACACTAAGGGCAAGGCAAAGCAGGCTTTCCCTACTCCCACCAAAATACTCAAGGCATTGAAGTAATGACCCCTTATCCACTCTGGCTTGGACACATCTTCCGATTCTTGGTGTAGTCGTTTTACACCTGGCATCTTGCGTCCTTCTTTCCCCACTTTGATGCCATCACCCACATACACCCGTTTCCCTTTAATTCTGTATAGACTTTCATGCTGACTTAGCCACTTTGACCATTGTAAAGTTAGTCCTTCGACCCTAAACGCCTTGGAATCAAACCAATGTAGAGCCTGATTGTAGTAGCTCTCTGTTCAGCCAATGGCATTGACATAGCTAGTTATTGCGCTGGGTTGGCTGTTGAGCACTACTCCCCAGACTAACAGGATAAACCATTGGAACGTTGCTTCTCGGCTAAAGGCTGGACGGAGATTATTGAGGATTTGCTCTAGTCGCTGACATAGTTGCATAATTGATAGATAGCACTGGCTATCGATTTTCTGGCGTTGCTGACTTGAGGTATGAATCTCTAAAGATGCAATTTTTAAAACATTGACTCACACTGGTTTCTAGATGTATGCAAAATTCTATTTCATACCCTGATTAAGCAACGCCGATTTTCTTATATCAGCCAGTTTCGGACATAACGGCACTCTTTTGTATCGGATGTCCGATTTTCTTTTCTCCACTTACACGCCTCGAGAACTTCTCACTGTCCAGTTGGCTAAGCCTTTAATTTGTTTGGGAGATGGACATGATGGTATCTGGAACTTATTTCGTGAGATAGGACAGAAACATGAGCGAATTGAAATTTTGGACTGGTATCACTTAATTGAAAACCTCTATAAAGTTGGGGGGTCATTCCAGCGAATTGAGGAGGTCAAGTCTTTTCTTTGGACGGGTGAAGTGGATGCCGCTATCTCCTGTTTTGAGGGATGGTCAGAGCCTCAAGCTGAGAATTTTATCATTTATTTAAACAAGCATAAACATCGGGGCACTGGTATCGTCTAGCTAGAAGCTACAAACGTTGCAATACAAGAGGTTCAAGAAATCAGGCGAATTTGGAGTAAGTCCTCCCAAGTTAACCCCTTTTCAATTATACCGAGAGCTACAGCAGGAACTTCTCTAGTAGTAAAATGGCTGCAAACAAAGTTATGAACCATCCAGAAAATATCTAGGACTCGCTGTAATCCCACAACAGATTTAGCATAAGTATTTGTACGACGACGAAAGGCAGCTAAATAGCGTCGGATAGCACTATTAAATGCCTCAACGTGGTTGGCATGGACGTCCTTTTCTTCTGGTTTTTCTGTTGTCTCTGGATGTTCTGGTTTCGGAGTTTCTACTTTCTTTAGTTTACCCTCAGAATCTCGACGTTTACTACTCTTATTTTTTAGTCTTACTACAAGACCCTTCGGTAATACTTTGGTGGGACGACCTCGCTTTCCAGTCCTTAATACTTCGTGACAAATATTAAATAGCAGTTGACTATATCGCTTTTCTCCATCTGTAAATAACTGGAGAGATTCTGCACTCCTTTCAAATAATTCCGCTACCGTCATCATTGCTTCTAGAAATAATTTCTGCTCTTTTCGACCACATTTTAAATGCCAAATAAAGCGGCTAGCCCTGTCCATGAGCACGATTGTCCACCCCTCAGAGGCACTTGCTTCTTTATTTTTTCCAACTTTTGTGTATAGTTCATCCCCTTCTATTACTAATTTAACAAATTCATTCACTAATGCGTATAAAAATAATGTCTCTTGTAATCCTGATAATTTCTTTTCCCAATTCAATATTGTTGTTTTCGCGTAGCCGAATACTCGGGCTGCTGCATTCAATCCTATTCCTTCCATTCTGGCTTTTAATACTTTTACAATTTCACTTAATGGGGTTTCTAAGCCAGCGATTACGCTACCATAAGTCTCAGCAAAACAAGAACTACATTCTTGACAAATGAACATTTTACGTTCCCCGTTACCTTTCGTTTGATAATGAGAATGTATTTTTACATTTTCACTATAGCAATGAGGACAGTTTTTCTTGAATAAGGCATCCTCTTTCTCTTGGCACAAGCCAACATCATTCAGGATTTTCATAGAGCTTTTCTTTAATATTGACATTGTTTTCTGTTTCCTTTTTCTTTGATATAATGACAATAATAATAGTATAATAAAAACGGGCCGATGTCTAGTCTTAAACTATTTTTCTATTTTCTCAAAGCCTTACACCATAACTTTTTCCAACTTTGATCAGACGATACCAGTTCCAACATCGGATTGTCAATTATGGTTATTTGCAGGCAGAGGGCATTTCTATTGGCTCTGGCTCTGTCGAATCTCAAGTTAAACAAATTGGTCATCGTCTTAAAATTACTGGTGCGAGTTGGAATTCTGACAATGTACCACAAGTACTTCGTCATCGCTGTTCCTATTTAAATGATTACCTTTTTTGACTCTTTCATTTACCTCGTTAAGTATTTCTACTTATTGCAAAGGTGAGATGCTCCCGTTTAACTTCTGCTTTACTGCTTCCCATCAAAAAACTACCCGCAGGAATTTTGATCATCTCTAATTTGATGTTGTTAGGCAAATCTAGGATGAGGACGGGGGGATTGGGAGGACGGGGAGAGGGGGAAGATTGGGGAGTAGCAAATTGGATAACTGGGGGTTTTAAGGTTGTTAAAACCTGCTGGGCTGTCCAGCGATCTTTTGGTTCCTTAACTAAACAACCTGTCACAATTTCCCGAAAGGGTGAACCTAAATTTGCCGATAAAGTTGGCTCCTCATTTAAAACCATTCTCATTAACTCAGGTTCAATTTGAGTCGGAAAAGGATGCTGATTACTCAATAAATCATGGATTATTACTCCCAATGACCATACATCCCAGGCAGAAGAAATTTTTCCATAATAGGACTCAGGAGACATATAGGCAGGACTCCCAATTTGTTTAGTTGTATAAGTACTGGTTCCATTCTGTAAGGATCGAGAAATACCAAAATCTGCCAATTTCCAATTTTCTCCCACCCGTAAAATATTGGCAGGTTTTAAATCTCGATGAATAATTCCCTGATCGTGAATATAAGCCAACCCCTCCGCTAAATGTTGAGCCAAAGTGCTAACAAATTTTACTGCTAAAGGAGGCTTATTCACCTTAAGATAACTCTCCAAAGAATCATCCGCTAATTCCATCACTAACCCAATACATAAATCCCCATTTAGCTCTCCCTGCTCACAGGTAATGCCATTAATTAAATGAGGATGTCTGAGCCGTACCGCTAACTGTAATTCCTCAATTTGTTGATCTAACCGCTCCAGATCCACGATCACAATCTTAATCGCCACCGTTTGAATCGATCATCTCATCAGCTTGAAAAACGGCTCCATAGGCTCCACAACCCAAAAAGGCTTTGAGCAAATATTTAGAGCCAAACCATTGACCGACAGATTTTTTCCAATAACTTGTAGGGTACATAGGGGAGATGGGGGGAGACTAGGGGACTGGGAGAGAGGGAAACTAGGGAGGTCAGTTTTGGCAGTTTCACTATCATTTAATTTAGAGATAGCCATAAAATAAATGATCCGATAGCAAAAGACAGTTTTAACAAAAAGGTAAATTGTATGCTGAAAAAATCAGTAACGGAAATCAGTGAAGACCTAAAATCGCTGTACATCGAAACAGCCAAAAAACTAAAAGGTAGCGACAGGAGACAATTCATGGCACAGGTTGTACAAGGTTTGGGAATAGGGGGACAAACCTTCGCAGAACGCGAATTAGGGTGGAATAGACGAACAATCCGCAAAGGAACAGAAGAATTAACGAGTGGTCAAGCATTCATAGATGGTCGCAGCCGTAGTCATTGGTGTCAACTTAAGCCAAAATGCCTACTCACAAAAGATTAGCCTAAAAGCAGGCGGAAGTAAGAGTAGGCTGAAAAAAAGGTTAGTATATAAAAAAGTGAGCAAAAAACAAATGGCAAGACAACATCCTCGGAGAAAAGGAAACCCAGACTTACGTCGTAAGACAAATCAGCCAGGGGTAGAAATCCCTGAAATAACAAAAGAGTTGTTTGAATTACTAGAACCCACAATGTTTACACCATTAAAATATTTACAGGGAACTCATGAGAAAATGATGAGAGATAGGGTGCTAAATTTACCAGTAATGGTGGCATTAGTGTTAAGTATAGTGTATCGTCAAATAGCGGGTATAAGTGAAGCGGTAAGACTGTTAGAGGAAGAGGGATTGCTATGGGTAGCATCATTAAAAGTAAGCAAACAGGCAGTATCAAAAAGAATGATGAATGTGCCAGCCGAAATATTTGCAATATTACTAAAAGGAGTGTTAGAAAAAGCAGCCGAAAAAGGGAAGAAGCTCCAAGTAGGAGAAAAATGGGAAAAAATAAGAGAAAAGTTTAGTGCAGTGTGGATAGCAGATGGCTCAACGCTAGAGCAGATAAGGAAAAATATGAAAATAAGTAAAGAAGAAAAGAGTAAATTGGGGGGTAAAATAATGATGGTAGTGGAAGCCTTTACCCAAAGACCCGTTACTTTATGGTACACAGAAAATGATAAATCAAATGATAAAATATGGTGTGAAGAATTGGCAGCTAAATTACCAGAAAATGGTTTAATTCTCGTAGATATGGGATTTTTTAGCTTTGTGTGATTTGATTTGTTAACAGAAGCTAAAAAGTTTTTTCTAACCAGATTTAGAGCGGGTACATCTTACAAAACCAAACAAGTATTGTCTCAAGGTAGTCATTACAGAGATGAGATTATCATTATGGGAAATTACCGTTCTAATCCTTGCAAGCATCCGGTGAGATTAGTCTCAGTATTATGGGGAACAATCTGGTATCAGTATTTAACAAATGTGTTGTCTCCCGAACAACTGTCCGCCGAAGAGGTCTGTGATTTATATCGAAGACGATGGACAATCGAAGAAGCCTTTTTATTAACGAAAAGACTTTTAGGACTAGCCTATTTATGGGTAGGGAATAAGAATGGTGTCCAAATCCAGATTATTTGCACTTTGATTTTCTATACGGTCTTAAATCAATTGGTAGGGGAAGTGGCGATTGCTCTAAATCAACCGAAAGAAAAAATCTCAGTAGAGATGGTGTTTCGGAGTCTATACTATGTAGCGAAGGCTATTGCTAGAGGAGAAAAGCCTGATACAGTAACCTATCTGGCTGAACGTGCTAAGTTATTTGGTTTGGTCAAAGCTGAGAGAAAGCGACATCGAGAAAAGGCCGCTCTCAATCAACAAATTTGGGAACCCATTCCTTTAAGTTGACACGGATGAATACGTTTTTCCTCCTACTGAACGCTGATATACATGACGATTCACTATAACCTCACCATAAGGTGTTTGATATTCTTTCGGTTGCTCTCCCTTACTCTTCCAGATTTCTTCACCGATTTTTAAGGGTGAACCATCTGTATCTAAATATTTCAAGGCTTCTTTGCTGGCGATGCAACCTACTTCGTTTAAGCCTTTTTGAATATTTATTTCTGTATCCAACATTGAACGACTGAGTTCTAATGTTAGTTCTATTTTTATCTTTGAACCCTCTACATTAATTAGTTTTGCTGTCATCATTGTTTCCTCTTTGTCACTTTTCATCTCATGTTAACACTTTTCTTTTCCTTCATCAACTAAAGGTCACACCCGTTGCATAATTGATAGATAGCACTGGCTATCGATTTTCTTATATCAGCCAGTTTCGGACATAACGGCACTCTTTGGTATCGGATGTCCGATTTTCTTTTCTCCACTTACCCGCATCGAGAACTTTCCACTGTCCAGTTAATTAAAAAAAGGTTTAACTATTGTTTTTAAACCGAAAAACGACACTCTTCCATTCTAAGATAGTAATCCAAATTAAATAACTAAACATTAGGTAAACGGCTGGCATAAATGTATCGTAAAAAGTCCCTCTCATTGTTCCTCTTAAACCAGAGATGACAATACAAACGAAAATGAATCCAGGAAAATTTCTGTAAATACGGAAGTCATATAATGAATAAATAATTAAGCCAATCAGCAAAGGGCTAATAATGGCAAAAGTGATACCACCATAATAAAGTGCTTCACCCACAATATTTACAGATATGCTATATCCTAATTTTCTGCCATAGTCCTGGGTTAGAATGTGTCCTAATGAGACTTGAGCACTATTGTTGTAGTCGAACAGACTACGTGTAAAACTCTCAGGTAAGATCTTAAAAAAGGAAAAAATAAAGTAGGAGAACAAATTACCTTCACCAAAATGATCCTTATAAACCAGAGGCGTACTAAATCGATTCACAATTGGATCACTAAATAGATCAATAAAAATTTTGTCTATCCCCTGATTCCAATTATATTCTTGATATCGTAAAAAGCCCCCAAAAACCAGTCCTAAAAATAAGGGAATGGCAATCTTAAAAGCCGTCTTCCTAAAGATAACTACATAGTTTAAGTAGGCAAAAAGCATACAAGACCAGGCAATCGTTCTTCCTTTCGCCAGTAGATCTATTGAGATCGGCAGTAAAAACATTAAAAGCCATAAAGGGTTTCTTGTTCGCCATAGAATTACCGCAACAGCCCCCAGGAAAATATTAAAGAATAGTCCGAATTTATAGCCAAAGAAAATCTTGTCTGAAAAAAATGAAAGTGCGCTGCCACGATCCAAAAGAGAGAGCAAGGTTTGACCAAATTTACCGATCAAAAATATAAAGAAAACACTAATAGCAAAACTAAAGAATAAGGCAAGATGATAAGTTGTTATTTTTGGTCTGTAATTAACGACTTCAATATTATGATCGGTAGAAATCATATAAAATATCAAGAAAACAATGACATACCAATTACACAAAAAATCGGTTGAAGTATAGATATGATCGGAAAAATCAAAAAAATTGTATAAAGAGTATGACTTCATGAACAAGACAGGTACAGTAAAGTAAATGTATGCCCAGAAAACGAGATGTAAAGAGGGATTTAGCAAAGCAATATATTTGTTTCTCGAAATTCTATATACACAATAAATAGGAACAAGAAGTAGGAGAAAATAAGTTAGTAGATTAGAAAAAAATTCCATGCTAAGTCCTCAATTTCATTCAAACGTGCAAACAATATATCCGTTCTATTAACGCAATGCTAAACAAGAAATTACAAACTTTAATGAAAAAATCAGAGAATTATTCGTTCTGTAATTTCTGCCCCAATTTAGGTTCGTTTCCGGCTAGTAAACGTTCAATATTACTCCGATGACGGACTATAACATATAAACCGACGACCCCCGAAAATAATAGGTAGGGTAAAGGTTGATTAAAGCCAATCATTAATAGGTTAACAGCGATCGCGCCTGTAATGGAACTGAGAGAAACAATGCGAGAGATAGCCAACATCAACAGGAAACTACCTAACGTTCCCAAGGCAACTAAGGGGTTCATCACCAATAAAACCCCTAAACTAGTGGCTACGGATTTTCCGCCAGTGAAGTTCAGTAAAATAGATTTGCTGTGTCCTAATACGGCGGCCGTCGCTGTCAAGATTATTAACCAGTATTGCCATTGCTCTGGCAGAAGATCGGCGGAAATCCACTGATAAAAACCTCGCACCAGGCCCACTGCCATCATTCCCTTAGCAATATCAATCCCTAAAACCGCGATCGCCGCCGATTTACCGAGGGTACGCAGCACATTGGTTGCACCGGTTGAACCTGAACCTTCTTGACGAATATCAATACCCTTGAGCCATTTTCCAGCCCAATAGCCGGTGGGAATAGAACCCAAAAGGTAGGCTAACACGATAAGTAAGCCAGCAATGGTCAGGGAAGTTGTCATAGCAGATTTTAGAGATCAGAGAACATTAATAAAAATAATTGGAAGTAGGTTGGGAAGAATCAGGAGCAAAGGCTAACCAAAGGGGAAATTGTAAGAGAGCCAAATCCACCTGTTCCTGGGTATCATCAATCAGCACCAGGGGAAGCAAACGCTCTTCTACTAAACGTTCAGCCTTTTGGATTAGGGCATCAGGGGATTCAAATAAAACGATTCCTCGCTCCGGCCCAAAGTCAGTGCGGGAAATTCCTAAGCAATCCTGCAAACCTCTACGCCATTCTCCTAATCGTTCAGGACTATTGGCCAAAATTAAAGCTCGACTGCGAGGGGAAAGTCCTTCCTTTCCTCCGTAAAGATTAGCCAGTACGGAAATCACCGCCGAACCCATGAGGATATTTTGTAAACGACTGCCCATGCTTTTAATGACTCCGCGACCGCCCTGGGAAAAAAACCAGGACTGCACCCGCTCTAGATGCACTGGCTCAAAAGTACGGCGTAATTGCCAAGGAGGGCCATAGTAATCAGGACGAGTCCGATATTGTTCTAATAGCCTTTGAATTTGACGACGTTGTTCTTCAAAACTTTGTTCGGCAAACGTCACCTTAGGATTGTTGTCAGTCTGATTAACAATGGGTTCAGGGGAGGCCGTCGAAACAGTCCAGGGATCGGAATTGGTTAACTCTAATTCTTCCGCAGCCGTCACCAAATCCTGAAGGCTCCCCACCAAATAATCTTTAAAACCTTGTACTCGAATGGCTAATTCCTGGGATACTCCAGCAAAAGTTGTCCGCATTTCCTGTTGAATTCTCTCCTGTCGCCGTTCTAAACGCTCAATTTCCACTTCTAGGGACTGTTTACGTTGTTCCAAACTACGGATATTTTCCGTAACCAATTTTTCCATCGCCGCTTGTACAGTACTTAACTGTTCTGACAGCAAAGTTGCTTTCTGAGTTTGCAAGGTTAGGATTTCTGCGGTTAATTGCTGTTTTGTCTCTTCTAGACTAAGAATGGCAGAGGATGACTCAGAAGCTGGTGGCAAATCCAGAGGGGATAGTGATCCTGACGCTGCTACTGTTTCAAGCCTTGGTTTATCTAGTGGTTGTGTTTCCTGTTCTAAGGGCAGATCCATTGTTCCTGTTAATAGGCTGTCTAACCCACTGGACGCGGTGGGCAATGTTGTCTCAATTTCAAGGGGGCCAGGGGCTTGCCCAAGCTCCATTTCCGAAGATTCAGGGATGAGTTCCGGCAACAAAGATTCTGGCTCAACCCTGGTGGCCGAGTCATTGGGGAGAGGATTGGAAATTTCTGAAGTCATTCAAGAACAGGGAAAAGACAATTAGGTAAACCATTAGGGAAGGTAAGGACAACGACTTTCCAAGGCACTTTTGAGCATTTTCGGGTCAAAGAGAATCGGTAGAAAATGGATACTCTTAACTTCCTTAAAATAAAACAAAATGGGAACAGTTTGCCAATAGATTCGCCAGTTTTGCCACTCTGAGTAGGGAAATCGTCTAATTAACTTACTAGAGCGGGTAATATCCAAGGCTGTGTCAGTGAACTGTAAACGTAGGGTGACAGCTTGGATCATTAAAAAGAGACCAAAAACCGTGATCGCTAAACTAACCCAAACTTGAACGAGTAGTATAGGAATGGCCGAAGCGATGAGCACGAGAGGAATACGATAACTAGGGGCCAGTTCAATCGTTTGAGAAGATGGGATTTGCAGGGGGAGAGGGGAAGTAGAAGTCATGGATAAAACGATAAAGCGAAAATTAGTTTACTAATTCCTGATGCCTTAAATCATAGACTGTTTTTTCGGAAGCTTTCTTACCTTGACAATGAAAACTATCATGCTGAAAGCTATAATGCTTGAGAATTGTCTGTTTAGCGTCCAGACAGATGTTTTCAATACATAAAATCTAGTTTTGATTTTTATTATTTTGTCGTTGTCGGGAGTTTAGTCTCCTCTGGTTCACAAAACAAACAGTAATGATGCGATCGCAGTTAGTTTCTCTTAAGCAATGGTTGGGTCAATTAAAGCCCCTAGGACTATGGATGGTGCCGCTCCTTTCCGTAACCTCAATTCCGTTGACGCTTTCCTACTGGTTAGCCAATCATTCCAACCCCGAAGCCACTGCTCCAGCTGTTGAAACCCTAACTCTTCCCCCCCTTAGCCAACTGCCTAATCCGGTTCCTAATTCGCCCTCTCTGCTGAACCCAATCCCCCTCACCCCCAAGACCAATGCTTCTCCTTCAGCAAACAAGGTGGTCAATAGTGTTACTCGGACTTCTAGTTCAAAAACAGGGACTGTAACTCCCGATCCCCTACCGCCTTTACCCAAAAGTACTAAAACAGCCACTGCTGTCTCTAAGCCCCCCTCAGCCAAGGCCACTTCTCCTCAATCCTCTCCAAGCCATTCGTCCCTGACTAACCACCATCACAAAACCCATTCTCGTCACCAGGCAGGCATGGCTCCGGTCAAACAAGCAGCTTATGTGCCACCGCCCTTGGAAATTCGAGTTGGGGTAGTGCGAGGAGAGTCCAGCACGGTTATTGGCACATCTCAGCAAGCGTATCTTCAGGAGCGCACAGGTAAAACCCTAGAGACGGTTGCTCCCAATCAAAGTTTAACGGTGGTTCCTAGCGGCTCTTCTCTGTTAATCAATGGTCGCACGATGCCAGGGGTAATGTGGTTGAACCCTAGTCAGAATAGTTTTGTCTATGTCGGCGATCGCTGGTATCGCGGAAGGGTTTTGTTGGTTTCCAAGGGCAATAGTCTCTTGGCGATCAATTATGTCGATTTAGAGCATTATCTGACCAGTGTGGTTGGTAGTGAAATGCACGCTACGGCCCCCACAGAGGCCCTAAAGGCCCAGGCGATCGCGGCTCGTTCCTACGCATTAGTTCACATGATTCGTCCTGCTAGTGATTGGTATGATCTAGGAGATAATCAACGCTGGCAAGTTTATAAAGGACTGAATAGTGAGTACAATACCGGATTGCAGGCGGTTAGTGATACGGCTGGCCAAGTTCTCAGTTATCAAGGCGGTGTGGTGGAATCTCTCTATGCTTCTACCGATGCGATCGTGGCTAGTGTCCACAAGGGAAGAGGTATGAGCCAACTGGGAGCTTATGAATTAGCTAAACAGGGTTACAATTACCAGCAAATCCTGAATCGTTATTACCCAGGGGTTGGTTTAGCCAGGGTCATTCTACAGCAGTAACCGTTTGGCAAACGGCGAAAATTACTGGTTTAAGGCCCTCAGAAAACGCCCCATACTGGCAAATAATCCCGACTTGGGGGGGGCAGGATTGTTTCCCGTATCATTCCCTTCTGGCTGAGTTGCTTTGATCACTAATAACTCTAGGGCTTCTCCCATCGGTTTCTGGGTTTCTTCCGCGATCAACTGATAATCGTTCTCTTTTTCTAGATAAACCTGCCATAGAGAAGGATAGGAACGCAGAACTACCAGCCCTTCTAAGGGACGAAGATAATAACTCGTCAGCAACGTACTGAGAAACCGTTCCCGCAGTTGACGGGCCGCGTAACCAATCCCCACCACCGCCACATCTTCCAGTTGGGGAATCAGCAAGACTACCGGGCGATCGCCAGCCAACTCACAAAGTCTCTCTACGGTTTGTACTTCAACAGCAGAGGGAGCAATCACCAAGTAAGCTTGATCCTGCTCAGAAATCTTCTTTTCTATGGGAGTATTGCGACTGCCTAAATCTGCCACCAAAAAAGCGGTTTCTCCCCAATCTCGACGGGCAAGGGCAGCGGCTCCAGTATCAGGGAACATGACTCGCAATCCTGAACCATACTCGGTGAAAAGGCTGGTGAATTGTAGGGCTAAGGACTGAGCCTGTAGGGCAATTTCAGGAATGACCAGTTCAATTTGTAAACGACGATGACCACCGATTAAGGCCCTTTGACTCGCGGTTAAGGCTTCAGCGATCGCGGCTTCTAAACTTTGGGGAACCTGGCTCATAGTCTTGGGATTAAAAATGGAAAAACGTAAAATTCAAAGAAAACCTTTTAAAGCTTAAGCTAAGTTAGGATAGATCACCAAAAGAAGAAATTTCGGCTAAAGGCTGCCATCCTGGTCGCCAAAGAGAGCGATCCTTTAGTTGTTGAGCGTTTACCCAAAAGCGAACCGTTGGATCACAACAAGCCACCAGCTCAGCAAAAATCCATTGTCCTTGATGACGGCGATTAACCACCTGAAAATGTCGCCATCCCCAGCTTGGGTGCTTGGCTGTCCAGCGTGATCCCAGCAAATGAGGAAACCTTCTTTGACTTACCATGTGTCTATGGTCAGGGTACTTTCCCTTAAGATTACCTTGTATTAGACTCATCAAAACAGATTACCGTCAAAAACGATTAGAATCCCTATAATTAGAACGAGTAATCTTTTTTCGTCTTTTAACCTCAGAGTCTCTATACTATATTTTATGATTCACGGTTCCCGATTGATGAATTTTTATAAACCCACTCAACGCATAACAAGTACTTTTCTCGTTGCTTGGTTCGTTATTCTTGGATTTTCCCCTAGTTCAACCTTGGCTCAAATCGCCCCTAGTTCATCTAAGGTAAAGGCCACCTCTCCAGCCTCGCCGCCACCACCTTCTATTCTACCCTCGGAATCAGAATATACCCTCGGCCCCGGCGATCGCCTAGGCATGAGCATTTACCAAATCGATGATCTCAAGGGAGAATTTCAAGTCCTCGTCGATGGAACAGTGGGTTTTCCCCTCATTGGCACTGTAAAAGTGCAGGGAAAAACGATTCCAGAACTGACCAATACTCTACGGGGACAATATAAAAAGTATATTAAACGTCCTGATATCACCCTGATTCTGCTGCAACCCCGTCCTTTAAGCATTACAATGGCTGGCGAGGTCAATGCGCCTGGATCCTATATTATTCCCATTAATCAAGGTCAGAAATTCCCCACTGTCACAGATTTGATCCAGCAGGCCAACGGATTGACCCCAGTTGCTGATATTAGTCAGTTACAAGTCCGCCGTGATACCAGCAATGGAGAAAAATTCTTTCGGATTAATCTTTGGGAAATGTTGCAAAAGGGGGATAGCCGTCAGAACATTACCCTTCGAGATGGCGACACCATTGTTGTACCCAGCAAAACTAAAACCGATCCTACAGAAGTTCGACAGTTAGTAGATGCTAATTTTGGGATCCGCTTTGATGATGAAATCAGTGTGGCAGTGGTCGGTGAGGTGTTTCGACCCGGTTCCTATAAACTTTCACAAAGTGCGAGAGCGAGTAACCTAGGAGAAGTAGGTTCTTTCGGTGGTGGAGGTCAATCCTCTGGCCGTAATCAAGGCATTCGGCAACCAGTGAGACTAACCCAGGCAATCCAAGAAGCCGGTGGCATTAAACCAATCGCCGATATCCGTAATGTGGAGGTTCGTCGTCAAAACCGCAATGGTCAAGAAGAAATTATTGCTGTCAATCTCTGGGATTTGCTAGATGAGGGAAACTTAGATAAAGATGTGATTCTGCAAAATGGAGATACCATTACCGTCCCCCAATCTAAGAGTGTCACCCCCCAAGAATTCGATACGATGGCAACAGCTAACTTCGCGCCGAAAACGATTCGAGTCAATGTCATTGGGGAAGTCAGAAGACCTGGCTCAGTGGAGTTGCCGCCCAATAGCACCCTCAATCAAGGCATTATGGCTGGTGGTGGCTTTGATCCCCGTCGTGCGGATGATAGTAATGTCAATTTAATTCGACTCAATCCTGACGGTACTGTCACCAAAATGGCCATCAAACCTGATTTTGGCGAGGATATTAATCCAGAAAATAACCCAACTTTACGCAATAATGATGTCATTCTGGTAAATACCAGTTCACTGGCCTCAACGACAGATACATTGGGAACATTCTTTAGTCCCCTAGGAGCCATTCTCGGCGGTGGTTTTCTTAGTTTGTATAACGTCTTCAAATAAGGGGAATTCTATGTTGAAAAAGCCTGACCATTGATGACCTAATATGCGGAGAAAAGTAATGGAAGAACGTCCGATGAGCCCCATCGCTCCTACCAAAAGTCATGACAATGAGGTAGGACGGATATCCTACGAGATTAGTCGTAATAGTAGTGCTGCCACTGAAGAAATTAACCTCCGTCAGGCTTGGTTTATTCTCAAGCATCGTCTGCGTTTAGTCATTGCTGTGACCTTTGGTGTCACTGCTGCCGTTGGGGTTTGGACTTTTCAACAAACACCTACCTATGAAGGAAAATTCCAGCTTTTGGTGGGGGATCCCATTATTCAACAAAACAATACAGTCAACCAAGCTATTTTGGAGGAATTAGGGGTTAGGGAAGTCGATTATGCGACCCAGATAGCGGTGTTACAAAGTTCTAGTATTTTGAATCCAATTATTGAGCGGATTCAACAACAGTATCCTAATGTCACTTACGAATCTCTTGCTGGTGGTCAGCGTCCCCTCTTGTCGATTAGTCAACTGAAGGAAACCAAAATTCTAGAAGTTGCCTACCTGAGTACAGATCGTTCCCAAATTGAATATGTTCTGAATGAATTGGCAAAGGCTTATCTAAGATATAGTTTAGACGAGCGCAAGATTCAGATTAATCAGGGGATAAAATTTGTTGATGATCAACTTCCTCGCTTACGACAACGGGTGAACGCGCGTCAGGGACAATTACAACGGTTTCGACAGCAGTATAATCTTTTAGATCCAGAACAACGGGCGAAGGAATTATCCGATTTAGAGTTTAAACTTCAGTCTCTTTATATTGACCTTCAGGTTCAAATGAGAGAAGCTCTTTCATTAAATACCTTGTTAAAGAGTCAGTTGGGCTTGAGTCCTGATAATGCGATCGCCTCTAGTTATTTAAGTGAATCACCCCGTTATCAAAATCTGCTTAATCAATATCAAGAAGTAGAAATAGAAATAGCTAAAGAGTCTGCTCGTTACGCTGATGATAGCCCCGTTATTAAAACCCTCAAGGACAAGCGGGATCGGTTACTGCCTTTATTGCGTCAAGAAGCTCAATCCGTTTTAGGGGCTCGGTTTGATCCTAAGCTTAAGAACAGTGACCTCAGTTCTCCGAGTACTTTACGTCTAGGTCTTAATCAACAGTATATTCAAGCCAATAACCAGGTTCAGGTTTTACAACAGAAGAAAGAAGCGATCGAAAAACAGCTTAAAGATGTTGGAAAACAAATAAAAATGATGCCAGCGATCGCGCGGCAATATATGGATTTGCAAAGGGAGATGAATGTGGCGACCGATAGCCTCAATCGTTTTCTGGAGGCTCAAGCTAAACTGCAAATTGATGCGGCTCAACAAACCGTTCCCTGGCAACTGATCTCAGAAACGGCGATCGGCGATCACCCTGTTTGGCCCAAACCAGTTCGGAACTTAAGTTTAGGGTTAATTGCTGGATTTTTATCAGGGATTGCCGCCGCCTTCCTCTTAGAACGTTTAGACCCCGTTTTCCACTCCGTTGAAGAAATTAAAGAAAATACCCAATTGCCAATCTTAGGCATGATTCCCTGGCAGAAAGATTTACAGATAGTCGAGAAAGTCGTGGGCATTAATCTTTCTCCTATGACCAACAATACTACCCCCTCTCCGAAAAAAACTGCTACCAATCGATCTCTGCGTTCCGGTTATCGGTCTTCTGGTTTTTTAGAGGCGTTTCGTTCTCTCAACACCAGTATTTGGTTATTGGGGGCAGATCACCCCATTCGTTCTCTCGTCATTAGTTCTGCTACCCCCAGTGATGGCAAATCTACTGTCTGTCTGCATTTAGCCCAGGCGGCGGCTGCCATGGGACAAAAAATTTTGCTTGTGGATGCGGATCTGCGACGACCCAGGCTTCACCAGTACTTTGGACTGCTCAATACCCAAGGACTGAGTAATGTCATTGCAACGGGTTTATCTCCAGAAGAGGCTATCCAGCGTGTTCCCCAATGGGATAATCTTTCTGTTCTCACTTCGGGCGATATTCCTCCTGACCCAATTCGTTTATTAACGTCTCGACGAATGCAAGAATTGATGGAAAGCTGGGAACAGAGCAATGCCTATGACTTGATCATCTACGATACGCCGCCAATGTTAAATTTTGCGGATGCTAGGATTTTAGGGGCGGCAACGGCTGGTTTAGTCCTTACTCTTAAGTTAGGTAAAACGGATCGTTCTGCCTTTCGCCATGTCATTGATGATCTAAAAATGGCTCAGGTTCCCATTCTCGGCCTCGTTGCCAATAGTATTAGTCGCAACGATTATGGAGCTTCCAATTATTATAATCACTACCGCTTTGGGTAGGCTTAGATGGTTTTATCTGGATGCTTAAGATTTTTTTTCGCTTGTAGTTCAATACCTATACTTAGGTCATAAAGCTTTAGAAAATGCTAGGAAATCGGCGATCGCGTTTTCAAGCCAATAAATTTTCTCCCTACTCGAAAAATAAGTGCATTGGCAAGCCCCAAGTACTCAGCCGCTTCCAATAGGGTTTGGGATTTCATTTGTATAGCTGGTAGCCAGAAAGAACAGTGATTAAAGTCCAGACAGAGCACGGTTGAACGTCCCCAAGGTTCGCGGAAAAGAAGGCAATCTGGTGGCAAAAAACTGACAAGGTGACGATAACGATCAATGGCTACTCTCTCTAGTTCCGCACTAGTGCCGTCAAAAGGAAGATAGGGATCGCTCATAAAAATCCTCTAAATACAAAGATTTTAGCTTAAGGTACAAGTATAATCATCATTTCTCCTTAAGTTAACACTGCTTCGGATATTTATCGACGGATTGACCGTCATTTTTAGGTTTTCTTAAGATATTCGGAAGATTTTAGTCAATTTAATCTCAGATAAGTCTAATTCCCTGCTTGTTTGAAGCGGAGAAATAGAGATTGGTTGATGATGCGAGCAATATTCGACTCTTAAGAACCCAAAATTTTCAGGTCATGGTGTTTTTACTAGACCTGTAAAGAGGCTATACAGCCATTTCAAGAGACGCTAAGGCATCAGGAATGGAAGCAGAGGGGGCTTCAAATTCTCCTGTGAGCACATACTCTAGACGTAACTTTAGCCAGACAATAAAAGATTTGTTGGTTGAGATGACCGCAACATTTTGGGGCGGGCATTTGGACTTAATTGCTTTCATTTCAGCCGCTTCTAGAAAGGCAGGTTGTTTGACTAACCAAAAATCAATTTCTTTATTTTTGTCTTGATAATCTCTAGTGCGTTCTTTTAGAACTTCTGCAAAGGGTTCCTTTTCTAGTAGAAACTGTTGACTTGCGAGAACGTAGTAATAAGTGGTCATAAATTCAGCTTTTTCAAAGTTAATTCGGTGTTGGGACAGAGGCTGTTAATGCAGCTCAAGATTTCCCCTTTATAAAATTATCATGCTTCGGAGCTAGGCTTGCCCCCGCATGGCCAGTTTCATTTCCCGAACGGCCCGTTCCAGCCCCACCAGGACAGCACGGCTAATGATGGTGTGACCAATATTTAATTCTTCCATCCCAGGTAAACAGGCAACGGAATAAACATTCCAATAGGTTAGTCCATGACCAGCATTAACCCGTAGTCCCAAACTTAAAGCTTGTTCACAACCCTGTTTAAGAGCATTTAATTCCTGGGCTTGACTAATTTCCTGGGAGGCTTCGGCATACTTACCGGTATGGAGTTCGATAAATTGGGCTTGAATTTTAGCGGTGGCGGTAATTTGGTTGGGTTCGGGGTCAATAAAAAGGCTGACAGGGATTTGGGCCGATTGTAATTGATTAACAACTTCTGCCAAACGAGTCAGATTTCCGATTACGTCTAGGCCACCTTCTGTGGTCACTTCTTCGCGTTTTTCAGGAACAAGGGTGACATAGTTGGGTTTGAGATCAAGGGCGATCGCGACCATTTCTGAGGTGGCGGCCATTTCTAGATTGAGTCGAGTCCGAACCGTTTGTCGCAATAGACGAATATCGCGTTCTTGAATATGGCGACGGTCTTCCCGTAAATGAGTGGTAATGCCATCGGCTCCACCTAATTCTGCTAGAACAGCAGCAGCCACCGGATCGGGTTCTACGGTGCGACGGGCCTGACGGAGGGTGGCAACATGGTCAATATTTACGCCTAGACTTAACAAGGGCAGATTCTCCTTAGTAGCCAATAATGATGGAAGGGGACAAAATTTTTCAGGTTAATATTCTATCGTTGTCTTGCGTAACTATGGCAGAATGTGAGGGGTCGGTCGTTGATTACACTCGATCCTAACCCAATCTTTTGCCCATGACTTCTGTTGCCCATTGTTTTCAAGCTCTACGTTCCCAGGGAGCCTGTGCTCTCATTCCTTTTATTACAGCAGGCGATCCCGATCTGGCTACTACCGCTCAAGCTTTGCGTGTGCTTGATCAGGCTGGGGCGGATCTGATCGAGTTGGGGGTTCCCTATTCTGATCCGTTGGCCGATGGCCCAGTCATTCAAGCAGCAGCCACTCGTGCTTTAGGTCGGGGTGTAAGATTAGAAGATGTCTTGGCAATCGTGCGATCGCTCCAGGGTGAGATTAAAGCCCCTATTATTCTTTTTACCTATTACAATCCCATTTTTTATCGCGGAATAGACCTATTTTTGCAGGAGATTGCCGATGCAGGCGTTAAGGGACTAGTGGTTCCCGATTTACCGTTAGAGGAGGCAGACTCTTTGCTCAAACCCGCCGCCCAAATGGGGATTGATGTCACCCTACTGATTGCCCCGACTAGTCCAATGGAACGGATTCAAGCGATCGCCCAACAGTCCCAGGGATTTATCTATCTGGTCAGTGTTACTGGGGTAACGGGAATGCGAAATCAAGTGGCAACGCGGGTCGAATCATTATTAACCAGCATTCGGGAAGTCACCGACAAACCTATTGGTGTAGGTTTTGGTATTTCGGAAGCAGAACAGGCACGACAGGTAAAACAATGGGGGGCTGATGCGGTGATTGTGGGCAGTGCCTTTGTTAAACGCCTAGCGGAAGGCAGTCCCGAAGCCGGACTAGCCAAGATTGAGGAATTTTGCCGTCAGCTAAAATTGGCAATTAGTTAATTTTTTAACTTACTGAACACTCAAAAAATAGCAATATCCCCTAAACTGAATGTTTAGTTCATCTTCTTGCGCCGTCTAACCCTTGTCTGGATGATTAAATGCTGGTGTTTTCTCCAATTAAAGTGGGTTATAATAGCCAAGTTCTCATCACTAATTTGCCCTAGCAGCTAATAAGAAGGAGATATCAATGCCCGTCGGCTTACCTGAATTTGTCGAAAATCCTGAGAATAGATGTCCCGTCATTTTGTTATTAGATACGTCTCGTTCGATGAGCGGTCAGCCAATTCAGGAGTTAACCCAGGGACTTAAAACCTTTAAGGATGAAGTGTTCAGAGATACCCAGGCTTCCCTTAGCGTAGAAGTTGCGATTGTGCAATTTGGGGCCTCGGTTAAGTTAGTTCAAGACTTTATTACCATTGATGATTTCATTCCGCCTTTACTCACTGCTGATGGCATGACACCGATGGGAGAGGCGATCGAATACGCTCTAGATTTACTGGAAAAACGCAAGGCTACCTATCGTGAAAACGGTATTCAATACTATCGCCCCTGGATTTTTATGATTACCGATGGCGCGCCCACCGATTCCTGGGGCAATGCGGCCCGTCGGTTACGAGAGGCAGAGTTGGACAATAAATTACTCTTTTTTGCAGTGGGAGTGGAAGGGGCCGATATGGATACCCTCAATCATGTGGTTCCTCCATCTCGACCAGCCGTTCGTCTGAATGGCTTAGATTTTCGATCGCTGTTCATCTGGCTAAGTAGCTCCATGAAGCGAGTTTCTAGTGGCAAAGTGGGAGAAGTCATTGTCTTACCCCCCGTCGGTTGGGGACAAATTACCAGTTAAAAGATGGCACAGATTTATCCCTGGAAAGCGATCGCTCGTTCTGTGATCGGCAGTGGTCATCAAGAGCAACAAATCCCTTGTCAAGATTACAGCCAATATCAATTATTAGATTCGGGAAATATTATTATCGGTGCGGTGGCGGATGGCGCGGGCAGTGCCTTTTTATCCCATGTGGGCGCAGAAATTGCGGTCAAGAGTGCCTTGGCTTACCTGCAACAGTGGCATGATTTTCGCCAACGCCATGCTTCTTTCTCGCCGTCAGAACTTTCTGAGCCTCAATTAACTCATTTTTTTAGCAAATTAATCCAACGGATTCAACGTACCTTAGAACGGCAGTCCCAACTCCTTGATTGTCCGCTTTCGGCTTTAGCAACCACCCTCTTGGTCTTTGCTGCTAACCAGGAGGGCGCGATCGCCATGCAGATTGGAGATGGTTTTTTATTAGTCCGCCCTAGGGGTGAAGACTATCAACTGCTCTTCCGGCCAGATAAAGGAGAGTTTATTAATGAAACTACCTTTGTCACCTCAGCAACAGCCTTAGATTTTCTTCAGGTCAGCATTTGCCCTAAACCGTTGGAGTTTATCTGTGCGGCCACCGATGGTCTCGAAAAAGTTGCCATCAAATATAGTGATTGGTCACCTTTTCCCCCCTTTTTTAAACCCCTAGAAACATTTTTACAAGAAACGCCCGATCCTGAAGCAGAAGCCAACTATCTCGAACAATTTCTGAATTCTGAGCGACTCAATCATCGTACCCAGGACGATAAAACCCTATTGCTTTGTCTATCTGTCATAGAATAGGTTTGAGTCTGTAGATCCGAGGCCGTAATTTCACTGCTAAGCTTAAGCTGTAGAAAGTTATCAACTACTATAGCAGTTTGCAGTTTAGTGAGGTATGACATAAAGCTTATGGTATAAGCTTTACAGAGCTTGGAAGATACCTCATCATTATGAAAACCGCTATATTAAGTTTTATTCATGAGTCCTTCTGCTAGTCCCGAATTATCCCTATTTCAAGTAGTTCAGGATTTAGAACCGTCCTTACATTCATCGATTACCGCCGATGGATTTGAAGGATTAGTTAACGGTGTGATGGATTTTCTGCGTGAACAAGCGATCGCCGCCACCCTTTGGTTAAAATTCCCCCCTATATTAGGATGGTCAAGTTCGGTTAAGCAGTATTTTCAGGCAGGATTGGCCCACCAGATTTATGCTTGCGGTATTGGCAATAATTCTCGATTTTTGAATCTGCAATCCTCCTCTCAGCTAGCCGGTTGGAATACTGTTGAATTAGAAGCCAGTACTCAACTGCAACGGGAATATTTCTTAATGGTCATATCTCCTCAGATCTGCTTGCTTCTTCTTGCTCAAGATTCCAGTTCACCCAAAGGTCAAGAGATTTTTTCCGATCAACCTCTCAAAATCTGTTACTCTTTTATGCCTCAAACCATAGAAACGATACAGAAAGCAATTAAACAAGTTATTACCATCACCGATCAAACGCCAGAAGAATTAATAACCGACTCCGTATTATCTTTCGCCCTACCGAATCAGATTTCCCCTTCAATCCTCACCCCCCTATTACATTATTTACTATCATCAACCCAGACTCCAGCCATTTCCCAGACACATTCCGTGACCTCTACCGAGCAGTTTAATCGTACCGCTCCAGCCCAGACCATCAGTCAGGAAGTGTTCCAAGCCGATGATCAGTTCCTCATGAATGTGACCAGGGAATTGAGTATTCCCCTAACCAATATGAAAACGGCTCTACGTTTGCTCGAATCGATGCAGCATAAACGAGAACAACGCCAACGTTATCTTGATTTACTAAAACGGGAATGTAGCCGCCAAAATGCCATGATTACGGGACTGCAAGAGTTGATTCAACTCAATCACCCCATTGAGGATAAAGATATTACGGTGCGGGTTGAAGATTGTATTCCTGGTGTCGTCAGTACTTATCAACCGATCGCCGAAGAAAAGGGAATCTCTTTGGGTTATACCGTGCCCACTGGCCTGCCTCTAGTCGCTTGTCCCACCTATTGGTTACGCCAAATGTTGCAACATCTGCTGCAAAATAGCCTCAAGTTCACACCGGCTCAGGGTAAAGTCTATGTACGAGCCAACCTCAAAGGGCAACAAATCGAAGTCTCGGTTAATGATACCGGCATGGGCATTGAGATGAGTGACCTGCCTAAATTATTTAACAGTTTTTATCGAGGTCGTAATGCCCTTACCCATGATATTGCCGGTGTGGGTTTGGGTTTGACGATTGTACAGCAATTAGTTAAACGCTGTGGGGGATCGGTTTCTGTCACTAGTCATGTGGAACGAGGCAGCACTTTCCGTCTTTTACTGCCGATCTGTCAAAATACAGAAATTCCATCCCGATAGCTAAAGCTATCCTACTAGCCTTAATTTTTAGCTATCTTTTTCTTTAAAGCCTTTCTGCCAGTTCTAGCCAGCGTTCCGTCGCCTGATCAACTTCTTGGGTTAATTCTCCTAAACGCACAGTCAGTTGTTGTAAGCTGTCAAAATTCTGGGGAACACTCTGATAAAGTTGTTGTTCAATGTTGTTTTTTTCTTGTTCTAATTCAGCAATTTTAGTTTCGAGGCTTTCGTATTCTTTTTTTTCTTTAAAGCTGAGTTTTCTTGGTTTCACTTCAGTGGTCTGGTTAACGGTGACTGGAACCGGCGCAGATTTAATTTTCGTTTTAACTTCGCTTATTTTGTTAGCTTCTAACTCCGACTTTTTAACCTCCAAATAGACAGAATAATTGCCAGGGTATTGACGTAATTTACCGCCTTCTTCAAAGGCAAAAATAGTATCTACTGTCCGATCTAAAAAGTAGCGATCGTGAGAGACAATAATCACACAACCGTTAAAATCTTCGAGGTATTCCTCTAAAACCCCTAAGGTTTGTACATCAAGATCATTGGTCGGTTCATCCAAAATTAACACATTGGGAGCCGCAATTAAAATGCGTAATAAAAACAAGCGTCGTCTTTCTCCTCCCGATAGTTTATGAATGGGGGCGTATTGCTGATTAGGCGGAAATAAAAATTTCTCTAGCATTTGGGAAGCAGTAATAATTTGCCCGTCTGCGGTTTTGACCAACTCTGCCACTTCCTTGAGATAATCAATGACGCGCTGATTCGGATTAATATTTAAGTCATCGGAATGTTGATCAAAGTAGCCAAAATGAATGGTTGGGCCGATCTCAACAGTGCCACTATCAGGTTCTAAGCGTCCCGTAATTAAATTCATTAAAGTGGATTTACCGACCCCATTTTTACCGACAATACCAATACGATCTTCAGGATTAAAAATATAGGTAAAGTGATCAATTAAATTTTTGTCTTGAAATCCTTTACAGATATCTGTCAGTTCAATCACTTTTTTGCCAATGCGTCGTCCGGCGGTGGAAATTTCGACTTTCCCTTGGGCCTGTTTAAACTCCTGGGATTGCATGGCCCGAATGCGATCAATTCTGGCTTTTTGTTTAGTGCTACGAGCTTTTGGCCCACGTTTTAACCATTCTAATTCCCGTCGTAAAACACCAGCGTGTTTGCGCTGACTGCTCTGTAAAGAGTCTTCGGCTTCGGCTTTCTTTTCTAGGTAATAGGCGTAATTACCAGTGTATGCATACAGTTCGGCCTGATCAATTTCTAAAATACGATTGGTAACTTGATCGAGAAAATAGCGATCGTGGGTAATTAGTAATAAGGCTCCGCGAAACCGTTTGAGATAAGTTTGTAGCCATTCCACTGACAAGGCATCTAGATGATTGGTCGGTTCATCCATTAATAAAACGTCGGGTTCTGATAGCAAGGCCGCGGCGATCGCAATCCGTTTACGGTAGCCACCAGAGAGTTCAGCAATTTTGGCTGACAGGTGATCAATTCCCAGTTGACTGAGAATGCTTTTGGCATCATTTTCTAATCCCCAAGCCTCCAAACGATCCATTTTTTCGGCGATAGTTGTCATTCGATGGGTCAAACTTTCGATATCTCCTAACCCTTGTTCAAGGGCCTCAGAAACCGCTTCATATTCCCGCACAACTTGAATTTTTTCACCGCTATCCACAAAAACCTGTTCCAATACGGTATGGTTTTCATCCATTTCTGGCTGTTGAGGTAGATAGATAATTTTAGTGCTGCTATTCACCTGGCGATCGCCACTATCAAAGGGTTCTAAACCCGCAATCATTTTTAACAGCGTTGACTTGCCCGATCCATTAACTCCAATTAAACCGACGCGATCGCCTTCTTCTAGACTAAAACTCGCATCCCGTAGCACTTCTTTAATGCCAAAATCTTTTTTCAGCGATCGGAGCGTAATCAGACTCATAGGGGTTTACCTTAAGCTTGCAACTAAATTCTGGTTTTAACTAACTACCAATCCCTAAACGACCCGCTAGAGCAGGACTGAGGGGAATGATCGTTACTAACATTAAAAAGAGAGCTAAAAGAGCTAAACCAGCACGATTATCATCGGGTTCACTTAACTCATTTAAACTGGGACGTTCTAAATCCCGTTGCAAAAAGAGAATGACAACTGCCCAATATAAGGGAATGGGATTAGCCGGATTAAAGATAGAAACTAAACCCAACACAATAAGGGTCGCAACCGTTGTTCGGCGGGCTGTTTTGCGTCCGTAAATGGCTTGTACAATTCGTCCCCCATCTAGTTGACCGGCGGGCATTAAATTTAAGGCATTAATCACTAACCCTAACCAACCTAAAACGGTAAGAGGATGGACATCAATAATCGTTTTCTGTAATTCTTCTCCTAGCACAACCCGCGCTAACGCTCCAACTAAAATAGAACCTTGAAAAAACTGGCTGGGAACCTGAAAAAGACTACCCGGATGGGAAAGCACTAAACCGATAAATAGCAAGAACAGGGAAACTATTCCCCCTAGGGCTGGCCCCGCAAAGGCAATATCAAAGAGGGCAGAACGATCGGGTAAAAGGGATTCAAAACGGGTAACAGAACCGAAAGAACCAATTTGCCAAGTGGGAAGAAAAAAGGGCCAACTTAATTTTAAGTTATAGTTTTTGGCGGCCCAACGATGACCGATTTCATGGGCAATTAAAATTAGCCACAATCCCATTGCCAGGGGTAAAGCTTCGCCATAACGTTGCCATTGACTAAATAAATCAAAGCCCAAGAGAGCCGCGATCGCCTCCAAACTAGTGACCAGGGTAGCAATGAACAGAACTAGGGCCAGATTTTTCTGAGCCAGGGTCATGGTTTGGGGATCATTACTGCGGGGAAGAATGATGACCACGGGCCGCCCTTCGGTTCCTTCTACCAAAAATAGCCGATATTTTTCACTTAAAACAGCCGTTAATTTTTCACTCAGTTTGGGATAGGCCTCATCCGGATCCGCCCGCAAATTGCCCTGAAAAATCGCCCCTTCTTGGTAGGAAATGGTTTGAGTGGCAAAAAAAGTATCAATGCTAAAAATGCCTTTAATTAAAGCCAGATCCGCTTCAGGAATGGGTAAAATATCAGGATTGTTGGCTTCACTATTGTCAGTCGAGTTAGTCGTTTCTGCCTCTGAAGGGGTAGCCGTATTGTCCGACTCAAAGGCCTTGAGCCTTTGGGCTGCCCGTTCCCTTAGCATGGTATCCTGCCCCTCGGCTCGTAGTCGTTTACCCAGATAAATATAAATACCGGCGGAAATAACTAACAGCATTACCACACCGATTAAATTAAGATAAATCCCAGCAGCAAATAGGGTAAAGAAAATTAACCAAGGGGCCATGAGGACAACGGATTGGAACCAGGCTAATAATCCTAATTTGCCAAAGGGTTTAGACCGTTGATAACCCCAAGTTAAAACGCCTCCAGCCATCAGTAGAATCAAAGCGATCGCGGTGGTTTCAGAAAGATTAAACATTGAGATAAAGTTATAGAGATAAAATTAGATTTAAAAAGTAGATTTAGGTTTTTTCTTAGCTTACCCTTGGCAAAAGGGCAATTTACTGAGGGATAAATTGGTTTGTTTTCGCTAATCTTCAGCCTGTTTCAATGCGGCCCGTAAATTACCATGATGACTTGCTAATAAAGCTTGACCGGCTTCTGCCTCCAATCCTGTCCAGTGCATTAAAAGAGCGAGTTTGACCCTGCGATCGCTTTTGTCTAGGAGTGTAACGCAATCTTCTCGACTCAGTTGGGTTAAATCTTCTAAAATTCTTAAGGCTCGATCTTCCAGTTTACGGTTAGTAACAGCCACATCAATCATGCGATTGCCATAGACCTTGCCCAGTCGTACCATTGTTCCGGTCGAGATAATATTTAAAGCCATTTTCGTCACTGTTCCCGCCTTGAGTCGGGTTGAGCCAGCTAAAATCTCTGGCCCGGTTAGCAGACGAATATCCACATCGACGGCAATCTTGACCTGTTCAACCGGTACACAAGCCATAAATATAGTAATGGCTCCCTGTTTCTTGGCCTCGGCTAAAGCTCCTTGAACGTAGGGAGTCGTTCCTCCGGCTGTAATACCCACAATTACATCATTTGGCCCAATACCATAATCAGCGATCGCTGTTGCACCATCGGCGGCCACATCCTCTAAACCCTCTGAACTCTTAATCAGTGCCTCTGCTCCCCCAGCTAAAATCCCTTGCACCAGGTCAGGTGGCGTACAAAAAGTGGGAGGACATTCGGCGGCATCTAACACTCCTAAACGTCCACTGGTTCCAGCCCCGATGTAAAACAATCTTCCCCCTGTCCCTAGGCATTGACTGGTTAACTCAATCGCCTTAGCTAACGATTCTTTGGCACCGGCGATCGCGGCTAGGGTTTTAGCATCCTCTTGGTTGAAAAGCTCCACTAATTCTAGACAGGAAAGTTGGTCAAGATTTTGACTCTGGGGATTAACCTGTTCTGTGAGGAGATGACCCCGTTGTTCTAGGACGTTCATAAACATAGCAAGAGGGAATAGACCATTCTCTATCATAGAGGAGAGAGGAACACTCCCCAAAAGAGTACTTAGTATTTAAATCTACTGAAAAGCCTCATCCGCTAAACGGAAACGTTCTGCCAAGTTTTGTTCATCAGACGTTGAATGGGAGACTAGCCCTAAAAATCGCAGTTAAAAGTACGGAATTGGGTTACGAATTCACTTCCAATTCACTGGGTAAAATGTCCAATCCGAACAATACCCTTTGGGTATTCGACATATCACCAATAATCCGTTGGAGAGGCGGAGGTAACTGTTTAATTAAAGTGGGGGTCACTAAAATTTTTTCCTGTTCGGCTCGATGGGGTTCTTCGAGAACATCAATAATTTCTACCGTATATTGATCTTTGAGTTCTTCGCGACAAATACGGCAGATATTGGCGATCGCTCTTTGAGAGCGAATAGAATTTCCAGTAATATAAAGTTTTAACAAATATTTATTCATGGAACTAATTTTCCTGAGAGATTTTGGTCGCTATATTAAGAGTGCTTAATCCGATATAGTATTTGCGATAAAAAGAAGTGAGATAACCCATGAGTTCGAGAACCATCAATCGTCCTTCGGCGACATACATTTGAGCTTTAGCTAGGGTAACATCTTTATTTTTTTCTCTCAAGGTTCGGGTATGTAATTCAATGACATCCCTCGGACTGGCTTTAAGAAAACCCATTTTGTCAGCCATGGTTCTGAGATGAGTGGAAATAGGATGTTCAACTCGAAAGGCCCTTTGTTCTAAGGCTAAATCTAGCAAGTTACCATAGGTTTGCATTAACTCAATAAAGATTTCTGGTAAGCTCTCCTGCAATGTTTCTGCACCAAACATCCGCGCCGTGATACTGGTCGTTAGATTAGCCAAAGAAGCTAATTCATCAAACTCTTTTTCCTGTTGGGCCAGCCGTTGACGCTGTTCTAAACTCTGGCGATAGGACTGTCGCTCTTTAGCAGAACGAATTTCATATATCAATAAATCACTATCCAGATTTTTTAAGCGTAAATAGCCATCTGCACCATTCTGAAAAGCTTGGATGACAATTGTTTCATCATCTACTTCTGTATAAACAATAATGGAAATTTGCGGATGGGTTTCTCTAATCCGAACTAAAGCCTCGACCCCTCGACAATTGGGTAACATCAAATCTAACAATACGAGGTCAAAAGTGTCTTCCTGTAATTCCCTGAATCCTGCTCTGATGGAAGTAATGGTGGTTAGCTCAAAACTAAATCCCTGGGCTAGGGAAGAAGGTGTTTTTGAGAACAAAAGTTCTTTAAAAAGATCAGCCGTTACGGACTCATCTTCTATTAACAAAATTTTGCATAGTTCACTGACCATTGTTATTGGCAATTAAATACAAAACTACTCCCCCTGTGTCTGTGAGAAAGATTCGTGGATAATAACACGCTTATCCTACAATTCTACAACAGTGGACAATTGGCAGGTCAGGTCATCGATTTTTCCGTTGTCGTTGTCCTGATTGCTTGCCAAAGCTTGAGATATTGTTGCTGGGTTTGAACAGAAAGGGGCTCAAGAAACTCACAACTTCGCCAGAGATGCGGGGTCAGAGTCAACAGGGGATTGTTGCGAACGGTGGGAAGAATGGCTTCAGCCTCAAGAGTTTCTAAACGTGGAGAACTACCGTCACTGAATAGGGCAATTTGATTCGCGCTTTGGGGTTGCCAGCAAAAGTCTAACCAATCAGAAATAATTGCCGAATGAGAAGGAGCATTTTTCGGTCTAACCCATAGATCAGCCCAGATGGCCGTTCCCGAAGCTGGAATCACCGCCGCTAAATCAGGATTGTTGACTAACAGGGGCAGAATTTCGTTTGACCAGCCTACGGCGACTGCTACGTCTTTTGCTTGTAAGGCTTGCAGGTAATAGTCATTGCTGTAGAATTTCACCTGCTTTTGTAAAGCCTGTAGGCTAGATTTGAGGTCAGGAACTTTTTCTAGGTCAGGAATATTATAGGAATAACCTAGTTTTTTGAGGGTAAGGCCAATCACTTCCCTGGGTTGATCGAGCAGGGCAATTTGTTGTTTTAATTCTGGTCGCCAGAGATCAGACCAATCCTGAGGAGTCCAGCCCCAGTCCTGAAATTTTGCGCGTCGATAAACGATTAAGGTGGTTCCCCAACGGTAGGGTGCCCCCCAAATGTCACCTTTTTCGGCTAAAAAGCCCTGGCGATCGCGGGTGACTAATTGATGCCAACGGGGATCTAGCTTTTGCCAACTTGGAACCGCTTGAAGGTTAAGGGGTTGAATTAATCCTTTGACAATGGCATCCTGTAACCAACTATCTCCCGTCGTGGTTAAAGCGGCGATCGCCTTTGGTGTATTGCCGATAAAAGGTAAATGAGACAGCAATCCTTGGGGTTCTGGATTTTTGAGTTGCCAATCCTTAAGAAACTCAAAGAGCTTTTTTAACTGGGCCTCTGGTTTAAAATTAAGATCCTTGCCCTGGGCAACCTGAGACTGAAAAGCATGAATCAGTTGGGGCGGAATCGAATTTTTCAGAAAAAGAACTGTGGAGGCAGAAGAAGAAGAAGCATTACAAGCTATCAGCCCTTGACCAAGAGCCGTTCCCAGGACAGAGCGGGTTAAAAATTGCCGACGATTCAATTTTGTAATACACTTCTCAATCAGGGTGTGCTTCTGAGCTTATCACAAGTTTTTTCCCTCTCTTCATCCCAATTTCAGTCAATCAACCTGAACGGTTTACCCGTAAACTGCTAAATCATGGCCCCAAATTATGACTCTAAATCCTCCTCTCAAACTATTAATTAGTAACGATGACGGTATTTTTGCCCAAGGAGTCCGTACTCTAGCCAATACCCTGGCTGCTGCGGGTCATCAGGTGCTGGTGGTTTGTCCCGATCGCGAACGATCGGCGGCTGGCCATGGTCTAACCTTGCATCAACCCATTCGAGCCAGTCAGGTGGAAGGTTTTTTTCATCCCCAGGTAACGGCCTGGTCTTGTTCGGGAACGCCTGCTGATTGTGTCAAATTCGCCCTGGCTGCTGTGGTGGAAGAACGCCCCGATTTTGTCCTCTCCGGCATTAATCATGGAGCCAACCTCGGAACAGACGTTATTTACTCAGGAACCGTGTCTGCTGCGATGGAGGGACTGATTGAAGGAATTCCAAGTATCGCCATTAGTTTAGCCAGCTTTGCCTTCCAGGATTTTCAACCGGCTGCCAATTTTGCCCAGAGTCTTCTCTCTCAACTGGTGGCTAATCCCCTCCCCCAATCGACGCTTCTCAGTGTCAACGTGCCTCCCTTGCCCCAAGCAGAAATTGCGGGCGTGATGCTAACTCGTCAGGGAATACGACGTTATATTGAAACCTTTGAAAAACGCTTGGATCCCAGAGGTAAAAGCTACTACTGGTTAGCCGGAGAAATTGCCAAGGATATTGAACAGCCGGATCACTTTCATCTCTCCGCTAGTATTCCGACCGATGTACAGGCCCTTCAGTTAGGTTATATTACTTTGACCCCTTTACAATACAACCTCACAGATGTCAATGCTTTTCATGTTTTGGCGGAGTCTGACTGGTTAACAGTGTAATATCTGGGAGAAAAAACTAGAGCGGTAACATCAATGTGATATTCTGAGTACTCAAAGTATAACCCAGCCCTATGTCTTCCTATCTCTATAACCAAGAAAATGAGCCGGATGAAGCAGATAGCGTTACCCTCTTTGATGAAATGGGACGAACGTTAGATTGCTATGTGGAGAATTCTCTTGAAGTCGATGATGCCGCCTATTTGTTACTGATGCCAGTAGATATTCCGGTGATAATCATTGCTTGGGATGAAGATTCGGAAGAAGACGATGAAGAAGCGGATGCCATTTTATTAGAAGACTACGAAGAAATTGAGCAGATTTTTGCTGACGCTAAAGCGGTTTTGGCTGAACTGGATTTAAGCCTTAAGTACACTGCCTATACGCTGACGGTCAGTGGGGAACTGCCTCCCATTGAAGATGATGATATTTTAACCCTAGAGTTAGAAAGTGATGATCAACCCTTAGAACCAGAAGAACTTCAGTTTTTGGTGAGTTTTTATCATGAAGAACAGCGTTATTCTATCTATACGCCCTTGGCTCCCCTGCTATTTTTAGCCAAGATGAATCAAGACAGCAAAATTGAATTGGTATCGCCGGAAGATGACCAGATGCAGCATATTTTAGAGGAGTTGTTATTCGAGGAAAGTGAGTGAACTACTCCGACCCGCGATCGCTGAGATTGGGGACTTCCTGCGCCATATTCCTTGTCCCTGCCAAAATTGAAGTGCGCCGTCCGTGAAATTCTTGATGGTTGTATTGGAATGCTTAAAAACTGGTAAGGGTTTGGTTTCCAAATCCATAATTCAACGGACTTAGGAACTAAGCCCCTACCTTTAATCAAAACAAAATATTACTACTACTTTTATGTCCTTGATCTTAACGGTTAACAGACAATGTATTGCTTGATAGATCGCGTAAAAGGACTTAACACTGTTAAGCCCCTACCTTTAATCAGAAACGAACAGAATTTAGTACTAATTTAAAGACTGTCGATTTTCTTTTGAGCGAGTTTGCGCTTGCCCCACAAACCTAAACCGAACAGAACCGTGCTACCAATAACGGGTAGGGCATCCGTCTCCCAGGGAACCGCAGTGGCATTAACCTGAAAACTATTGAAAGTATTATTTTGAACAAAGCTTGTTCCGTTGTTGAGGCTGAAGCGATAGGCTCCAAAACTAGCCACACCTGTAGGAGTGACATTAGGCGAGGAAGCAAGCCAATCAAACGATCCTGAGCCGCCTGAACCCGTTGAAATATCGACATAGAGCCAATATTTGGTATTTTGTGTGAAAGTAAAAGCAGTTGGAGAGTTAAAGGTGTAGTCAAAAATACCTGCTCCCTGGGAGGCTGGAAGAGTGAAATTTGCCAAAACCGTTGAGCCAGGGTTTACTCCCCCAGTATCATTGCGGATTTGCACATTAAAAACTTCGGTACCGTCATAAGCCCCCAGACGTAAAACGGCATTGTCCAGGGTATAGTCTGTCCCTGTAGGAAGGGTAAAAGAAACCGCGTTAATACTGACTCCACCGGTAGGGGAAAAGGTATTCGCGCTGTTATCATCGGTCGGGGGCAAGTTACCAATCAGGTTAAGGGCGTAACTGGGAGCGACGCTTACCCCCCATACAAAAGCACTGGCTGCACCCAGTAGAAGAAGTTGCGCTTGAATTTTCATAGAAAGTTGCTTTTTAGATAAACTGCACGGATCTTAGCAAAAAAAAACTATCTAGGGCTTGCTGAATAAGTATAGAACCCTTGCCAGATAATGCTTTCAAGCATTTTAAAAACGATCAGGTGCAAGGTTATGGCCTTTGGAGGCTCAAAGCCCATGCACGTCGTTGGAAAACTGGGGGTTGAAATTGGAAACAACTCTCTGAAGTCACCATTTTTCGCCTCCTGTGGCATCTAGGTTCGTTTTGTGGACTTTTTCAGCAGACCCTAATTATTTTTTCGTTTTCTCTAAGCTTTGCACTATAATCCTTTGCGGATTTACTCAGACGATACCAGTGCCAATTATTTACAGGTAGGAGTTTTTTGTTATCTGAGGTTAATTATCTTGAAGCGCGGAAAAACCCCGATCAACGTTGTCCCTTAATGATTAATTTGGAGTATATTTAATTTATTTATTTGGAGTATATTAAACTTTATCAAATAGGCTAAGGTAAAAATAAGTTGAAAATAATGAATATCGGGATGATGTTGATGGAGATTAGCAATACTTTCTCCCTTGGCGGCTTGAATGACTTCTAAAATAGTCTGGATAATTTGAGGTGACAATCGTTTATCCGCTCCGAAATTTGTTACCCAATGTTGACTAATCATTGCCAATCCTTGAGCATTGCCTAAATCACCCAACTCTAATACCATTTCATTCTTTAATGGTGTTGTTGGATAATGGGCAAAGACACGGAAAGGGTCATCACAGAGGGGATAGGGAGGGCTATCGGGTTGTAGAGGAACTGATATTATCGCGGAGTTACGAATCTCTTTTAGGGTTTGCCAGAGTTCTTCATATTGGGGGATAATTCTTTGCCAATCATAGATTTCTTTGATCCGTTGCTGACCATTTTCTCCCATTTTTTTCCTCAGTTGGGGATTAGTAATTAATGTAACTAAGGCCTGAGCCGTAGCATTAATATCGACAATGGTTGCCATGGAAGATTCAGCAATATAGGTACTGTAATTGATTTTTCCGGTTAAATAGGCCGCCGCAATCCCGAACCCTAACGGGGGAGACGGAGACAGAGAGGGAATTCTAAAGCCGTCAATCTCATGACGTACAGATTCCTTATAGCCGTCCCAATCCGAAACAATAACGGGTAAACCAGCAGCCATCGCTTCTAGCGGCGTTAACCCAAAGGTTTCTTGAATATTATCAACTAAGGAAATAAAAATATCAGCAGTATGCCAAATGTCTCGACGGATGTCTAGTTGACGGCCATCAACAAAAATACAGTTAACAGTGGGACAAAAACTCTTCGCGCTTTCTTGAAATCCTTTCTCTTCCCTTTCATCTTCAAACCAACCCGCTTGAATAAGATGGATTTTTTGATTGGTAATTTGGGCAGCTTTTTCTAAAGCAAGATACATTGGTACAGGATGCGCTTTAGCGTAAAAACATAAGCGACCCACAAATAAAACAACAATCTCTTCTGAAGGAATATTTAAGCGTTGACGTAAATTTTGACGGGCATTCGGCTGACTATTGGCGGGAGAAAAAGCATTCAAATCTATCCCTAAAGGAATAATCGGCAGTTGAATATCAATATTAGGTTTTCCCCCCGTTCGTTGAGCCAGATATTCAGCCCAATGATCCAAAATATGTAATACAGCAGTCTTGACAGATTGAGATGTACAGATTAAAGCATCCCAGGGTTGTATGGGAGCAATGAGCAAATCACCGATCGCCTCCATGACTCCAATACTGGCAATGGTATGAGTGATGCCACATAAACTATAGGCCTTTTGGTCAGTAAATCTTCTTTGCCAGGCGAGTTTGGAAAGTCTAGGATCGGGATGATATAGATTACCTGGCACAGCAAGCGTTGCCGGATTATCTCTGGGAATCCATACCCCTTGACGAGTCCCGACTATCCACGGTTGAACCCGTTGACAAAATTCGTGAAACTCAGCCTGGGTATCGGTATAACAATAAATGGAATCAGCTTGGCTATATTGAACAAACGCTTTCAGAAATCCTTCCCCTGCTGATTGGCGACCTAACAATCTTTTTTCTTGGGTATTGTAACTATCTCGTTTATAGAAAACTGCGGCTGTCATATTCATTGTTAATCATCAAGATTGACTGGGGTTTTACAATAAAATAAATAGGAATCGAAGAGCATTATCTCATTATTCTATCTCTAGGAGACTCAAACGATGGCTGTTCCCCCCTGTCTATCCAACCAGGAACTTAACCTTGCCTTAGAATCTTTGATGGGTTGGCAAGTCGTCAATGGCAAACTGCATCGTCAACTTCAATTTCAATCCTTTGTAGAAGCTTTTGGTTTTATGTCTAGTATTGCGATCTCGGCGGAAGCGATGGGGCATCATCCTGAATGGTCTAATGTCTATAACCGTGTCACCATCGATCTCACCACCCATGATGCCGGAGGAATTACCGCCCTAGATCTGGAACTGGCACGCAAAATTAATGCGATCGCTCCCTGAAAGACGGTGTGAATGCCCTAATTTGTTGCAGTTTGACCTATGGCACCAACAAGATAAAGCCCTCATAGAGCGACGGGGTTTCAAACCCAGGGCAAACGCATCTTATTTTTGAATGATAGGCTAGGTAAAGGTTTCAGCAATCATTATTGATTTTTTATGAAATGCTAAAAGGCTTGTCAAATAAAGAGTCTAGAATTTTGATGCGTTTGCCCTGGTTTCAAACCCATTTCCTGATGATGAAAAACCTTAGCTAGAAAGAGTTGTACAGAATTCTCGATTTTCTAGTCATAGATCATAGGATTAGCTCTAATATTAATAGAACGGACAGGACAAAAAAGACCTTTACACCTTAACCACGAAAATATCCAGAGGGGCATCACCATGACCTTGAAAATTGTTGGACTCAAAAAAAATTCCAAGCCTGAGGCGGAAAAACCGCCAGAACCTGAAGTTCCTAGTCAGCAGGTAACGCCAGAAACGACTCCGGTTAAAGAGCCAGTTCCCACCAAGGCGAAAAAGACCAAAGCAGCAACTAAACAGAAATCGAAACCAGAGGTTATTCCTGAAACCAAGGAAGTTGTCTCAGTGGAGCCAGAAGTTGATGCACCAGTAGAGCCAACTGTAGCACCAGTACTAGAAAATCCAGAGCCAGAGACGGCAGTGCTTGGGGAAGCGGACTCAGAGCAACCAGAGAAAACAGAAAAAGCAAAGTTGTTTTTCCAGGGAGTTGGCGTGATCAAGGGGCTGATTCAATCCGCCGAAGAGGGGAAATATCAAGTAAAGATAGGAGACAATGTTTATCCCTTGATGGGCAAAAAGCTACTTTTGAAACGGGCCCTAGCTCTCGAAACGGAACTTTACCTCCGAGTTTATCCAAAAGCCTGGTATCCTCTCAAAGGCGATCGCATGACCGTTAACCTGGGTTTCCAATTGGTTGCTTTTCAGACTGAACTCAGAGAAGCAGATACTCTCAATATTTTTATTCTGCGGGGTCTTTGGCAGTTTATCCCCCAATATAAACGCCCAGTCCTAAGCATCTATCGGAATGAAAGGTTAGGGGATTGGGACAAGTGCAAATCCAATCATTTACCCTTGCTATGGCAGGACTCTCCCGTTAAGCCTTTCTACTTTAATCCCAAGGCTCCGAAAGAAGAGGATAAAAAACCCGAACGCTACTTCTGCCAATTGGAAGCCCGTTTTATTCCAGCCAAAAATTGCTTTGGTTTCGTGACGCTCTTGGATGAACCCACCCTCAGAACGCCTAAGTATCTCAAACCAATTAGACAACCCGCTCCGAAAAAAACAGCTTAGGGTCAGGCCGGTTAACTTTACTTGTAACTTTACCCGCGTAGCCACCATTTCTACTTGGATCGAGATCGTGGCGATCGCCCCTAGCTTGTTTTCCCTCAATTTTCCCACGGTATATCACCCTATTTTGTGCCGCGATCGCCTAACCAGAAACATGACCCTGAGCCTGTACAACACCCTAACCCGTCAAAAACAAACCTTTGTTCCCCTAGAAGCGGGAAAGGTGAAGATGTATTGCTGTGGGATTACCGTCTATGACTATTGTCATTTGGGTCATGCCCGTACCTGTATTACCTGGGATGTGGTTAGACGCTACCTAGAATGGCTCGGTTATGCCGTGCAATATATCCAAAACTTTACCGATATTGACGATAAAATCCTCAATCGGGCTAAACAGGAAGGCTCGACAATGGAGGCGGTTTCGGAACGCTTTATTGCCGCCTATTTTGAGGATATGGAACAGTTACAGGTCAAACCAGCCACCGCCTATCCCCGTGCGACCCACAGCCTAGATGGGATTAAACGACTGGTTGCTGAATTGGAACAGCAGGGTTATGCCTATCCAGCCGCAGGAGATGTCTATTATTCAGTACGCCATTTTTCCGACTACGGTAAACTATCGGGGCGCAAATTAGAGGATATGCAGGCCGGAGCCAGTGGTCGAGTCACCGATCCCGAAGAAGCCAAGAAAAAAGATCCCTTTGACTTTGCCCTTTGGAAAGCGGCTAAACCTGGCGAACCGGCTTGGGATTCCCCCTGGGGAGAAGGGCGGCCCGGCTGGCACATTGAATGTTCGGCAATGGTACGAGACTATTTAGGCCCCACCATTGATCTCCATGTTGGAGGCAGTGATTTGATTTTTCCCCACCATGAAAATGAAATTGCCCAATCCGAAGCCGCTACAGGTCAGCCTTTAGCAAATTATTGGTTACACAATGGCATGGTCAGGGTGGAGGGTGAAAAAATGTCTAAATCCCTGGGGAACTTCACCACCATTCGGGAGCTACTGGCCCAAATTGACCCGATGGCTGTGCGTTTATTTGTGCTGCAAGGTCATTACCGCAAGCCCTTAGACTTTACCCAGGAAGCCTTACAAGCGGCGACGAATGGTTGGCAGACTTTACGAGAAGGTTTGGCCTTTGGATATAGTTACGGGTCAAGATTTGGCTGGGATTTAGACTTTTCCCCTTTAACCCCCCTCGCCAATGATTGGACGCAACGTTTTGAAGCAGCCGTTAATGATGATTTTAATTTTGCGGAAGGGTTAGCCATTCTCTTTGAACTCGCAAAAGACTTGCGGAAAGAGGGCAATATCCTTGTCCATCAAGGTCAGACGGAAACTGATCCAGTGCAATTGCGACTACCTTGGCAAACCTTAGTTACTCTCGCTGGAGTCTTGGGATTAGCGAGCGCGCCTATTAGTGAGGAATCCGTTACCGAAAATAACCTGAATGACCAAGAGATTGAGCAATTCATTCAACAACGCATGATCGCCCGAAAAAATAAAGACTTTGCAGAAAGCGATCGCCTACGAGATCAACTTAAGGAGCTAGGCATTACCCTCATTGATCAGCCTGGCGGTGTCACCAAATGGCATCGTTAAAATGTGCCGCAACGAGAGGAGTCAATTACTTTTCCCGCTAGAGACTTAATCCGCGATCGCCATGGTTCCTGTTGTTTACCATCCCCACTATGTCGCACCCTTGCCGCCTGGTCATCGCTTTCCAATGCTTAAATTTCAGCTATTGTACGAGTTACTGCTGAAAGATCAGGTGATTAGCCTCGATTCCTGTTTTACGCCGGCGATCGCCTCATCGGCCATATTGCAATTAGTCCATACTCCCGACTATGTTGAAGGCTATTGCAAGGGAACATTAGATGCCAAGGCCCAACGTCGGATTGGATTACCCTGGAGTCCTGAATTAGTGCGACGTACTTGTACTGCCGTGGGAGGAACGATTTTAACAGCCCAGTTGGCCCTCGAAATGGGTCTAGCTTGTAATACCGCCGGGGGAACCCATCATGCTTTTCCCAGCTACGGTTCAGGATTTTGCATTTTTAACGACCTGGCGATCGCTGTGCGCGTTTTACAGCATCAGGGGCTTGTGGAGCGAGTACTAATCGTGGATTTAGATGTTCATCAGGGCGATGGGACAGCCTGGATCTTTCGGGATGATCCCCAGGTATTTACCTTCTCTATGCACTGTGAAGTGAATTTTCCTACCCGTAAACAGACCAGTGATCTCGATATTCCTCTGCCGGAAGGCTTGGATGATGACGGTTATCTGCAAATTTTGGCCCAATATTTACCCGATCTCCTCACCCAGGTTAAACCGGATTTGGTGCTTTATGATGCCGGGGTTGATCCTCATATCGGTGATCGTCTCGGTAAACTCGCACTTACGGATATGGGTCTATATCGACGAGAACGACAAGTCCTAAGTACCTGTCTTGCCGGTGGATATCCTGTTGCCTGCGTAATTGGGGGGGGTTATGCCGAAGATTTAACGGCCTTAGTTTATCGTCATTCCCTTTTACATCGAGCCGCTAGAGATGTCATGGCGGGGAAAGCCTTCAAGCCGACATTTTAGGGAAGCAAATTCAGGTTATCCTTTTTGTTGAACTAGACTTTCTAGGAACTGATCTCCATGTCCGATCTCACCAGTCCAGACCCTATCAATCCGTCAAATCTCTCTGATCCTAGTCAACAATGGGCTGTCCTCTCCGAGCAGGTAGCAACCTTGACCCAACGAGTAACCAGTTTGGAAGAAAAACTACTCTTAGTTCCAGACATTGAGCGTTACAGTCGGCTCCAGCAATTCCTGAGTTCAGGACATTTTCAAGAGGCCGATCTAGAAACAAACCAAGTAATTCTGGAAACCGTTGCCATGAAAAGAGATGATCTGGCTCCCGAAATCCTATCAAAGTTTCCCTGCAATGTTCTACAAGTGATTGATCGTCTGTGGCGTACCTATAGCCAAGATCGTTTTGGATTTAGCATACAACTTGAAATTTATGAAAAGGGGGGGGGCAACTTAGATAGCCTCAGAACCCAAGATAGAAAAATTATGGCAAGTTTCGCTAGAGAAGTCGGTTGGATGGTAGATGGCCAGGTTCGTTTTGATGTCTATGATCAATGGGATTTTTCTCTAAACGCTCCTCGCGGTTGTTTTCCAGCGATCTGGTGGAAATCTCCCTATGGTCTCAAGATGGTCACTTTTTTCTTTATGCGTCTTTTTGAATGCAATATCTAGAAGCTTAATGAACAAAGCGTTGGTAATGTTCTAGACCTGCGGATCGCTTTTCTAGAACCTTGTCAGTGTACTAATTACAATTGGCCTTATCTACAGATTCAGAACACTACCCAGTATCAATTAATCGGCGATCGCTTTTTATCTGTGGGTAAGGGGCGATTAGCATCAAAAAAGATAAAATAAGTAATTACTAGAAAAGCGTTAGAGGAATAACCATGGATAGCACACTTTATGAAAAGGATATTTTACTGTGGGTGGAAGATACCGTTAGTAAATTAAAAAAACATGATTTTGAAAACTTGGATATTAAAAATTTAATTGAGGAGGTTGAAGCCTTGGGGATTTCTCAAAAAAAGGAATTAATTTCTCGTTTAATGATTTTACTTGAACATTTATTAAAACGTCTTTATGTAGATTCTCCCTATGATTACAATGCTTGGGAAAGAACAATTCGTAATCAACGAGCCGAAATTGATTTGTTGATTAGTCAAGTACCAAGTCTTCAATCTCGATGGGAAATCAGTTTTAATGATGCCTGGCAACGAGCTTTATTAAAAGTAAAAAAAGAATATCAAAAAGTTTCTTTTCCAGAAGAATGTCCATTTGAGCAAACAATTGAAACAATTCTAAATGAAGATATATGGGGAAATTAGTGCGATTTGTTATAATGGTTACGTTTAGCAGCTATTGGTTGTTAGATAAGCTGAATCAGCATTGGCGATCTCTTTTTGTCGAGATAAAATTTGAGAGGTGATCGTTTCATCTTAATCCAAAAGCGATCGCTTTCTCCACTAATATTTAACTGCGATCGCCTGATCCCGTTACAATTATAGGAATATGGCGTTTTTCATTGTTATGGAGTATCTGTTAATTTTGCTAACAAGGGACTTAAGTCCTTTGTCCATACCTCGTTTTTATGACAATTGTTACATATTTATTCGGTTTAGAAAAAAGCTATGATACCATTACCATCAAAAATTGAGCTTTTGTATGAGCAAGATTTTATGCTTTGGCTCGATCAAACCCTAGAGCAATTGCATCGAAGGGATTTTAATTCTTTAGATTTGGAAAACTTAATCGAGGAAATAACTGCTTTGGGGAATGAACAAAGACATCAAGTAGAAAGTTATCTCAAGCAATTATTAAAACATCTATTACTTTATCATTATTGGCAGTCAGAATGGGATTACTGTCATCGGGGGTGGTGCGAAGAAATTCGTAATTTTCGAGATGAATTGGAATTACGCTTCCAGTCTAAGACACTCTACAATTATCTTTTTGCTAAATTTGAGATCGTTTATCGTAAAGCTCGGAAGTTAGCTATAGACAAAACAGGTTTACCTCCTTCTACCTTTCCAGCCCAATGCCCTTACTCCTGGGAACAGGTTTTAGATTTTGATTTTTTACCGCGATCGCAGTGAGTCAAAAGGAAGGAGAAGACAGGGAATAGCGATCGCCTGCTATTCACTAATACTTAACTGCGATCGCTTAGGTTTATCCTTTGTTGTTGATTTAAGATTGAGATATTTGAATTATCAAGGTTTAGCAAGAGAGGAATTTAAAATTGTTAGTTGAACGCCGTTATCTCTTTCATAAACCATCACAACGGGAACGGTTAATTTAGGATTGTTTTCAGGTAGGGCTGGAAAAATATAGGAGTAGCCATCACCCTTTAGTAAAAGTCGCCAAACTCTAGGTTTATCAGGGTTACTAATATCATTAAGTTCTTTATCTAACAAACGTTCGTAGGATTGACGATCGCCGATAATACTAAATTTTGGTAAGTTGGGTTTTGTCGAGCGACTTTCTAAGGGATTATCAAATTTTCGTCCCAATACTGCATCTTTGGGCATAACAATCGTGACAATTGGTAAAGAAGAGGTTTCGTTAACAGCATCATTCCAAGCATCATCCTTTGCTTGCCAGATTGCGAGCCAAAAGAGAGCCGTCAACACAAAAAGAACGATAACAAATTCATTTAATAAAGAGGATAAAAAATTAATGATCTTGGTTTGGGATTTATTGAAGGCGATCGGTAATTTTTTTAGATATTTTCCAAGCCATTTTTGCACTGTAAAGGTAATAAGAATAGCGAATATGATCACGATTAAAAATAGGATTTTTCTGGGAATTGCCCAAATATCTCCAAAAAATGTTTGAAAAGCGGCAAAATAAAAGGATTCGTTGGGAAGGCTAAGGGTCGTAACTTCGAGGTGAAAAAAGCTAAAGTAGGCCCAGCGATAAATCCAGCCGGTGAAGTAAAGCGCGGCGGCCAATAAAGCCAGTACACTAATCAGTTTGCCGAGGGGATTAAATTCAGTATTCTGGGGTTCGGCCATTTTAATTACCTCAGATAGTTGGGCTAAAAAGTTATGCTAAAATCCCATTATCTCTGATTTGTCTGGATATTAAGGGGTTAATTCTGTGAATAAGGTCATTTTGCGGGGAAGTATTTTTTCTGGATTAATCGGCATTACGCTCTGGGCTTCGATGGCGGCAAGTGTTGGCAGTCAATCAACGGTTTTGGAGGTGGCTGTACCTGATACGGCGACGGTGGTACGGAAGCAGGGGACTCCTTTGACGGGACGGTTAACGGCTTTTGGGGAAATAAAGTTAACGGTGGCGGCAGGGGGAGAAACGGAAACGATTCCATTAAATCAGGTGAAGTCAGTTAGTTTTGAAGGGGATGTTTGGATTGAGGGGCAATCGCTTCCTTCTAAGATTCGAGGTTATATCAAAACCTGACTTTTCCCGTTAAGTCCAAAATCCAGCAATGCAAACTTCTAGAGGCTTTATCTGGCAAGGGTTTGAGTAATGATTCTCTTGACAGGAAAAAAATATTCTGAAGCCATCATCCCGCTTATCGTTCAAATTTCAAAAACAAAGGATGAAGGGAGTATGAGACTGTAAAATGGAGAAAATCTTAAAGGGCAGGTCAAAAAATGTTGGAATGGTGGACAAAAAACTTTGCCAGTTGTGAATTGGGAGACGAGAGGCTAAACAATCGTGCCTTCTCGATTGGGAAAAAGTTAAGTGAGGGGTTTGGAAAAGCCTTATCAGAAGTGTTTAAGGGAGGAAACGAGTTAAAGAGGGCCTATGAATTTTTGGGAATCCGAAAACAGACTTTGTCAAGATAATAGAGCCGCACTGTGAAATGACAACTGCCGCCGTAGAAGAATATAAGATAATGCTATCAGTCGGAGATACGACCTTCTTAGATTATCGCAATATCAAGGAAAAAAGGGAAGGGTATGGGCCGACTGGAAAAGGAGGGAATGGATTAATACTGCATAGTGCTTTAGCAATTGAGCCAGAAAAAGGACAAGTATTAGGTTTATTATGGCAAAAACTGTGGAATAGGGAGGTAAAAGAAAAGCCCCCAACAGATGAAACGGCGAAGCAGAAAAAAGAAAGACAGAAAGAACAAAGAAAAGCAGCTCGTCAAAGACCATTTGAGGAAAAAGAATCCTACAAATGGGTAGAGGCTCTAAACACCTGTGAGAAACAGGTAGAAAGTTCAACGAGGGTAATTCATGTATTTGACAGAGAAGGAGATGTTTCAGAAGTCTTTGACTCAGTGCGTCAACTCAAGCATACAGGAGTGCTGGTCAGAGCGTCTCATAATCGTAGTTTAGACAAAAATAGTGAACGACTTTGGCAACATTTGGAATCAGAACCGATTCGTTTTCATCAAGAAATCGAGATTCCGAGTACAGGAAAAAGAAAAGCACGGAAGGTTAAGCTTGCCGTCCGATTTTGCCCAGTTAATCTACGAACTCCCTATCGTTTTGATAATCGTGACCCGTTGAATGTCTATGCTGTTTATGCGACAGAAATCGATTGTCCCGAAGGCGAAACTCCTTTATCTTGGATGCTTCTGACTACAGAAGTTGTTGAGACTATTGAGATGGCTGTCACTATTCTTCGTTGGTACACCTACCGATGGCGGGTTGAAGAATTTCATAAAGTCCTTAAGTCTGGTTGTCAGAGTGAGCGTTATCGACTTGCCTCTGATGGAATGAAAACTCTTTTGGGTTTTTTAAGTGTCATTGCTGTTGAACTTTTACACGTTACTTATCTTCATCGTACCCAGCCCGATGCTCTCGCGATTGAAATTCTTAATCCTCTTCAACTTCAGGTGTTAAAAGCAGCCGCCTCTCAAAAACTTCCCCCTATTTTGACTGTTGCTTGGGCTGTCGAGTCTGTTGCTTTTCTTGGTGGTTATCTTGAACATCGTCGTAAAACTCCTCTCGGTATCCAAGTCCTTTGGCGCGGTTGGTTGAAGTTGCATGACCTTTGCCAAGGCTGGCAGCTTGCAATCCGCACTTAACGGGAAAAGTCAGATATCAAAACTTGGCCTGGTGTACCCATTAAGGCATTCAGACTACAAAAATCGGCTCAGTCAGTACAGATTGACTTGAATAAGGTGATACCAGTGAATGATGTGCAGAAAATGATTAATAATAAGGAAAAAGTTCAAGTGCTATCAAAAATTAGCTTTAATTCTCCTCAAAAAATGACCATAGAAGCTTTCTCCATGCCCAAAAAATAATTTATTATGTTCATTCCCCGTCTTAAAATTGTTGGTAAATTGGTAATCGCCACTACGATCCTCTCCTTTGGTTTCTCAATTTCTGTTGAGAGATCTAATTTTTTACCGTTTCAAAGTATCAATCAAGCTATTGCCCAAAATTCGCTTAATACTCAACAGCAGAAAAGAATCGCGTTAGTTATTGGCAATGCAAATTATCAAGTTGGTAAACTCGATACCCCGCTTAATGATGCAACGGATATGACTGCCGCATTGAAGGAATTAGGTTTTGAGGTGATTTTGCTTAAGGATTCTTCTAAACGAGAGATGAATGATTCTCTTGATCAATTTTCAACTCGAATTAATCAAGGTTACGTCGGTTTATTTTATTATGCGGGTCATGGAATGCAGGTAGAAGGAGAAAATTATCTCATTCCTGTTAATGCTCAGATCAAAGCCGAAAAAGATGTTGAATATGAGTCAATCCCTTTGGGGAAAATACTAGGCAGAATGGAAAGTGCAGGTAATCAGATTAATATTGTGATTTTAGATGCTTGTCGTGATAATCCTTTCCGCAAATTTTCGCGGTCATCTAGCAGGGGATTAACAACACCAGTACAGCCCGCATCAGGAACGTTAATCGCTTTTGCAACTGCACCAGGAAAAGTAGCCAGTGATGGTATGGGACGTAATGGGTTGTTTACTTCTTATTTATTGAAATATATTAAAACTCCAAATCTAGATGTGGATTTAATGCTGCGACAAGTGCGATCTAATGTTGCTAAAGATACCAAGAATTATCAAGTGCCTTGGAACTCATCTTCTTTAACAGGAGAATTTGCTTTTAATCAAAAGGCTGAAATAACCTTTCCCACTCTGATTATTCCACCTATTCCTAAGCCTGAAAAAAATCCAGACACTCAAAAACCGATTCGTCCCCTTGTTATAGAATCAACACCCACATTGGAACAACCAAAAGTATGTCCTGGTAATGAAAAAAATTGCTAAAATTACATAATTGATCAGCAATTCTAAATTTGCGCTGTAGCAAGGGTTTCAGGTTTTAGTTCGCGTAATACGGGGGAAAATTCAACGGGATTAACAAGTTCATTTTACGAGTCTTCAAGCTTTTAGGTGCAATAGTACACCTAGGATTGCCCCAAAAACCCCTTTTAAATGTTCTTTAAATCCCTAAAAGGCTTGCTGTGTCTAAAACTGAGAATTGCTGATAATTGATCCTTGACTCAATAACTATAAAAAGTTATGATATCTTTGTAACCGCTTTATTAATGATCGAATGTATTACAGCGATTTCCGATCAAATCCGCTACAGGAATAAATTGGAAAACGCTTTCTGGCACTGGTTTTGATGCTTTGCATACATGACATGGCTGATCCCAATTTGCTGTAAACTTTAGTATTAAGTCTATCTTAATGTTAGAAAAAAATATTTTTAAAGATTCATCCGATGTTGTCATGTAAGAATTGAGTAAAAGCCTTGTTAATAATGGATTTGAGCTAAATTAACAACTGTTAGTATATTTAGAACGTTGAATTCCTTGCTTTGTAGGGATTTTAATCATCTTCACTTTACAGTTTATATTGTATGTTCTTATGAACTTTTTTAAATTAGCAGTCTTATTTTTATTGTCAACAAGTAATTTTGTCTTAGGAATCAAATCTGTTGTTGCTCAAAGCTTTTCAGAGGCATCTATTCTTGAGGATGACCTTAACATGAGCAAGGGTTTACCCTGGGGAGGAAGAAATTGGCCTTATAGTCAAGTAACTAGTATCCAAGATGGTCTAGTCAATACGACGGTTGGTAAAATTGTGATAGACAAACATGAAGAGACAAATGGTTCTTGGTTCGGTTATCCTCTTCCAGGAAAAAAAAATTTTATTTCTTTTTTCGGAAGTAAGGTTGAGGGCTGTTTTGTTAAACTTGTATATCAGTACGCATCGGCTTCCACTTCTATTGAGCCTAAAACTATCATTCCTGTTAGACTAGAAATTGGAGTTGGCGATAAAATTGTTAGACTAAGTTCTGAAAATTCTGAAAATAAATATTGGCAGAAAGATTATACTTACCCAGTCTATGAAAATAGCAAATCTGAGGACAGAACGGGTAGATGGTATATGTCCAGTCAAAATTTTCTTGCCACTGCTGAACAGGTTCGTTTATTACGTTCTTCGCCTGAAGATGAAGTAAAGGCAAGAATTACATTTGCGGATGATTCAACCATTATTTTCCCCATTGGCATTGAAACAGTAAGACGCTGGAAAAATGTTTATAGTTTTAATTCTTCTTGCAAACCTTAATAAACAAAAAACCTTTTAGATAAAGTGGAGGTAATATTGTCACTTTTGTGTGAAATTTTTTCACTTTTACGATTGTTTTGCTCTCCATTTTTCCAGTCTTTTAAAATTAGTATGAAATTGATGCGAAATTAAAGTTGAGGTATAATTTTTGGAATTATTAAAGAATATCTTTTCTTTTTTATATAAAACAAAATCATTACGATACAAGCCATAGAAAACAGATCTATTGTAGATGAAATTTCAAGCGGCTCAAAGTACCGAGCAGGGAGGTGCGTTAGCTTTATTTGAAGATTTCGATGGTTATTTTGCAGAACTTTATGCCAATCTTCTAGATAAAGGATATAGCCTTACCGATTGTGTCTCAATAATCGTAATAAAACAACTTGGTATTCATGAAATATTCACCCATGATAAACATTTTATCCAAGAAGATTTGATCATTTTTTTTAGCTTATTTTCTCCTTAAGGAAGACTATAACATTAAAAGAAAAATTCGTCTATGCAGACGCTTTTAATAAACTTTTGAATTGGGCGTTTCCAATTAAATTCCCGTAGGGGTTTGGTCTCCAAATCCCCAATTTTTGATTCCCATCCCAAATCCCCAAAATTTTAATTCCTATCTCAATATCCCTAATTCCAAACAATAAAATTCGACAATAACATTTTTAAATATGGGTGATTATCGTGAATTTGGGAATGGATTTGGAAACCAAACCCCTACCGTTTATAAAAATCAAAATGCGATTAATGATTATAGGCAAACTGCTGAACTTTTTCAACTTAAATACCCGTAGGGGTTTTCCAAATCCAGAGACTATAAAATTTGAAGACAATACCTCTATTATCAGAAATAATCGGACTTGGAGACCAAGCCCCTACCCTAAATTCAATATTGTTAAATTTTACAAAAACCTAATGTTTTAGGAGAATAAACGATGAACGTAAACTTTCCCATTCCCCAAGAACTTGAACCCTACTACGACAATTGCGCTCAGGTAACTATAATTCCGTCGCCGATTACTTTTTAACCTAATGAACCGCGATCGCCAAAAACAACAAGCTAAAGAAAAATTAACCGTTACAGAGGTTAAAATGCTAACAGAAAACATGGTCAAACCCTCCTCCTGGGTAGAAACAGAAATCAAAATCAGTAAAGTTCGACAACTGTATTTGTTTAAATTTACCGATAAACTTCAACAACGTTTAGATGAACTGTTTGATAAACAAAAAGGAGAAGCACTAACCTCAGAAGAATCCGCAGAATTGGCAGGTATTCTAGAACTCAATCAAATTTTTACCCTTCTCAACGCCAAGATTATTGCAGAATCTAATGCTGGATAAAAATATTCGTCAATTAATCCTATTAACCTATCATCACATCAAATTAATCCCATGCAACTAGAAAACTACTTTGAATTTTTAGCCGAAGACGACATTCGACTCAAAGGCCATCGTATCGGTATCGAAGACATTTTAAAATATCACTTAAATGGTTACTCCCCTGAAGAAATTTTATCCGAACTTCCTAGTCTAAACCTAGAAAAAATTTACGCAACCCTAACCTATTATCATCAAAATCAAACCGCAATCAACGCCTATCTTTTCAACGTTAATCAAAGAAGAGAGCAGAACTATCAAAATTGGCAAAAGGAATCATCACCGCTTATTCAACGATTGAAGCAAGCCAAATCCCAGAAATTAGAAAAGAATTTAACTTTACTGAATCAAGATCGCCAAAAACAACAAGCTCAAGAAAAATTAACTGCTCTATTACAAGAAGGTTTAGACTCTCCAAGCGAGGCCGTCACCGCCGACTATTGGCATACCTTATATTTACTCTCTATTCCAGGAATGCGACAATCTATTCAGGAAGGTTTAAACACACCTATTGAAAACTGTGACGAGGAAATAGAATGGTAAAATGGCGATTGATTTATAGCTTACGAAAAACTTATCGGTGATTTAAATGGAGCCTATTCTCGACAAATTAACATTCAACATTGTCTAGTTTATAAAGTTATCAAGTCAGAACATAAAATCAAAATTGTACGAATCTGGACACATTATGAATAATGATTTTTGCCTAACTTCTCTAACCTTATATAATAACCTAAACCCTACTGAGAGAAACTCCTATGAGTTACCGCATCGATCGCCGCACCTATGCTGACACCTATGGCCCTACTATGGGCGATCGCGTTTTGGCATTTAGGTTTAGAAGGCGATCGCCGGTTTCAGTTTTTTAGGCCTCGTCAGGGACAAAATTAAGCGAAACCCCATTCATACAATAACGCTTACCCGTAGGAGCAGGGCCATCATCGAAAACATGACCAAGATGCCCACCACAGCGAGCACAATGTACCTCTACCCTAGTCATAAATAAGCTGCGATCAGTGGAAGTTGCCACAGCCTTTTCCAGAGGTTGATTAAAACTGGGCCAACCTGTCCCGCTATTAAACTTTGTTTCCGAGGAAAATAACGGTAAATCACAGCCGGCACAATGATAAACCCCCTGACCATACTGCTTATCCAGGGGACTGGTATGCGATCGCTCCGTACCATGTTTCCGAAGCACATTAAACTGTCCTGGAGAGAGAATAGCACGCCATTCAGCTTCCGTTTTAGTCACTTCAAAGGTTTCTTTTGTACTTGCCATAGAAATTTCAAGGTTAGAACGATGAGAAAAAGATTGAGCCAACCAGACGGCTCCTAGGGTAACTGAACCCGCTTCTAAAAGGTAACGTCTTTTCATTGATTAAGGATTACGGATTTCTCGCTATGCAGTCTGTTGTCATCAGCTACGCCATACCTGCTCTAAAATTTTCTCCGGTTTGATATCACCAATATCGCCACTGGGAGATTGAATACCAATAAAACGCTCTTGGCCAGAAGGAAGTAATTTTGCCTGGTCGGTTGGGCCAAAAAGGGCGATCGTATAGGTTCCGACGGCTACGGAAAGGTGCATTGGTGCGCTATTAGTACAAATCATTAAGTTGGCCCCTGCAATCATGGCTGCCAACTTACCCAGATCTCCAGGTCGAGTAATTTTTAAATGGGGATGATTTTTCTGCATTTCCGCCAGCCATTCTTCACTGTCTGGCCCCTGAAGTAGCACAATGCCCAAATCCGGCTGTTTGGCCTGAATATCTTCTATCACTTGATGCCATTTAGCGACGGGATAAATTTTATTGAGTCCCTGAATCGAGGCTAAACGACTGGAACTATCATGAATTAAAATATAGCCGTTACTTTTGAGGTCTAAGCGTTGTTGTTCCGCTTCTGCCCAAACAATATCTTCCTTGGGAACCGTGACTTTTAGGGCTGGACAGGGGGATTGAATGCCAAAGCCTTGTACTAAATCATGGTAAAGCTCGGCTGCGTACTGCTCAGGTTTGAGGGGGACAGGATTGGATAAGAACCAAGAAGCCTCCGTTTGATAACCGACTCGCACCGGAATACCGTTTAGCCAAAGTAATAGTCCCACCGCCCAATTTCTGCCGACACTCACAGCAGCTTCGTATTCGCGATCGCGGATAATGCCAAGTAAGTTTAAGTAATCGGCTAAACCATTGCGGTCTTTGAAGTCAAAGAGTAAAACTTCATTCACGTAGGGACAGACCCGATAGGCTGATTTAGCGCGAGGTTCAACGATCACATCGATCGCCGCATTAGGGTAAGTGGCTCTGAGGCTTTCGAGGGCGGGGAAAAAGAGCAGTTGATCGCTAATTCCCCCAGGGACAAGTGCTAGTATTCGCATCATGATCGGAACCTTGAACAGTAGCAGTCAGCTTAATGGGTTTACCAATTAATCAGCTTTACTATAGCAAGTTTTGAGCGTTGCACAAGTCCGATGATCCTTAAGAATGGAATATTGTCCAGCCAATGCCGACTAAGGCCCCAAACAATAACGTCAATCCACTCAGAGAACTCATTGCAAAACCGGCAATCCGTTTTTCGGCAGCTTGATAGTAACCCCAGGCATAGACAATGCGACCAATCACCCAGCCAGCCCCGATCGCCGCTCCCCAAACCGGACTAACATAAAACGAAAATAGCCATAAAGCCGGTAGAAAAGCGACTAATTGTTCTAGGGTATTTTGCTGTACCCGTAAAACCCGCTCAAAATTCTCATCACCAGAAGTGGCTGGCGGCATTACCTTGTACTTGGCTCTGGCCCGTCCCACATTGATTACCAAAACCTGATAGACCAATAGGGTTAACACTGTGACTAAACTGGGTAAAAGATAAGTTGTATTATTCATGAAAATTGCCGGAATTTTAAATAGTTTTACGCTTGAGACGAGGAAGGGTTACGGCAGTGCTTTTGACTTTGCGAAGATAAATTAGATTGCGAATCCCCGATGTCCAAGGTGTTTGGATCGTTTTAATGGTTTCGATTTTACCCCCTAATTCCTCCACAATGGGCAGAAGAGCTTCGGTTTCCGCCGCTTCCCATTGACCGCGATAGAGCACGACCCAACCATCCAGCTTTACCAAGGGTAGGGCATACTGGGCACAAATAGCGGGTTGAGCCACTGCCCGAATGAGAGCCAGATCATAGTGACTGCGATGATGGCGATCGCCGCTTAGGGTTTCGGCCCGTCCTAGCCAGGTTTTCGCATTGGTAATTTGCAGGGTGGTTAACAACTCGTCAATAAATTGGATTTTTTTGCGGGTTGAATCCAAAAGGGTAATAGACCAATCGGGAAAGGCGATCGCGGTGGGAATGCCAGGAAAACCGGCTCCTGTGCCAATATCAATGACCTGGGGCTGGGTTAACTGGGAAATGTCAGGTAATAAAAACAAACCGGCTAGGGAATCCCAGAGATGTTTCTCCACAAAATCCAGAGGTTCGGTAATGCGTGTCAAGTTCAAATGTTGATTGCCAGTCAAAATTAATTCATACAAATGCTGGAATTGGGGCCATTGACTCTGGGGTTGCCAGCCCAGGCTAGTTTCCCAAGTTTCTAATTGCAGAGGTAAGGGAGAAATTGACAAGTTATTATCATTCATGGCTTTAGACCGCCACCGCTTCAGACTGGCTTAATAACAAATTGGGGTCAAACGAGGTTAGTTCACCTTGATGGATTTTCCAACTGCGATCGGCGATTTGTAACAGTTCTCCTGGGTCGTGGCTCACAATTAATAACGTCCAATGATGTTTTAATTTGCCCAATAATTTTGCCAATTGACGGCGCATCGACCAATCTAAACCCGCAGTCGGTTCATCCAACAATAATAAATTGGGTTGGCGAATCAATTGCACTGCCAGGGCCAAACGTCTTTGTTGACCACCACTGAGAGCATGGGGAACGGTTTCCCAGGCTAAATGTTCTAAGCCCACTTCTGCTAAGGCTTCCTTGAGGCGATCGCTGCTCATTTCGGGATGACCTAAGCGCAACTCTTCTAAAATCGTACCACCGCAAAAATGTCGTTCTGGAAACTGAAACACCAAGCCACCCAACTGCTGAAGATGAATAGGCATTAGGGGCTGATCACGCCAAAAAATATCCCCCTCGGTTTTTTCCGCCAAACCCGCCAGAATTTCCAACAGAGTCGTCTTACCCGAACCACTGGGGCCAATAATTAAACCTAACTCCTGGGGAGCCAACTCCAAATTAACCTCCTTTAAAATTGGGGTCAGACTAGCTGGTGGATGATAACTAACATTTCGTAAATAGAGCATGGGCGATCGCTCCCTCAAGCGGTTAACCTAGGAAAAGAATTTGTTTTAGCTTATCCTCACCCAGGACTTTTAGGACAATACCATTCTATGAAGGCACTTTCCCTCTCCAAACGGTTTAGGTTATTTTTCTTAACCCTTGTCACCTGTTTAGGAGCGAGTTATCCGGCAGTTTGGGCCGGTGATCCCTTTCGCAGCCAAAATCCCCACAATATTGGCGATAATACCGAAGCCGCGTTTATAGCTATTTTTCGGGATGGAAATTACAAAACCGCTCAAAGTTATTTAGATCAGGCTTTTCAGACAGAGCCAACTGAACCATTGGCCTATGCGATGCAAGCTTCCCTCGCCTACGATGCGGCTAACTATGAATCCATGAAAGTTTATGCCGACAAAACCTTAAAAACGGCGGAAATTTTAAAGGGACAAGATCCCCTGCGTGGCAATTTATATCTAGCGGTGGGTCATTTCTTAGAAGGCGGTTATTTACTTAAACAAGGTAGCTATCTCGAAGCTGTGGGTAAAGCCGGACAGGTATTTGACTATCTCGATCTAGCCTCAAAAATCGATCCGAATGATCCAGAATTAAATCTTTTACGGGGTTATTTGGATTTATTTTTATCTAAATACACGCCTTTTTCCCAATCCGATCAGGTAATTAGCCGTTTTGAAAAATATGCTTCCCCTGATTATCTAAAAAACCGTGCCTTATCAACAACCTATCGTGATTTAAAACAGTATGATAAGGCCATGAACTATCTGAATCAAGCGATCGCTGAAACTCCTAATAATCCTGAATTACAGTATCTTAAGGGTCAATTATTGCGTCTTGAGGGCAGAAATGATAAAGATTTAAGTAAACTTCAACAAGCCCAAACCTATTATGCCCAAGCCTTGCAAAAGCAAGATCAGTTATCCCGTTCAGTAACGGTGCAATTAAATCACGAGAATAATGCGGTAATTGATGAAATTCAAAAACTACAAAATAATCCTAATCTTAAGGATTTTTAATTCTAATCTGTAAATCATAAAGCCATAAAGTTATGAGCCAAACCTTACTCAAAACAACGACTTTTCAGGAATTTGTCGATTGGCTGCCTGAGAATTCTGATCTGCGTTACGAACTTCATCATGGAAATATTGTTGAAATGGCTCAACCGGTCGGTGAACACGAAGAAATTAAAGGATTTCTGACAATTAAGCTGAGTGGAATGATTGACAGATTAAATCTTCCCTATTTGATTCCTAATCAAGTCATTGTGAGACCCGATGACAAAGATTCTGGTTATTTTCCCGATATTCTGGTGATGAATCGCGCTAATTTACCGAATGAATCTCGCTGGCAGAAAGAATCTATTCTGAGTAGTGGGGTATCTATCCCATTAGTGATTGAAGTTGTCTCGACCAATTGGCGGAATGATTACCATTTAAAATTTGCTGATTATGAGGAAATGGGAATTCTGGAATATTGGATTGTGGATTATGGGGCTCTAGGAGGGCGTAATTTTATTGGCAATCCTAAGCAACCGACAATTTCTATTTGTAATTTGGTAGAGGAAGAATATCAAATCAATAAATTTCAAAATGGCGATCGCCTTATTTCCCAAACTTTTCCTGAATTAAATTTGACGGCGAATCAAGTTTTTCAACTGGGGATGATTTAGCTGGAGTTGAGCCATGACAATCCCTAAAGTCTTAAAATAATTAATTATGAATGAGTATTGAAAATGAAGACCCTAACCCAAACGCTTTATGATACTGATTTTAATCTCTGGATTGAGCAAACCGTCAATCAACTCAAAAATGGAGATTTACAAGATTTAGACCGACAAAATCTGATAGACGAGATCGAATCAATGGGAAGAAATGATAAACGGGAAGTTAAAAACCGACTAATTGTGCTGTTCATGCACTTACTTAAGTGGCAATACCAACCCGAAAAAAGAACTTCTAGCTGGATTAGTACCATTAATGAACAAAGACGGCAAATTTCTACTGTTTTGGAGGATAGCCCAAGCTTAAAGCCTTATTTGACTGAAGTTTTTTCAAAATGCTATCAATTGGCTTGCAATGATGCTTCAAAAGAAACAAATTTGCCCAAAATAACTTTTCCTTCGGATTGTCCTTTTAGCTCTGAACAAGTTTTAGATGCTGACTATTTTCCTGAATAAAATTGATATTATTCAAATTTTGTGTCATTCAGAAGATTCTCTTTGGATATTTTAAAGAAGATCAATTAAGCGTCTTTTTGGTCTTTTTGGCTTTTTGCTTCAATTACTGCAAACAAATCAATAATTTGCTGTTTTCCCCAATCCCTTTCATATAATAATGTCGTCGCTTGAGTTGTTCATCTTGTCATGATCTTACCAAAAGGCGATCTCCTAATCACCAATTTTTAGGTTGAAAATCAGGATTATTTAAAATAGAAACCGTCTCTCCCGCCTGAGCTAAAACAAATAAACCTTGACGATAGGCATAGCGATCTGCTCCCTCTTCAATCTCAATGCCTGCAACGGCTCCGTATAGTTGCTTCTGGGCATATTCTGGAAAAAATTGTCTAAATTTGTTCAAGTCTGATTGTAATTCTTTGACATCATTTACCCCCAAACTACTTTTGACCTCAACCACTAAAACATGATTTTCATTGGGGTCGTGTTCTAAACCTGTGGAAAAGAGTAATAATAAATAAATGTAAATCTTAAAATTGGTGTGCCATGCTATTCAAAGCAATTGTTTGCCCAAGTTGTCAAAGTACGGATATTGTGAAACACGGCCCCTCTGGGGAGGGGAAAGAGCGTTACAGATGTCGTAATACAGAATGTAAGCGTTGCACATTTATCTTAAACTATACTTATAAAGGTTATTTGCCAGAAGTAAAGGAAAAGATTGCCGAAATGGCAATGAATGGTAGTGGCATAAGGGATACAGCCCGTGTGCTGAGGATTAGTCCATCAACAGTGATTAGTGAACTAAAAAAAAAGAGTCTAGTTTAGTATTCGTCAACGAAAAAAAACTAGCAGAACTGGAACCCAGTCAGAGTATTGTAAAGCTCTGCCAATGGAATGACGTGGAAGCAGAACTCGACGAAATGTGGGGTTTTGTGAAGAGCAAAAAAGAGCAAAGATGGTTATGGCACGCTATTGCTCATAAGACAGGTGAGATATTAGCTTATGTTTTGTCTGGTCACAAAGACGAAGCATTTCTAAGGCTAAAAGAGTTGTTAGAATCTTTTGGTATTACTCAATATTATACAGATGGATGGGGGGCTTACGAACGACATATTGAGCCAGCATTGCATGAGGTGGGTAAGTATAATACTCAAAAAATCGAACGAAAGCACTTGACATTGAGAACTCGAATAAAGAGATTAGCGAGAAAAACGATTTGTTTCTCCAAATCTATTGTGATGCACGATATTGTCCTTGGATTATTTATCAATCGCTTTGAATTTGGATGTCTTATTTAGGGCTTGCTGAAAAAAGCTGAAACCTTTACGGAGAAAAATAGTAGGCGAATTAAGAACCGCTAGAATGCACGAAAATAGGGTAGAATGCCTCAAAACCATTGCATTAAGAAGAGAGAAAGCAGATGTACCGAAAGCAACAGTACTCAATTGAAACACCAGAAAACTTGAAAAATCTGTTCGGCGGGCAGTTAGACGAAGAAAATCGTTGGATAGAAATGTCAAAAATGATTCCCTGGGAAGAATATGAGGAAGAATATGCAAAAAACTTCACAGAAAAAAAAGGAGCCCCAGCCAAATCATTTAGAATGGCATTAGGAGCATTAATTATCAAAGAAATTTCAGGAAAAAGTGACAGAGAAACAGTAGAACAAATAAAAGAGAACCCTTATTTACAGTACTTTATAGGAATGGAAAGCTATAGTAGCAAAGAAGCATTTAATGCGTCAATGATGGTTCATTTTCGTAAAAAAATAGGAATGGAATTAATAAATAAAATTAATAAAGAAATAGAAAAAAAAGCGACGGGTGTAGCGTCAGAAAAAAAAGAAAATGAAGGAAAGTTATTGTTAGATGCGACTTGTACACCAGCAGATATAAAATATCCAACGGATATAGGAATATTGAATGATGCCAGAGAAAAAACAGAAAAAATAATAGATAAGCTGTATGAAGAAATAAAAGAGAAAAGGAAAGAAAAGCCGAGGACTTATAGGGAAGTGGCAAGAAAAGAGTACTTAGCCATAGCAAAAAAACGTCGTGTGTCAAAAAAAGAAAGAAGAAAAGGAACAAAAAAACAACTAGGATATATAAAAAGAAACTTGTCTGATATAGAAAAAATGATAGAAGAGGGAGCAAAGTTAGAAAAACTAACGAAAAAAGAGCAAGAAGAGCTTGTAACGATAGGAAAAGTGTATGAGCAACAGTTAGAAATGTATGAAAAAAAGACAAATAAAGTAGAAAACAGAATTGTGAGTGTAAGCCAACCTCACGTGCGTCCAATAGTGCGTGGAAAAGCGGGAAAAGCAGTAGAGTTTGGAGCTAAAATATCGGCAAGTAATGTGAATGGCTTTGTCTTCTTAGACAAATTAAGTTGGGATAATTACAACGAATCGGGAGATTTACAAGCGCGAATAGAAGAATATAAAAGGGAAACAGGATGTTATCCGGAATCGGTTCATGTGGATAAAATCTATCGAACAAAAGCGAATCGAGCTTATTGTAAAGAAAGGGATATAAGAATGAGTGGTCCCCGATTGGGAAGACCGCCGAAAGAGGTGAGCAAAGAAAAAAAGAAAGAGGCACGCTCAGATGAAAGAGTGCGTAATGCCATTGAGGGTAAATTCGGACAGGGAAAGAGGAAATTTAGTCTTGGTCGAGTGATGGCCAAACTACCTGAGACCTCGGAAACGGTAATTGCGATGAACTTTTTGGTAATGAATCTTTCTACTCTACTTCAGAAGACAAAAAGTAAAAAGTTGTAGAGTCGTTTTTCTTGTGAAAAATGGTGTTAATTTTCCTCTCTTTTGTGAGGAGTGATTTGTGTTGACCTTTTTAGACAGAAAGGAACAATAGATTAAACAAAATCTGTATTTTGATTTGTTTCCATAAGGATAAGTTATCTATGCTTTTTCAGTCCATACTTCCCTAACCCACATTTCTTTCGTTTTTTGACTTTTTCAGCAAGCCCTATTTAGATGTGCTTCCACAGATTCAGAACACTACCGACTTTGGAAGCATCGAAGTAGAAGTCAGAACCCAGATGTTAGAAATTGTGGGGCCAACAATGGGGGAGTTTTTTTTTCAGAAGGGGGGAAAAAAACGGTCTGGAAACAAGCGAAAAATCAAAACCCTAGTCGGAGAAGTGGAAATAAGCCAAAAACAAGCCAGAAAACTAAAGGTGTCGCCAAAAATCGTCTTAAGTCCAGGTTTAGAGAAATGCTGTCTAAGAGCCAGTGCGAAAACATCCTACCAACAAGCAGAAGAAGATATAGAGGAGTTGATGGGGATAAAAGTAGGACATAGCAGTTTACATCGCTTGGTAGAACGGACAGAACTGCCCTTAGCTCAAGCTCAGTCAGAGAGTGCGGGGGTCAGTATAGATGGGGGAAAGATTTGTCTGCGGGGCGAGGAGAAGGAAGGGGGACAGTGGCGAGATTATAAACTGGTGAGTCTTCATGGCAATGTCTGTGAAGCCTTTTTCCAAGACCCAGAGGGCTTAAAGAATTGGAGCAATGTTCAACCTTTGTCCCCAATAGTGACCTTTTTGGGAGATGGTCATCCCGCAATCTGGAATGCGGTAGAGAGTTTCGCCACTCAATCGTGGCTGATACGACGAGAGGTGTTGGATTGGTATCATCTCAAGGAGAATCTGTTCAAAGTGGGTGGCTCTCTCAAACGGCTAGAAGCAGTGGAGCATTTACTGTGGCGGGGTTTTGTGAACAAGGCAATAGATGCGTTTGATGGAGTCAAAAGCAAGAGGGCAAAGAATTTTCAAGCCTATTTGACGAAGCATTATCAGCGTATCCCTGATTACCAATACTATCAACAGCTTGGTATTGTGATTGGTTCTGGTGATGTGGAGTCTAAGATTAAACAGGTGGGAGCTAGGGTTAAATTGTCGGGAGCACGTTGGCATCTTCATAATGTTTCTCGTATTCTTCGGCTACGATGTGCTTATCTCAATCACTCTCCTCTTTTGAGTGTCAATGTATTATCTTAAGTGGGATGCACCCAGGGTAAACCGACCGCCATTCCCACTCTGCGTTGGGTCTTTCAGTCTTTTCTGTTTATCCGTTGGTTAGAGATTGACGGCATTCAAACTATCGTTAATTTGACCTCCAAACACAAACATATTCTTTCCTTTCTTGGCTCTTCATGTCAAAAGTACTACTTTGTCTCTTGACTTACCTGCGGAATGTGGGCTAGAACATCAAAGACAACTGCATAGTCGCAACGGTAGGGATAATCTTCAAACTCTATTCGGTGCCATCAAAATACCTAGTGACAATCAAATCCGCAATATCCTGGATAAAATCAAAGCCAATTCGTTATTTGTGGTGTTTAGTGACATTTATCAACTACTAACAGCAATTCTAAATTTGCGCTGTAGCAAGAGTTTCAGGTTTTAGTTCGCGTAATACGGGGTAAAATTCAACGGGATTAACAAGTTCATTTTACGAGTCTTCAGGCTTTTAGGCGCAATAGTACATACAGGATTGCCCCAAAAACCCCCTTTGAAATGTTCTTTAAATCCCTAAAAGGCTTGCTGTGTCTAAAACTGAGAATTGCTGGTTATTTGTGGTGTTTAGTGACATTTATCAACTACTAAAGACCAGAGGAATATTGACTCGGTATGAGGTGTTAGACAAGCAATTACTAATTCCGCTAGATGGCACAGAGTATTTCTCCTCCCAAAATATCCACTGTGAGCAATGTTCCCATCGAACCCATAAAAACGGGACAGTGACTTACTTTCATTCGGCAATCTTACCGGTAATTGTCTCACCTCAGCAAAAAGCGGTGATTAGTCTTGACCCTGAATTTATTACTCCTCAAGATGGTCACGAGAAACAGGACTGTGAGGTAGCGGCGGCAAAACGTTGGCTCCACAGACATCGAGAATTCTTTGACCCGTTTAGCGTTACTATGATTGGGGGATGACCTCTATAGTCGTCAACCGATGTGCGAAGAGGCTCTTCAAAACCACTTTCACTATCTTTTTGTCTGTTTGCCTGAATCTCACCCTACTCTCTATGAGTTTTTGGACTATGCCGAGAAGATTGGGGAAGTTTACTCTTTCCATGAGCGTCGTCGTCATGGTCGCGATTGGCATGACTATCATTATCGTTGGACTTATCACTTGCCCCTAAGAGATGGTTCCGCCGCCCTCAATACTCATTGGTTTGAGGTCACTGTTACTCGCCGTTCTGATGGTCAGGTTCTCTTTCACAACGATTGGATTACCGACCATTTTCCCCAAGCCGATAACATTGTTGAGTTAGTCAGTGTCGCTCGCTCTCGTTGGAAAACCGAAAATGAGAACCATAATACTCTTAAGACTCAGGGCTACCATCTAGAACACAATTTTGGACATGGTGACCACCATCTTGCTACCTTTTTGCTCACCTTAAATTTACTGGCTTTCTTGTTTCACACCGTTTTACAGCTTTTAGATGAGTCCTACCAACGTATCCGACTACTTTTAGGGACTCGAAGATGCTTTTTTTCCCATTTACGCACTCTTACTACCTATTTTGTCTTTGATAGCTGGCAACACCTTCTTGATTTTATGCTTGAGCCATTTGACTCTCTGCCCGCCACTAATTCCTCCTGATTTTTCAAATTTAGAATTGCTGAGAAGTGGCCAAACAGTTAATCGGCGAGACATTCACGGGCTACTTAGGCAGTGACCGTTATGGCAGCTACAGTTGGGTGAAGCCAGAATTGCGACAACTATGTTGGTCTCATGTGCTGAGAGACTTTCAGGCGATGGCAGAAAGAACAGGGGCATCACAAGAAATCGGTACAGCATTACTAGCGAGAGGCTATCGCCTGTTTCATTGGTGGCACAAAGTCAGAGACGGCACGCTGTCGAAGGAGTTATTTATCGAAGCAGTAGAATTGCTCAGATGGGGAATGCACCAAGAATTAATGTCGGCGGCGGCTATCGAAATTGGTTGGCGCGAAAAATCGCCCCTCGCGAAAACAGTCCGTACCTGTCGAAAGTTGCTGAAAGTGGAGGCGGCTCTCTGGACGTTTGTCTATAGAGAGGGGGTGGAACCGACGAATAATTCAGCACAACGAGCTTTGCGACCAGCCGTAATTTGGCGTAACCTCAGCTTTGGTTCTCAGTCTCAAGCGGGGAGTGAGTTTGTGTCGAGAATGCTGACAGTCAATCATTCGTTGAAATTACAAGGGCGTTCTGTCTTAGATTTTCTGACGCAATCATGTCTAGCGGCTCGACTAGGGGAGCAGCCTCCTTCTCTAAGTAGGGCTTGCTGAAAAAAGCTGAAACCTTTACGGAGAAAAATAGTAGGCGAATTAAGAACCGCTAGAATGCACGAAAATAGGGTAGAATGCCTCAAAACCATTGCATTAAGAAGAGAGAAAGCAGATGTACCGAAAGCAACAGTACTCAATTGAAACACCAGAAAACTTGAAAAATCTGTTCGGCGGGCAGTTAGACGAAGAAAATCGTTGGATAGAAATGTCAAAAATGATTCCCTGGGAAGAATATGAGGAAGAATATGCAAAAAACTTCACAGAAAAAAAAGGAGCCCCAGCCAAATCATTTAGAATGGCATTAGGAGCATTAATTATCAAAGAAATTTCAGGAAAAAGTGACAGAGAAACAGTAGAACAAATAAAAGAGAACCCTTATTTACAGTACTTTATAGGAATGGAAAGCTATAGTAGCAAAGAAGCATTTAAGGGAGCATCTCACCTTTGCAATAAGTAGAAATACTTAACGAGGTAAATGAAAGAGTCAAAAAAGGTAATCATTTAAATAGGAACAGCGATGACGAAGGACTTGTGGTACATTGTCAGAATTCCAACTCGCACCAGTAATTTTAAGACGATGACCAATTTGTTTAACTTGAGATTCGACAGAGCCAGAGCCAATAGAAATGCCCTCTGCCTGCAAATAACCATAATTGACAATCCGATGTTTATGCTTGTTTAAATAGGGCTTGCTGAAAAAAGCTGAAACCTTTACGGAGAAAAATAGTAGGCGAATTAAGAACCGCTAGAATGCACGAAAATAGGGTAGAATGCCTCAAAACCATTGCATTAAGAAGAGAGAAAGCAGATGTACCGAAAGCAACAGTACTCAATTGAAACACCAGAAAACTTGAAAAATCTGTTCGGCGGGCAGTTAGACGAAGAAAATCGTTGGATAGAAATGTCAAAAATGATTCTTTGGGAAGAATATGAGGAAGAATATGCAAAAAACTTCACAGAAAAAAAAGGAGCCCCAGCCAAATCATTTAGAATGGCATTAGGAGCATTAATTATCAAAGAAATTTCAGGAAAAAGTGACAGAGAAACAGTAGAACAAATAAAAGAGAACCCTTATTTACAGTACTTTATAGGAATGGAAAGCTATAGTAGCAAAGAAGCATTTAATGCGTCAATGATGGTTCATTTTCGTAAAAAAATAGGAATGGAATTAATAAATAAAATTAATAAAGAAATAGAAAAAAAAGCGACGGGTGTAGCGTCAGAAAAAAAAGAAAATGAAGGAAAGTTATTGTTAGATGCGACTTGTACACCAGCAGATATAAAATATCCAACGGATATAGGAATATTGAATGATGCCAGAGAAAAAACAGAAAAAATAATAGATAAGCTGTATGAAGAAATAAAAGAGAAAAGGAAAGAAAAGCCGAGGACTTATAGGGAAGTGGCAAGAAAAGAGTACTTAGCCATAGCAAAAAAACGTCGTGTGTCAAAAAAAGAAAGAAGAAAAGGAACAAAAAAACAACTAGGATATATAAAAAGAAACTTGTCTCATATAGAAAAAATGATAGAAGAGGGAGCAAAGTTAGAAAAACTAACGAAAAAAGAGCAAGAAGAGCTTGTAACGATAGGAAAAGTGTATGAGCAACAGTTAGAAATGTATGAAAAAAAGACAAATAAAGTAGAAAACAGAATTGTGAGTGTAAGCCAACCTCACGTGCGTCCAATAGTGCGTGGAAAAGCGGGAAAAGCAGTAGAGTTTGGAGCTAAAATATCGGCAAGTAATGTGAATGGCTTTGTCTTCTTAGACAAATTAAGTTGGGATAATTACAACGAATCGGGAGATTTACAAGCGCGAATAGAAGAATATAAAAGGGAAACAGGATGTTATCCGGAATCGGTTCATGTGGATAAAATCTATCGAACAAAAGCGAATCGAGCTTATTGTAAAGAAAGGGATATAAGAATGAGTGGTCCCCGATTGGGAAGACCGCCGAAAGAGGTGAGCAAAGAAAAAAAGAAAGAGGCACGCTCAGATGAAAGAGTGCGTAATGCCATTGAGGGTAAATTCGGACAGGGAAAGAGGAAATTTAGTCTTGGTCGAGTGATGGCCAAACTACCTGAGACCTCGGAAACGGTAATTGCGATGAACTTTTTGGTAATGAATCTTTCTACTCTACTTCAGAAGACAAAAAGTAAAAAGTTGTAGAGTCGTTTTTCTTGTGAAAAATGGTGTTAATTTTCCTCTCTTTTGTGAGGAGTGATTTGTGTTGACCTTTTTAGACAGAAAGGAACAATAGATTAAACAAAATCTGTATTTTGATTTGTTTCCATAAGGATAAGTTATCTATGCTTTTTCAGTCCATACTTCCCTAACCCACATTTCTTTCGTTTTTTGACTTTTTCAGCAAGCCCTAAATAAATGATAAAATTCTCAGCTTGAGGCTCTGACCATCCCTCAAAACAGGAGATAGCGGCATCCACTTCACCCGTCCAAAGAAAAGACTTGACCTCCTCAATTCGCTGGAATGACCCCCCAACTTTATAGAGGTTTTCAATTAAGTGATACCAGTCCAAAATTTCAATTCGCTCATGTTTCTGTCCTATCTCACGAAATAAGTTCCAGATACCATCATGTCCATCTCCCAAACAAATTAAAGGCTTAGCCAAAATTTGAGAATTAACCAAATCTAATAAAGCCGAGTTATCTTGAAAAAAGGCAGCTACCCCCAATTGATGAAAACTGACTCCTTTATAATCACGCCAAATTAAGGGTTCTCCCTTGGGAGTTCTGAGTCGTACCTTCCCACCATCTATGCTAATTTCTTCGACTTCTGTGTTAGAGGGTAATTCTTCAAAATGATAGCGATGTACAAGGCGTTGTTGCGTACTGTGAGAAACAGCAATTCCCGTCAATGATTGGATTTTCTTAGCTGCTTTTTCATAAGACTCATCGCCACTCAGTAGCAAACAGTTCTTCTCTAACATTGGACTCATCTGAGTTCGAGGCTTTAGTTCTAATTTCTTCGCTTGTTTTTCTGTAATGGGCAATTCCCCCAAAATACTTTTTACTGTTCGTATCCGACCTGTGGTTTCCTCGGTACTTGTTTTGACAAAAAAATACCTATTTCTGGGTTGACATACTGAATCATTAAGTCTCTGACAGTCTCCTCTATTTCGCCCAAATTATTAAATGTTTTAACTTGAGATTGTTGATAGAGACATTCTCCCAACTCTTGACATAACTCTTGAATCCTTTTTTCATTTTCTGATAACACTGATAACATGAGATTGTTCCTCAATTGGGATAGATTTTGGAAAGTGGGTCTCGACTATTATACTCTCATTTCTTTTTTTGATAAAGTTCGATAAAGTTCAAAGTCTTATTTTTCTGCCCATAAGTATTAATACTTATTGCATAAGTGAGATGCTCCCAGTCCATTTGAAGGGTTTAGCCATAGTGCGATTAAAGTAATCAATGAAGTCAAGGATGCGAGTTTTGAGCTGTTCTCTGCTCATGAAATTGCCTCGTCTGAGTAACTTACTCATCAGCATACTGAACCACATCTCAATTTGATTGAGCCAAGAGCAATGCTTGGGGGTGAAGTGGAAGACAATTTTATGACTGGGCTCTCGCAAAAATTCAGAACGGCTTTGCATTGATTGGAGAATGCCTGATTTTCCTTTGATGCCCAAGTCGGTCTCAAGTCCTTCGACTTGCGCCACCCAAGCCTACTAGTGATTCTGATTGATGGGTGTTCAAGCAATCCATCAGCAGGTGCCACTTGACAGTCTTTGGGTCACTGACAACCAACTGTTGAACATGATTGAGATAGTCTATCTCAGTGCGCGTGTCTCCCACACTGGCTTGGGCAATCTGACCTGAAACCACAGGGTGCGACCTTTAGTTGATAAAAGCTGTTGTAATCAGGGTTCTACAGGGAACCCATATTGATCAAGTTTTGCCCAAAATTGACTCCATCGTTCCTTCGTCAATACCAAAGCTCGTAGGCTCAAAATAATTCCTGCTCCTTTTTCCTTCCATCGCATCCCTGAACAACATAATCGTTGTTTGACCAACGTCTTACAAGCTGCTTCCGTAACACCTGAACCAATCGGATACTTTTTCTCTATGTATTCAGCATAATCCATTTGATGCTGATGATTCTCGTAATAAGTAATCGCCGCTTGTAGTTTCTCGGTAAGATTCTTAAGAATGACTTTTTTCTTCTTTGACTTCTTTCATCAGATTTAGCAGTTCTCCTGCTTTTCCTTTTTCATGCTTGAGTTCTCGACAATTTTCAGTCAACCATTCTTTTTGTTTTGACACTGTATTAGGATGCAACGCTTCTGCCAACGCTCCTAAGTAACCAGAGGCATGATAGAAATCTAATATCTGTTCTTCCGTTTGCTTTTCTAAAAACTTCCAATTTGATTCTGCCCCGTCTGCTATCCCGACCAATGTTGCCTCTGGATAACGGTTTTTCGCTCGCTCAATTTCTCTTTCTAATCTTTCTAGAAAACTCTTTTTTCCATACTCTGGTGCCGCACCTAGATAGATTGTATGTTGACGTTCGCCTTCACTATCGTATAGGGAAACGGTTCCCACCATTGCTTCACGGTAGCCATCCTCACACATCAGCATACAGGTTCCATCTAATCCTATTCCCACTGTTGCAATTTGGCTATCCTCCTTGGGCGGGGCATAACTCCACGCTTCTTCTTTTGCCTGTACCACACTTCCTACTGCTTCACTCAATCTTTGGATATAGGATAGCGCTACTTTTCTACCATGATTTTCTAATAAATCATTTTTCACCTCTTTGCCTGCCATCCCTGACATTTTTGAGGATACCTGTTTTGCCAATAATGGCGTTGATGTTATGATTATCCTTGCTTCTCTTTCTAAGGGGCAATACGTTTTTCCTCAAAGGTGAACGCTGATATACATGACGATTCACTATAACCTCACCATAAGGTGTTTGATATTCTTTCGGTTGCTCTCCCTTACTCTTCCAGATTTCTTCACCGATTTTTAAGGGTGAACCATCTGTATCTAAATATTTCAAGGCTTCTTTGCTGGCGATGCAACCTACTTCGTTTAAGCCTTTTTGAATATTTATTTCTGTATCCAACATTGAACGACTTAGTTCTAATGTTAGTTCTATTTTTATCTTTGAACCCTCTACATTAATTAGTTTTGCTGTCATCATTGTTTCCTCTTTGTCACTTTTCATCTCATGTTAACACTTTTCTTTTTCTTCATCAACTAAAGGTCACACCCAAACCACATTAAAACTGGCAATTAACGTCTGGGTGCCGTGACGAATATACTCAAATTCTCGCCTTTCTGGTTTGCCAGGTCGCATTGGTTGGGCAGGAGCCTTTCGTTCCAAGGCTTGAATGCCGGTCATCTCATCAATGGAAATTGTCTGTTCTCCCTGTTCTGCTCGCTCCATTGCACTCAGGTAGGTCTGACAAATGTCACTAACTTTCTCATCAAACTCAGGTTCGGGGGGAGGATTTAACCAATATTGCGATTGGTGTGGTTTCAAGTCGGCTTCCGCCAGCAATCGTCCCACATGGCGAGGGGAGATGCTCTCAACAATGCCTTGTTTGAGCATTTCATCCGCCAGTTCCCGCGCTGTCCAATGACTGAGCGGTCGGTCATAATCCGCCGGTGGCTCACAAGCTATCGCAAATAACTGAAGAATCTGCTCTAAGCTAAAGGTCATGGGACCTCCCGGTCGAGGTGCATCCGTTAACATTGGTGTCAACTTAAGCCAAAATGCCTACTCACAAAAGATTAGCCTAAAAGCAGGCGGAAGTAAGAGTAGGCTGAAAAAAAGGTTAGTATATAAAAAAGTGAGCAAAAAACAAATGGCAAGACAACATCCTCGGAGAAAAGGAAACCCAGACTTACGTCGTAAGACAAATCAGCCAGGGGTAGAAATCCCTGAAATAACAAAAGAGTTGTTTGAATTACTAGAACCCACAATGTTTACACCATTAAAATATTTACAGGGAACTCATGAGAAAATGATGAGAGATAGGGTATTAAATTTACCAGTAATGGTGGCATTAGTGTTAAGTATAGTGTATCGTCAAATAGCGGGTATAAGTGAAGCGGTAAGACTGTTAGAGGAAGAGGGATTGCTATGGGTAGCATCATTAAAAGTAAGCAAACAGGCAGTATCAAAAAGAATGATGAATGTGCCAGCCGAAATATTTGCAATATTACTAAAAGAAGTGTTAGAAAAAGCAGCCGAAAAAGGGAAGAAGCTCCAAGTAGGAGAAAAATGGGAAAAAATAAGAGAAAAGTTTAGTGCAGTGTGGATAGCAGATGGCTAAACGCTAGAGCAGGTAAGGAAAAATATGAAAATAAGTAAAGAAGAAAAGAGTAAATTGGGGGGTAAAATAATGATGGTAGTGGAAGCCTTTACCCAAAGACCCGTTACTTTATGGTACACAGAAAATGATAAATCAAATGATAAAATATGGTGTGAAGAATTGGCAGCTAAATTACCAGAAAATGGTTTAATTCTCGTAGATATGGGATTTTTTAGCTTTGTGTGGTTTGATTTGTTAACAGAAGCTAAAAAGTTTTTTCTAACCAGATTTAGAGCGGGTACATCTTACAAAACCAAACAAGTATTGTCTCAAGGTAGTCATTACAGAGATGAGATTATCATTATGGGAAATTACCGTTCTAATCCTTGCAAGCATCCGGTGAGATTAGTCTCAGTATTATGGGGAACAATCTGGTATCAGTATTTAACAAATGTGTTGTCTCCCGAACAACTGTCCGCCGAAGAGGTCTGTGATTTATATCGAAGACGATGGACAATCGAAGAAGCCTTTTTATTAACGAAAAGACTTTTAGGACGGGTGTGACCTTTAGTTGATGAAGGAAAAGAAAAGTGTTAACATGGGATGAAAAGTGACAAAGAGGAAACAATGATGACAGCAAAACTAATTAATGTAGAGGGTTCAAAGATAAAAATAGAACTAACATTAGAACTCAGTCGTTCAATGTTGGATACAGAAATAAATATTCAAAAAGGCTTAAACGAAGTAGGTTGCATCGCCAGCAAAGAAGCCTTGAAATATTTAGATACAGATGGTTCACCCTTAAAAATCGGTGAAGAAATCTGGAAGAGTAAGGGAGAGCAACCGAAAGAATATCAAACACCTTATGGTGAGGTTATAGTGAATCGTCATGTATATCAGCGTTCACCTTTGAGGAAAAACGTATTGCCCCTTAGAAAGAGAAGCAAGGATAATCATAACATCAACGCCATTATTGGCAAAACAGGTATCCTCAAAAATGTCAGGGATGGCAGGCAAAGAGGTGAAAAATGATTTATTAGAAAATCATGGTAGAAAAGTAGCGCTATCCTATATCCAAAGATTGAGTGAAGCAGTAGGAAGTGTGGTACAGGCAAAAGAAGAAGCGTGGAGTTATGCCCCGCCCAAGGAGGATAGCCAAATTGCAACAGTGGGAATAGGATTAGATGGAACCTGTATGCTGATGTGTGAGGATGGCTACCGTGAAGCAATGGTGGGAACCGTTTCCCTATACGATAGTGAAGGCGAACGTCAACATACAATCTATCTAGGTGCGGCACCAGAGTATGGAAAAAAGAGTTTTCTAGAAAGATTAGAAAGAGAAATTGAGCGAGCGAAAAACCGTTATCCAGAGGCAACATTGGTCGGGATAGCAGACGGGGCAGAATCAAATTGGAAGTTTTTAGAAAAGCAAACGGAAGAACAGATATTAGATTTCTATCATGCCTCTGGTTACTTAGGTGCCTTGGCAGAAGCGTTGCATCCGAATACCGTGTCAAAACAAAAAGAATGGTTGACTGAAAATTGTCGAGAACTCAAGCATGAAAAAGGAAAAGCAGGAGAACTGCTAAATCTGATGAAAGAAGTCAAAGAAGAAAAAAGTCATTCTAAGAATCTTACCGAGAAACTACAAGCGGCGATTACTTATTACGAGAATCATCAGCATCAAATGGATTATGCTGAATACATAGAGAAAAAGTATCCGATTGGTTCAGGTGTTACGGAAGCAGCTTGTAAGACGTTGGTCAAACAACGATTATGTTGTTCAGGGATGCGATGGAAGGAAAAAGGAGCAGGAATTATTTTGAGCCTACGAGCTTTGGTATTGACCAAGGAACGATGGAGTCAATTTTGGGCAAAACTTGATCAATATGGGTTCCCTGTAGAACCCTGATTACAACAGCTTTTATCAACTAAAGGTCGCACCCTTTAGGACTAGCCTATTTATGGGTAGGGAATAAGAATGGTGTCCAAATCCAGATTATTTGCACTTTGATTTTCTATACGGTCTTAAATCAATTGGTAGGGGAAGTGGCGATTGCTCTAAATCAACCGAAAGAAAAAATCTCAGTAGAGATGGTGTTTCGGAGTCTATACTATGTAGCGAAGGCTATTGCTAGAGGAGAAAAGCCTGATACAGTAACCTATCTGGCTGAACGTGCTAAGTTATTTGGTTTGGTCAAAGCTGAGAGAAAGCGACATCGAGAAAAGGCCGCTCTCAATCAACAAATTTGGGAACCCATTCCTTTAAGTTGACACGGATGATCCGTTAATCGCTCCACCACCGACAGGGGCTTGCCACTCAGCTCTAGCCAACAATTGCGCCATAGTCGGGCCATATCTCGACTGATGTTAAGGGCGCGACCAATCTCTCGATGATTCTGTCCAGCATCGGCTTGTAGAATAATCTTGGCTCTGAGGACAATTTGCTGGGAAGTACTGTGCCGATTGACCAAATGTTGCAGTTGCTCTCGCTCCAGTTCGCTTAGGTGCAGTGGCGTTGGTGCTAATCTAGGCATTGTCCTATCCTCTGTTTTAAGTTCTCCCTAAATAGGGCTTGCTGAAAAAGTCAAAAAACGAAAGAAATGTGGGTTAGGGAAGTATGGACTGAAAAAGCATAGATAACTTATCCTTATGGAAACAAATCAAAATACAGATTTTGTTTAATCTATTGTTCCTTTCTGTCTAAAAAGGTCAACACAAATCACTCCTCACAAAAGAGAGGAAAATTAACACCATTTTTCACAAGAAAAACGACTCTACAACTTTTTACTTTTTGTCTTCTGAAGTAGAGTAGAAAGATTCATTACCAAAAAGTTCATCGCAATTACCGTTTTCGAGGTCTCAGGTAGTTTGGCCATCACTCGACCAAGACTAAATTTCCTCTTTCCCTGTCCGAATTTACCCTCAATGGCATTACGCACTCTTTCATCTGAGCGTGCCTCTTTCTTTTTTTCTTTGCTCACCTCTTTCGGCGGTCTTCCCAATCGGGGACCACTCATTCTTATATCCCTTTCTTTACAATAAGCTCGATTCGCTTTTGTTCGATAGATTTTATCCACATGAACCGATTCCGGATAACATCCTGTTTCCCTTTTATATTGGGTTCGGGAGCATCCCAAATTTGCAGTAAGTATAAATGCTTAGTTACAAAGAAGGGAAAAGGGGATAATCTAAAAAGTTATAAAAATTGGAGTACAAAAAATGAACGTTGAAGATAAGCAAAAATTAGACGACCATCTCAAAGCTATCGCAGAAATCATGGTCAGAAATACGCAAAAAGAAGACTTGAAAAGCTTTGAAAGTATAGAACTAGCAGTACGAGAGCAAATGTTGACGGTCGTAAGTCCAGCTATTGGCCGTTTTTTTTGTGAAACAGCAACAGGAACAAAAGCAGGAAGAGAAAGAACAGTGGACAGTATTATCGGAAAAGTAAAAATTACAGAAAAACAGGCGAAAAAGCTAGGGTTAGAAAAAAATAAACAAGTGAGTCCTTATTTAGAAAAATGCTGCTTAAATATTGTAGCCTGTGAGTCATTTGAGAGAGGAGAAAAAACAATCAAGATGACGACGGGAATGTCCATCTCAAAAAGCAGTCAACACCGATTAGCATTAGGGTATGAATTTCAAGAAGCTCAAGGTAAAGGGAAAATAGAAAGTCTAAGCATAGATGGCGGAACAGTAAGAATACGAACGAGCGTAGGCGAAGAAAGTATCTGGAAAAATTATAAAGCAGTAAGCTTACATGGTCAGGTATGTGCGGCATTTTTTCAAGCGCAGGAAGAATTAATCGCTTGGACAAATAATCAACCATTAGCGAGAGTAGTAACTTGCTTAGGAGATGGACATGATGGGATTTGGAATCTGATAGAAAAGATAAGGGATAAAGACGAAAGAAGGGAAGTATTGGATTGGTATCACTTGGTGGAAAATATCCATAAAGTGAAAGTTTCAAAAAAGGTAAAGAGGCAAATAGAGACGTACTTATGGCAAGGGGAGCAAGATTCAGCAATTAAAGAATTGAACGGTTCAAAACAAAAGGAAGCAATTAACTTCATCAATTATATGAAGAAACATGAAAGCAGAATGCCAGATTATGGACTCTATCAAGACTTAGGTATCTGCATTGGCTCAGGAAGTGTAGAGTCAAAAATCAAACAAATTGGCAAGAGAATACAAATAGCAGGGGCTTGTTGGAAGTCAGAAAACGTTCCTCAAATATTGAGATTACGCTGTGCTTATCTCAATGCATTGGTGTCAACTTAAGCCAAAATGCCTACTCACAAAAGATTAGCCTAAAAGCAGGCGGAAGTAAGAGTAGGCTGAAAAAAAGGTTAGTATATAAAAAAGTGAGCAAAAAACAAATGGCAAGACAACATCCTCGGAGAAAAGGAAACCCAGACTTACGTCGTAAGATAAATCAGCCAGGGGTAGAAATCCCTGAAATAACAAAAGAGTTGTTTGAATTACTAGAACCCACAATGTTTACACCATTAAAATATTTACAGGGAACTCATGAGAAAATGATGAGAGATAGGGTGCTAAATTTACCAGTAATGGTGGCATTAGTGTTAAGTATAGTGTATCGTCAAATAGCGGGTATAAGTGAAGCGGTAAGACTGTTAGAGGAAGAGGGATTGCTATGGGTAGCATCATTAAAAGTAAGCAAACAGGCAGTATCAAAAAGAATGATGAATGTGCCAGCCGAAATATTTGCAATATTACTAAAAGAAGTGTTAGAAAAAGCAGCCGAAAAAGGGAAGAAGCTCCAAGTAGGAGAAAAATGGGAAAAAATAAGAGAAAAGTTTAGTGCAGTGTGGATAGCAGATGGCTCAACGCTAGAGCAGGTAAGGAAAAATATGAAAATAAGTAAAGAAGAAAAGAGTAAATTGGGGGGTAAAATAATGATGGTAGTGGAAGCCTTTACCCAAAGACCCGTTACTTTATGGTACACAGAAAATGATAAATCAAATGATAAAATATGGTGTGAAGAATTGGCAGCTAAATTACCAGAAAATGGTTTAATTCTCGTAGATATGGGATTTTTTAGCTTTGTGTGTTTTGATTTGTTAACAGAAGCTAAAAAGTTTTTTCTAACCAGATTTAGAGCGGGTACATCTTACAAAACCAAACAAGTATTGTCTCAAGGTAGTCATTACAGAGATGAGATTATCATTATGGGAAATTACCGTTCTAATCCTTGCAAGCATCCGGTGAGATTAGTCTCAGTATTATGGGGAACAATCTGGTATCAGTATTTAACAAATGTGTTGTCTCCCGAACAACTGTCCGCCGAAGAGGTCTGTGATTTATATCGAAGACGATGGACAATCGAAGAAGCCTTTTTATTAACGAAAAGACTTTTAGGACTAGCCTATTTATGGGTAGGTAATAAGAATGGTGTCCAAATCCAGATTATTTGCACTTTGATTTTCTATACGGTCTTAAATCAATTGGTAGGGGAAGTGGCGATTGCTCTAAATCAACCGAAAGAAAAAATCTCAGTAGAGATGGTGTTTCGGAGTCTATACTATGTAGCGAAGGCTATTGCTAGAGGAGAAAAGCCTGATACAGTAACCTATCTGGCTGAACGTGCTAAGTTATTTGGTTTGGTCAAAGCTGAGAGAAAGCGACATCGAGAAAAGGCCGCTCTCAATCAACAAATTTGGGAACCCATTCCTTTAAGTTGACACGGATGATCTCAATGAAGCTATTGCCTGAGTACTTTTACTCATTGCAAATCTGGGATGCTCCCCTACCCATTTTATATTCTTCTATTCGCGCTTGTAAATCTCCCGATTCGTTGTAATTATCCCAACTTAATTTGTCTAAGAAGACAAAGCCATTCACATTACTTGCCGATATTTTAGCTCCAAACTCTACTGCTTTTCCCGCTTTTCCACGCACTATTGGACGCACGTGAGGTTGGCTTACACTCACAATTCTGTTTTCTACTTTATTTGTCTTTTTTTCATACATTTCTAACTGTTGCTCATACACTTTTCCTATCGTTACAAGCTCTTCTTGCTCTTTTTTCGTTAGTTTTTCTAACTTTGCTCCCTCTTCTATCATTTTTTCTATATCAGACAAGTTTCTTTTTATATATCCTAGTTGTTTTTTTGTTCCTTTTCTTCTTTCTTTTTTTGACACACGACGTTTTTTTGCTATGGCTAAGTACTCTTTTCTTGCCACTTCCCTATAAGTCCTCGGCTTTTCTTTCCTTTTCTCTTTTATTTCTTCATACAGCTTATCTATTATTTTTTCTGTTTTTTCTCTGGCATCATTCAATATTCCTATATCCGTTGGATATTTTATATCTGCTGGTGTACAAGTCGCATCTAACAATAACTTTCCTTCATTTTCTTTTTTTTCTGACGCTACACCCGTCGCTTTTTTTTCTATTTCTTTATTAATTTTATTTATTAATTCTATTCCTATTTTTTTACGAAAATGAACCATCATTGACGCATTAAATGCTTCTTTGCTACTATAGCTTTCCATTCCTATAAAGTACTGTAAATAAGGGTTCTCTTTTATTTGTTCTACTGTTTCTCTGTCACTTTTTCCTGAAATTTCTTTGATAATTAATGCTCCTAATGCCATTCTAAATGATTTGGCTGGGGCTCCTTTTTTTTCTGTGAAGTTTTTTGCATATTCTTCCTCATATTCTTCCCAGGGAATCATTTTTGACATTTCTATCCAACGATTTTCTTCGTCTAACTGCCCGCCGAACAGATTTTTCAAGTTTTCTGGTGTTTCAATTGAGTACTGTTGCTTTCGGTACATCTGCTTTCTCTCTTCTTAATGCAATGGTTTTGAGGCATTCTACCCTATTTTCGTGCATTCTAGCGGTTCTTAATTCGCCTACTATTTTTCTCCGTAAAGGTTTCAGCTTTTTTCAGCAAGCCCTACTTAGGTGCCTTGGCAGAAGCGTTGCATCCTAATACAGTGTCAAAACAAAAAGAATGGTTGACTGAAAATTGTCGAGAACTCAAGCATGAAAAAGGAAAAGCAGGAGAACTGCTAAATCTGATGAAAGAAGTCAAAGAAGAAAAAAGTCATTCTAAGAATCTTACCGAGAAACTACAAGCGGCGATTACTTATTACGAGAATCATCAGCATCAAATGGATTATGCTGAATACATAGAGAAAAAGTATCCGATTGGTTCAGGTGTTACGGAAGCAGCTTGTAAGACGTTGGTCAAACAACGATTATGTTGTTCAGGGATGCGATGGAAGGAAAAAGGAGCAGGAATTATTTTGAGCCTACGAGCTTTGGTATTGACCAAGGAACGATGGAGTCAATTTTGGGCAAAACTTGATCAATATGGGTTCCCTGTAGAACCCTGATTACAACAGCTTTTATCAACTAAAGGTCGCACCCCTTCGTATTCTCTGCTAATCCTTAGCTGGTAAGAGTTTCAGTCCTTCAATTAGACTGAACCAGTACCGAGGCTAAGAACTGTTTACAAAACTAATCTCTATATCGCTCAATGCGAAGGGGATGATCGGGTTTGGCTGCTAAACCAAATTTTTGTAGGAGTTGAACAATTCCCAGGGCAACGATTAAGCCCATCAGCAGTCCCGATGTCAACAAAATTAAAAACCATTTTCGGGCTTGCTTTTGAGCGGCCGCTTTCCGTTCAGGGGAAAGATCTGAAAAGTCTCGCTCTTGCTGAAGGGGGGAATTGCCGTTATTGGAGGGAGGAGGAAAAACCATAATGATCTGCCAGTGACTTACTGTATTTTATCTGACTTGAGGACTTATTTTTAAATCAATTTTAATTAGGGCTTGCTGAAAAAGTCAAAAAACGAAAGAAATGTGGGTTAGGGAAGTATGGACTGAAAAAGCATAGATAACTTATCCTTATGGAAACAAATCAAAATACAGATTTTGTTTAATCTATTGTTCCTTTCTGTCTAAAAAGGTCAACACAAATCACTCCTCACAAAAGAGAGGAAAATTAACACCATTTTTCACAAGAAAAACGACTCTACAACTTTTTACTTTTTGTCTTCTGAAGTAGAGTAGAAAGATTCATTACCAAAAAGTTCATCGCAATTACCGTTTCCGAGGTCTCAGGTAGTTTGGCCATCACTCGACCAAGACTAAATTTCCTCTTTCCCTGTCCGAATTTACCCTCAATGGCATTACGCACTCTTTCATCTGAGCGTGCCTCTTTCTTTTTTTCTTTGCTCACCTCTTTCGGCGGTCTTCCCAATCGGGGACCACTCATTCTTATATCCCTTTCTTTACAATAAGCTCGATTCGCTTTTGTTCGATAGATTTTATCCACATGAACCGATTCCGGATAACATCCTGTTTCCCTTTTATATTCTTCTATTCGCGCTTGTAAATCTCCCGATTCGTTGTAATTATCCCAACTTAATTTGTCTAAGAAGACAAAGCCATTCACATTACTTGCCGATATTTTAGCTCCAAACTCTACTGCTTTTCCCGCTTTTCCACGCACTATTGGACGCACGTGAGGTTGGCTTACACTCACAATTCTGTTTTCTACTTTATTTGTCTTTTTTTCATACATTTCTAACTGTTGCTCATACACTTTTCCTATCGTTACAAGCTCTTCTTGCTCTTTTTTCGTTAGTTTTTCTAACTTTGCTCCCTCTTCTATCATTTTTTCTATATCAGACAAGTTTCTTTTTATATATCCTAGTTGTTTTTTTGTTCCTTTTCTTCTTTCTTTTTTTGACACACGACGTTTTTTTGCTATGGCTAAGTACTCTTTTCTTGCCACTTCCCTATAAGTCCTCGGCTTTTCTTTCCTTTTCTCTTTTATTTCTTCATACAGCTTATCTATTATTTTTTCTGTTTTTTCTCTGGCATCATTCAATATTCCTATATCCGTTGGATATTTTATATCTGCTGGTGTACAAGTCGCATCTAACAATAACTTTCCTTCATTTTCTTTTTTTTCTGACGCTACACCCGTCGCTTTTTTTTCTATTTCTTTATTAATTTTATTTATTAATTCCATTCCTATTTTTTTACGAAAATGAACCATCATTGACGCATTAAATGCTTCTTTGCTACTATAGCTTTCCATTCCTATAAAGTACTGTAAATAAGGGTTCTCTTTTATTTGTTCTACTGTTTCTCTGTCACTTTTTCCTGAAATTTCTTTGATAATTAATGCTCCTAATGCCATTCTAAATGATTTGGCTGGGGCTCCTTTTTTTTCTGTGAAGTTTTTTGCATATTCTTCCTCATATTCTTCCCAAAGAATCATTTTTGACATTTCTATCCAACGATTTTCTTCGTCTAACTGCCCGCCGAACAGATTTTTCAAGTTTTCTGGTGTTTCAATTGAGTACTGTTGCTTTCGGTACATCTGCTTTCTCTCTTCTTAATGCAATGGTTTTGAGGCATTCTACCCTATTTTCGTGCATTCTAGCGGTTCTTAATTCGCCTACTATTTTTCTCCGTAAAGGTTTCAGCTTTTTTCAGCAAGCCCTAATTAGATTAAACAGTTGATAATCTTTAGGATCCTATTTCAAGATAAGAGCTACAACCAACTTAAATCATCGGGAAATTGAGGAATGGAATTGATCAATTTTTGGGTATAGACACTTTTGGGTTGACTGATAATTGTCTGAGCGGCATCGATCGCCTCTGCCAATTTACCTTGATTCATAACCATAATGCGATCGCTCATAAAGCGCACCACACTGAGATCATGGGAGATAAAAATATAGGTTAATTGAAACTCTTTCTGAAGATCCTTGAGTAAATTTAAAACCTGAGCTTGCACAGAAACATCCAGGGCAGAAACCGACTCATCACAGATAATAAAACGAGGATTTAAGGCTAAAGCTCTGGCAATACAAACCCGTTGTCGTTGACCACCAGACAATTCATGGGGATAGCGATCAAACCATTGGGGATCTAAACCCACTCTTTCTAACAGATAGGTAACTCGTTCTCGGCGTTTAGCATCATTGCCGCCCATTTGATGAATAATCATCGGCTCTAAAATCGCTTTGCCAATACTAATACGTGGATTGAGAGAATTGTAGGGATTTTGAAAAATAATTTGCATTTCTCGCCGTAAATTCCGCAGCTTTTTATCTCCTGACTTAAGCTTAGAAAGCGATTCACCTTGAAAATTAATATTACCCTGTTGAGAGGGAATGAGCCGCAAAATTGTTCTCGCTAAGGTTGATTTACCACAGCCCGATTCTCCAACTAGTCCTAAAGTTTCCCCAGGAAAAACTTGAAAACTAACATTGTCAATCGCTTTAAAAGCCTTTTTCTTGATCAAAAAATTGGGTTGAGCAAATTCTACGGTCAGATTTTCTACTGATAAGAGAGGGGTTTGTTGGCAAAGAGAGGCTAAACGAGTTGCTTCCTCCTCAGGGGGAATAATACGATAGGAGATTGCTTCTTTCGTATTCATAAAATCGGCAATTGTTGGCAATTTAGCCAGTTGAGGTTGAAGGCGCGGACGACAGGCCAATAAGCCTTTAGTGTAGGGATGTTGGGGATGATAAAGCACTTGTTCTTTACTCCCTTTTTCCACAATTCCTCCCTGATACATGACAGCAACTTGATCGGCAATTTCATTAATCACCCCCAAATCATGGGAAATAAACATCATCGACATATCGCGATCGCTCTTACACAAATCACGAAGAAGACGTAAAATTTCAGCTTGCACGGTCACATCCAAAGCCGTTGTCGGTTCATCGGCAATTAATAAACTAGGATTACAGGAAATGGCCATAGCAATCATGACCCGTTGTAATTGTCCACCGGATAGCTCGTGGGGATAGCGTTTCAAAAAACTTGCTTTGCGCTGTTGAATATAGTTTCTAACTTGTTCGCTCACCGGCTCAGAGCTTGATTGCTGAGTTTCTCCTAACTGAATAAATTCTGCTTCTAGATCTTCATCTTGGGGAAGAATACGGACTTCTTGTAAAAGGGCGATCGCTTGATTTTGGGCTTGGAGAGGAGTAACCTGTTGATGAAGTTGAATGGCTTCAATAATTTGAAAACCAATCGTATAAACTGGATTTAAAGAACTCATCGGTTCTTGAAAGATCATGGCAATTTTGCCACCCCGATACTGACGTTTTTCCGACTCATTTAAAGTCACTAAGTTGAGGGATTTTTGATCAGCAATCTTTTCTTGTCCAATCTGTCTCGCCTGGCTAGTATAAAAGTAGATCTCACTATCGGGTGTAACTTTCCCTGGAGGCGGTACTAAACCCATCATCGCTAGGGATGTCACCGATTTTCCCGATCCCGATTCTCCCACCAGTCCCAATACTTGACCGCGATGTAATTGAAAACTAATTCCCTTCACAGCCACCGTCGGTTGAACCTGGCCAAAGGATGAAAATTCTACCTGTAAGTTACGCACATCCAGAATCAGATTACTCATAGCGGGCGCGAAGCGTGCCATTAGCATCGCAGAGACAGAACACCTGAAATTGTAGCCGATTTGCCGATGCTCCCTGTCGAACTGATAAACTCATTAAAGTCTCCCCGTCTCCCCGTCTCCTCCCCGTCTCCCCTCTCTCTCCAATCCCTCCATGCTCTACCTAGATTCCGCTCTCATTGAAGAAGCCCAACAGGTTCACAACTTCGGTTGGGTCAAAGGCATTACCACCAATCCCACCTTATTAGCCCAAAGTCCCCTCTCTGCTGCTGACACCCTTACCCAGTTAGCTCAACTCAGTCCGGGGGAACTTTACTATCAACTGATGGGGACGGAAGTAGAAACCATGATCGCAGAAGGCCATCAAGCCTATCAATTGATCGGAGAAAAAACTGTGTTAAAAATTCCAGCCACAGCCAAGGGTTTTCAGGCATTAGCCCAACTGTCTTCCGATATTGCCTGTTCCGTTACAGCCATTTATAGTCCAGCCCAAGCCGCGATCGCCGCCGAAGCAGGAGCCAAATATGCGATCGCTTACGTTAATCGGGCCAGCCGTTTACAGGGAGATGGACTCAAACTACTGCAAGAAATGGCTCAAATTCTTCGAGGTAGCCAGACAGAAATTCTCGCTGCCAGTCTGAAATCTCCCCAGGAAGCAGCAGCAGCCCTTTTAGCCGGCGCTAATCATCTCACCTTGCCATTAAATCTTTTAAAAGCTATGACTACCCATTGGGTTCAATTCGCTGGAATGACCCCCCAACTTTATAGAGGTTTTCAATTAAGTGATACCAGTCCAAAATTTCAATTCGCTCATGTTTCTGTCCTATCTCACGAAATAAGTTCCAGATACCATCATGTCCATCTCCCAAACAAATTAAAGGCTTAGCCAAAATTTGAGAATTAACCAAGTCTAATAAAGCCGAGTTATCTTGAAAGGGTGTGACCTTTAGTTGATGAAGGAAAAGAAAAGTGTTAACATGGGATGAAAAGTGACAAAGAGGAAACAATGATGACAGCAAAACTAATTAATGTAGAGGGTTCAAAGATAAAAATAGAACTAACATTAGAACTCAGTCGTTCAATGTTGGATACAGAAATAAATATTCAAAAAGGCTTAAACGAAGTAGGTTGCATCGCCAGCAAAGAAGCCTTGAAATATTTAGATACAGATGGTTCACCCTTAAAAATCGGTGAAGAAATCTGGAAGAGTAAGGGAGAGCAACCGAAAGAATATCAAACACCTTATGGTGAGGTTATAGTGAATCGTCATGTATATCAGCGTTCACCTTTGAGGAAAAACGTATTGCCCCTTAGAAAGAGAAGCAAGGATAATCATAACATCAACGCCATTATTGGCAAAACAGGTATCCTCAAAAATGTCAGGGATGGCAGGCAAAGAGGTGAAAAATGATTTATTAGAAAATCATGGTAGAAAAGTAGCGCTATCCTATATCCAAAGATTGAGTGAAGCAGTAGGAAGTGTGGTACAGGCAAAAGAAGAAGCGTGGAGTTATGCCCCGCCCAAGGAGGATAGCCAAATTGCAACAGTGGGAATAGGATTAGATGGAACCTGTATGCTGATGTGTGAGGATGGCTACCGTGAAGCAATGGTGGGAACCGTTTCCCTATACGATAGTGAGGGAGAACGTCAACAGACAATCTATCTAGGTGCGGCACCAGAGTACGGAAAAAAGAGTTTTCTAGAAAGATTGGAAAGAGAAATTGAGCGAGCGAAAAACCGTTATCCAGAGGCAAAATTTGTCGGTATAGCAGATGGTGCAGAATCAAATTGGAAGTTTTTAGAAAAGCAGACGGAAGAACAGATATTAGATTTCTATCATGCCTCTGGTTACTTAGGAGCGTTGGCAGAAGCGTTGCATCCGAATACCGTGTCAAAACAAAAAGAATGGTTGACTGAAAATTGTCGAGAACTCAAGCATGAAAAAGGAAAAGCAGGAGAACTGCTAAATCTGATGAAAGAAGTCAAAGAAGAAAAAAGTCATTCTAAGAATCTTACCGAGAAACTACAAGCGGCGATTACTTATTACGAGAATCATCAGCATCAAATGGATTATGCTGAATACTTAGGGCTTGCTGAAAAAGTCAAAAAACGAAAGAAATGTGGGTTAGGGAAGTATGGACTGAAAAAGCATAGATAACTTATCCTTATGGAAACAAATCAAAATACAGATTTTGTTTAATCTATTGTTCCTTTCTGTCTAAAAAGGTCAACACAAATCACTCCTCACAAAAGAGAGGAAAATTAACACCATTTTTCACAAGAAAAACGACTCTACAACTTTTTACTTTTTGTCTTCTGAAGTAGAGTAGAAAGATTCATTACCAAAAAGTTCATCGCAATTACCGTTTCCGAGGTCTCAGGTAGTTTGGCCATCACTCGACCAAGACTAAATTTCCTCTTTCCCTGTCCGAATTTACCCTCAATGGCATTACGCACTCTTTCATCTGAGCGTGCCTCTTTCTTTTTTTCTTTGCTCACCTCTTTCGGCGGTCTTCCCAATCGGGGACCACTCATTCTTATATCCCTTTCTTTACAATAAGCTCGATTCGCTTTTGTTCGATAGATTTTATCCACATGAACCGATTCCGGATAACATCCTGTTTCCCTTTTATATTCTTCTATTCGCGCTTGTAAATCTCCCGATTCGTTGTAATTATCCCAACTTAATTTGTCTAAGAAGACAAAGCCATTCACATTACTTGCCGATATTTTAGCTCCAAACTCTACTGCTTTTCCCGCTTTTCCACGCACTATTGGACGCACGTGAGGTTGGCTTACACTCACAATTCTGTTTTCTACTTTATTTGTCTTTTTTTCATACATTTCTAACTGTTGCTCATACACTTTTCCTATCGTTACAAGCTCTTCTTGCTCTTTTTTCGTTAGTTTTTCTAACTTTGCTCCCTCTTCTATCATTTTTTCTATATCAGACAAGTTTCTTTTTATATATCCTAGTTGTTTTTTTGTTCCTTTTCTTCTTTCTTTTTTTGACACACGACGTTTTTTTGCTATGGCTAAGTACTCTTTTCTTGCCACTTCCCTATAAGTCCTCGGCTTTTCTTTCCTTTTCTCTTTTATTTCTTCATACAGCTTATCTATTATTTTTTCTGTTTTTTCTCTGGCATCATTCAATATTCCTATATCCGTTGGATATTTTATATCTGCTGGTGTACAAGTCGCATCTAACAATAACTTTCCTTCATTTTCTTTTTTTTCTGACGCTACACCCGTCGCTTTTTTTTCTATTTCTTTATTAATTTTATTTATTAATTCCATTCCTATTTTTTTACGAAAATGAACCATCATTGACGCATTAAATGCTTCTTTGCTACTATAGCTTTCCATTCCTATAAAGTACTGTAAATAAGGGTTCTCTTTTATTTGTTCTACTGTTTCTCTGTCACTTTTTCCTGAAATTTCTTTGATAATTAATGCTCCTAATGCCATTCTAAATGATTTGGCTGGGGCTCCTTTTTTTTCTGTGAAGTTTTTTGCATATTCTTCCTCATATTCTTCCCAAAGAATCATTTTTGACATTTCTATCCAACGATTTTCTTCGTCTAACTGCCCGCCGAACAGATTTTTCAAGTTTTCTGGTGTTTCAATTGAGTACTGTTGCTTTCGGTACATCTGCTTTCTCTCTTCTTAATGCAATGGTTTTGAGGCATTCTACCCTATTTTCGTGCATTCTAGCGGTTCTTAATTCGCCTACTATTTTTCTCCGTAAAGGTTTCAGCTTTTTTCAGCAAGCCCTACTTAGAGAAAAAGTATCCGATTGGTTCAGGTGTTACGGAAGCAGCTTGTAAGACGTTGGTCAAACAACGATTATGTTGTTCAGGGATGCGATGGAAGGAAAAAGGAGCAGGAATTATTTTGAGCCTACGAGCTTTGGTATTGACCAAGGAACGATGGAGTCAATTTTGGGCAAAACTTGATCAATATGGGTTCCCTGTAGAACCCTGATTACAACAGCTTTTATCAACTAAAGGTCGCACCCTCTTGAAAAAAGGCAGCTACCCCCAATTGATGAAAACTGACTCCTTTATAATCACGCCAAATTAAGGGTTCTCCCTTGGGAGTTCTGAGTCGTACCTTCCCACCATCTATGCTAATTTCTTCGACTTCTGTGTTAGAGGGTAATTCTTCAAAATGATAGCGATGTACAAGGCGTTGTTGCGTACTGTGAGAAACAGCAATTCCCGTCAATGATTGGATTTTCTTAGCTGCTTTTTCATAAGACTCATCGCCACTCAGTAGCAAACAGTTGGGTGCGACCTTTAGTTGATAAAAGCTGTTGTAATCAGGGTTCTACAGGGAACCCATATTGATCAAGTTTTGCCCAAAATTGACTCCATCGTTCCTTGGTCAATACCAAAGCTCGTAGGCTCAAAATAATTCCTGCTCCTTTTTCAGGGCAAACGCATCTTATCCGAGTAAAACCTTAAGGAGATAGTCCTCGTCCCAACCAGCGCGTAGCCGTTTATTCTTGATACCAAGTTTCAGAGTATTTTCCTTTGTGAGCAAGTTAAGAGCGATATGGCGTAAGACGGCTAAATTCTCAGGAGCAAAATCCTTACGAATGCGACAAGCATCCTCGTTGAAGGCCAAGTCTAGAACCCAATGTAAAGAGTTTTCTATCAACCAATGACTACGAACAGATTGGGATAATTTTTGAGCATTACTCGGCAGGCTACTGATATAGTAGCGAGTCTCATACTCTGTTTTGTCTTTCAATCGTCTCTCCGCTTTAATCATACAGATGCTCGTCAACTTTGCCCATTTCTCCGCACCCAGCAAAAATTCTGTTTGTTCCATCGTCCAGCAACGGCGAATTTCAATCCGTCCATGTCCCTTGTCTATTGTTTGATGAAAATCATGCTTAATTCCCGCAAAATTAACCGATTGAGCATGAGCAAATAATTGTTCAACATCCTCACATAAATTACCTTGATTGCCTTTCAATGCCAAAACATAATCTCCCCCTCGCCCTACTATCTGTTGGGCAATCTTTGTCTGAGTTCCCATGGCATCAATCGTTACGATACAACCTTTGACCTCTAGCATTTTCAGGAGTTTGGGTATCGCCGTGATTTCATTACGATTTGCTTTCCACCTTGCACTGTCCTAGTACTAGACGATTTGCTGTTGCCCATGCACTTACCATCTGAATTGCGCCCTTTCCGTTGGCATTATCATAGGAGTGGCGAAGGGTTTTGCCGTCAATCGCTATCACTTCCCCTTCACTTACCTCCGCTATACTTTTGACCCAATGCAGAAAACAGTCTTGAAATTGCTCTGGATTCAGACTAGCAAATACACGCGCAAACGTATCGTCGGAGGGGATGCCATTTGGCAATTCCAAAATTTTTTTTAGCCATTGATGTTTAGCCTTGCCGAAACTTTCCATGGCTACCCAACCTTCTGCTCCACAAATGACGGCTAAGATGGCAATCGTTAGAATATCAATGAGTTTATGCCGTTTTGTTCGTTCGATGCGAGGGTCATCTATTTCGGCAAAGTGTTCTACCAGTCTATATTTGGGTCGGAGTTTCATCGCTTTTGTTTTCTATGCACTTTCCCTTATTTTCCCTTATCCATCCCTCTATAATGTTCTTGTATCTGTATCATTTTTAGATGCGTTCGCCCTGGCTCCTTTTTCCTTCCATCGCATCCCTGAACAACATAATCGTTGTTTGACCAACGTCTTACAAGCTGCTTCCGTAACACCTGAACCAATCGGATACTTTTTCTCTATGTATTCAGCATAATCCATTTGATGCTGATGATTCTCGTAATAAGTAATCGCCGCTTGTAGTTTCTCGGTAAGATTCTTAGAATGACTTTTTTCTTCTTTGACTTCTTTCATCAGATTTAGCAGTTCTCCTGCTTTTCCTTTTTCATGCTTGAGTTCTCGACAATTTTCAGTCAACCATTCTTTTTGTTTTGACACGGTATTCGGATGCAACGCTTCTGCCAAGGCACCTAAGTAACCAGAGGCATGATAGAAATCTAATATCTGTTCTTCCGTTTGCTTTTCTAAAAACTTCCAATTTGATTCTGCCCCGTCTGCTATCCCGACCAATGTTGCCTCTGGATAACGGTTTTTCGCTCGCTCAATTTCTCTTTCTAATCTTTCTAGAAAACTCTTTTTTCCATACTCTGGTGCCGCACCTAGATAGATTGTAGGTTGACGTTCGCCTTCACTATCGTATAGGGAAACGGTTCCCACCATTGCTTCACGGTAGCCATCCTCACACATCAGCATACCTGACTTTTCCCGTTAAGTGCGGATTGCAAGCTGCCAGCCTTGGCAAAGGTCATGCAACTTCAACCAACCGCGCCAAAGGACTTGGATACCGAGAGGAGTTTTACGACGATGTTCAAGATAACCACCAAGAAAAGCAACAGACTCGACAGCCCAAGCAACAGTCAAAATAGGGGGAAGTTTTTGAGAGGCGGCTGCTTTTAACACCTGAAGTTGAAGAGGATTAAGAATTTCAATCGCGAGAGCATCGGGCTGGGTACGATGAAGATAAGTAACGTGTAAAAGTTCAACAGCAATGACACTTAAAAAACCCAAAAGAGTTTTCATTCCATCAGAGGCAAGTCGATAACGCTCACTCTGACAACCAGACTTAAGGACTTTATGAAATTCTTCAACCCGCCATCGGTAGGTGTACCAACGAAGAATAGTGACAGCCATCTCAATAGTCTCAACAACTTCTGTAGTCAGAAGCATCCAAGATAAAGGAGTTTCGCCTTCGGGACAATCGATTTCTGTCGCATAAACAGCATAGACATTCAACGGGTCACGATTATCAAAACGATAGGGAGTTCGTAGATTAACTGAGCAAAATCGGACGGCAAGCTTAACCTTCCGTGCTTTTCTTTTTCCTGTACTCGGAATCTCGATTTCTTGATGAAAACGAATCGGTTCTGATTCCAAATGTTGCCAAAGTCGTTCACTATTTTTGTCTAAACTACGATTATGAGACGCTCTGACCAGCACTCCTGTATGCTTGAGTTGACGCACTGAGTCAAAGACTTCTGAAACATCTCCTTCTCTGTCAAATACATGAATTACCCTCGTTGAACTTTCTACCTGTTTCTCACAGGTGTTTAGAGCCTCTACCCATTTGTAGGATTCTTTTTCCTCAAATGGTCTTTGACGAGCTGCTTTTCTTTGTTCTTTCTGTCTTTCTTTTTTCTGCTTCGCCGTTTCATCTGTTGGGGGCTTTTCTTTTACCTCCCTATTCCACAGTTTTTGCCATAATAAACCTAATACTTGTCCTTTTTCTGGCTCAATTGCTAAAGCACTATGCAGTATTAATCCATTCCCTCCTTTTCCAGTCGGCCCATACCCTTCCCTTTTTTCCTTGATATTGCGATAATCTAAGAAGGTCGTATCTCCGACTGATAGCATTATCTTATATTCTTCTACGGCGGCAGTTGTCATTTCACAGTGCGGCTCTATTATCTTGACAAAGTCTGTTTTCGGATTCCCAAAAATTCATAGGCCCTCTTTAACTCGTTTCCTCCCTTAAACACTTCTGATAAGGCTTTTCCAAACCCCTCACTTAACTTTTTCCCAATCGAGAAGGCACGATTGTTTAGCCTCTCGTCTCCCAATTCACAACTGGCAAAGTTTTTTGTCCACCATTCCAACATTTTTTGACCTGCCCTTTAAGATTTTCTCCATTTTACAGTCTCATACTCCCTTCATCCTTTGTTTTTGAAATTTGAACGATAAGCGGGATGATGGCTTCAGAATATTTTTTTCCTGTCAAGAGAATCATTACTCAAACCCTTGCCAGATAAAGCCTCTAGAAGTTTGCATTGCTGGATTTTGGACTTAACGGGAAAAGTCAGATCAGCATACAGGTTCCATCTAATCCTATTCCCACTGTTGCAATTTGGCTATCCTCCTTGGGCGGGGCATAACTCCACGCTTCTTCTTTTGCCTGTACCACACTTCCTACTGCTTCACTCAATCTTTGGATATAGGATAGCGCTACTTTTCTACCATGATTTTCTAATAAATCATTTTTCACCTCTTTGCCTGCCATCCCTGACATTTTTGAGGATACCTGTTTTGCCAATAATGGCGTTGATGTTATGATTATCCTTGCTTCTCTTTCTAAGGGGCAATACGTTTTTCCTCAAAGGTGAACGCTGATATACATGACGATTCACTATAACCTCACCATAAGGTGTTTGATATTCTTTCGGTTGCTCTCCCTTACTCTTCCAGATTTCTTCACCGATTTTTAAGGGTGAACCATCTGTATCTAAATATTTCAAGGCTTCTTTGCTGGCGATGCAACCTACTTCGTTTAAGCCTTTTTGAATATTTATTTCTGTATCCAACATTGAACGACTGAGTTCTAATGTTAGTTCTATTTTTATCTTTGAACCCTCTACATTAATTAGTTTTGCTGTCATCATTGTTTCCTCTTTGTCACTTTTCATCCCATGTTAACACTTTTCTTTTCCTTCATCAACTAAAGGTCACACCCAAACAGTTCTTCTCTAACATTGGACTCATCTGAGTTCGAGGCTTTAGTTCTAATTTCTTCGCTTGTTTTTCTGTAATGGGCAATTCCCCCAAAATACTTTTTACTGTTCGTATCCGACCTGTGGTTTCCTCGGTACTTGTTTTGACAAAAAAATACCTATTTCTGGGTTGACATACTGAATCATTAAGTCTCTGACAGTCTCCTCTATTTCTCCCAAATTATTAAATGTTTTAACTTGAGATTGTTGATAGAGACATTCTCCCAACTCTTGACATAACTCTTGAATCCTTTTTTCATTTTCTGATAACACTGATAACATGAGATTGTTCCTCAATTGGGATAGATTTTGGAAAGTGGGTCTCGACTATTATACTCTCATTTCTTTTTTTGATAAAGTTCGATAAAGTTCAAAGTCTTATTTTTCTGCCCATAAGTATTAATACTTATTGCATAAGTGAGATGCTCCCCTACCCATGAGCTTTCGGAACAAACTGTTGCCGAATTTAACCGTCAGGGGCGGGGTTTGGTCTAATCTGGATTATTAAAACTTTATCAATCATGATTTTTGAACAACGGATCGAGATTCAAGCTAGTGCCACCATTGTCGAACAATGTTTTACCGATTTAGAGTTAATGCACCGTTGGTTAAATCCAGTTCTACGCTGTGAACCGATCGCTGAATGGACAACCGAAATTGGTAGCAAAAGTCGTTTCGTGATCCAAATTCCCTTATTAAAGCCAACCCTCCGTAGTGTGGTTATTCAAAGGGAACCCGGTCTAGTGGTTTGGGAATTTACTGGCTTTTTTAAAGGACGCGATCGCTGGGAATGTCAACCGCTAGAGGCTGGAACGTTATTGATTAACTGCTTTGAATTTACCATTCCCAATCCTCTGGTTAATTGGGGTTTTCAACTATTTGCAGCTAGATGGACAGGAGCGGATATGCAGGCACAACTACGAAGACTGAAACAGGTAGCTGAAGAAATTTATCAACAACAATGGTTATAATTCAAAGGAAAGCTAGAATTTCTTCATCGGTAGAGAAATCAATGTTGGCATCCTGACGACCTGAAACTAGATAATCCTTGGTAAAAGAATCCTTTAAACCAGAAATTAAGTCAAATTGAGGTTGCCAATTCAAATCCGTTTTGGCCTTATGAATATCCGCAAAAAAGTGTTGCATTCGTAGGGGGAAAGCCTTCCGTTTACCAAAATCAAATTCCTTAGGATCGTAGTGGACAATTTTAATCTCATCCGCTTTTTTACCCGCCGCCACGGCACAGGCCTTGGCCAAGCCATCAAACGTGACATAGCGATCGCCGGAAATATTATAAATCTGATTAATCGCCCGTTCATTGCCCAAAATTGCTGTCATCGCCTCGGCTAAATCCTGCACATGACCAAATTGGGTAAAATGTTGACCATTGCCCGGAATCGGAATCGGGCGATCGCGGACAATCCGATCAAAAAACCAAGCTTCCAAATCATTGTAATTTTGGGGGCCATAGATATAGGTCGGACGCAAAGAAGTCCAGGGAATACCGCTTTTCGCTAAATAGGACTCTGTCTCGAATTTACCCTTATGACGACTCTTGGAATCAACGGCATCCCCTTCTCGATGGGGCATTTGCTCTGATTTGAGATAAACCCCCGCCGAACTGACATAGATAAAATGCTCTACTTTATCTCGAAATAATTCTACTAAGGGCTGGGTATCGCTCAATTCCCGTCCATTATTGTCGAAAATAGCATCAAAGTTTTCCTTGGCCAACTTTTCTCGCAGTTGTTCAGGAGCGGTGCGATCGCCGTGAATTTGTTGAAGGTCTTGCAGAGGAGGAGCTTTCTTCCCTCGATTAAAGAGAACAACCTCATGACCTTGTTCTATCAGAATTTGAGTCAAATAAACCCCAATAAAACGGGTTCCCCCCATTACTAAAACACGCATTGTAATTCCCCCTTGATCGATAAAAACAGCATTATTGTGTTTATTCCTAGTTGAAGTTTATTATTTCACAACCGTCTTCAGATCTAAAAAAAATTGCTCAGATTCGTTTAGGTAAGCATCGAGATCGGGAACTGTCACCCATTTTTGCAGCCGATGGGATTGGTGGGTTAAATCCATCAACAATTGGGAATAAACCCCTTCTCGTAACGAGGGAATGACTGATTGGCCTTGTTCAATCCCCTCTAACCAGCGATCCACAATGGCGATAAAAGGAGCTAATCGACCATCACTAAAGACCTGGGGAAAGGCTAAACGTTTAGGAATTTCAACCTCTGTGAGCGGTTTTCCCGCCGGAGCCGCCAGTAAGCGGAAACCATGAACATAATCCTTGAGATTATCACTGCCAAGCACTAGAGTTCCTTTTTCGCCATAGATTTCTAACCAATGGCCCCGTCCTGCATAGGTGACAGAACTCCAGGGCGAACGCATCTAAAAATGATACAGATACAAGAACATTATAGAGGGATGGATAAGGGAAAATAAGGGAAAGTGCATAGAAAACAAAAGCGATGAAACTCCGACCCAAATATAGACTGGTAGAACACTTTGCCGAAATAGATGACCCTCGCATCGAACGAACAAAACGGCATAAACTCATTGATATTCTAACGATTGCCATCTTAGCCGTCATTTGTGGAGCAGAAGGTTGGGTAGCCATGGAAAGTTTCGGCAAGGCTAAACATCAATGGCTAAAAAAAATTTTGGAATTGCCGAATGGCATCCCCTCCGACGATACGTTTGCGCGTGTATTTGCTAGTCTGAATCCAGAGCAATTTCAAGACTGTTTTCTGCATTGGGTCAAAAGTATAGCGGAGGTAAGTGAAGGAGAAGTGATAGCGATTGACGGCAAAACCCTTCGCCACTCCTATGACAATGCCAACGGAAAGGGCGCAATTCAGATGGTAAGTGCATGGGCAACAGCAAATCGTCTAGTACTAGGACAGTGCAAGGTGGAAAGCAAATCGAATGAAATCACGGCGATTCCTAAACTCCTGAAAATGCTAGAGGTCAAAGGTTGTATCGTAACGATTGATGCCATGGGAACTCAGACAAAGATTGCCCAACAGATAGTAGGGCGAGGGGGAGATTATGTTTTGGCATTGAAAGGCAATCAAGGTAATCTATGTGAGGATGTTGAACAATTATTTGCTCATGCTCAATCGGTTAATTTTGTGGGAATTAAGCATGATTTTCATCAAACAATAGACAAGGGACATGGACGGATTGAAATTCGCCGTTGCTGGACGATGGAACAAACAGAATTTTTGCTGGGTGCGGAGAAATGGGCAAAGTTGACGAGCATCTGTATGATTCAAGCGGAGAGACGATTGAAAGACAAAACAGAGTATGAGACTCGCTACTATATCAGTAGCCTGCCGAGTAATGCTCAAAAATTATCCCAATCTGTTCGTAGTCATTGGTTGATAGAAAACTCTTTACATTGGGTTCTAGACTTGGCCTTCAACGAGGATGCTTGTCGCATTCGTAAGGATTTTGCTCCTGAGAATTTAGCCGTCTTACGCCATATCGCTCTTAACTTGCTCACAAAGGAAAATACTCTGAAACTTGGTATCAAGAATAAACGGCTACGCGCTGGTTGGGACGAGGACTATCTCCTTAAGGTTTTACTCGGATAAGATGCGTTTGCCCTGGACAGAACTCAGAGACACTTGACAGGATGTTCCATCGGCCAGTTCTAACAGGATTAGACAGGTATCATCGGCGGTAACAGGTTTAAGACGGTTATTGTCCTGGGGATCGGGACGTTCGACAATCGCACAACTTAATTGACCGCATAGTTTGTGGATCGGGCCAAATAGCCAATGCAGGTAGTCAAAGACATGGGAACCGATCGCCCCTAATACTCCCCCCCCTTGGTCGGCACGGGCATACCAATTCCAAGACCGTTCAGGATTAGCACGACTTGTTACTAACCAATCAACTTTAATAAAGCGAATTTTGCCCACATAATCCTGTTGCAAATATTCTGCTAATAGCCGCCAAGCGGGAACTGTCCGAAATTCAAAGTCGGCGATCGCGGTTAGATGATGAGTTTGGGCTAAATGGTAAAGTTCACGGGTTTCAGTGGCCTTTAAAGTCATGGGCTTTTCGAGCAACAGATGCTTACCTGCTTGTAGGATCTTTTTGGCCATGTCGTAGTGTAAAAAAGGCGGTGTTGAGAGACTAACCCCCTGCACCTCTGGCCGTGCGAGGATTTTTTCCAGTTGATCATCGGCTTGAGGAATTTGATGATCGGCAGCGATCGCCTGGGCATTAGGCAAATCTCGATGATAAACCGCTACGACTTCAGTACGGGGATGATGCTGAAAGCCTGGAATATGAATCGCTTGGCCAAAGCCAGTCCCCACTACTGCCACACCAAACCGAGAAAAATTATGTTTGCCCATTCACTAACCTTTTGAATCTTGCTTAAAGTTGGATTAAGAATTACCAGCAATTCTAATCGCTGGATTTTCCCGAATCACTACACTCAAGTAAAAATACCCTACCCGAAGGCAGAGTATTCTTGTCCCTTCTATCTAAACTCGACAAGCGATCGCCGAGTCGAAGGAAAATTAGGCTTCACTTTCAATGTGGATAAAGAGTAAACCCATTACAACGGCGGGAAATAACCAGCCCACAATGGGAATTAAGATCCAAGGTAAATAGGAAGCGGCGTAGGCTCCAGTCATGGTTAAAATCTCCTAAATGGTTTGCAAACACAAAAACAGCTTTTGCTTAAAAAGAAAGGTGCGGTTAGTTAAAACCACCTCGGAAAATCCCATCGACCACCGTTAAATGATCTAAGAGGAAATAAGCGACAAACGCGCCACCCATACCGCCGACAAAGAAACCAGCCGCAAATTGGCTCCAACCTTCAGAGGTTTGTAACGAATCAGAACTGTCACTCGATCCTTGGAAGGAAACTAGTCCATAGCTACTCAGCGCAGCCGTTGCTACGAGGATCAGAGCCAGAGCACCAATCAATCCACCAAGGGAGGCATGGTCTGAATCGCGCAGGGGGCCGAGCAATGTCCAGGGGCCTATCAAGAAATAGCCATGAGCCATGCCCACTTCTAAACCCCGTAGGATAGGTGCTAAACCTTTGCGATAGGCAGGTAAATTGCCAATGAATGCTCTGGTAAAGCCGGAGTCTGAGATCGGGGTAGAAAGATTGCCCGTAAAGGGGTCATCATTATAGGCTTTGACGACTTGGGTATATTCAGCCATCTTAATTGAGTTCTCCTCTTGACTAGTAGAGTGAAATTTATGACAAAACTTAAGATTACATTTTAAGCATGGACGGCCAGTCTGACGGTTAAATTCTGTCGCAGCTTTAGAAAAATTTATGAAGTTTCGTGAAGATATTGTCTGACCAGAGAATTGAACAGGGGGGAACAATGGATTTTATAATAGACTGCAAGCTCTTCTCGTCTAAATCTAATGCCATTATGAAACTTCCTTTGACCTTTGCTAGTTGGCACAAATGCCTCACTGCTGGACTATCTTCTCTCTTTTTTGCCCTAATGGGGATGATGTTCGTGATCACGCCAGTCTGGGCAACGGGAATTTATGACTTGCCGGTGGTTAATGCGGGATCGTCAACCTGGTTAGTGGATCAAGCCGAGGCTATTAGTCTGGCCAATGAAGGGAAAATTAATGGCGATTTGAAAAAGTTAGCTCAGAAAACCGGACAAGAAGTGCGTTTTGTGGTCATTCGTCGTTTGGACTTTGACGAAACCATGCCTGGCTTTACTGAAAAGTTATTTCAGCGTTGGTATCCAACCCCAGAGGAGCAAGCTAATCAAACCTTGGTCGTCATTGATACTCTCACGAATGGAACGGCTCTGTATCGAGGTGTAGAGGCGCAATCCTTGGTCAATGATGAGGTGGCTGAAAGTATTACCAATGAAACGATCGCCGTTCCCTTAAAAAACGGTGGCAAATATAACCAAGCTGTCTTAGAAGCGGATAAACGATTGACGGCTCTGTTGTCTGGTCAAGCGGATCCGGGGCCACCAACCCTTCAGGAAATCAATCTGGAAGGAACCTTTGCCACGGCGGAAGAGACGGATGATAAAAGTGCAACCTTCTGGGTGATTGTTCTGTTAGCTCTAGCCACCCTAATTCCGATGGCGACTTACTTCTGGTATGTTGGCATTCCTGGAAGATAGTTGATCCTCATCCCCATACAATCAGTATTATGTCCCCAAATACCAGATTTTCTCCCATTTTTCTGTTCCTCTTGGGGGCGGCCAGCTTTGTGATCGTGGTGGCGGGAATGCAGTCAGCCTCTTCCCTCCTCAATGCGTTCTTCCTCTCTCTCATTATTGTTATTAGTGTTAGTCCTTTACTCGGTTGGCTAGTCCGCAAAGGATTATCCCCAAAACTCGCCCTATTGCTTACCATTTTATTGGTGCTAGGGATTGTAGCCAGCTTGATGGCTTTTTTAGGCGTTTCCATTAATCAGCTAATTCATATTTTGCCTACTTACGAGAATCGGATTAGTGCAATCAAGGATTCTCTCGTTCATTTTTTTGCGGCTAAGGGCATTAATCTCAACAACACGATGGGTTCCGACGTTTTACAACCGAGTAACCTTTTAAAAGGGGCAGTGGTATTTATTCAGCGCATTGGTGAGGCGATCGCCTCTTCTCTGTTGTTGTTGTTAATTGTCGCCTTCATGTTGATTGAGTCCACCAGTTTTCCGAGCAAGTTACGTCGTGTTTTTGAACCAGAAGGAGTCCTTTTAAGCAAGCTAACTGCCTTTAGTGGTGACATTCGCAAATATATGATGATCACTGCTTGGACAGGAGCTTTAGCGGCTTTTGGGGATTTTCTAGTGTTACTAGTCTTGGGGGTTGATCTCGCACCTTTGTGGGGGGTGATGTTTTTTCTCTTAAGTTTTATCCCAGGGGTTGGTTTTTTGTTGGCGGTCATTCCACCTGTTTTATTAGCGTTATTAGAACATGATGGCTTGAGGGCGTTATTAGTGTTTGTGGGTTGTTTGTTGGTGGATAATATTGTGGATAAGGCGATTAAACCTCGCTATATGCAGGAAGGTTTAGATCTCTCAATTTTGGTGATTATTCTCTCGATTTTATTCTGGAGTTGGGTATTGGGGCCAACGGGAGCAATTTTATCGGTTCCGCTAACGATGATGGTGAAAAAGTTGGTTTTGGAAAGTTCGGAGGAGACTCGTTTTATTGCCCTGTTGATGGGAGCCGGTAATACGGAAAAGGTTACGACTAGTCTTTCTGCTTCGGAGGATGAGATCGGCTAGTTTAGAGTCTATGTGGGCATAATTTTTAAAATTAGGTAGGGGTTTGGTTTCCAAATCCGTTGGCTAGATTGCTAGCCAAATTGTCTTTGAAGATAAAAAAGGGGTTAAAATATCTTTAGGGGAGCAGAACTTACGCCTAAAAGTAATCTTACTGATTAACAAAAATGGAAAATATTTATAAGTTGCCGTTAATTTTAGAGCCTCAACCAGAAGGCGGTTATACGATTACTTGTCCGCTTTTGCCGAATCTCATTACAGAGGCGGATACATTAGAAGAAGTTGTTCCGAATGTTTCTGATGCTTTATCGGCACTCATTGAGGCTTATCAAGATTTGGGACAGCCTTTACCTCCGATATTACAGCCTATTGTTGAACCCACGATTCTTTGGACAGAAAGTTTAATTCCTGTAGGTGCATAGTGAAATACAAAGAGGTGGCTCGAAAACTTAAGGAAATGGGATGTCAGGAAATTCAGAGAAAAGGCGGTGGTTCCCATCGAAAATGGTACAATCCCGAAGGTGGAGCGATCGCTCCTATTCCAGATTGGGGAAGTAAGGATTTAAAAGCCTAAGTTTTACGGCAACTTATTCACCAATTGGGTCTTAACTGGGAGAAGTTTAACTCATTATAAAATAGGTTAAAAATTCAAAAAATTAAGGAGGGATTATGACACCAGAAGAGCGATCGCCGCTCTATCTATTGTTATAATATAGCTATGTTTTTTCAGAAAAAAAGAATGAAACATTTACAACGAGACAGTGTACTAACAATTCTAAGTCAAAATAAGGCGGATTTATGCGATCGCTATGGTTTGATTTCTTTGGGAATTTTTGGGTCGGTGGCACGAGATGAGGCACGGGAGGATAGTGACATGGATGTTATTGTCAAATTGAGTAAGCCTAACTTATTTGCGCTTGTACATTTACGAGAGGAGTTAATAAATTTGTTGGGCTGTGAAGTGGATATTATCCATGAGAGTAAGGCCCTAAGACCATTTTTTCGTAATATAATTGAGCGAGACTCTATTTGGGTATGATGGATACAGAAATTTTTAGAGGATAATTGTTATGAGCCATTACGTTTTGCAACGAATTCAAGCGATCCAAGATGAGTTAGAAATGCTCAAAAAGATCGTTGAGTCTGAATCTCAAAATACTTCTAAGGTGGTTAAAATTCAAGGTTTATGGAAAGGGATTGACATTACAGATCAAGATTTAATGGAAGCCAAACATTCAGTTTTTCGTTCTGATTTAAAATTTGATTAATTAGTATTTATGAATGTTTATGTGGTTGATACTCATGCTTTAGCTTGGTTCATTGGTGAAGATTCCCGTTTATCATTGCAAGCCGAGAAGATTTTAAAAGGAGGAGAACTGGGAACAACTCAAGTTTTAGTGCCGACTTTGGTTTTGGCTGAGATTACCCATCTTGTCCAAAAGAAACGAATCAATGTAGGAATTGAAACGGTTATTGAACGAATTGATCAAAGTAATGGATTTACAATTATTGCTTTTGATTTTCCAATTCTAAAAGCTATGTTAGAATTACCAGACTGTTGGGATATTCATGATCGAATTATTGCCGCAACGTCACTTTATTATCAGGCGGTTTTAATTACACGAGATAATATTTTAAGGAGTTATAAAAACCTAAATACAATCTGGGATTGAATTATTATGTTTTAGTTTTTACATTAAGAGGAGCAATTATGACATCCGAATACTGTGTTATAAAATTGGTAGGGGTTTGGTTGCCAAATCCATCGGCTATATTGTTACAATTTGATGGTCTTCTAAATTAAGGATTGTAGGACTTGGAGACCAAGCCCCTACGTTAAATTAGAATTATTCAACCCATTACAAATCAAAAAATTAAGGAGGCATTATGATACCAGAAGAAGGGTATCGTGAAGCAGAACAACGCATTACAGAAGCACAAAGATTAAGAACAATAGGACTTTATCTTTCCAATCTTCAACTAACAAAAATCCCACCTCAAATCGCCCAACTTTCTAATTTACAAATCCTTCATCTTGACAAGAACAAAATCGTTGAAATTCCTGACGCGATCACCCAACTTTCCAATTTACAATATCTTTCACTTGAGAATAATCAAGTAGTAGAAATTCCTGACGCAATCGCCAAACTTTCCAAGTTAAAAAATTTGTATCTTCATAAAAATCAAATAGTAGAAATACCTAAAGAGATTGGCCAACTTTTTAATCTAAAAAAACTTTATCTTAATCATAACAAAATAGTAGAAATTCCTGAAGAGATCGCCCAACTTGACAATTTACAACTGCTTAATCTGAACAATAACAAAATAGTGAAAATTCCTGAAGAAATCGCCCAACTTGACAATTTACAAAAACTTAAGCTTTCTGATAACAAAATAGTAGAAATTCCAGATGCGATCATCCAACTTTCTAATTTACAACAACTTTTCCTTTATAATAACCAAATAGTAGAAATTCCAGATGTGATTGCCCAACTTTCCAATTTACAAAAACTTAACCTTGATAATAATCCTCTTAATCCAACTCTAGCGGCTGTTTATAAACAAGGATTGCCTGAACTCAAAAACTATCTCCTTGAAAGAGCTAAATCCCAAATCACCCTCAACGAAGGCAAATTAATCTTGGTTGGTGAAGGTGCGGTGGGTAAAAGTTGCCTCTTAGGAGCCTTGCGGGGAGATGAATGGATCGAAGGGCGTTCTAAAACTCACGGCATTGAAATTAAACCCTGCCAATTTACCCATAACCAGACCGAAATCACCCTGAACGGTTGGGATTTTGGCGGTCAAACTATTTATCGTCCTACCCATCAACTCTTTTTCTCTGCCCCTGCGGTTTATTTGGTGGTTTGGAATCCGAGAATGGGCATTCACCAAGGCTGTGTCGAATATTGGATTACCCTCGTTATCCGTCGCGCTCCCCAAGCAAAAATCTTGGTCATTGCCACCCACAAAAACCCAAACCAAAGCCAACCTGATATTCCAAGCCAGCAACTCATCGAAAAATTTGGTCAAAATACCCTCATTAACTTCTTTTTTATTAACAGTAAACCCGAAGAAGAAACGGGCATTGAAGAACTTAAAAATAAAATTGCTGAAGTTGCCTATCACTTACCTGGTATGGGTGAAAAAGTCCCGAAAAAATGGGAAACAGTTTGGGAAACCCTCGAAAATAAAAATCAAGCCTATTTACCCTATGGGGAAGTGATTACTATTTATCAAAAAGCAGGTTTAGAGTCAGATAGAGCCGAAGCATTTTTAGAAGCCTCTCACCGTTTAGGGCGTTTAATTCATTATCATAACGATCCCACTTTACGCGATATTGTGATTCTTAAACCCGATTGGTTGGCAAAAGCCATTAGTTTTATTTTAGATGATGAAATTACCAAAAATAATCAAGGCATTATTACCCTAGAAAGATTAAGTAAAATCTGGAAAAATCCTGCTAAAAACAATGATCAACGTCAACCAGAAAGAGGTTATCCCGACAACTTACATCCCATTTTTCTGCGATTGATGGAACGCTTTGATCTCTGCTATCCCATCAAAAAAGAAAGCCAAGAAACCAATGAAATCCTCATTGCCCAATTAGTCACCGAACAAATTTCTCCCTTTCCCCCCGTCTGGTCGCAACCCAAAGCCGAACAGAGCGAAAAAGTGCAATTCTGTCGCTTTTTTGAAAAAGCCTGGGGCCGACCTGCCGAACCAGAGGGTCTGATTTATCGCCTCATTGTCCGTTTTTATCGCTATTCCCTCGGTCAAGATAATTATGCTGATAGTATCCACTGGCAACATGGCCTAATGCTCAAAGATAGCCATAGAAACTATGCTCTAATTGAACAAATTGAAGACGGGATTAAAATTACCGTGCGGGGTCTTTATCCTGATGGTTTGCTCTATGCCGTTACTGAAGATATTCAGTATTTAATCAAAGAATTCTGGGCAGGCATTCGTTGCGAAATTTTTCTACCTTGCATTAATCCCTGTGGAATGAATAAACCTGGTCTGGGACTATTTAAAGAGGAAATATTATATGAATCTTTAGAAGAAGACATTACAAAAATTCGTTGCGAGGTTTCAGGCTGTAAAACTTGGTTTCAAATTAACGATCTACTGCGAAAATCTACTATCGAAAAAATTAATTCTTTTCAAGTCGTTGTTGAAAAATTAGATTCCTTACATCAGAAAATAGATCACCAAGGAGAAAATCAACAAAAAATTCTCGACAATCAAGACAAATTCCAAGCCGAATTAGAAGATAATTTCGTCCGTTTAATGAATACTCTTACCGATGAAGCCAAAGAAGCTCCTCGCCTATTTAGTTTAATTCCTGTAGATACCAAATTTCTTGATAATCCTGCCTGGATCGAAAAACAATTTCAGCTAATTCTCTGGTGTGAACATTCCCGTTGTCCCTTGCCCTGGCTCAACTATAAAAGCGATAATCCAAAAGCGGGAGTTTATCAAATTAGTATTAAACGAGATTGGTTAAAAAAAGCCTCTCCCTGGATTATTCCTATCAGTAAAGCCCTCAGCATTGGTTTACCCGCTCTTAATTCAGCCTATCAATTAGGCATTGATGATCAAAGCTATAGTCAATTCAAAGAAAATCTCGATTTTGGACAAAAATCCCTAGAAGCTGTTGCTAAAACTAGCGATTCCTTCAGTCAAGTTTCTAATGAAAAATTGTATGATTTAGAAGTTGGTGAAGTCACGGAGGCTAGAGGTTCTATTTTGCGAGAATTTCAAGCTATTATCAAACAAAAAGACCCTGGTTTTGGTGGTTTAGAAAAAGTGCAAACCAATCAGGGGAAATTTCTTTGGGTACATCCTCAATTTGTTGGTGAGTATTAATCTTTCTGTACTGACTTCCTTGTCTTCCCTAGAAGAACAAAATAGCAGCAATACCCGAAAAAGCCACCTCACCAAGGCGATCTCTTTGAGTCCTATTTCTTGCCTGCGGCTGGTGCAGCCAAAGAACTGCTTTCTGTTGACCCATCCGTAGGTTTAGCTGCTTCTGGAGTCGGTTTAACTTCAGCAGGATTTGTATCAGAATTCGTATTGACAGAGGAACGGGGACTTAGCCGAACAGTCGGACGATTGTTATTAAAAAGACGCGATGGAAGGAAAAAGGGGCAGGAATTATTTTGAGCCTACGGGCTTTGGTATTGACCAAGGAACGATGGAGTCAATTTTGGGCAAAACTTGATCAATATGGGTTCCCTGTAGAACCCTGATTACACCAGCTTTTATCAACTAAAGGTCGCACCCGCATTGACTTTCATTATGGCGTTGTGTTTGTTGGTGTACAGCTTGGGGCAACGTAAACTGAGACAGGCTCTGGCAGAGCAGGAGGAGACTGTGCCTAATCAGTTGGGAAAGCCGACTCAACGTCCGACTCTGCGTTAGATTTTTCAGACTTTGAGGGGGATTCATTGGGTTGTACTGGATAATTGTCCCCAAATTATCATCTCACGCTTGAGCGAGAGAGGCTTTTAGGCTTTTTTGGGGCTACTACTTGTCAGTATTATCTTTTGTCATAGGTGCTTTTCTTATTTTCTTTGTTCTTCTTTTATGTACGGAATGTGGGTTAAATAATACCTTGCGACAACGAATTTCCCGATTGGTGCGCCAAAGCCTCTCTTTTTCCAAACATGTGGAAAATCATATTGGGGCAATTTGGTACTTCATACACGACTACAATGCCCAATTAGCAAAGGCTTAAGCTGCCACCACTACTATCGAATCACTACCCAGTCACGATCGCCTCAGCTTCCGTGAAAATCTGTTGCAAATGGCTCTCATCCTTGAAACTTTCCGCATAGATTTTATAGACATTTTCCGTACCAGAAGGACGGGCCGCAAACCAACCTGAATCTGTGGTTACTTTTAAGCCACCGATCGCCGCTTGATTGCCAGGAGCCTTAGTTAATTTGGCAGTGATGGCATCCCCGGCCAGGGTAGAAGCCGTAACCGCTTCAGGAGACAACTTACTCAGTTTGGCCTTTTGTTCGGGCGTGGCGGGAGCATCCTTGCGTTGATAGATGGGATTGCCTAAACGGGCGGTTAAATCTTGATAGTGCAAACCAGGGTCTTTGCCAGTAATTGCGGTAATTTCAGCGGCCAATAAATCCATAATGATGCCGTCTTTATCCGTTGTCCAAACCGTGCCATTTTTCTTGAGAAAAGAAGCTCCTGCACTTTCTTCGCCACCAAAGCCGAAGGAACCATCTAAAAGACCATCTACAAACCATTTAAAACCCACAGGCACTTCATAAACTTTGCGGCCAATTGCCTTAGCTACGCGATCAATCATGTTACTACTTACCAGGGTTTTGCCGATCGCACTTAAGCCCGACCACTGTTTACGATGGGTGAATAAATACCAAATAGCAACAGAAAGAAAATGATTAGGATTCATTAAACCGACGCTGGGGGTGACAATGCCATGACGGTCTGAATCAGTATCATTGCCAAAAGCAATATCGTAATCATCCTTAAGTTTAACTAGATTGGCCATGGCGTAGGGAGAAGAACAATCCATGCGAATTTTGCCATCCCAATCCAAGGTCATAAAGCGAAACGTGGGATCAATTTTAGGATTTACCACCGTAATATTTAATCCATACCGTTCGGAGATCGGTTCCCAATAGGCAACATTAGAACCACCTAAAGGATCGGCTCCTAAACGAATACCAGCAGCCCGAATAGCCTCCAGATCAATAATATTTTCTAGGTCGTTAACGTAGGGAGTAATAAAGTCAAAATAATGGCAATTATCGGCTTGTAATGCTTTTTCATAACTAATGCGTTTAACACCTTGATTACCCTGTTTTAATAATTCATTAGCGCGATTTTGTACCCATTTAGTGATTTCGGGTTCGGCGGGGCCACCACTAGGTGGATTGTACTTAAAACCTCCGTCCGCAGGGGGATTATGGGAAGGAGTAATAATAATGCCGTCAGCGAGTCCCGTCGTTTTGCCCTGGTTGTAGCGCAGTATGGCATGGGAAACGCCAGGAGTGGGCGTAAATTGGCGATAATCGCTATCGGTGTTGAGATAAACTTCGACTCCGTTGGCAATGAGAACTTCGAGGGCGGTTTTTTGGGCGGGAGTGGAGAGGGCGTGACTATCCATTCCCAAATACAAAGGCCCTGTAATACCTTGGCTTTGGCGATATTCGGCGACGGCTTGAGAAACAGCGAGGATATGGTCTTCGTTAAAGGTGTGATTGAGGGAGGAACCGCGATGGCCCGATGTACCAAAACTGACTTGTTGGAGCGGATTGTCAGGGTCGGGACGGCGATCGTAGTAGTCTGCCAATAGGCGCGTCACATCAACTAAGGTTTCGGTGGGGGCAGGTTGGCCTGCTAGGGGATTTACGTTTGATACCATAGAGTCCTCAAAGGATTGTCAGTATTCAAATGCTAGGGCAAAATGGGCCAAGGGATGAGTTTCTCTTTCGGGGAGCCAGGGCGAACGCATCTAAAAATGATACAGATACAAGAACATTATAGAGGGATGGATAAGGGAAAATAAGGGAAAGTGCATAGAAAACAAAAGCGATGAAACTCCGACCCAAATATAGACTGGTAGAACACTTTGCCGAAATAGATGACCCTCGCATCGAACGAACAAAACGGCATAAACTCATTGATATTCTAACGATTGCCATCTTAGCCGTCATTTGTGGAGCAGAAGGTTGGGTAGCCATGGAAAGTTTCGGCAAGGCTAAACATCAATGGCTAAAAAAAATTTTGGAATTGCCGAATGGCATCCCCTCCGACGATACGTTTGCGCGTGTATTTGCTAGTCTGAATCCAGAGCAATTTCAAGACTGTTTTCTGCATTGGGTCAAAAGTATAGCGGAGGTAAGTGAAGGGGGTGCGACCTTTAGTTGATAAAAGCTGTTGTAATCAGGGTTCTACAGGGAACCCATATTGATCAAGTTTTGCCCAAAATTGACTCCATCGTTCCTTGGTCAATACCAAAGCTCGTAGGCTCAAAATAATTCCTGCTCCTTTTTCCTTCCATCGCATCCCTGAACAACATAATCGTTGTTTGACCAACGTCTTACAAGCTGCTTCCGTAACACCTGAACCAATCGGATACTTTTTCTCTATGTATTCAGCATAATCCATTTGATGCTGATGATTCTCGTAATAAGTAATCGCCGCTTGTAGTTTCTCGGTAAGATTCTTAGAATGACTTTTTTCTTCTTTGACTTCTTTCATCAGATTTAGCAGTTCTCCTGCTTTTCCTTTTTCATGCTTGAGTTCTCGACAATTTTCAGTCAACCATTCTTTTTGTTTTGACACGGTATTCGGATGCAACGCTTCTGCCAAGGCACCTAAGTAACCAGAGGCATGATAGAAATCTAATATCTGTTCTTCCGTTTGCTTTTCTAAAAACTTCCAATTTGATTCTGCCCCGTCTGCTATCCCGACCAATGTTGCCTCTGGATAACGGTTTTTCGCTCGCTCAATTTCTCTTTCTAATCTTTCTAGAAAACTCTTTTTTCCATACTCTGGTGCCGCACCTAGATAGATTGTAGGTTGACGTTCGCCTTCACTATCGTATAGGGAAACGTTTCCCACCATTGCTTCACGGTAGCCATCCTCACACATCAGCATACAGGTTCCATCTAATCCTATTCCCACTGTTGCAATTTGGCTATCCTCCTTGGGCGGGGCATAACTCCACGCTTCTTCTTTTGCCTGTACCACACTTCCTACTGCTTCACTCAATCTTTGGATATAGGATAGCGCTACTTTTCTACCATGATTTTCTAATAAATCATTTTTCGCCTCTTTGCCTGCCATCCCTGACATTTTTGAGGATACCTGTTTTGCCAATAATGGCGTTGATGTTATGATTATCCTTGCTTCTCTTTCTAAGGGGCAATACGTTTTTCCTCAAAGGTGAACGCTGATATACATGACGATTCACTATAACCTCACCATAAGGTGTTTGATATTCTTTCGGTTGCTCTCCCTTACTCTTCCAGATTTCTTCACCGATTTTTAAGGGTGAACCATCTGTATCTAAATATTTCAAGGCTTCTTTGCTGGCGATGCAACCTACTTCGTTTAAGCCTTTTTGAATATTTATTTCTGTATCCAACATTGAACGACTGAGTTCTAATGTTAGTTCTATTTTTATCTTTGAACCCTCTACATTAATTAGTTTTGCTGTCATCATTGTTTCCTCTTTGTCACTTTTCATCTCATGTTAACACTTTTCTTTTCCTTCATCAACTAAAGGTCACACCCCAGCAGCTTGGTACACTCAGCGCAATCATTCCCAAAAGTCGGTAGATTGGCAATTCACGACGGCTGAGGCTCGTATCCGTCTCAAGGGGTGCGACCTTTAGTTGATAAAAGCTGTTGTAATCAGGGTTCTACAGGGAACCCATATTGATCAAGTTTTGCCCAAAATTGACTCCATCGTTCCTTGGTCAATACCAAAGCTCGTAGGCTCAAAATAATTCCTGCTCCTTTTTCCTTCCATCGCATCCCTGAACAACATAATCGTTGTTTGACCAACGTCTTACAAGCTGCTTCCGTAACACCTGAACCAATCGGATACTTTTTCTCTAAGTATTCAGCATAATCCATTTGATGCTGATGATTCTCGTAATAAGTAATCGCCGCTTGTAGTTTCTCGGTAAGATTCTTAGAATGACTTTTTTCTTCTTTGACTTCTTTCATCAGATTTAGCAGTTCTCCTGCTTTTCCTTTTTCATGCTTGAGTTCTCGACAATTTTCAGTCAACCATTCTTTTTGTTTTGACACGGTATTCGGATGCAACGCTTCTGCCAAGGCACCTAAGTAACCAGAGGCATGATAGAAATCTAATATCTGTTCTTCCGTTTGCTTTTCTAAAAACTTCCAATTTGATTCTGCCCCGTCTGCTATCCCGACCAATGTTGCCTCTGGATAACGGTTTTTCGCTCGCTCAATTTCTCTTTCCAATCTTTCTAGAAAACTCTTTTTTCCATACTCTGGTGCCGCACCTAGATAGATTGTATGTTGACGTTCGCCTTCACTATCGTATAGGGAAACGGTTCCCACCATTGCTTCACGGTAGCCATCCTCACACATCAGCATACAGGTTCCATCTAATCCTATTCCCACTGTTGCAATTTGGCTATCCTCCTTGGGCGGGGCATAACTCCACGCTTCTTCTTTTGCTTGTACCACACTTCCTACTGCTTCACTCAATCTTTGGATATAGGATAGCGCTACTTTTCTACCATGATTTTCTAATAAATCATTTTTCACCTCTTTGCCTGCCATCCCTGACATTTTTGAGGATACCTGTTTTGCCAATAATGGCGTTGATGTTATGATTATCCTTGCTTCTCTTTCTAAGGGGCAATACGTTTTTCCTCAAAGGTGAACGCTGATATACATGACGATTCACTATAACCTCACCATAAGGTGTTTGATATTCTTTCGGTTGCTCTCCCTTACTCTTCCAGATTTCTTCACCGATTTTTAAGGGTGAACCATCTGTATCTAAATATTTCAAGGCTTCTTTGCTGGCGATGCAACCTACTTCGTTTAAGCCTTTTTGAATATTTATTTCTGTATCCAACATTGAACGACTGAGTTCTAATGTTAGTTCTATTTTTATCTTTGAACCCTCTACATTAATTAGTTTTGCTGTCATCATTGTTTCCTCTTTGTCACTTTTCATCTCATGTTAACACTTTTCTTTTCCTTCATCAACTAAAGGTCACACCCAGTGAAGGTCTCAAGCGTCTTTATCCACAAATAGAAAATTGACAGACCACTAGGTAAAGGTTTCAGCAATCATTATTGATTTTTTATGAAATGCTAAAAGGCTTGTCAAATAAAGAGTCTAGAATTTTGATTCGTTTGCCCTGGGACTCTATGACATCAAACGTAAATCCCCTAGCAGGCCAACCTGCCCCCACCAAAACATTAGTTGATGTGACACGCCTATTGGCAAACTATTAGTCTAAGGCGTAAGTTAAGATACTATTATGGCTCTCCCCTTGTCTGTGTGTAATGTTATGTTACGAGTTAAAGCAAGCTAACAATTTAAGCCGTAGATGCTCAAAATTAGCAAATCCATAACTTTTCCTTTTTATTAATTTAATTTTTGTATTCATCCCTTCCGTTAATCCATTAGTTGTATGGTTTTCAAAATAATTGCATATACCTGTCAAATGAGTTTTCAGCATACCCACACTTTTTTTATAGAATAGGCTCGCTGTTCTCATCCATTTTTCAAATTTTCTCCTTGCACCATTTGTCGTTCTTGAATGCTCATAAATATCTCTAATCTCTTCCTTCATTTCATACGCTATTCCTAAACAAGGATACATTTTCAATATCTCTTCTAACTCTTCTCTTTTTTCTTCTTTTAACTCTTCTTTATTTTTCCATAATAGGTATGTTAAACCCTTTTTATGCATATTCATTTTCTTTCTCAATTTATTCAATTCTTCATTTATATTTTTCATTACATGAAATCTATCATAGACGATTTTAGCATTTACAAATAACTCCTTTATTGCTGACGTAAATCCCTCCCACATATCCACACTTACTTCCTTTACATTCTCTCTAACCCTTGCTGGCTGCACTTTTAGGGCTTCTATTATCTCTTCTTTTTTGTGTCCTTTTATTACTTCTAACAATTCCTTTTTATTTATATCTATCACTGTTGTAATAAAGTCTTTTTTTCCTTTTCTATTACTAAATTCGTCTAAACTTATCTTTTCTGGTAATTCCCATTCCTTCTTTTCTGCCTGCTTTGCATACTCTTCAAATATTGATTCCAATGTTCCCCAACTTATTTCTTCTTCTTGCCTTACCTCTTCTACATTTTTCTTTTTTACTTGCTCATAAATCTTTTCTTCATAACGAATTGTATAATGTTTTCTTAGCTGCATAAAGTCCAGTCTTTCTGTTATGTATTTCTGACATTTTTCACAATGGAACTGGCGGCGGGGCACTTCCAGATATACTTTCTTTCCCAATAGGGATAAATCCCGAACCAAATTATATTCTATTTGATTTATATCTTCCAATTCTTTATGACAATTTGGACATTCCATTACTTCGTTTTTCATTTTTAATTTTAAGAACAAAGCACCATCTATTTCTCGATAGTTTACGACTGTTACCTTTGGCAAACCTAGTAGCTCATCCAAGTTTATCCACATACTCCACCTCCTACTGTGGTATTATCATTATACACTTTCCACACAGTTGGGGGAAGAGCCCTATTATTAGGCAACCGATAAAAAGATAAATATAGGTATATAGGAGAAAAAGTCATGCCCCGATTAGCCCCCAAAGAGTTAAAGTTGGAAGCAAAAGAACGAGAACATCTAGAAAAACTGATAAATCGTCATACAACAGAGCAGCAAATTGCCTAAGGGCAAAAATAGTGCTTCTGGCAGATGAGGGAGAAAATAATCGAGAAATTGCTAGAAAATTAAAAATCAGCCGAAAAATGGCAAGTCAATGGAGAGAAAGATGGATAGCAGGACAGAAAAGTGAAATAGAAATAACAGAAAGAATCAAAGATGCTGAACGTAGTGGAGCACCCGCCAAGTTTAAACGCGAACAAATCTTGAAGTTGTTCAAATTAGCCTGTGATGACCCAAAGAATTATGAGCGTCCGATAAGTCACTGGACAGGACGAGAATTAGCCGAGGAATTAGTAAAGCAAGGAATAGTGGAAAGTATATCTCCTCGACAGGTAGGAAGATTATGGGAAGAAGCAGATATTAAACCCCATCAGTCAGGATACTGGCTGAATCCCCCCCCTGACCCAAATTTTGGGGAAAAAGTGAATGATAAGCTGTCATCACTCTAAGTGGATATAAGGTAGAATATATAGACTTACTTTTTTGTATGACTATGCTGACGTTAAACTTCTTAGACCAAAAGACCAAGAAAGAGCTACAAAAAGCCCTTAAAACGGAAGAGCACGCAGTTACAAGAGAGAGAATATTGATTATGTTACTGAGAAATGAAGGAAAAACGTATGATGAAATATCAGGATTATTAGGATGTTGCAAACGACAAGTGTGGTACTGGTGCAATAATGGAAATCCGAAAGAGATAGAAAGCTTAAGAGACAAAAGAAAAAAAGGAAATCACAGGAAAGTAACAGAAGAATACATAGAGAAATTGACGGAGATAATAATCAAAGAGCCTGAAGAGTTTGGATATGAATTTGGACGTTGGACAGTAGCAAGACTATCAACTCATATGGAAAAAGAAACGGGTATATTGTTAGGAAATACACAACTTAGAAATATGCTTAAAAAAAAGCGATTTGTCTACATCTGGGCAAAATATAGTCTAGAAGATAAAAAAGATGAGCAAAAAAGAGAGGAATTTAGAAAGAAAGTTGAAGAGTACAAGAAGCTTTTGAAAGAAAAGCCAGAATCAATCCAGATATGGTTTTGGGATGAAAGTGGCTTCAGCTTAAGAGTAATACGGAGAAAACATTGGACAAAAAAAGGAAAGCGTAAAAAAGTGAGGGGAGATAGAAGAAAAGGAAGAGTCAATGTAATGGGTGGTATTAGATATACTGACAAAAAACGGTGGGTTGATTTGATTCCCACTGGTAACTCTCAGAACTTCAAGAGTGTATTATTAAAATTTTACAAAGACATACAAAGAGAATGGATAGAACAAGGAAATAAAAAAGAAGACTTTGAAAAGAATGGTCCGAAGATTGTGATTATTTTAGAGGGTGTGACCTTTAGTTGATGAAGGAAAAGAAAAGTGTTAACATGGGATGAAAAGTGACAAAGAGGAAACAATGATGACAGCAAAACTAATTAATGTAGAGGGTTCAAAGATAAAAATAGAACTAACATTAGAACTCAGTCGTTCAATGTTGGATACAGAAATAAATATTCAAAAAGGCTTAAACGAAGTAGGTTGCATCGCCAGCAAAGAAGCCTTGAAATATTTAGATACAGATGGTTCACCCTTAAAAATCGGTGAAGAAATCTGGAAGAGTAAGGGAGAGCAACCGAAAGAATATCAAACACCTTATGGTGAGGTTATAGTGAATCGTCATGTATATCAGCGTTCACCTTTGAGGAAAAACGTATTGCCCCTTAGAAAGAGAAGCAAGGATAATCATAACATCAACGCCATTATTGGCAAAACAGGTATCCTCAAAAATGTCAGGGATGGCAGGCAAAGAGGTGAAAAATGATTTATTAGAAAATCATGGTAGAAAAGTAGCGCTATCCTATATCCAAAGATTGAGTGAAGCAGTAGGAAGTGTGGTACAGGCAAAAGAAGAAGCGTGGAGTTATGCCCCGCCCAAGGAGGATAGCCAAATTGCAACAGTGGGAATAGGATTAGATGGAACCTGTATGCTGATGTGTGAGGATGGCTACCGTGAAGCAATGGTGGGAACCGTTTCCCTATACGATAGTGAAGGCGAACGTCAACCTACAATCTATCTAGGTGCGGCACCAGAGTATGGAAAAAAGAGTTTTCTAGAAAGATTAGAAAGAGAAATTGAGCGAGCGAAAAACCGTTATCCAGAGGCAACATTGGTCGGGATAGCAGACGGGGCAGAATCAAATTGGAAGTTTTTAGAAAAGCAAACGGAAGAACAGATATTAGATTTCTATCATGCCTCTGGTTACTTAGGTGCCTTGGCAGAAGCGTTGCATCCGAATACCGTGTCAAAACAAAAAGAATGGTTGACTGAAAATTGTCGAGAACTCAAGCATGAAAAAGGAAAAGCAGGAGAACTGCTAAATCTGATGAAAGAAGTCAAAGAAGAAAAAAGTCATTCTAAGAATCTTACCGAGAAACTACAAGCGGCGATTACTTATTACGAGAATCATCAGCATCAAATGGATTATGCTGAATACATAGAGAAAAAGTATCCGATTGGTTCAGGTGTTACGGAAGCAGCTTGTAAGACGTTGGTCAAACAACGATTATGTTGTTCAGGGATGCGATGGAAGGAAAAAGGAGCAGGAATTATTTTGAGCCTACGAGCTTTGGTATTGACCAAGGAACGATGGAGTCAATTTTGGGCAAAACTTGATCAATATGGGTTCCCTGTAGAACCCTGATTACAACAGCTTTTATCAACTAAAGGTCGCACCCATTTTAGATAATGCGAGCTTCCACAAAAAGCAAGAAATTCTAGACGAGCTCACGGAAGAAATGCCAAACATTATTTTGGAGTTTTTACCCCCCTATAGTCCCGATTATAATTTAATGGAATTGGTATGGCATTCAGCAAAAGAATATATTGCAAATAAATTATTCAAATCAATTGAAGAATTAGAATCTCTCATCCATAAACTTCTTAATGAAGGTGGATTGACAATATGTTGGGGACGTAAAATCAAAAACAAGGGCTCAAGTATTATTGCAAGTTAAACTGATGACAGCTTATCACATAATCAACACAAGCTTGCTCTTCACAGAATTTCATGATATCTTTACGAGCATATGCACTATCACTTCTAACTATGATTTGAGTCTCTTTCCATTCTGCTCTAATAATTCCGATAATTCTCTGTAATTCTTCTAAAGCTCCTCCGGCTGGATCGACATGTTTATGAACGGAGTTTTGCTACTAATAAATGATGCCCACAGAAAATATATAAAGGCGCATAACACACTCCTTGATAATGCGTGTTGAAAAACGCACCTTCTTGAGGGCCATACACTTGGTCATCGGTTACATGGCTCTCCCCTTGTCTGTGTGTAATGTTATGTTACGAGTTAAAGCAAGCTAACAATTTAAGCCGTAGATGCTCAAAATTAGCAAATCCATAACTTTTCCTTTTTATTAATTTAATTTTTGTATTCATCCCTTCCGTTAATCCATTAGTTGTATGGTTTTCAAAATAATTGCATATACCTGTCAAATGAGTTTTCAGCATACCCACACTTTTTTTATAGAATAGGCTCGCTGTTCTCATCCATTTTTCAAATTTTCTCCTTGCACCATTTGTCGTTCTTGAATGCTCATAAATATCTCTAATCTCTTCCTTCATTTCATACGCTATTCCTAAACAAGGATACATCTTTAATATCTCTTCTAACTCTTCTCTTTTTTCTTCTTTTAACTCTTCTTTATTGGGAGCATCCCAGATTTGCAATGAGTAAAAGTACTCAGGCAATAGCTTCATTGAGATAAGCACAGCGTAATCTCAATATTTGAGGAACGTTTTCTGACTTCCAACAAGCCCCTGCTATTTGTATTCTCTTGCCAATTTGTTTGATTTTTGACTCTACACTTCCTGAGCCAATGCAGATACCTAAGTCTTGATAGAGTCCATAATCTGGCATTCTGCTTTCATGTTTCTTCATATAATTGATGAAGTTAATTGCTTCCTTTTGTTTTGAACCGTTCAATTCTTTAATTGCTGAATCTTGCTCCCCTTGCCATAAGTACGTCTCTATTTGCCTCTTTACCTTTTTTGAAACTTTCACTTTATGGATATTTTCCACCAAGTGATACCAATCCAATACTTCCCTTCTTTGGGAGCATCTCACTTATGCAATAAGTATTAATACTTATGGGGCAGAAAAATAAGACTTTGAACTTTATCGAACTTTATCAAAAAAAGAAATGAGAGTATAATAGTCGAGACCCACTTTCCAAAATCTATCCCAATTGAGGAACAATCTCATGTTATCAGTGTTATCAGAAAATGAAAAAAGGATTCAAGAGTTATGTCAAGAGTTGGGAGAATGTCTCTATCAACAATCTCAAGTTAAAACATTTAATAATTTGGGAGAAATAGAGGAGACTGTCAGAGACTTAATGATTCAGTATGTCAACCCAGAAATAGGTATTTTTTTGTCAAAACAAGTACCGAGGAAACCACAGGTCGGATACGAACAGTAAAAAGTATTTTGGGGGAATTGCCCATTACAGAAAAACAAGCGAAGAAATTAGAACTAAAGCCTCGAACTCAGATGAGTCCAATGTTAGAGAAGAACTGTTTGCTACTGAGTGGCGATGAGTCTTATGAAAAAGCAGCTAAGAAAATCCAATCATTGACGGGAATTGCTGTTTCTCACAGTACGCAACAACGCCTTGTACATCGCTATCATTTTGAAGAATTACCCTCTAACACAGAAGTCGAAGAAATTAGCATAGATGGTGGGAAGGTACGACTCAGAACTCCCAAGGGAGAACCCTTAATTTGGCGTGATTATAAAGGAGTCAGTTTTCATCAATTGGGGGTAGCTGCCTTTTTTCAAGATAACTCGGCTTTATTAGATTTGGTTAATTCTCAAATTTTGGCTAAGCCTTTAATTTGTTTGGGAGATGGACATGATGGTATCTGGAACTTATTTCGTGAGATAGGACAGAAACATGAGCGAATTGAAATTTTGGACTGGTATCACTTAATTGAAAACCTCTATAAAGTTGGGGGGTCATTCCAGCGAATTGAGGAGGTCAAGTCTTTTCTTTGGACGGGTGAAGTGGATGCCGCTATCTCCTGTTTTGAGGGATGGTCAGAGCCTCAAGCTGAGAATTTTATCATTTATTTAAACAAGCATAAACATCGGATTGTCAATTATGGTTATTTGCAGGCAGAGGGCATTTCTATTGGCTCTGGCTCTGTCGAATCTCAAGTTAAACAAATTGGTCATCGTCTTAAAATTACTGGTGCGAGTTGGAATTCTGACAATGTACCACAAGTCCTTCGTCATCGCTGTTCCTATTTAAATGATTACCTTTTTTGACTCTTTCATTTACCTCGTTAAGTATTTCTACTTATTGCAAAGGTGAGATGCTCCCGAGGTAAATTGGCTTCCTTGATCACTATTAAAGATGTCTGGTTTGCCATAAATTGACAATGCTTCCTCCAATGCTGACTTACAAAAATAAACATCCATAGTGTTGCTAATCCTCCATGACAATACCTTACGACTCAACCAATCCATAATTGCTACTAGATAAAAGTGTCCTTTTCCTATTGGCAAATAGGTGATGTCGGTACACCAAACTTGATTGGCTTTTTCAATGCTTAAGTCTCGTAATAAGTAAGGATAAATTTGATGCTCAGGGTTTCGCAACGTTGTTCTTTTCTTGGGGTAAATTGCTTGTATTCCCATTTGATTCATCAATCGTATTACTCTTTTTCGATTTACCTCATAACCTAATGTGTTGAGGTATACTGTCATCTTTCTGCTCCCATAAAATGGTGTTTTCATATATTGTTCATCCAACAGTCTCAATAGTGTCAATTCTTCGGAACTAATTTCCTTTGGTTCGTAATAATAACTCGAACGATTTATTCCTAATAATTCACATTGACGTTGAATGCACAATTCAGAATGTTTGGGGGCTACCAAGGTTTTTCGGTCGGTAGCCCCAATTGTACCGACCTGTCCACTAAAAAATCTCGCTCGACTTTTAGCTTTCCTATTTGCCGATATAGCTCATTTATCTGAGTTTCAGCATTTTCTTTGATTTCTTTTCCTTGGTTTTCTGTTTCAAAGATTTGACTAGCTTCGTCTAATACTTTTCGTTTCCATCCATTAATCATTGTTGGATGAATTTCATATTGACTGGCTAATTCAGATACCGTTTTCTCTCCTCGAATTGCTTCTAAGGCGACTTTGGCTTTGAACTGGGCTCCATACTGTTTTTTCTTGTTGCTCATAGCTCTCCTGATTTCGATTTAGAGCTTACACTACTGTCCAGTTTTGGGGGGCTACCTCAATTCAAGGTCGAGAATTTGAATATATTCGTCACGGCACTCAAACGTTAATAACCAGTTTTGATGTGGCCAAGGGTCAAGTAATCTGCTCTACAGTCGGAAATACTCGCACAGAGGCAGACTATTTAAGCCATATCCAAAAAACCATTGCCACCAGCCCTGATGTAGCAAAATGGCACTTGATTATGGATTGCCTAAATACCCATCAGTCAGAATCTTTGGTTCGCTATGTAGCAGAATTTGAGGGACTTAATCTTGAATTAGGAGAGAAGGGCAAGAGTGGCATCCTTCAATCAATGGCGAGTAGAGCAACTTTTCTCAGTGACCCCAATCATCGAATTGTTTTTCACTTCACACCGAAGCATTGTTCATGGCTCAATCAAATTGAGATTTGGTTTGGTATTTTAATGCGTAAGTTACTGAAACGAGGAAATTTTCTCAGTCAAGATGATTTAAGAACGCAAATTCTTGAATTCATCGACTATTTTAACCGCACTATGGCGAAGCCCTTTCGATGGACGTATCGGGGGAAGGTTTTGGCTGCTTAAATTTTATAGCACCTAAACTTACGCCTTGGACTACTAGTTGATTAATTGGCAATTTTCATAGCAAAACCCTTGCCAGTAAATACATCGAGCCTTTTGTATCTTTGACTACATTCTGAATTTGGAATTGCTGATTGATGACACGCCCTAGGCGAATCTCTAAAACCAAGCGAAAAGCTCCCCGAACAGGGCAAACGCATCTTATCCGAGTAAAACCTTAAGGAGATAGTCCTCGTCCCAACCAGCGCGTAGCCGTTTATTCTTGATACCAAGTTTCAGAGTATTTTCCTTTGTGAGCAAGTTAAGAGCGATATGGCGTAAGACGGCTAAATTCTCAGGAGCAAAATCCTTACGAATGCGACAAGCATCCTCGTTGAAGGCCAAGTCTAGAACCCAATGTAAAGAGTTTTCTATCAACCAATGACTACGAACAGATTGGGATAATTTTTGAGCATTACTCGGCAGGCTACTGATATAGTAGCGAGTCTCATACTCTGTTTTGTCTTTCAATCGTCTCTCCGCTTTAATCATACAGATGCTCGTCAACTTTGCCCATTTCTCCGCACCCAGCAAAAATTCTGTTTGTTCCATCGTCCAGCAACGGCGAATTTCAATCCGTCCATGTCCCTTGTCTATTGTTTGATGAAAATCATGCTTAATTCCCACAAAATTAACCGATTGAGCATGAGCAAATAATTGTTCAACATCCTCACATAAATTACCTTGATTGCCTTTCAATGCCAAAACATAATCTCCCCCTCGCCCTACTATCTGTTGGGCAATCTTTGTCTGAGTTCCCATGGCATCAATCGTTACGATACAACCTTTGACCTCTAGCATTTTCAGGAGTTTAGGAATCGCCGTGATTTCATTCGATTTGCTTTCCACCTTGCACTGTCCTAGTACTAGACGATTTGCTGTTGCCCATGCACTTACCATCTGAATTGCGCCCTTTCCGTTGGCATTGTCATAGGAGTGGCGAAGGGTTTTGCCGTCAATCGCTATCACTTCTCCTTCACTGGGTGCGACCTTTAGTTGATGAAGAAAAAGAAAAGTGTTAACATGAGATGAAAAGTGACAAAGAGGAAACAATGATGACAGCAAAACTAATTAATGTAGAGGGTTCAAAGATAAAAATAGAACTAACATTAGAACTCAGTCGTTCAATGTTGGATACAGAAATAAATATTCAAAAAGGCTTAAACGAAGTAGGTTGCATCGCCAGCAAAGAAGCCTTGAAATATTTAGATACAGATGGTTCACCCTTAAAAATCGGTGAAGAAATCTGGAAGAGTAAGGGAGAGCAACCGAAAGAATATCAAACACCTTATGGTGAGGTTATAGTGAATCGTCATGTATATCAGCGTTCACCTTTGAGGAAAAACGTATTGCCCCTTAGAAAGAGAAGCAAGGATAATCATAACATCAACGCCATTATTGGCAAAACAGGTATCCTCAAAAATGTCAGGGATGGCAGGCAAAGAGGTGAAAAATGATTTATTAGAAAATCATGGTAGAAAAGTAGCGCTATCCTATATCCAAAGATTGAGTGAAGCAGTAGGAAGTGTGGTACAGGCAAAAGAAGAAGCGTGGAGTTATGCCCCGCCCAAGGAGGATAGCCAAATTGCAACAGTGGGAATAGGATTAGATGGAACCTGTATGCTGATGTGTGAGGATGGCTACCGTGAAGCAATGGTGGGAACCGTTTCCCTATACGATAGTGAAGGCGAACGTCAACATACAATCTATCTAGGTGCGGCACCAGAGTATGGAAAAAAGAGTTTTCTAGAAAGATTAGAAAGAGAAATTGAGCGAGCGAAAAAACGTTATCCAGAGGCAACATTGGTCGGGATAGCAGACGAGGCAGAATCAAATTGGAAGTTTTTAGAAAAGCAAACGGAAGAACAGATATTAGATTTCTATCATGCCTCTGGTTACTTAGGTGCCTTGGCAGAAGCGTTGCATCCGAATACCGTGTCAAAACAAAAAGAATGGTTGACTGAAAATTGTCGAGAACTCAAGCATGAAAAAGGAAAAGCAGGAGAACTGCTAAATCTGATGAAAGAAGTCAAAGAAGAAAAAAGTCATTCTAAGAATCTTACCGAGAAACTACAAGCGGCGATTACTTATTACGAGAATCATCAGCATCAAATGGATTATGCTGAATACTTAGGGCTTGCTGAAAAAGTCAAAAAACGAAAGAAATGTGGGTTAGGGAAGTATGGACTGAAAAAGCATAGATAACTTATCCTTATGGAAACAAATCAAAATACAGATTTTGTTTAATCTATTGTTCCTTTCTGTCTAAAAAGGTCAACACAAATCACTCCTCACAAAAGAGAGGAAAATTAACACCATTTTTCACAAGAAAAACGACTCTACAACTTTTTACTTTTTGTCTTCTGAAGTAGAGTAGAAAGATTCATTACCAAAAAGTTCATCGCAATTACCGTTTCCGAGGTCTCAGGTAGTTTGGCCATCACTCGACCAAGACTAAATTTCCTCTTTCCCTGTCCGAATTTACCCTCAATGGCATTACGCACTCTTTCATCTGAGCGTGCCTCTTTCTTTTTTTCTTTGCTCACCTCTTTCGGCGGTCTTCCCAATCGGGGACCACTCATTCTTATATCCCTTTCTTTACAATAAGCTCGATTCGCTTTTGTTCGATAGATTTTATCCACATGAACCGATTCCGGATAACATCCTGTTTCCCTTTTATATTCTTCTATTCGCGCTTGTAAATCTCCCGATTCGTTGTAATTATCCCAACTTAATTTGTCTAAGAAGACAAAGCCATTCACATTACTTGCCGATATTTTAGCTCCAAACTCTACTGCTTTTCCCGCTTTTCCACGCACTATTGGACGCACGTGAGGTTGGCTTACACTCACAATTCTGTTTTCTACTTTATTTGTCTTTTTTTCATACATTTCTAACTGTTGCTCATACACTTTTCCTATCGTTACAAGCTCTTCTTGCTCTTTTTTCGTTAGTTTTTCTAACTTTGCTCCCTCTTCTATCATTTTTTCTATATCAGACAAGTTTCTTTTTATATATCCTAGTTGTTTTTTTGTTCCTTTTCTTCTTTCTTTTTTTGACACACGACGTTTTTTTGCTATGGCTAAGTACTCTTTTCTTGCCACTTCCCTATAAGTCCTCGGCTTTTCTTTCCTTTTCTCTTTTATTTCTTCATACAGCTTATCTATTATTTTTTCTGTTTTTTCTCTGGCATCATTCAATATTCCTATATCCGTTGGATATTTTATATCTGCTGGTGTACAAGTCGCATCTAACAATAACTTTCCTTCATTTTCTTTTTTTTCTGACGCTACACCCGTCGCTTTTTTTTCTATTTCTTTATTAATTTTATTTATTAATTCCATTCCTATTTTTTTACGAAAATGAACCATCATTGACGCACTAAATGCTTCTTTGCTACTATAGCTTTCCATTCCTATAAAGTACTGTAAATAAGGGTTCTCTTTTATTTGTTCTACTGTTTCTCTGTCACTTTTTCCTGAAATTTCTTTGATAATTAATGCTCCTAATGCCATTCTAAATGATTTGGCTGGGGCTCCTTTTTTTTCTGTGAAGTTTTTTGCATATTCTTCCTCATATTCTTCCCAGGGAATCATTTTTGACATTTCTATCCAACGATTTTCTTCGTCTAACTGCCCGCCGAACAGATTTTTCAAGTTTTCTGGTGTTTCAATTGAGTACTGTTGCTTTCGGTACATCTGCTTTCTCTCTTCTTAATGCAATGGTTTTGAGGCATTCTACCCTATTTTCGTGCATTCTAGCGGTTCTTAATTCGCCTACTATTTTTCTCCGTAAAGGTCTCAGCTTTTTTCAGCAAGCCCTACTTAGAGAAAAAGTATCCGATTGGTTCAGGTGTTACGGAAGCAGCTTGTAAGACGTTGGTCAAACAACGATTATGTTGTTCAGGGATGCGATGGAAGGAAAAAGGAGCAGGAATTATTTTGAGCCTACGAGCTTTGGTATTGACCAAGGAACGATGGAGTCAATTTTGGGCAAAACTTGATCAATATGGGTTCCCTGTAGAACCCTGATTACAACAGCTTTTATCAACTAAAGGTCGCACCCAGCCGTTGTTTCTTGCTCTAAAGTTTCCCGATCTGGAATTCGACGAGCTAGGCATTGCCGAGTCATTGCGGACAGCTCGTTTTCAGCAATATTAAGCCAACTGCCATGTTTTGGGGTATGGTGAATTTCCAACCGTTCGACTAGACGACGAGCCGTGGAAGGCTCAAATGCTTCATATAGTGAGGCAAGTTTGTGAGTATTTAGCTGATCACATACTAAAATGACTTTGTCGTTATCAGCATAGTCGTTATCGAGTAAATTCTTAATTTCTGTTGCCCAGTCAACCGATGTTCTACGTTCACTGACAACTGTCTTTCGCCACCCAGACAAGGGTTCTGTAAACATAAAGATATTGGCTGTTCCATTGCGTTCATATTCGTAATCATGCGCCTCTGGCTGTCCAGGTTTGGCTGGTAGAGGAAGGCGGGTTTCTTTGACCAATTGTATAGGTTGCTCATCCATGCAAATCACTGGACAATTGGGGTCATAGGGTCGGTGATAAATTTCTAGAACATCTTCCATGTTAGACACAAATTCGGCACTCTTTTCTGGTGGAATCACGTACATCTGTCGCAGATGAGGTTTTAGTTCGTTTTTTTTAACACTTGACGCACGGTTTCGTGACTAATTGCTGGCACAATTTCTAACTCGACCGCCTTGTCGGCTAGTAACCTCAATGTCCAACGGGCTTGACCAGCAGGCGGTTCTCCACAACGTAAGGCGATTAGTTTTGCTTCTACCTCTCCATCAATAATCGGTTGACGAGGCGGCGTTTTGCGGGGCTTGCGGCTTAATGCTGACTCCACACCTTCATTGACCAATCGCTCCCTGAGATTGGCGACTGTGTTACGGTGACAACTAAAGGCGGCGGCAGCTTCCTCATCCGTCCATCCTTGTCCATTCACATCAATGTTTAACAGAATATTGGCGTGCTTAATTTTGTAAGCCGCTCCTTTGCCGATGGATACCAAATCTTTTAGGGTCTGACGTTCTTCTTGACTTAATCGGACAATATAGGTCTTGAGCATGGTTACTTATTACGATATCTGTTGAGGTAATGAATAGCAGGGTAATCGCATATTAGTAGAGTGGAATCAAAAAAGAAATCTAGCTTAAAAATAGACTATATCAAAAACTAAAAAGAGAAGAAAATCAACTTAAACTCTAAAAGATTAAGTAATTTCGCTAATTCATAATTGTTGGTGTCAATATTTTGCCAATCCTCCTATTTGAAGCTAAATATACTCATGAATATCACTCCTGTGAACTAGCTGCTAAAACCTGTAGAAGAAAATTGTTGTCCATCGCCGCCAAATAACGCTTCATCTTCAAGCTTTTTTGAGATGGCTCATGTTTAAGCAAATTAATACTTAAACGACGGAGCAAGCCCAAATTATCAGCCGCATTACCTTGACGCACTCGACTCGCATCCTCATTAAAAGTGACATCTAAAACCCAATGCAGACTATTTTCAATACTCCAGTGAGAACGAATCACATGGCTATGACGTTCGGCATCCGTAGGAAGACTGCTAATATAATAGCGAAACGTCTCTGTTGTTTTATGACCGAATTGAGTTTTACTTTTAACCATCACAACAGTTGCTAAACCGACCCACTGATTTTGGCGATGCAATGCGGAAAGCTGATTGATTGACACTGTCCAGACTTGACGAGTTTCTAAACGGTAATGTCCTTTTTCTGTCTTCTCATGATAACTGTATTCAATTCCTTGCCAGTTCTGAGCGACCGCTTGTTTAAACCAATCGGCACTGGTATCGTCTAGCTAGAAGCTACAAACGTTGCAATACGAGAGGTTCAAGAAATCAGGCGAATTTGGAGTAAGTCCTCCCAAGTTAACCCTTTTTCAATTATACCGAGAGCTACAGCAGGAACTTCTCTAGTCGTAAAATGGCTGCGAACAAAGTTATGAACCATCCAGAAAATATCTAGGACTCGCTGTAATCCCACAACAGATTTAGCATAAGTATTTGTACGACGACGAAAGGCGGCTAAATAGCGTCGGATAGCACTATTAAATGCCTCAACGTGGTTGGCATGGATGTCCTTTTCTTCTGGTTTTTCTGTTGTCTCAGGATGTTCTGGTTTCGGAGTTTCTACTTTCTTTAGTTTACCCTCAGAATCTCGACGTTTACTACTCTTATTTTTTAGTCTTACCACAAGACCCTTCGGTAATACTTTGGTGGGACGACCTCGCTTTCCAGTCCTTAATACTTCGTGACAAATATTAAATAGCAGTTGACTATATCGCTTTTCTCCATCTGTAAATAACTGGAGAGATTCTGCACTCCTTTCAAATAATTCCGTTACCGTCATCATTGCTTCTAGAAATAATTTCTGCTCTTTTCGACCACATTTTAAATGCCAAATAAAGCGGCTAGCCCTGTCCATGAGCACGATTGTCCACCCCTCAGAGGCACTTGCTTCTTTATTTTTTCCAACTTTTGTGTATAGTTCATCCCCTTCTATTACTAATTTAACAAATTCATTCACTAAGGCGTATAAAAATAATGTCTCTTGTAATCCTGATAATTTCTTTTCCCAATTCAATATTGTTGTTTTCGCGTAGCCGAATACTCGGGCTGCTGCATTTAATCCTATTCCTTCCATTCTGGCTTTTAATACTTTTACAATTTCACTTAATGGGGTTTCTAAGCCAGCGATTACGCTACCATAAGTCTCAGCAAAACAAGAACTACATTCTTGACAAATGAACATTTTACGTTCCCCGTTACCTTTCGTTTGATAATGAGAATGTATTTTTACGTTTTCACTATAGCAATGAGGGCAGTTTTTCTGAAATAAGGCTTCCTCTTTCTCTTGGGGTAAGCCAATATCACTTAGGAGGTCAATTGAGCTTTTATTCAATGTTGACATTGCTTTCTGTTTTCCCTTTCTTTAATATAATGACAATAATAATAGTATAACAAAAACGGGAATATGTCCAGTCGTAAGTTATTTTCTATTTTCTCAAACTCTTACACCATAACTTTTTCTAGCTTTGATCACACGATACCAGTACCAACCAATCCCTAACTTGTTTATTAAGTTTGCCCTGATTTCCTTTGAGAGCCAATACATAGTCACCTTCACCTTGCTTTATTTGTTTTGCGATTTCTGTCTGCGTTCCCATTGCATCTAGGGTTACTACTGCCCCCTTGATGTTAAGTAACTTCAGTAACAAGGGGACTGCTTTTATTTCATTAGATTTACTATCTACTTTCTTTTGCGCTAACATCAGTCCCCGCTCACTACTCCACGCACTTATGCTGTGTAACGCATTTAGTCCTTTTTCCCTATCATAAGAACCTCTTTTCGTTTTTCCATCTATCTGTATCAGCTCTATGTCCATTTTCTCCGTTAGACTGCTTATCCAGCTCAGAAAACTTTTTTCTAGTTCTTCTGTTTCCAACATTCCAAATACTCTTCCAAAGGTATCGTGAGAGGGAATTCCCTTTGGTAACTCTAGAAACATTTCTAGCCATTCTCGTTTGGCTTTGCCATAGGCTTCAATTGCTACGAAGCCATCTGCCCCTGACAATACTGCCAATATTCCTATGGTGACAATTGCTGTTAAGTTATGGTCTTGCCTTCTCCCTGTTCTCGGTTCTTTTAGGCACTGAAAATGTTTCAGTATGCTTCTTTTGATAATTTTGACTTCTTTTTCTTGTTGTGGGGTTAGAACTCTTGCGCCGAAGCCTTTTGCCATCTTTGACCTCACTCACTTACTTTTTTTAAATAATAGCCTTTTCTTCTCTTAGATGACTGCTTCTTTTTTACACTATATTTCTCTCTTTTTGTCTGTATTTTTTGTAACAAATAAGATGCGATTACCCTGTAATGAATAGCCTCTCCATTTTCCCTCAAGTTCACAATCTTTAGCTTGACAGACCACTAGAACATTACTAAAAAGTCAAGGTGCCAGACGATATTTTTGCCAATTCCCCTGGGGATCTAACTGAAAACAAAGACGGTCATGAAGACGACTCGGACGGCCTTGCCAAAATTCGATCGCCTTTGGTATGACTCGAAAACCGCCCCAATGGTCTGGTCGGAGAACTTTTTGGTTCGTATATTTTTCTTCAAGCAAAGCCAGTTTTTGCTCTAGTAAATGGCGATCGCTGATAATTTCACTTTGGGGAGAAGCCCAGGCTCCTAATTGAGAGGCTCTCGGACGAGATTGAAAATAGAAATCCGACTCTTCTGCACTAATTTTTTCCACTGAGCCTTCAATCCTCACTTGTCGCTCTAATTCTCCCCACCAAAAAACCAAAGCACAATCAGGGTTTGCCGTTAATTGTTGGCCCTTGGCACTGTCGTAATTGGTAAAAAAAACAAAACCGTTTTCATCTAAGGCTTTTAATAACACCATACGAGCCACAGGTTTGCCGGTGGCAGAAATCGTGGCCAGACTCATGGCATTCGGTTCTAGCAATTGGGCCGCGATCGCTTCTTCTAGCCAATGGTGAAATTGAACAAAAGGATGATCGGCGACAGAATTTTCGTTGAGTTCAGCTTTACAGTAGTTTAAGCGTAGATCGGCTAGGGACAAGGCCATAGAGGACAAGACAATTTTTAAAGATTAAGATAGTACGCCTTATGTGAGTTGTCCAAAGGGTTGAACAGGAGTCTGCTCAAAGGTGAGAACATCGATGCCAAAAAGCTGGCACAACAATATACGTAGCGTATGACTTGCCATTTTAGCGGCAACATGGACACAGAGTCCCTCAACTTTCTTTCTGAGCAATCGCTCCAAGTTGCGTCCTGTATTTTGCACCTCATTGAAAACTCCCTCAATCCGTTCTCGAAAATGCTGGAGAAGCCGCTCAAAGACGGGAGGAGTTTGTTGATGTTGATGGACTCTCTTAGCTGTAGAGACTCGATTACCTGTAGTTCTCGATATCTCGGACTGCCAATCAGTACTAACAAATCCCTTGTCCGCCAAGATGTTGCAGCCTTGAATGAACTGCAATACGGATTCTGTTGCTTCCCGTTCGTCACTATGAGCAGGGACGAGAGAATAAACCAAAGGGACACCCTCAAGGCTGCTCACCACGACTAACTTGTAGCCAAAATACTTCATCTGGCGGCTAACACAATAGCCATAGGTGGCACTGCCTGTAAAATCGCTTTGACCTTTACTTCGCTTGTAACCAACGACGGGCACTGGCTTTGTATCGAGGAGCAGCGTTCGCTCGAAATGGACACCCATCTGCTTAACCCAAGAGCGTCTTAACTCCTCCATCAGTCCTTCTAATCGCCGAGCACGTCGATTGAACTGGCTCTGGTCTAAGAGCTTGGGAAACAGGCTCAAGTAGTTTGCTCGTATAAATCCCAGAAATTGTCGTTCTTTGGGATAGGGGAAGTAATCCATTGCTAACAATAATGTCAACATCTCACTCTCACTGAAACTAGGCTTGGGTCTAGGCAAGATGGGAATAAAGCGATATCCTTGTTCTTGATACCAGTCATCCACAAGGACATAAATGATGGTCAAGAGGGTTGGAGCATCTATCATATTTATGGGAGACCTCATGCTTTGGAGTATGATTACCTTTATCATGATGCTCCCCTTGATTTTGCAAACATCTCTATCTCACATCAGCCGTGAAATGCTAAAAGGCTTGTCAAATAAAGAGTCTAGAATTTTGATGCGTTTGCCCTGCAGCAAAAATAAATTCAGAACGATTTTGCGTCGTTTCAGCGATTCACCAAATTGTCAAGAATTGTAAAGTCCTTTTGGTGTAAGGTTTTCAGAGCTATCAAGTTTTGAATTTGGAATTGCTGTTTGCCCTGGGGCTCTATGACATCAAACGTAAATCCCCTAGCAGGCCCAGAACTTACGCATTGACAGGATGGCTCTTCCCCCAACTGTGTGGAAAGTGTATAATAGTAATACCACGGTAGGAGGTGGAGTATGTGGATAAACTTGGATGAGCTACTAGGTTTGCCAAAGGTAACAGTCGTAAACTATCGAGAAATAGATGGTGCTTTGTTCTTAAAATTAAAAATGAAAAACGAAGTAATGGAATGTCCAAATTGTCATAAAGAATTGGAAGATATAAATCAAATAGAATATAATTTGGTTCGGGATTTATCCCTATTGGGAAAGAAAGTATATCTGGAAGTGCCCCGCCGCCAGTTCCATTGTGAAAAATGTCAGAAATACATAACAGAAAGACTGGACTTTATGCAGCTAAGAAAACATTATACAATTCGTTATGAAGAAAAGATTTATGAGCAAGTAAAAAAGAAAAATGTAGAAGAGGTAAGGCAAGAAGAAGAAATAAGTTGGGGAACATTGGAATCAATATTTGAAGAGTATGCAAAGCAGGCAGAAAAGAAGGAATGGGAATTACCAGAAAAGATAAGTTTAGACGAATTTAGTAATAGAAAAGGAAAAAAAGACTTTATTACAACAGTGATAGATATAAATAAAAAGGAATTGTTAGAAGTAATAAAAGGACACAAAAAAGAAGAGATAATAGAAGCCCTAAAAGTGCAGCCAGCAAGGGTTAGAGAGAATGTAAAGGAAGTAAGTGTGGATATGTGGGAGGGATTTACGTCAGCAATAAAGGAGTTATTTGTAAATGCTAAAATCGTCTATGATAGATTTCATGTAATGAAAAATATAAATGAAGAATTGAATAAATTGAGAAAGAAAATGAATATGCATAAAAAGGGTTTAACATACCTATTATGGAAAAATAAAGAAGAGTTAAAAGAAGAAAAAAGAGAAGAGTTAGAAGAGATATTGAAAATGTATCCTTGTTTAGGAATAGCGTATGAAATGAAGGAAGAGATTAGAGATATTTATGAGCATTCAAGAACAACAAATGGTGCAAGGAGAAAATTTGAAAAATGGATGAGAACAGCGAGCCTATTCTATAAAAAAAGTGTGGGTATGCTGAAAACTCATTTGACAGGTATATGCAATTATTTTGAAAACCATACAACTAATGGATTAACGGAAGGGATGAATACAAAAATTAAATTAATAAAAAGGAAAAGTTATGGATTTGCTAATTTTGAGCATCTACGGCTTAAATTGTTAGCTTGCTTTAACTCGTAACATAACATTACACACAGACAAGGGGAGAGCCAAATACCAAACCAAATCTCAATTTGATTGAGCCATGAACAATGCTTCGGTGTGAAGTGAAAAACAATTCGATGATTGGGGTCACTGAGAAAAGTTGCTCTACTCGCCATTGATTGAAGGATGCCACTCTTGCCCTTCTCTCCTAATTCAAGATTAAGTCCCTCAAATTCTGCTACATAGCGAACCAAAGATTCTGACTGATGGGTATTTAGGCAATCCATAATCAAGTGCCATTTTGCTACATCAGGGCTGGTGGCAATGGTTTTTTGGATATGGCTTAAATAGTCTGCCTCTGTGCGAGTATTTCCGACTGTAGAGCAGATTACTTGACCCTTGGCCACATCAAAACTGGCTATTAACGTTTGAGTGCCGTGACGAATATATACTGAACACGGTCACAAGTTGCGAATTTTAAAAATAAGAGATAATATAGTAAAAATAGAAAAAGTAGTCAAGAGGCTGAGAAATGATTAAGTTAGAATTTACGGAAGAAGACAAAAGACTGTTGTCTTACGGTCGGTTTAATCACCCGCATCCTAGAGTACAGCTAAAGATGGAAGTTTTATGGTTAAAAAGTCAGGGATTATCTCATCAAAAAATTGCTCAATTCGCAGGAGTTTCAGTAAATACGGTGACAAGCTATATCCGTGATTATCAAGAGGGCGGGATAGAAAAACTAAAAGAAATAAAATTTAATCGCCCGAAAAGCGAGTTAACAGAGCATCAAGGGACAATTGAGGCATATTTTGAGTCAAATCCACCAGCAAGAATAAATGAAGCAGTAAAAAGAATAGAAGAATTAACGGGAATAAAAAGAAGTCCAACGCAAGTCAGAAAATTTTTAAAGTCAATAGGAATGAGGTGTCTAAAGGTGGGAACAATTCCATCAAAAGCAGATGTAGAAGCTCAGGATAGCTATAGAGAAAAAGAGCTAGAACCAAGGCTAGAAGAGGCAAAAGCAGGAAAAAGGGCAGTTTTCTTTGTAGATGCCTCTCATTTTGTAATGGGAGCATTTGTAAATTTTATATGGTGCTTCAAAAGGATTTTTATTAAGTCACCATCAGGGAGAAAACGTTTTAATGTGTTAGGAGCATTAAATGCAATTACCCATGAAGTAATTATGGTAACGAACAGTTCTTATATTACGGGAACTCAGGTTTGTGAACTCCTAGAAAAGATAGCAGAATTAGGACTATTAATACCGATTACGTTGGTATTAGACCAGCAATTCTAAATTTGCCCTGTAGCAAGGGTTTCAGGTTTTAGTTCGCGTAATACGGGTGCATCCCACTTAAGATAATACATTGACACTCAAAAGAGGAGAGTGATTGAGATAAGCACATCGTAGCCGAAGAATACGAGAAACATTATGAAGATGCCAACGTGCTCCCGACAATTTAACCCTAGTGGTCTGTCAAGCTAAAGATTGTGAATTTGAGGGAAAATGGAGAGGCTATTCATTACCTCAACAGATATCGTAATAAGTAACCATGCTCAAGACCTATATTGTCCGATTAAGTCAAGAAGAACGTCAGACCCTAAAAGATTTGGTATCCATCGGCAAAGGAGCGGCTTACAAAATTAAGCACGCCAATATTCTGTTAAACATTGATGTGAAGGGTGTGACCTTTAGTTGATGAAGGAAAAGAAAAGTGTTAACATGGGATGAAAAGTGACAAAGAGGAAACAATGATGACAGCAAAACTAATTAATGTAGAGGGTTCAAAGATAAAAATAGAACTAACATTAGAACTCAGTCGTTCAATGTTGGATACAGAAATAAATATTCAAAAAGGCTTAAACGAAGTAGGTTGCATCGCCAGCAAAGAAGCCTTGAAATATTTAGATACAGATGGTTCACCCTTAAAAATCGGTGAAGAAATCTGGAAGAGTAAGGGAGAGCAACCGAAAGAATATCAAACACCTTATGGTGAGGTTATAGTGAATCGTCATGTATATCAGCGTTCACCTTTGAGGAAAAACGTATTGCCCCTTAGAAAGAGAAGCAAGGATAATCATAACATCAACGCCATTATTGGCAAAACAGGTATCCTCAAAAATGTCAGGGATGGCAGGCAAAGAGGTGAAAAATGATTTATTAGAAAATCATGGTAGAAAAGTAGCGCTATCCTATATCCAAAGATTGAGTGAAGCAGTAGGAAGTGTGGTACAGGCAAAAGAAGAAGCGTGGAGTTATGCCCCGCCCAAGGAGGATAGCCAAATTGCAACAGTGGGAATAGGATTAGATGGAACCTGTATGCTGATGTGTGAGGATGGCTACCGTGAAGCAATGGTGGGAACCGTTTCCCTATACGATAGTGAAGGCGAACGTCAACCTACAATCTATCTAGGTGCGGCACCAGAGTATGGAAAAAAGAGTTTTCTAGAAAGATTAGAAAGAGAAATTGAGCGAGCGAAAAACCGTTATCCAGAGGCAACATTGGTCGGGATAGCAGACGGGGCAGAATCAAATTGGAAGTTTTTAGAAAAGCAAACGGAAGAACAGATATTAGATTTCTATCATGCCTCTGGTTACTTAGGTGCCTTGGCAGAAGCGTTGCATCCGAATACCGTGTCAAAACAAAAAGAATGGTTGACTGAAAATTGTCGAGAACTCAAGCATGAAAAAGGAAAAGCAGGAGAACTGCTAAATCTGATGAAAGAAGTCAAAGAAGAAAAAAGTCATTCTAAGAATCTTACCGAGAAACTACAAGCGGCGATTACTTATTACGAGAATCATCAGCATCAAATGGATTATGCTGAATACATAGAGAAAAAGTATCCGATTGGTTCAGGTGTTACGGAAGCAGCTTGTAAGACGTTGGTCAAACAACGATTATGTTGTTCAGGGATGCGATGGAAGGAAAAAGGAGCAGGAATTATTTTGAGCCTACGAGCTTTGGTATTGACCAAGGAACGATGGAGTCAATTTTGGGCAAAACTTGATCAATATGGGTTCCCTGTAGAACCCTGATTACAACAGCTTTTATCAACTAAAGGTCGCACCCGATGTGAATGGACAAGGATGGACGGATGAGGAAGCTGCCGCCGCCTTTAGTTGTCACCGTAACACAGTCGCCAATCTCAGGGAGCGATTGGTCAATGAAGGTGTGGAGTCAGCATTAAGCCGCAAGCCCCGCAAAACGCCGCCTCGTCAACCGATTATTGATGGAGAGGTAGAAGCAAAACTAATCGCCTTACGTTGTGGAGAACCGCCTGCTGGTCAAGCCCGTTGGACATTGAGGTTACTAGCCGACCTGACTTTTCCCGTTAAGTGCGGATTGCAAGCTGCCAGCCTTGGCAAAGGTCATGCAACTTCAACCAACCGCGCCAAAGGACTTGGATACCGAGAGGAGTTTTACGACGATGTTCAAGATAACCACCAAGAAAAGCAACAGACTCGACAGCCCAAGCAACAGTCAAAATAGGGGGAAGTTTTTGAGAGGCGGCTGCTTTTAACACCTGAAGTTGAAGAGGATTAAGAATTTCAATCGCGAGAGCATCGGGCTGGGTACGATGAAGATAAGTAACGTGTAAAAGTTCAACAGCAATGACACTTAAAAAACCCAAAAGAGTTTTCATTCCATCAGAGGCAAGTCGATAACGCTCACTCTGACAACCAGACTTAAGGACTTTATGAAATTCTTCAACCCGCCATCGGTAGGTGTACCAACGAAGAATAGTGACAGCCATCTCAATAGTCTCAACAACTTCTGTAGTCAGAAGCATCCAAGATAAAGGAGTTTCGCCTTCGGGACAATCGATTTCTGTCGCATAAACAGCATAGACATTCAACGGGTCACGATTATCAAAACGATAGGGAGTTCGTAGATTAACTGAGCAAAATCGGACGGCAAGCTTAACCTTCCGTGCTTTTCTTTTTCCTGTACTCGGAATCTCGATTTCTTGATGAAAACGAATCGGTTCTGATTCCAAATGTTGCCAAAGTCGTTCACTATTTTTGTCTAAACTACGATTATGAGACGCTCTGACCAGCACTCCTGTATGCTTGAGTTGACGCACTGAGTCAAAGACTTCTGAAACATCTCCTTCTCTGTCAAATACATGAATTACCCTCGTTGAACTTTCTACCTGTTTCTCACAGGTGTTTAGAGCCTCTACCCATTTGTAGGATTCTTTTTCCTCAAATGGTCTTTGACGAGCTGCTTTTCTTTGTTCTTTCTGTCTTTCTTTTTTCTGCTTCGCCGTTTCATCTGTTGGGGGCTTTTCTTTTACCTCCCTATTCCACAGTTTTTGCCATAATAAACCTAATACTTGTCCTTTTTCTGGCTCAATTGCTAAAGCACTATGCAGTATTAATCCATTCCCTCCTTTTCCAGTCGGCCCATACCCTTCCCTTTTTTCCTTGATATTGCGATAATCTAAGAAGGTCGTATCTCCGACTGATAGCATTATCTTATATTCTTCTACGGCGGCAGTTGTCATTTCACAGTGCGGCTCTATTATCTTGACAAAGTCTGTTTTCGGATTCCCAAAAATTCATAGGCCCTCTTTAACTCGTTTCCTCCCTTAAACACTTCTGATAAGGCTTTTCCAAACCCCTCACTTAACTTTTTCCCAATCGAGAAGGCACGATTGTTTAGCCTCTCGTCTCCCAATTCACAACTGGCAAAGTTTTTTGTCCACCATTCCAACATTTTTTGACCTGCCCTTTAAGATTTTCTCCATTTTACAGTCTCATACTCCCTTCATCCTTTGTTTTTGAAATTTGAACGATAAGCGGGATGATGGCTTCAGAATATTTTTTTCCTGTCAAGAGAATCATTACTCAAACCCTTGCCAGATAAAGCCTCTAGAAGTTTGCATTGCTGGATTTTGGACTTAACGGGAAAAGTCAGACTAGCCGACAAGGCGGTCGAGTTAGAAATTGTGCCAGCAATTAGTCACGAAACCGTGCGTCAAGTGTTAAAAAAAACGAACTAAAACCTCATCTGCGACAGATGTACGTGATTCCACCAGAAAAGAGTGCCGAATTTGTGTCTAACATGGAAGATGTTCTAGAAATTTATCACCGACCCTATGACCCCAATTGTCCAGTGATTTGCATGGATGAGCAACCTATACAATTGGTCAAAGAAACCCGCCTTCCTCTACCAGCCAAACCTGGACAGCCAGAGGCGCATGATTACGAATATGAACGCAATGGAACAGCCAATATCTTTATGTTTACAGAACCCTTGTCTGGGTGGCGAAAGACAGTTGTCAGTGAACGTAGAACATCGGTTGACTGGGCAACAGAAATTAAGAATTTACTCGATAACGACTATGCTGATAACGACAAAGTCATTTTAGTATGTGATCAGCTAAATACTCACAAACTTGCCTCACTATATGAAGCATTTGAGCCTTCCACGGCTCGTCGTCTAGTCGAACGGTTGGAAATTCACCATACCCCAAAACATGGCAGTTGGCTTAATATTGCTGAAAACGAGCTGTCCGCAATGACTCGGCAATGCCTAGCTCGTCGAATTCCAGATCGGGAAACTTTAGAGCAAGAAACAACGGCTTGGTACACTCAGCGCAATCATTCCCAAAAGTCGGTAGATTGGCAATTCACGACGGCTGAGGCTCGTATCCGTCTCAAGCGTCTTTATCCACAAATAGAAAATTGACAGACCACTAGCTCCCACCTGTTTAATCTTAGACTCCACATCACCAGAACCAATCACAATACCAAGCTGTTGATAGTATTGGTAATCAGGGATACGCTGATAATGCTTCGTCAAATAGGCTTGAAAATTCTTTGCCCTCTTGCTTTTGACTCCATCAAACGCATCTATTGCCTTGTTCACAAAACCCCGCCACAGTAAATGCTCCACTGCTTCTAGCCGTTTGAGAGAGCCACCCACTTTGAACAGATTCTCCTTGAGATGATACCAATCCAACACCTCTCGTCGTATCAGCCACGATTGAGTGGCGAAACTCTCTACCGCATTCCAGATTGCGGGATGACCATCTCCCAAAAAGGTCACTATTGGGGACAAAGGTTGAACATTGCTCCAATTCTTTAAGCCCTCTGGGTCTTGGAAAAAGGCTTCACAGACATTGCCATGAAGACTCACCAGTTTATAATCTCGCCACTGTCCCCCTTCCTTCTCCTCGCCCCGCAGACAAATCTTTCCCCCATCTATACTGACCCCCGCACTCTCTGACTGAGCTTGAGCTAAGGGCAGTTCTGTCCGTTCTACCAAGCGATGTAAACTGCTATGTCCTACTTTTATCCCCATCAACTCCTCTATATCTTCTTCTGCTTGTTGGTAGGATGTTTTCGCACTGGCTCTTAGACAGCATTTCTCTAAACCTGGACTTAAGACGATTTTTGGCGACACCTTTAGTTTTCTGGCTTGTTTTTGGCTTATTTCCACTTCTCCGACTAGGGTTTTGATTTTTCGCTTGTTTCCAGACCGTTTTTTTCCCCCTTCTGAAAAAAAAACTCCCCCATTGTTGGCCCCACAATTTCTAACATCTGGGTTCTGACTTCTACTTCGATGCTTCCAAAGTCCTTCTGTTTCTCTGGTTCCGTATATTTGCGCAGGATACGGGCTGATTCGGTGAGATGCTGTTTTAACAGTGCTTTTTCTTCTGGGGGAATCGGTAACATACTTTTTTCGCTCATCAGTTTTTTTCCATTTTACCCCAGATTCTATGTACTACTTTATCCGGGATGTACCCGCGTAATACGGGGTAAAATTCAACGGGATTAACAAGTTCATTTTACGAGTCTTCAGGCTTTCAGGCATGGTAGTACATATAGAATTGCCCCAAAAACCCCCTTTGAAATGTTCTTTAAATCCCTAAAAGGCTTGCTGTATCTAAAACTGAGAATTGCTGGGTATTAGACAATGCTCGTTATCAAAAATGCCGAATTGTGCAGGAGTTGGCAGAATCATTAGGAATAGAGTTACTGTACTTACCTCCTTATTCTCCTAACTTGAATTTAATTGAAAGACTGTGGAAGTTTGTGAAGAAGAAGTGTTTATACGCAAAATATTATGAAGATTTTACGCAGTTTTCTGCAGCAATTTCAGGATGTCTTGAAGATGCTAACGTAAAATATAAGGAGGAGCTTGATTCTTTGCTCACCTTACGATTTCAACGCTTTGATAAATCTCAGATTATGAACGTTTGAAGTATATTCAAATTCTCGACCTTGAATCTTCCCCTGAGACATCGGACGGTCTGGTGCTTTCCGCTCTAATGCTTGAATTCCCGTCATTTCATCTAGAGAAATAGTCTTTTCTCCCTTTTCCTCTCCTAAAATTGCACTCTCATAGGCTTGGCAGATATCATTCACTTTTTCCCCAAAATTTGGGTCAGGGGGGGGATTCAGCCAGTATCCTGACTGATGGGGTTTAATATCTGCTTCTTCCCATAATCTTCCTACCTGTCGAGGAGATATACTTTCCACTATTCCTTGCTTTACTAATTCCTCGGCTAATTCTCGTCCTGTCCAGTGACTTATCGGACGCTCATAATTCTTTGGGTCATCACAGGCTAATTTGAACAACTTCAAGATTTGTTCGCGTTTAAACTTGGCGGGTGCTCCACTACGTTCAGCATCTTTGATTCTTTCTGTTATTTCTATTTCACTTTTCTGTCCTGCTATACTTCAAACGTTCATAATCTGAGATTTATCAAAGCGTTGAAATCGTAAGGTGAGCAAAGAATCAAGCTCCTCCTTATATTTTACGTTAGCATCTTCAAGACATCCTGAAATTGCTGCAGAAAACTGCGTAAAATCTTCATAATATTTTGCGTATAAACACTTCTTCTTCACAAACTTCCACAGTCTTTCAATTAAATTCAAGTTAGGAGAATAAGGAGGTAAGTACAGTAACTTTATTCCTAATGATTCTGCCAACTCCTGCACAATTCGGCATTTTTGATAACGAGCATTGTCTAATACCAACGTAATCGGTATTAATAGTCCTAATTCTGCTATCTTTTCTAGGAGTTCACAAACCTGAGTTCCCGTAATATAAGAACTGTTCGTTACCATAATTACTTCATGGGTAATTGCATTTAATGCTCCTAACACATTAAAACGTTTTCTCCCTGATGGTGACTTAATAAAAATCCTTTTGAAGCACCATATAAAATTTACAAATGCTCCCATTACAAAATGAGAGGCATCTACAAAGAAAACTGCCCTTTTTCCTGCTTTTGCCTCTTCTAGCCTTGGTTCTAGCTCTTTTTCTCTATAGCTATCCTGAGCTTCTACATCTGCTTTTGATGGAATTGTTCCCACCTTTAGACACCTCATTCCTATTGACTTTAAAAATTTTCTGACTTGCGTTGGACTTCTTTTTATTCCCGTTAATTCTTCTATTCTTTTTACTGCTTCATTTATTCTTGCTGGTGGATTTGACTCAAAATATGCCTCAATTGTCCCTTGATGCTCTGTTAACTCGCTTTTCGGGCGATTAAATTTTATTTCTTTTAGTTTTTCTATCCCGCCCTCTTGATAATCACGGATATAGCTTGTCACCGTATTTACTGAAACTCCTGCGAATTGAGCAATTTTTTGATGAGATAATCCCTGACTTTTTAACCATAAAACTTCCATCTTTAGCTGTACTCTAGGATGCGGGTGATTAAACCGACCGTAAGACAACAGTCTTTTGTCTTCTTCCGTAAATTCTAACTTAATCATTTCTCAGCCTCTTGACTACTTTTTCTATTTTTACTATATTATCTCTTATTTTTAAAATTCGCAACTTGTGACCGTGTTCAGTATATCCATCTTTCTCTCCATTGACTTGCCATTTTTCGGCTGATTTTTAATTTTCTAGCAATTTCTCGATTATTTTCTCCCTCATCTGCCAGAAGCACTATTTTTGCCCTTAAGGCAATTTGCTGCTCTGTTGTATGACGATTTATCAGTTTTTCTAGATGTTCTCGTTCTTTTGCTTCCAACTTTAACTCTTTGGAGGCTAATCGGGGCATGACTTTTTCTCCTATATACCTATATTTATCTTTTTATCGGTTGCCTAATAATAGTATCTTAACTTACGCCTTAGACTACTAGTAGATACTGTGTTAAGTGTCAAGGGGAAACAGGCAAAAAACAGGGTAATCGCATCTTATTTGTTACAAAAAATACAGACAAAAAGAGAGAAATATAGTGTAAAAAAGAAGCAGTCATCTAAGAGAAGAAAAGGCTATTATTTAAAAAAAGTAAGTGAGTGAGGTCAAAGATGGCAAAAGGCTTCGGCGCAAGAGTTCTAACCCCACAACAAGAAAAAGAAGTCAAAATTATCAAAAGAAGCATACTGAAACATTTTCAGTGCCTAAAAGAACCGAGAACAGGGAGAAGGCAAGACTATAACTTAACAGCAATTGTCACCATAGGAATATTGGCAGTATTGTCAGGGGCAGATGGCTTCGTAGCAATTGAAGCCTATGGCAAAGCCAAACGAGAATGGCTAGAAATGTTTCTAGAGTTACCAAAGGGAATTCCCTCTCACGATACCTTTGGAAGAGTATTTGGAATGTTGGAAACAGAAGAACTAGAAAAAAGTTTTCTGAGCTGGATAAGCAGTCTAACGGAGAAAATGGACATAGAGCTGATACAGATAGATGGAAAAACGAAAAGAGGTTCTTATGATAGGCAGGGCAAACGCATCTTATCCGAGTAAAACCTTAAGGAGATAGTCCTCGTCCCAACCAGCGCGTAGCCGTTTATTCTTGATACCAAGTTTCAGAGTATTTTCCTTTGTGAGCAAGTTAAGAGCGATATGGCGTAAGACGGCTAAATTCTCAGGAGCAAAATCCTTACGAATGCGACAAGCATCCTCGTTGAAGGCCAAGTCTAGAACCCAATGTAAAGAGTTTTCTATCAACCAATGACTACGAACAGATTGGGATAATTTTTGAGCATTACTCGGCAGGCTACTGATATAGTAGCGAGTCTCATACTCTGTTTTGTCTTTCAATCGTCTCTCCGCTTTAATCATACAGATGCTCGTCAACTTTGCCCATTTCTCCGCACCCAGCAAAAATTCTGTTTGTTCCATCGTCCAGCAACGGCGAATTTCAATCCGTCCATGTCCCTTGTCTATTGTTTGATGAAAATCATGCTTAATTCCCACAAAATTAACCGATTGAGCATGAGCAAATAATTGTTCAACATCCTCACATAAATTACCTTGATTGCCTTTCAATGCCAAAACATAATCTCCCCCTCGCCCTACTATCTGTTGGGCAATCTTTGTCTGAGTTCCCATGGCATCAATCGTTACGATACAACCTTTGACCTCTAGCATTTTCAGGAGTTTAGGAATCGCCGTGATTTCATTCGATTTGCTTTCCACCTTGCACTGTCCTAGTACTAGACGATTTGCTGTTGCCCATGCACTTACCATCTGAATTGCGCCCTTTCCGTTGGCATTGTCATAGGAGTGGCGAAGGGTTTTGCCGTCAATCGCTATCACTTCTCCTTCACTTACCTCCGCTATACTTTTGACCCAATGCAGAAAACAGTCTTGAAATTGCTCTGGATTCAGACTAGCAAATACACGCGCAAACGTATCGTCGGAGGGGATGCCATTCGGCAATTCCAAAATTTTTTTTAGCCATTGATGTTTAGCCTTGCCGAAACTTTCCATGGTTACCCAACCTTCTGCTCCACAAATGACGGCTAAGATGGCAATCGTTAGAATATCAATGAGTTTATGCCGTTTTGTTCGTTCGATGCGAGGGTCATCTATTTCGGCAAAGTGTTCTACCAGTCTATATTTGGGTCGGAGTTTCATCGCTTTTGTTTTCTATGCACTTTCCCTTATTTTCCCTTATCCATCCCTCTATAATGTTCTTGTATCTGTATCATTTTTAGATGCGTTCGCCCTGAGGCAAAAAATCAGTTTCCTCCTCTAAAACAACGTTAGGAAGAGCCAACTTAGTCTGGTCAAACGGTTTCCCTGACTGGGAGCATCTCACCTTTGCAATAAGTAGAAATACTTAACGAGGTAAATGAAAGAGTCAAAAAAGGTAATCATTTAAATAGGAACAGCGATGACGAAGGACTTGTGGTACATTGTCAGAATTCCAACTCGCACCAGTAATTTTAAGACGATGACCAATTTGTTTAACTTGAGATTCGACAGAGCCAGAGCCAATAGAAATGCCCTCTGCCTGCAAATAACCATAATTGACAATCCGATGTTTATGCTTGTTTAAATAAATGATAAAATTCTCAGCTTGAGGCTCTGACCATCGGGTGCATCCCACTTAAGATAATACATTGACACTCAAAAGAGGAGAGTGATTGAGATAAGCACATCGTAGCCGAAGAATACGAGAAACATTATGAAGATGCCAACGTGCTCCCGACAATTTAACCCTAGCTCCCACCTGTTTAATCTTAGACTCCACATCACCAGAACCAATCACAATACCAAGCTGTTGATAGTATTGGTAATCAGGGATACGCTGATAATGCTTCGTCAAATAGGCTTGAAAATTCTTTGCCCTCTTGCTTTTGACTCCATCAAACGCATCTATTGCCTTGTTCACAAAACCCCGCCACAGTAAATGCTCCACTGCTTCTAGCCGTTTGAGAGAGCCACCCACTTTGAACAGATTCTCCTTGAGATGATACCAATCCAACACCTCTCGTCGTATCAGCCACGATTGAGTGGCGAAACTCTCTACCGCATTCCAGATTCCGGGATGACCATCTCCCAAAAAGGTCACTATTGGAGACAAAGGTTGAACATTGCTCCAATTCTTTAAGCCCTCTGGGTCTTGGAAAAAGGCTTCACAGACATTGCCATGAAGACTCACCAGTTTATAATCTCGCCACTGTCCCCCTTCCTTCTCCTCGCCCCGCAGACAAATCTTTCCCCCATCTATACTGACCCCCGCACTCTCTGACTGAGCTTGAGCTAAGGGCAGTTCTGTCCGTTCTACCAAGCGATGTAAACTGCTATGTCCTACTTTTATCCCCATCAACTCCTCTATATCTTCTTCTGCTTGTTGGTAGGATGTTTTCGCACTGGCTCTTAGACAGCATTTCTCTAAACCTGGACTTAAGACGATTTTTGGCGACACCTTTAGTTTTCTGGCTTGTTTTTGGCTTATTTCCACTTCTCCGACTAGGGTTTTGATTTTTCGCTTGTTTCCAGACCGTTTTTTTCCCCCCTTCTGAAAAAAAAACTCCCCCATTGTTGGCCCCACAATTTCTAACATCTGGGTTCTGACTTCTATACTGAACACGGTCACAAGTTGCGAATTTTAAAAATAAGAGATAATATAGTAAAAATAGAAAAAGTAGTCAAGAGGCTGAGAAATGATTAAGTTAGAATTTACGGAAGAAGACAAAAGACTGTTGTCTTACGGTCGGTTTAATCACCCGCATCCTAGAGTACAGCTAAAGATGGAAGTTTTATGGTTAAAAAGTCAGGGATTATCTCATCAAAAAATTGCTCAATTCGCAGGAGTTTCAGTAAATACGGTGACAAGCTATATCCGTGATTATCAAGAGGGCGGGATAGAAAAACTAAAAGAAATAAAATTTAATCGCCCGAAAAGCGAGTTAACAGAGCATCAAGGGACAATTGAGGCATATTTTGAGTCAAATCCACCAGCAAGAATAAATGAAGCAGTAAAAAGAATAGAAGAATTAACGGGAATAAAAAGAAGTCCAACGCAAGTCAGAAAATTTTTAAAGTCAATAGGAATGAGGTGTCTAAAGGTGGGAACAATTCCATCAAAAGCAGATGTAGAAGCTCAGGATAGCTATAGGAAAAAAGAGCTAGAACCAAGGCTAGAAGAGGCAAAAGCAGGAAAAAGGGCAGTTTTCTTTGTAGATGCCTCTCATTTTGTAATGGGAGCATTTGTAAATTTTATATGGTGCTTCAAGAGGATTTTTATTAAGTCACCATCAGGGAGAAAACGTTTTAATGTGTTAGGAGCATTAAATGCAATTACCCATGAAGTAATTATGGTAACGAACAGTTCTTATATTACGGGAACTCAGGTTTGTGAACTCCTAGAAAAGATAGCAGAATTAGGACTATTAATACCGATTACGTTGGTATTAGACAATGCTCGTTATCAAAAATGCCGAATTGTGCAGGAGTTGGCAGAATCATTAGGAATAGAGTTACTGTACTTACCTCCTTATTCTCCTAACTTGAATTTAATTGAAAGACTGTGGAAGTTTGTGAAGAAGAAGTGTTTATACGCAAAATATTATGAAGATTTTACGCAGTTTTCTGCAGCAATTTCAGGATGTCTTGAAGATGCTAACGTAAAATATAAGGAGGAGCTTGATTCTTTGCTCACCTTACGATTTCAACGCTTTGATAAATCTCAGATTATGAACGTTTGAAGTATACTTCGATGCTTCCAAAGTCCTTCTGTTTCTCTGGTTCCGTATATTTGCGCAGGATACGAGCTGATTCGGTGAGATGCTGTTTTAACAGTGCTTTTTCTTCTGGGGGAATCGGTAACATACTTTTTTCGCTCATCAGTTTTTTTCCATTTTACCCCAGATTCTATCTACTACTTTATCCGGGATGTACCCCTAGAGAAGTTCCTGCTGTAGCTCTCGGTATAATTGAAAAAGGGTTAACTTGGGAGGACTTACTCCAAATTCGCCTGATTTCTTGAACCTCTCGTATTGCAACGTTTGTAGCTTCTAGCTAGACGATACCAGTGCCCATGTATTTATAACTACGAATTAGAAACAAAAGAATTAAAAACTAAGGTGGAGATGAAAACAGAATAATTTATTCAAGATAATTTATTCTTTAAGTTCAGCTTTTGGAGACAAGCTGAGCGGATTGAGTGTGCCAATTTTTTGTTCTTCTACTTTAAGAGATTATTTTGGCTTGATTTTCGATGAGTTGTTCACCGTTTTTGACAGTCGAGGCGAATTTTCTAGATTAAATGTATTATTTCATGTCAACCGTTAAAAAACTTTTGCAAGAGGTCTATTCAGAACCCTATCGAACTATCGGAGCGAGAGACAAATTGTTGTCTTTTCAAGTTGACATCCTCTCCACCGTAGAACGGCGAAGAAACCTAAATTGTGAGATTTAGGTTTCTGCTTCATAGCAACTGCCTCCACCCCCAAGGAGTTTTATAGTCTTATGTTCGCTCCACAGACTATCCCCGCAAGCCCTGCGGTTCCTATGTATTGAAGTCTCAAACCGAGAATTCTTGTCTTTGGTTTTGATTCTAGGGGTGGACTGCCCATTGCCCTATCCTCTTATCCCAGGGGTGTGACCTTTAGTTGATGAAGGAAAAGAAAAGTGTTAACATGAGATGAAAAGTGACAAAGAGGAAACAATGATGACAGCAAAACTAATTAATGTAGAGGGTTCAAAGATAAAAATAGAACTAACATTAGAACTAAGTCGTTCAATGTTGGATACAGAAATAAATATTCAAAAAGGCTTAAACGAAGTAGGTTGCATCGCCAGCAAAGAAGCCTTGAAATATTTAGATACAGATGGTTCACCCTTAAAAATCGGTGAAGAAATCTGGAAGAGTAAGGGAGAGCAACCGAAAGAATATCAAACACCTTATGGTGAGGTTATAGTGAATCGTCATGTATATCAGCGTTCACCTTTGAGGAAAAACGTATTGCCCCTTAGAAAGAGAAGCAAGGATAATCATAACATCAACGCCATTATTGGCAAAACAGGTATCCTCAAAAATGTCAGGGATGGCAGGCAAAGAGGTGAAAAATGATTTATTAGAAAATCATGGTAGAAAAGTAGCGCTATCCTATATCCAAAGATTGAGTGAAGCAGTAGGAAGTGTGGTACAAGCAAAAGAAGAAGCGTGGAGTTATGCCCCGCCCAAGGAGGATAGCCAAATTGCAACAGTGGGAATAGGATTAGATGGAACCTGTATGCTGATGTGTGAGGATGGCTACCGTGAAGCAATGGTGGGAACCGTTTCCCTATACGATAGTGAGGGAGAACGTCAACATACAATCTATCTAGGTGCGGCACCAGAGTATGGAAAAAAGAGTTTTCTAGAAAGATTGGAAAGAGAAATTGAGCGAGCGAAAAACCGTTATCCAGAGGCAACATTGGTCGGGATAGCAGACGAGGCAGAATCAAATTGGAAGTTTTTAGAAAAGCAAACGGAAGAACAGATATTAGATTTCTATCATGCCTCTGGTTACTTAGGTGCCTTGGCAGAAGCGTTGCATCCGAATACCGTGTCAAAACAAAAAGAAGGCACTGGTATCGTCTAGCTAGAAGCTACAAACGTTGCAATACAAGAGGTTCAACAAATCAGGCGAATTTGGAGTAAGTCCTCCCAAGTTAACCCTTTTTGAATTATACCGAGAGCTACCGCAGGAACTTTTTTCGTCGTAAAATGGCTGCGAACAAAGTTATGAACCATCCAGAAAATATCTAGCACTCGCTGTAATCCCACAACAGATTTAGCATAAGTATTTGTTCGACGACGAAAGGCGGCTAAATAGCGTCGTAGAGAACTATTAAATGCCTCAACGTGGTTGGCATGAACATCCTTGTCTTCTGGTTTTTCTGTTGTCTCAGGATGTTCAGTTTTCGGAGTTTCTACTTTCTCTAGTTTACCCTCAGAATCTCGACGTTTACTACTCTTATTTTTTAATCTTACCACCATACCCTTCGGTAATACTTTGGTGGGACGACCTCGCTTCCCAGTCCTTAATACTTCGTGACAAATATTAAATAGCAGTTGACTATATCGCTTTTCTCCATCTGTAAATAACTGGAGAGATTCTGCACTCCTTTCAAATAATTCCGCTACCGTCATCATTGCTTCTAGAAATAATTTCTGCTCTTTTTTACCACATTTTAAATGCCAAATAAAGCGGCTAGCCCTGTCCATGAGCACGATTGTCCACCCCTCAGAGGCACTTGCTTCTTTATTTTTTCCAACTTTTGTGTATAGTTCATCCCCTTCTATTACTAATTTAACAAATTCATTCACTAAGGCGTATAAAAATAATGTCTCTTGTAATCCTGATAATTTCTTTTCCCAATTCAATATTGTTGTTTTTGCGTAGCCGAATACTCGGGCTGCTGCATTTAATCCTATTCCTTCCATTCTGGCTTTTAATACTTTTACAATTTCACTTAATGGGGTTTCTAAGCCAGCGATTACGCTACCATAAGTCTCAGCAAAACAAGAACCACATTCTTGACAGATGAACATTTTACGTTCCCCGTTACCTTTCGTTTGGTAATGAGAATGTATTTTTACTTTTTCACTATAGCAATGAGGGCAGTTTTTCTGAAATAAGGCTTCCTCTTTCTCTTGAGGTAAGCCAATATCACTTAGGAGGTCAATTGAGCTTTTATTCAATGTTGACATTGCTTTCCGTTTTCCCTTTCTTTAATATAATGACAATAATAATAGTATAACAAAAACGGGAATATGTCCAGTCGTAAGTTATTTTCTATTTTCTCAAACTCTTACACCATAACTTTTTCTAGCTTTGATCACACGATACCAGTACCGAAGACTCACCAGTTTATAATCTCGCCACTGTCCCCCTTCCTTCTCCTCGCCCCGCAGACAAATCTTTCCCCCATCTATACTGACCCCCGCACTCTCTGACTGAGCTTGAGCTAAGGGCAGTTCTGTCCGTTCTACCAAGCGATGTAAACTGCTATGTCCTACTTTTATCCCCATCAACTCCTCTATATCTTCTTCTGCTTGTTGGTAGGATGTTTTCGCACTGGCTCTTAGACAGCATTTCTCTAAACCTGGACTTAAGACGATTTTTGGCGACACCTTTAGTTTTCTGGCTTGTTTTTGGCTTATTTCCACTTCTCCGACTAGGGTTTTGATTTTTCGCTTGTTTCCAGACCGTTTTTTTCCCCCTTCTGAAAAAAAAACTCCCCCATTGTTGGCCCCACAATTTCTAACATCTGGGTTCTGACTTCTACTTCGATGCTTCCAAAGTCCTTCTGTTTCTCTGGTTCCGTATATTTGCGCAGGATACGGGCTGATTCGGTGAGATGCTGTTTTAACAGTGCTTTTTCTTCTGGGGGAATCGGTAACATACTTTTTTCGCTCATCAGTTTTTTTCCATTTTACCCCAGATTCTATGTACTATTTTATCCGGGATGTACCCGGAGCATCTCACTTATGCAATAAGTATTAATACTTATGGGCAGAAAAATAAGACTTTGAACTTTATCGAACTTTATCAAAAAAAGAAATGAGAGTATAATAGTCGAGACCCACTTTCCAAAATCTATCCCAATTGAGGAACAATCTCATGTTATCAGTGTTATCAGAAAATGAAAAAAGGATTCAAGAGTTATGTCAAGAGTTGGGAGAATGTCTCTATCAACAATCTCAAGTTAAAACATTTAATAATTTGGGCGAAATAGAGGAGACTGTCAGAGACTTAATGATTCAGTATGTCAACCCAGAAATAGGTATTTTTTTGTCAAAACAAGTACCGAGGAAACCACAGGTCGGATACGAACAGTAAAAAGTATTTTGGGGGAATTGCCCATTACAGAAAAACAAGCGAAGAAATTAGAACTAAAGCCTCGAACTCAGATGAGTCCAATGTTAGAGAAGAACTGTTTGCTACTGAGTGGCGATGAGTCTTATGAAAAAGCAGCTAAGAAAATCCAATCATTGACGGGAATTGCTGTTTCTCACAGTACGCAACAACGCCTTGTACATCGCTATCATTTTGAAGAATTACCCTCTAACACAGAAGTCGAAGAAATTAGCATAGATGGTGGGAAGGTACGACTCAGAACTCCCAAGGGAGAACCCTTAATTTGGCGTGATTATAAAGGAGTCAGTTTTCATCAATTGGGGGTAGCTGCCTTTTTTCAAGATAACTCGGCTTTATTAGATTTGGTTAATTCTCAAATTTTGGCTAAGCCTTTAATTTGTTTGGGAGATGGACATGATGGTATCTGGAACTTATTTCGTGAGATAGGACAGAAACATGAGCGAATTGAAATTTTGGACTGGTATCACTTAATTGAAAACCTCTATAAAGTTGGGGGGTCATTCCAGCGAATTGAGGAGGTCAAGTCTTTTCTTTGGACGGGTGAAGTGGATGCCGCTATCTCCTGTTTTGAGGGATGGTCAGAGCCTCAAGCTGAGAATTTTATCATTTATTTAAACAAGCATAAACATCGGATTGTCAATTATGGTTATTTGCAGGCAGAGGGCATTTCTATTGGCTCTGGCTCTGTCGAATCTCAAGTTAAACAAAGGGTGCGACCTTTAGTTGATAAAAGCTGTTGTAATCAGGGTTCTACAGGGAACCCATATTGATCAAGTTTTGCCCAAAATTGACTCCATCGTTCCTTGGTCAATACCAAAGCTCGTAGGCTCAAAATAATTCCTGCTCCTTTTTCCTTCCATCGCATCCCTGAACAACATAATCGTTGTTTGACCAACGTCTTACAAGCTGCTTCCGTAACACCTGAACCAATCGGATACTTTTTCTCTAAGTAGGGCTTGCTGAAAAAAGCTGAAACCTTTACGGAGAAAAATAGTAGGCGAATTAAGAACCGCTAGAATGCACGAAAATAGGGTAGAATGCCTCAAAACCATTGCATTAAGAAGAGAGAAAGCAGATGTACCGAAAGCAACAGTACTCAATTGAAACACCAGAAAACTTGAAAAATCTGTTCGGCGGGCAGTTAGACGAAGAAAATCGTTGGATAGAAATGTCAAAAATGATTCTTTGGGAAGAATATGAGGAAGAATATGCAAAAAACTTCACAGAAAAAAAAGGAGCCCCAGCCAAATCATTTAGAATGGCATTAGGAGCATTAATTATCAAAGAAATTTCAGGAAAAAGTGACAGAGAAACAGTAGAACAAATAAAAGAGAACCCTTATTTACAGTACTTTATAGGAATGGAAAGCTATAGTAGCAAAGAAGCATTTAATGCGTCAATGATGGTTCATTTTCGTAAAAAAATAGGAATGGAATTAATAAATAAAATTAATAAAGAAATAGAAAAAAAAGCGACGGGTGTAGCGTCAGAAAAAAAAGAAAATGAAGGAAAGTTATTGTTAGATGCGACTTGTACACCAGCAGATATAAAATATCCAACGGATATAGGAATATTGAATGATGCCAGAGAAAAAACAGAAAAAATAATAGATAAGCTGTATGAAGAAATAAAAGAGAAAAGGAAAGAAAAGCCGAGGACTTATAGGGAAGTGGCAAGAAAAGAGTACTTAGCCATAGCAAAAAAACGTCGTGTGTCAAAAAAAGAAAGAAGAAAAGGAACAAAAAAACAACTAGGATATATAAAAAGAAACTTGTCTGATATAGAAAAAATGATAGAAGAGGGAGCAAAGTTAGAAAAACTAACGAAAAAAGAGCAAGAAGAGCTTGTAACGATAGGAAAAGTGTATGAGCAACAGTTAGAAATGTATGAAAAAAAGACAAATAAAGTAGAAAACAGAATTGTGAGTGTAAGCCAACCTCACGTGCGTCCAATAGTGCGTGGAAAAGCGGGAAAAGCAGTAGAGTTTGGAGCTAAAATATCGGCAAGTAATGTGAATGGCTTTGTCTTCTTAGACAAATTAAGTTGGGATAATTACAACGAATCGGGAGATTTACAAGCGCGAATAGAAGAATATAAAAGGGAAACAGGATGTTATCCGGAATCGGTTCATGTGGATAAAATCTATCGAACAAAAGCGAATCGAGCTTATTGTAAAGAAAGGGATATAAGAATGAGTGGTCCCCGATTGGGAAGACCGCCGAAAGAGGTGAGCAAAGAAAAAAAGAAAGAGGCACGCTCAGATGAAAGAGTGCGTAATGCCATTGAGGGTAAATTCGGACAGGGAAAGAGGAAATTTAGTCTTGGTCGAGTGATGGCCAAACTACCTGAGACCTCGGAAACGGTAATTGCGATGAACTTTTTGGTAATGAATCTTTCTACTCTACTTCAGAAGACAAAAAGTAAAAAGTTGTAGAGTCGTTTTTCTTGTGAAAAATGGTGTTAATTTTCCTCTCTTTTGTGAGGAGTGATTTGTGTTGACCTTTTTAGACAGAAAGGAACAATAGATTAAACAAAATCTGTATTTTGATTTGTTTCCATAAGGATAAGTTATCTATGCTTTTTCAGTCCATACTTCCCTAACCCACATTTCTTTCGTTTTTTGACTTTTTCAGCAAGCCCTAAGTATTCAGCATAATCCATTTGATGCTGATGATTCTCGTAATAAGTAATCGCCGCTTGTAGTTTCTCGGTAAGATTCTTAGAATGACTTTTTTCTTCTTTGACTTCTTTCATCAGATTTAGCAGTTCTCCTGCTTTTCCTTTTTCATGCTTGAGTTCTCGACAATTTTCAGTCAACCATTCTTTTTGTTTTGACACTGTATTCGGATGCAACGCTTCTGCCAAGGCACCTAAGTAACCAGAGGCATGATAGAAATCTAATATCTGTTCTTCCGTTTGCTTTTCTAAAAACTTCCAATTTGATTCTGCCCCGTCTGCTATCCCGACCAATGTTGCCTCTGGATAACGGTTTTTCGCTCGCTCAATTTCTCTTTCTAATCTTTCTAGAAAACTCTTTTTTCCATACTCTGGTGCCGCACCTAGATAGATTGTATGTTGACGTTCGCCTTCACTATCGTATAGGGAAACGGTTCCCACCATTGCTTCACGGTAGCCATCCTCACACATCAGCATACAGGTTCCATCTAATCCTATTCCCACTGTTGCAATTTGGCTATCCTCCTTGGGCGGGGCATAACTCCACGCTTCTTCTTTTGCCTGTACCACACTTCCTACTGCTTCACTCAATCTTTGGATATAGGATAGCGCTACTTTTCTACCATGATTTTCTAATAAATCATTTTTCACCTCTTTGCCTGCCATCCCTGACATTTTTGAGGATACCTGTTTTGCCAATAATGGCGTTGATGTTATGATTATCCTTGCTTCTCTTTCTAAGGGGCAATACGTTTTTCCTCAAAGGTGAACGCTGATATACATGACGATTCACTATAACCTCACCATAAGGTGTTTGATATTCTTTCGGTTGCTCTCCCTTACTCTTCCAGATTTCTTCACCGATTTTTAAGGGTGAACCATCTGTATCTAAATATTTCAAGGCTTCTTTGCTGGCGATGCAACCTACTTCGTTTAAGCCTTTTTGAATATTTATTTCTGTATCCAACATTGAACGACTGAGTTCTAATGTTAGTTCTATTTTTATCTTTGAACCCTCTACATTAATTAGTTTTGCTGTCATCATTGTTTCCTCTTTGTCACTTTTCATCCCATGTTAACACTTTTCTTTTCCTTCATCAACTAAAGGTCACACCCAGGTAAGTGAAGGGGAAGTGATAGCGATTGACGGCAAAACCCTTCGCCACTCCTATGATAATGCCAACGGAAAGGGCGCAATTCAGATGGTAAGTGCATGGGCAACAGCAAATCGTCTAGTACTAGGACAGTGCAAGGTGGAAAGCAAATCGAATGAAATCACGGCGATACCCAAACTCCTGAAAATGCTAGAGGTCAAAGGTTGTATCGTAACGATTGATGCCATGGGAACTCAGACAAAGATTGCCCAACAGATAGTAGGGCGAGGGGGAGATTATGTTTTGGCATTGAAAGGCAATCAAGGTAATCTATGTGAGGATGTTGAACAATTATTTGCTCATGCTCAATCGGTTAATTTTGCGGGAATTAAGCATGATTTTCATCAAACAATAGACAAGGGACATGGACGGATTGAAATTCGCCGTTGCTGGACGATGGAACAAACAGAATTTTTGCTGGGTGGGGAGAAATGGGCAAAGTTGACGAGCATCTGTATGATTAAAGCGGAGAGACGATTGAAAGACAAAACAGAGTATGAGACTCGCTACTATATCAGTAGCCTGCCGAGTAATGCTCAAAAATTATCCCAATCTGTTCGTAGTCATTGGCTGATAGAAAACTCTTTACATTGGGTTCTAGACTTGGCCTTCAATGAGGATGCTTGTCGCATTCGTAAGGATTTTGCTCCTGAGAATTTAGCCGTCTTACGCCATATCGCTCTTAACTTGCTCACAAAGGAAAATACTCTGAAACTTGGTATCAAGAATAAACGGCTACGCGCTGGTTGGGACGAGGACTATCTCCTTAAGGTTTTACTCGGATAAGATGCGTTTGCCCTGGACGAGACATAAGCTAATTTCCTTTTAATTATTCTTGAGTGTATAACCAAGATTGGCGATCGCATTTGCAATGGATAATGGACAATTGACAATGGATAATTATCAACTATTCACTATCAACTATCCACTAAATCGGCGATCGCTAACCAGCTAAAGTTTTACGTCAGCTTACTCAATGGTTTTTGCCAGGCTTTCTGATTCCGCATCAGAATCTTTAAAGACCAATCGTAACCAAGGTGGCGCAACAAAGGTTGTAAAAATCACCATCAGAATGATAGCGGCGGTTGTGGATTCACTGAGCGCACCACTGGCTGCTCCGACTCCCGCAAAGACCAGACCCACTTCTCCCCTGGGAATCATGCCAACGCCGATCGCCCATTTGTTGAGATGATTATCGCCCCAGAGGGTAAAACCAGAGACAACCTTACCCACAATGGCCACTACTACTAAAAAGGCCGCAATAATGAGTCCTTCACGATTACTAGGAATGGCAGGATTTAATACCCCTAAATCGGTTTTCGCTCCCACACAAACAAAGAAAACAGGGACAAAAAAATCGGCGATCGGTAAAACCTGTTCCTCCAATTCCTTCCTTTTTTCCGTTTCGGCAATAATTAACCCCGCCGCAAAGGAACCTAAAATCGCTTCTAGTTGGATGACCTGGGCAACATAGGATAGGGTAAAGGCAATACCCAGGGAAACTAAGAGCAATTGCCCCCTCGATTTCATGCGGTTAACCAAACTGACATAGTAGGGACTTAGCCAACGCCCTAGAAAAATCGAACCGACCACAAAGACAGTCGCGCTAATGATCAGATAAACGATCTTGCTAATTTGAATTTCGCCCGTTTTCACCAAACTGGCCACCACTGCCAGAACGATAATGCCTAAAATATCGTCCAGGACGGCTGCCCCAATAATAATTTGCCCCTCATCGGAATTGAGACGATTGAGTTCGGATAAAACCTTGGCTGTAATGCCAATACTGGTCGCTGTTAAAGCCGCTCCGGCAAAAATCGCTGGAATGACAGGCACATGAAAGAGGGCGATTAATCCCACTACCCCTAGGGTAAAAGGGGCCACAACCCCCACAATGGCAACGATCGCCGCTTTAGGGCCAACCCGAATTAATTCTTGTAAATCAGATTCCAAACCAATTTCAAAGAGGAGGATAATGACCCCCAATTCGGAAATAACAGAAATCACTTCACTTTGAACATTAAAAACCGTTGTTGCCTGACCAGGGGTGAGATAAGTACTGGCAGAGATCAGTTGCATTAGGAGAGAATCGGTTGCCTCTGCTCCACTCTCAGGAAAAAGCAGGAGTCGGAAAGCCGAAACACCAATCAGCACACCGCCGACTAATTCACCCAGAACCGGTGGTAGGTTGACTCGCAGACAAATTTCGCCGCCTAATTTACTAGCCATATAGATGACCACTAGACTTAACAAAACGCCTGCTAGAACTAATGAGCTATCGGCTGGCTCGCTTTCGGTTGCCATAGCCAGAAACGGAAAGAAGGGGGTTAGAACACTCATTGCTAAGAATAATTGGCAAGATGACTATTGTTTAATTTATAGTAGAGCTTGATAAGCGTAAACCCAAACTTTTCACCTTTCTACGGCATTCGCTTCTGTCCTATTTAATTTAATCCCGTTAATTTATCTTCTTTTCCTGATATTTTAATAGACGATTACCGACTTCTTTTTTAATATTATGCTATCGCAGTATTACTATACTTTACGCTCTAGACTAGATGGACAGTATCTTGTTGCTCGCCTCAAAAGTCCTGATCAAGAAACGCCCCTCGCCTATTTGCTGGTATTTAAGGAGGATTATGACGCTTTGAGTTATCTAAATACCCATGCTGCCGATCTCCGCGATCGCTTTGGTGTGGAGTCCGTTAGTAACAGTCAATTAAAGGGCATGATCCAACGTTGGGGCTTTAAAGGTTTAGGGATGGTGCAAGATCCCTTAGAACCTAGGGTGGACTTTGTTACCTTACAGTGAGTTTGGGCACAGCAATTCTCAGCTTTAAATCATTAAGGGATAACGTTGATCAAGATCTTTTTCAGTAAATCCGCACTTTAAAATAATTAATCTCAGATAGCAAAAAACTCCTGTATTCTGTTAAGTAACTACACCAAACTAAATACATGGAGTTTTTGTGCCCGACCGACTCAATGTCAGCCATAAAGCTTGTGACCCCATTGTAACCTCTTTGCCTTCAGATGAATATACTTTTCTGGAGTCTCTCTCTGAAAAAGATAAACCTTGGGACAAGCATCGGAAAAACGCTGACATCATAAGCAACTACTACAGACAGGGGGGAATGGACTCTCACGCAGAGAGGGTCTCACTCTGTTCTCAGTTACTAGAATTCAAAATAGTTCCTGATAAGCAGCTTGGCCAACAGAAGTTAAAACTAGCTTCTGCTAAATTTTGTCGGGTTCGGCATTGTCCTATCTGTCAATGGCGAAGATCACTTCGTTGGAAGGCAAAAGCCTATGAGAACTTGCCGAAAGTCATTGCTGATTACCCTAATGGGCGTTGGATTTTTCTGACGTTGACTATGAAAAATTGTCAGTTGACTGATTTAAGGGAGACATTGCATCACCTTAATCAGTCTTTCAGGCGGTTGACTCAGCTAAAGGCTTTCCCTGGGATAGGTTGGATCAAATCGGTTGAGGTCACAAGGGGCCGTGATGGTCAGTCAGCCCATCCCCATCTTCATTGTCTGATTCTGCTAAAGGATAGCTATTACAAGGAAGATTATCTATCTAAGTCAGATTGGATCGCTTTATGGAAACAATGCCTTCGAGTTGATTATTCCCCAATTCTTGATGTAAAGGCTGTTCAGGCTGAAAGCTCACCAGTGGGATTGATTGCAGAGATTTTAAAGTACCAGTGCAAGGAAAGCGATCTTGTTGCTGATTGTGACTGGTTTTTGGAGTATGTCAAGCAGGTACATGGTACAAGAGCCGTTGGGGTTGGTGGTGTTCTTCGGGACTATTTCAGAGAATTAGAAGAGGAGCCAGAAGATTTAATTGGACATGATGAGGAGTCGGACGATGAGGTTGAACCAGAGTCTCTCTATTTTCGTTGGAATCGGAAAATCAAAAAGTATGTGATGGTGCGTTCTGACTCAATGGGAGTCGTCTATAAGATCCCTGATAAGGAATATCAGAATACGGAATAGTGAACTACGTAGTAAACCATCAGTGGTTTATGATGGTCTTATTGATTGAAATTTTATAGAGAGGACTGGATAGCCATGCCTAGAGGTGGTAAACGACCAGGATCGGGAAATAGGTTTAAATGGCATCATGGAAAAACTGTGACCATTAGAGTACCTATTGCTTTGGTTGATAGAATCATTGAGATAGCTCAAGGATTAGATCGGGGCTTATCCTTTATTGAAAAGGGAGAAGAGCCAAAAACAGCCACAATTGATTGTGGCACACAATCTAAAGTCATTGATATGTCTGGGGTGTCAATTACTGTTATCTCTGGTCAGATGGGCGTAAAACTTAGCGATTTAGTCCGTAAAGGGTACAAAATAGAGCCTAAAAGCCTTAATGATGTTGTTTTAACTGCTTTAACTAAGGAATGGTAACTTATGGGTGAGATAGCTGTCGCTGCTTATGAAGATAGTGCTTTGGTCGTTGACTCTCGTTTAATAGCCCAAGAGCTAGAGATCAACCACTCTGATTGGATGCAGAACATTATTAAAAAGTATCAAGCTCAGACGGAGCAATCGTTTGGGGTTCTCCGTTTTGAAAACGGAAAACCCGAAGTTGGCTCAAAAGGTGGACGACCAGAACTTTTTGCTTGGTTAACTGAGGAACAATCCCTTTTTTATGTAACCCTTAGCAAAAATTCTCCTAGAGTCGTTGAATGTAAAGCTAATTTAGTTAAAGCTTTTATAGCGTATCGGCAGGAATTAAGGCGTAGAGGTGTTTTACTTCAGCCTCATAGTACGGTGTATATTCAGCGATTGGAAAATATGGCTGATCACAAGGTTCCTGATCATTTGTGGACTACTTTTCGTGAAGGTGCTGAAATTTTACTCTTAGTTGAAAAACAATATAAAGTTCCAGTTAATAATTTTGACTTGTGTGATGGAAGTATTGGTAGTCGATGGAAAAATTATCGTGAAAAAAAAGATGCTGATGGTAATCCTAAGTCATGGTTGTGTGAGATTGGAGAATATACACGGGTGTGACCTTTAGTTGATGAAGGAAAAGAAAAGTGTTAACATGGGATGAAAAGTGACAAAGAGGAAACAATGATGACAGCAAAACTAATTAATGTAGAGGGTTCAAAGATAAAAATAGAACTAACATTAGAACTCAGTCGTTCAATGTTGGATACAGAAATAAATATTCAAAAAGGCTTAAACGAAGTAGGTTGCATCGCCAGCAAAGAAGCCTTGAAATATTTAGATACAGATGGTTCACCCTTAAAAATCGGTGAAGAAATCTGGAAGAGTAAGGGAGAGCAACCGAAAGAATATCAAACACCTTATGGTGAGGTTATAGTGAATCGTCATGTATATCAGCGTTCACCTTTGAGGAAAAACGTATTGCCCCTTAGAAAGAGAAGCAAGGATAATCATAACATCAACGCCATTATTGGCAAAACAGGTATCCTCAAAAATGTCAGGGATGGCAGGCAAAGAGGTGAAAAATGATTTATTAGAAAATCATGGTAGAAAAGTAGCGCTATCCTATATCCAAAGATTGAGTGAAGCAGTAGGAAGTGTGGTACAGGCAAAAGAAGAAGCGTGGAGTTATGCCCCGCCCAAGGAGGATAGCCAAATTGCAACAGTGGGAATAGGATTAGATGGAACCTGTATGCTGATGTGTGAGGATGGCTACCGTGAAGCAATGGTGGGAACCGTTTCCCTATACGATAGTGAAGGCGAACGTCAACCTACAATCTATCTAGGTGCGGCACCAGAGTATGGAAAAAAGAGTTTTCTAGAAAGATTAGAAAGAGAAATTGAGCGAGCGAAAAACCGTTATCCAGAGGCAACATTGGTCGGGATAGCAGACGGGGCAGAATCAAATTGGAAGTTTTTAGAAAAGCAAACGGAAGAACAGATATTAGATTTCTATCATGCCTCTGGTTACTTAGGTGCCTTGGCAGAAGCGTTGCATCCGAATACCGTGTCAAAACAAAAAGAATGGTTGACTGAAAATTGTCGAGAACTCAAGCATGAAAAAGGAAAAGCAGGAGAACTGCTAAATCTGATGAAAGAAGTCAAAGAAGAAAAAAGTCATTCTAAGAATCTTACCGAGAAACTACAAGCGGCGATTACTTATTACGAGAATCATCAGCATCAAATGGATTATGCTGAATACATAGAGAAAAAGTATCCGATTGGTTCAGGTGTTACGGAAGCAGCTTGTAAGACGTTGGTCAAACAACGATTATGTTGTTCAGGGATGCGATGGAAGGAAAAAGGAGCAGGAATTATTTTGAGCCTACGAGCTTTGGTATTGACCAAGGAACGATGGAGTCAATTTTGGGCAAAACTTGATCAATATGGGTTCCCTGTAGAACCCTGATTACAACAGCTTTTATCAACTAAAGGTCGCACCCATATACACACAAGTTTCGTGATAAACGTGGCCCTAGAAGTTGTAACGCTTATCACTATAATGAAATCCCATATTTTAAGGCATGGTTGAGAGATCAGTATGTTCCTCTGCACCTCCCCGCTTATCTGCTTAATAAATATGGCAAGCTTGCTGTTAGACAAATATATGAGGAACAAAGATTGCTTAATGACTACATAATTCAGCTTACTGAAATAAAGAGAGCTTCTGTTAATGAACAAGAAAAGTATGAGCTATTCTTAGCCGCTAGGGAAGCAATAGTAAGTCGTTATTTGCCTTTCAACCCAACATAGTCATTGGTTTATAGCATAATTAATAGTATTCCACTTAGTGGCTTACTATTATGCCTACTGACAACCCTAAAATTTCAGCTTACGTCCCACAGGTAATCTATGACTGCTTTGATGAGTTCCGCCGAGACTCTGGGCTCTCTATGTCGCAGTCGGCGGCAGTGATCTTTGCTAAATTCTTTGGGTTGGAGGATATTGTTAAGGAGATTACTGGGGAGACCACAACCGATAATAGTGCGTTGGATAGGATTAAAGTTTTAGAGTCTCAGGTTAGCGATTTATTTGGGAGGCTCAGTAAACTAGAAAATAAACCTTATAGTGAACTACCTGATTCTATAGTTGCTCAGCCAGAAATTCCAGGGATAAACGGTGGCGCAGAGAACGATATACTAAGTGAATTACCTGTCAGTTTACCTATTCAGACAACCGATGCGTCAAATATTTATATAGACAATCTATTGGGAGAACCACTAGGGGAATTACCTAAGATAAGTCCCATTAAGGGAAAAATATTGGAAAAAAGATTGATTCTGTCAAAGACAGGGAAAAGTATTGGCGAATCTAAACTGAGTACCGAAAATAAGAGAGCTACCGATGACTTCTCTCAATGGACAATGGAGCTAGATATTGACAACATTGGATGGGAATATAAGGGCAGAAAGATTGGCTATGTTCCTGCCAGTAAATTGTCCACTGAGCTACAAAGTAAACTACTTAAGTGGATTCAGGAAAATCCGTAATCACTTCTTGATCGTGTCGTTGAAATGCGAATCGAGATCTGCTTAAGTAGTTCGTTTCTTGTAATCTTCTAAGTGTCTTAGTGAAGTTCTAGAACTTCACATTAGGATTTGGACGATCGCCAAACTCTGTACTTCTCCCTTTATGTCGGTTGAAAAACTCATCCGATAATCTATAATCGAAGACAATACGCTCTGGTGGAGACCAACGTAGGAACCGACATAAAGCCTTCATAGTCCGTAGCCACTCGGCAGGAGGCTTGGAAATATTTGTTTCCCTACCGCCAAAATCACCGCGCATTTGGCGACCTTTAGCGCGACAGCGCGACTTGAGGTAACTGGCTTTTACTCCTTTTCCTAAGAGATGTTCTAGGGGTTTATCTTCAAAAAACTGACTGAATAAATACAACGGAGAGTGGATAAATCCTAGACCATTGAGAATCATCGCTTTGAACACTAGGCCTGCGCTGATTTTGGCACGGTCATTTTCTTGTAACTGTTCATTAATGTAATCCGCGATGCCCAGTTCGTCAACTATGGCAGCGATTATCCCAGGGCGAACGCATCTAAAAATGATACAGATACAAGAACATTATAGAGGGATGGATAAGGGAAAATAAGGGAAAGTGCATAGAAAACAAAAGCGATGAAACTCCGACCCAAATATAGACTGGTAGAACACTTTGCCGAAATAGATGACCCTCGCATCGAACGAACAAAACGGCATAAACTCATTGATATTCTAACGATTGCCATCTTAGCCGTCATTTGTGGAGCAGAAGGTTGGGTAGCCATGGAAAGTTTCGGCAAGGCTAAACATCAATGGCTAAAAAAAATTTTGGAATTGCCGAATGGCATCCCCTCCGACGATACGTTTGCGCGTGTATTTGCTAGTCTGAATCCAGAGCAATTTCAAGACTGTTTTCTGCATTGGGTCAAAAGTATAGCGGAGGTAAGTGAAGGGGAAGTGATAGCGATTGACGGCAAAACCCTTCGCCACTCCTATGATAATGCCAACGGAAAGGGCGCAATTCAGATGGTAAGTGCATGGGCAACAGCAAATCGTCTAGTACTAGGACAGTGCAAGGTGGAAAGCAAATCGAATGAAATCACGGCGATACCCAAACTCCTGAAAATGCTAGAGGTCAAAGGTTGTATCGTAACGATTGATGCCATGGGAACTCAGACAAAGATTGCCCAACAGATAGTAGGGTGAGGGGGAGATTATGTTTTGGCATTGAAAGGCAATCAAGGTAATCTATGTGAGGATGTTGAACAATTATTTGCTCATGCTCAATCGATTAATTTTGTGGGAATTAAGCATGATTTCCATCAAACAATAGACAAGGGACATGGACGGATTGAAATTCGCCGTTGCTGGACGATGGAACAAACAGAATTTTTGCTGGGTGGGGAGAAATGGGCAAAGTTGACGAGCATCTGTATGATTCAAGCGGAGAGACGATTGAAAGACAAAACAGAGTATGAGACTCGCTACTATATCAGTAGCCTGCCGAGTAATGCTCAAAAATTATCCCAATCTGTTCGTAGTCATTGGTTGATAGAAAACTCTTTACATTGGGTTCTAGTGGTCTGTCAAGCTAAAGATTGTGAATTTGAGGGAAAATGGAGAGGCTATTCATTACCTCAACAGATATCGTAATAAGTAACCATGCTCAAGACCTATATTGTCCGATTAAGTCAAGGGGTGCGACCTTTAGTTGATAAAAGCTGTTGTAATCAGGGTTCTACAGGGAACCCATATTGATCAAGTTTTGCCCAAAATTGACTCCATCGTTCCTTGGTCAATACCAAAGCTCGTAGGCTCAAAATAATTCCTGCTCCTTTTTCCTTCCATCGCATCCCTGAACAACATAATCGTTGTTTGACCAACGTCTTACAAGCTGCTTCCGTAACACCTGAACCAATCGGATACTTTTTCTCTAAGTAGGGCTTGCTGAAAAAAGCTGAAACCTTTACGGAGAAAAATAGTAGGCGAATTAAGAACCGCTAGAATGCACGAAAATAGGGTAGAATGCCTCAAAACCATTGCATTAAGAAGAGAGAAAGCAGATGTACCGAAAGCAACAGTACTCAATTGAAACACCAGAAAACTTGAAAAATCTGTTCGGCGGGCAGTTAGACGAAGAAAATCGTTGGATAGAAATGTCAAAAATGATTCTTTGGGAAGAATATGAGGAAGAATATGCAAAAAACTTCACAGAAAAAAAAGGAGCCCCAGCCAAATCATTTAGAATGGCATTAGGAGCATTAATTATCAAAGAAATTTCAGGAAAAAGTGACAGAGAAACAGTAGAACAAATAAAAGAGAACCCTTATTTACAGTACTTTATAGGAATGGAAAGCTATAGTAGCAAAGAAGCATTTAATGCGTCAATGATGGTTCATTTTCGTAAAAAAATAGGAATGGAATTAATAAATAAAATTAATAAAGAAATAGAAAAAAAAGCGACGGGTGTAGCGTCAGAAAAAAAAGAAAATGAAGGAAAGTTATTGTTAGATGCGACTTGTACACCAGCAGATATAAAATATCCAACGGATATAGGAATATTGAATGATGCCAGAGAAAAAACAGAAAAAATAATAGATAAGCTGTATGAAGAAATAAAAGAGAAAAGGAAAGAAAAGCCGAGGACTTATAGGGAAGTGGCAAGAAAAGAGTACTTAGCCATAGCAAAAAAACGTCGTGTGTCAAAAAAAGAAAGAAGAAAAGGAACAAAAAAACAACTAGGATATATAAAAAGAAACTTGTCTCATATAGAAAAAATGATAGAAGAGGGAGCAAAGTTAGAAAAACTAACGAAAAAAGAGCAAGAAGAGCTTGTAACGATAGGAAAAGTGTATGAGCAACAGTTAGAAATGTATGAAAAAAAGACAAATAAAGTAGAAAACAGAATTGTGAGTGTAAGCCAACCTCACGTGCGTCCAATAGTGCGTGGAAAAGCGGGAAAAGCAGTAGAGTTTGGAGCTAAAATATCGGCAAGTAATGTGAATGGCTTTGTCTTCTTAGACAAATTAAGTTGGGATAATTACAACGAATCGGGAGATTTACAAGCGCGAATAGAAGAATATAAAAGGGAAACAGGATGTTATCCGGAATCGGTTCATGTGGATAAAATCTATCGAACAAAAGCGAATCGAGCTTATTGTAAAGAAAGGGATATAAGAATGAGTGGTCCCCGATTGGGAAGACCGCCGAAAGAGGTGAGCAAAGAAAAAAAGAAAGAGGCACGCTCAGATGAAAGAGTGCGTAATGCCATTGAGGGTAAATTCGGACAGGGAAAGAGGAAATTTAGTCTTGGTCGAGTGATGGCCAAACTACCTGAGACCTCGGAAACGGTAATTGCGATGAACTTTTTGGTAATGAATCTTTCTACTCTACTTCAGAAGACAAAAAGTAAAAAGTTGTAGAGTCGTTTTTCTTGTGAAAAATGGTGTTAATTTTCCTCTCTTTTGTGAGGAGTGATTTGTGTTGACCTTTTTAGACAGAAAGGAACAATAGATTAAACAAAATCTGTATTTTGATTTGTTTCCATAAGGATAAGTTATCTATGCTTTTTCAGTCCATACTTCCCTAACCCACATTTCTTTCGTTTTTTGACTTTTTCAGCAAGCCCTAAGTATTCAGCATAATCCATTTGATGCTGATGATTCTCGTAATAAGTAATCGCCGCTTGTAGTTTCTCGGTAAGATTCTTAGAATGACTTTTTTCTTCTTTGACTTCTTTCATCAGATTTAGCAGTTCTCCTGCTTTTCCTTTTTCATGCTTGAGTTCTCGACAATTTTCAGTCAACCATTCTTTTTGTTTTGACACGGTATTCGGATGCAACGCTTCTGCCAACGCTCCTAAGTAACCAGAGGCATGATAGAAATCTAATATCTGTTCTTCCGTCTGCTTTTCTAAAAACTTCCAATTTGATTCTGCACCATCTGCTATACCGACAAATTTTGCCTCTGGATAACGGTTTTTCGCTCGCTCAATTTCTCTTTCCAATCTTTCTAGAAAACTCTTTTTTCCGTACTCTGGTGCCGCACCTAGATAGATTGTCTGTTGACGTTCTCCCTCACTATCGTATAGGGAAACGGTTCCCACCATTGCTTCACGGTAGCCATCCTCACACATCAGCATACAGGTTCCATCTAATCCTATTCCCACTGTTGCAATTTGGCTATCCTCCTTGGGCGGGGCATAACTCCACGCTTCTTCTTTTGCCTGTACCACACTTCCTACTGCTTCACTCAATCTTTGGATATAGGATAGCGCTACTTTTCTACCATGATTTTCTAATAAATCATTTTTCACCTCTTTGCCTGCCATCCCTGACATTTTTGAGGATACCTGTTTTGCCAATAATGGCGTTGATGTTATGATTATCCTTGCTTCTCTTTCTAAGGGGCAATACGTTTTTCCTCAAAGGTGAACGCTGATATACATGACGATTCACTATAACCTCACCATAAGGTGTTTGATATTCTTTCGGTTGCTCTCCCTTACTCTTCCAGATTTCTTCACCGATTTTTAAGGGTGAACCATCTGTATCTAAATATTTCAAGGCTTCTTTGCTGGCGATGCAACCTACTTCGTTTAAGCCTTTTTGAATATTTATTTCTGTATCCAACATTGAACGACTGAGTTCTAATGTTAGTTCTATTTTTATCTTTGAACCCTCTACATTAATTAGTTTTGCTGTCATCATTGTTTCCTCTTTGTCACTTTTCATCCCATGTTAACACTTTTCTTTTCCTTCATCAACTAAAGGTCACACCCAAGTCAAGAAGAACGTCAGACCCTAAAAGATTTGGTATCCATCGGCAAAGGAGCGGCTTACAAAATTAAGCACGCCAATATTCTGTTAAACATTGATGTGAATGGACAAGGATGGACGGATGAGGAAGCTGCCGCCGCCTTTAGTTGTCACCGTAACACAGTCGCCAATCTCAGGGAGCGATTGGTCAATGAAGGTGTGGAGTCAGCATTAAGCCGCAAGCCCCGCAAAACGCCGCCTCGTCAACCGATTATTGATGGAGAGGTAGAAGCAAAACTAATCGCCTTACGTTGTGGAGAACCGCCTGCTGGTCAAGCCCGTTGGACATTGAGGTTACTAGCCGACAAGGCGGTCGAGTTAGAAATTGTGCCAGCAATTAGTCACGAAACCGTGCGTCAAGTGTTAAAAAAAACGAACTAAAACCTCATCTGCGACAGATGTACGTGATTCCACCAGAAAAGAGTGCCGAATTTGTGTCTAACATGGAAGATGTTCTAGAAATTTATCACCGACCCTATGACCCCAATTGTCCAGTGATTTGCATGGATGAGCAACCTATACAATTGGTCAAAGAAACCCGCCTTCCTCTACCAGCCAAACCTGGACAGCCAGAGGCGCATGATTACGAATATGAACGCAATGGAACAGCCAATATCTTTATGTTTACAGAACCCTTGTCTGGGTGGCGAAAGACAGTTGTCAGTGAACGTAGAACATCGGTTGACTGGGCAACAGAAATTAAGAATTTACTCGATAACGACTATGCTGATAACGACAAAGTCATTTTAGTATGTGATCAGCTAAATACTCACAAACTTGCCTCACTATATGAAGCATTTGAGCCTTCCACGGCTCGTCGTCTAGTCGAACGGTTGGAAATTCACCATACCCCAAAACATGGCAGTTGGCTTAATATTGCTGAAAACGAGCTGTCCGCAATGACTCGGCAATGCCTAGCTCGTCGAATTCCAGATCGGGAAACTTTAGAGCAAGAAACAACGGCTTGGTACACTCAGCGCAATCATTCCCAAAAGTCGGTAGATTGGCAATTCACGACGGCTGAGGCTCGTATCCGTCTCAAGCGTCTTTATCCACAAATAGAAAATTGACAGACCACTAGACTTGGCCTTCAATGAGGATGCTTGTCGCATTCGTAAGGATTTTGCTCCTGAGAATTTAGCCGTCTTACGCCATATCGCTCTTAACTTGCTCACAAAGGAAAATACTCTGAAACTTGGTATCAAGAATAAACGGCTACGCGCTGGTTGGGACGAGGACTATCTCCTTAAGGTTTTACTCGGATAAGATGCGTTTGCCCTGGCGATTATCCCTAAATGGTCTAGATTTTTAACGCTTAACTTAGTCATTTTCTCTTGAGGTTTATTCGCTTATTTGATTTTAACTATTCCGTTACCATTTCTCACTTTATTTTTATTTTTTCAAATCAGTACGGAATATGGGTTATTAGCTGATAGAGGCTTTGTCCATACCCGATTGATGCGGGCGTGTACAGAAAAGTGGGGATGGCACTATCGGATACGGGTTAAAAGTAATTGCTGGATTTGGCGTGGGAAACAAGGTTGGTGTCAACTTAAGGATTTTCATCTTAATCGAGGAGAAGCTACCTGGGGCTTGCTGAAAAAGTCAAAAACCAAAGAAATATAAGTGAGGGAAGTATGAACTGAAAAAATGAGGATAACTGATTCTTAGGACAGGGCGAACGCATCTTAATTTTTGAAAAGTAGGCTGGATAAGGGTTTCCGAGATCATGATTGATTTTTTATGAAATGCTGAAAGTCTTATCAGATAAGGAGTCTAGAATTTAGATGTGTTTGCCCTACATCAAATGTTACTTAGCTTGACATAATTACGATTTGAATGAAACAAGTTGGCAAAGGGTGCAGACCCTTATGATCCAAGTTTAGGAAATATTTTTGTCGTTTTGATGATGAAAACGAATCCCTAGAAAAATATCGTAAAGAAAACCCCAGAAATTTTTGCCCTCTAGCAAACCCAAACACTGATCACAGCCTTTTTGATCTAGCAAAGATTTGGTCGCATAATAGGCGGGCTGATAATTGTACCAAGGAATCGAGGGCCAAAGATGGTGAATGAGATGATAATTTTGGCCAAAAATCATTAAATTGAGGATCGGACTAGGATATACCCTGGCATTCTTCCAGCGATCGCGTTCTTGAAAAGGACGATGGGGCAAATAGTCAAAAAATAAACCCAGAGCAATGCCAACCACTAGGGCTGGGACAAACCAAAAATTCATAATATAGCCAATAAAATCAAAATAAATCCCCAAAGAAACAATGGTCAAGAGAAATAAACGGCTCAAAAACCACTCTAATAGCTCATATTTACGCCACAACTGCCGCTTAAAAAAGAAAATCTCATGGTAAAAAAATCGGGCTGCAATCAATAACAACGGCCCGCCCGTGGAAACATAATGATCAGGATCATCATCGGGATCGTTGACATGAGCATGGTGTTGGAGATGGACTCTGGTAAACACAGGAAAGGCAAAACCCAGCATTAAAGCACTACCGTGACCCAGAATGGCATTCAAAATGCGATTGCGATGGGCTGAATTATGAGAAGCATCATGGATCACTGTCCCCGATAAATGTAAGGCCAGAACATTGGCGCAGAAGCAGAGCCAATCCGGGAGCCCCCAACACCAATAACCCAGAACCGATAGTCCAATTAGCATCAGGGCAGTGGAAAACATCAAGACGTTGGGATTAAATCCGCCATCTGCCTTCAGAAATTCCCTGGGGACAGTTTGCAGTGTCTGCGTCGCCTGCATTACCGTGATTTACTCCTTACTACCTAAAAGACTCATTTTCAGCCAGTTTATAGTATTAGGGCAATTAAATAAAGATTTGTAACAGGGCAAACGCATCTTATTTTTGAACGATAGGCTAGGTAAAGGTTTCAGCAATCATTATTGATTTTTTATGAAATGCTAAAAGGCTTGTCAAATAAAGAGTCTAGAATTTTGATGCGTTTGCCCTGAGATGTGTAACATTACCGCATCTTATCTAACTAAGCTCTAACCGACATTCCGCAGGTTGCCGCCACCTATAGAGTAATTAATTTAAACTACTCTATTCATAGTGCATTAGAACAAATTAACGCCATACAGAAAGAGCATCTATTTGTATTTATGCGCTATCTGTAGCGTTTGCGGAATGTGGGCTCTAAGAATTACAAATCATGAATTAGGGCTGCTAGGGATAGCTAGCCGGTGAGTTTCCCCCAAAGAAAGACAGTAAAAAAGTCTTAAAAGAACAAAAGTTCGCCAATGGCAGGGTCGTTAGGAAGAAAACAAGCCGAAATATTCTCGTAACTGGACAGTGGGAAGTTCTCGAGGGGTGTGACCTTTAGTTGATGAAGGAAAAGAAAAGTGTTAACATGGGATGAAAAGTGACAAAGAGGAAACAATGATGACAGCAAAACTAATTAATGTAGAGGGTTCAAAGATAAAAATAGAACTAACATTAGAACTCAGTCGTTCAATGTTGGATACAGAAATAAATATTCAAAAAGGCTTAAACGAAGTAGGTTGCATCGCCAGCAAAGAAGCCTTGAAATATTTAGATACAGATGGTTCACCCTTAAAAATCGGTGAAGAAATCTGGAAGAGTAAGGGAGAGCAACCGAAAGAATATCAAACACCTTATGGTGAGGTTATAGTGAATCGTCATGTATATCAGCGTTCACCTTTGAGGAAAAACGTATTGCCCCTTAGAAAGAGAAGCAAGGATAATCATAACATCAACGCCATTATTGGCAAAACAGGTATCCTCAAAAATGTCAGGGATGGCAGGCAAAGAGGTGAAAAATGATTTATTAGAAAATCATGGTAGAAAAGTAGCGCTATCCTATATCCAAAGATTGAGTGAAGCAGTAGGAAGTGTGGTACAGGCAAAAGAAGAAGCGTGGAGTTATGCCCCGCCCAAGGAGGATAGCCAAATTGCAACAGTGGGAATAGGATTAGATGGAACCTGTATGCTGATGTGTGAGGATGGCTACCGTGAAGCAATGGTGGGAACCGTTTCCCTATACGATAGTGAAGGCGAACGTCAACCTACAATCTATCTAGGTGCGGCACCAGAGTATGGAAAAAAGAGTTTTCTAGAAAGATTAGAAAGAGAAATTGAGCGAGCGAAAAACCGTTATCCAGAGGCAACATTGGTCGGGATAGCAGACGGGGCAGAATCAAATTGGAAGTTTTTAGAAAAGCAAACGGAAGAACAGATATTAGATTTCTATCATGCCTCTGGTTACTTAGGTGCCTTGGCAGAAGCGTTGCATCCGAATACCGTGTCAAAACAAAAAGAATGGTTGACTGAAAATTGTCGAGAACTCAAGCATGAAAAAGGAAAAGCAGGAGAACTGCTAAATCTGATGAAAGAAGTCAAAGAAGAAAAAAGTCATTCTAAGAATCTTACCGAGAAACTACAAGCGGCGATTACTTATTACGAGAATCATCAGCATCAAATGGATTATGCTGAATACATAGAGAAAAAGTATCCGATTGGTTCAGGTGTTACGGAAGCAGCTTGTAAGACGTTGGTCAAACAACGATTATGTTGTTCAGGGATGCGATGGAAGGAAAAAGGAGCAGGAATTATTTTGAGCCTACGAGCTTTGGTATTGACCAAGGAACGATGGAGTCAATTTTGGGCAAAACTTGATCAATATGGGTTCCCTGTAGAACCCTGATTACAACAGCTTTTATCAACTAAAGGTCGCACCCTTCTCGAGCAGGGTAAGTGAGAAAAGAAAATCGGACATGCGATACCCAAGAGTGCCGTTATGTCCGAAACTGGCTGATATAGAAAATCGATAGCCAGTGCTATCTATCAATTATGCAACTATACTTCAAACGTTCATAATCTGAGATTTATCAAAGCGTTGAAATCGTAAGGTGAGCAAAGAATCAAGCTCCTCCTTATATTTTACGTTAGCATCTTCAAGACATCCTGAAATTGCTGCAGAAAACTGCGTAAAATCTTCATAATATTTTGCGTATAAACACTTCTTTTTCACAAACTTCCACAGTCTTTCAATTAAATTCAAGTTAGGAGAATAAGGAGGTAAGTACAGTAACTCTATTCCTAATGATTCTGCCAACTCCTGCACAATTCGGCATTTTTGATAACGAGCATTGTCTAATACCAACGTAATCGGTATTAATAGTCCTAATTCTGCTATCTTTTCTAGGAGTTCACAGGGAGCATCTCACCTTTGCAATAAGTAGAAATACTTAACGAGGTAAATGAAAGAGTCAAAAAAGGTAATCATTTAAATAGGAACAGCGATGACGAAGGACTTGTGGTACATTGTCAGAATTCCAACTCGCACCAGTAATTTTAAGACGATGACCAATTTGTTTAGGGTGTGACCTTTAGTTGATGAAGGAAAAGAAAAGTGTTAACATGAGATGAAAAGTGACAAAGAGGAAACAATGATGACAGCAAAACTAATTAATGTAGAGGGTTCAAAGATAAAAATAGAACTAACATTAGAACTCAGTCGTTCAATGTTGGATACAGAAATAAATATTCAAAAAGGCTTAAACGAAGTAGGTTGCATCGCCAGCAAAGAAGCCTTGAAATATTTAGATACAGATGGTTCACCCTTAAAAATCGGTGAAGAAATCTGGAAGAGTAAGGGAGAGCAACCGAAAGAATATCAAACACCTTATGGTGAGGTTATAGTGAATCGTCATGTATATCAGCGTTCACCTTTGAGGAAAAACGTATTGCCCCTTAGAAAGAGAAGCAAGGATAATCATAACATCAACGCCATTATTGGCAAAACAGGTATCCTCAAAAATGTCAGGGATGGCAGGCAAAGAGGTGAAAAATGATTTATTAGAAAATCATGGTAGAAAAGTAGCGCTATCCTATATCCAAAGATTGAGTGAAGCAGTAGGAAGTGTGGTACAAGCAAAAGAAGAAGCGTGGAGTTATGCCCCGCCCAAGGAGGATAGCCAAATTGCAACAGTGGGAATAGGATTAGATGGAACCTGTATGCTGATGTGTGAGGATGGCTACCGTGAAGCAATGGTGGGAACCGTTTCCCTATACGATAGTGAAGGCGAACGTCAACATACAATCTATCTAGGTGCGGCACCAGAGTATGGAAAAAAGAGTTTTCTAGAAAGATTGGAAAGAGAAATTGAGCGAGCGAAAAACCGTTATCCAGAGGCAACATTGGTCGGGATAGCAGACGGGGCAGAATCAAATTGGAAGTTTTTAGAAAAGCAAACGGAAGAACAGATATTAGATTTCTATCATGCCTCTGGTTACTTAGGTGCCTTGGCAGAAGCGTTGCATCCGAATACCGTGTCAAAACAAAAAGAATGGTTGACTGAAAATTGTCGAGAACTCAAGCATGAAAAAGGAAAAGCAGGAGAACTGCTAAATCTGATGAAAGAAGTCAAAGAAGAAAAAAGTCATTCTAAGAATCTTACCGAGAAACTACAAGCGGCGATTACTTATTACGAGAATCATCAGCATCAAATGGATTATGCTGAATACTTAGAGAAAAAGTATCCGATTGGTTCAGGTGTTACGGAAGCAGCTTGTAAGACGTTGGTCAAACAACGATTATGTTGTTCAGGGATGCGATGGAAGGAAAAAGGAGCAGGAATTATTTTGAGCCTACGAGCTTTGGTATTGACCAAGGAACGATGGAGTCAATTTTGGGCAAAACTTGATCAATATGGGTTCCCTGTAGAACCCTGATTACAACAGCTTTTATCAACTAAAGGTCGCACCCACTTACCTCCGCTATACTTTTGACCCAATGCAGAAAACAGTCTTGAAATTGCTCTGGATTCAGACTAGCAAATACACGCGCAAACGTATCGTCGGAGGGGATGCCATTCGGCAATTCCAAAATTTTTTTTAGCCATTGATGTTTAGCCTTGCCGAAACTTTCCATGGCTACCCAACCTTCTGCTCCACAAATAACGGCTAAGATGGCAATCGTTAGAATATCAATGAGTTTATGCCGTTTTGTTCGTTCGATGCGAGGGTCATCTATTTCGGCAAAGTGTTCTACCAGTCTATATTTGGGTCGGAGTTTCATCGCTTTTGTTTTCTATGCACTTTCCCTTATTTTCCCTTATCCATCCCTCTATAATGTTCTTGTATCTGTATCATTTTTAGATGCGTTCGCCCTGATGTCTCGTCTTGCTATTAGCCAATATTATCGAGATCTGGATCAAATTATTCAGTATGGCGGTCGTCGGAATGAAAGTCAGATTCGTTTTGCTTTTCAAAGTTTGTTAAATGAGTATTGTCAACCGAAGGATTTTTTGGTGGTTTCAGAGTTGGATTATCGAACAAAACGCGGTAATTTGATCCGTTTGGATGGCGTTGTTAAAGATGCGCTGCGTCTGGAGTGGGGCTATTGGGAGGCCAAGGATGATGATGATGATTTGGAGAAAGAAATTGAGAAAAAATTAGCCAAGGGTTATCCCGACGATAATATTTTATTTGAAGATTCTCAGACGGCGATTTTGTTACGTCAGGGTGAGGTTTGTTGGCGTGTTGCGATGCGTGATGAGCAGGCTCTTGATCAGCTTTTAACGGAATTTATTAATTATGAACGGCCAGAGGTTAAGGATTTTCGCTCGGCGATCGCGGTTTTCAATGAGGATTTACCGACCATTTTAATTCGCTTACGAGAAATGATTAATGAGCAGTCAGAAAATAATGCTAATTTTGTTATAGCTAGAGATAAGTTTTTAAGAATTTGTCAGCAGTCTATTAATCCAGAGGTTAATAGGGATGATGTGCGAGAAATGATCATTCAGCATATTTTAACGGAGGATATTTTTACCAATATTTTCAATCTGACTTTTCCCGTTAAGTGCGGATTGCAAGCTGCCAGCCTTGGCAAAGGTCATGCAACTTCAACCAACCGCGCCAAAGGACTTGGATACCGAGAGGAGTTTTACGACGATGTTCAAGATAACCACCAAGAAAAGCAACAGACTCGACAGCCCAAGCAACAGTCAAAATAGGGGGAAGTTTTTGAGAGGCGGCTGCTTTTAACACCTGAAGTTGAAGAGGATTAAGAATTTCAATCGCGAGAGCATCGGGCTGGGTACGATGAAGATAAGTAACGTGTAAAAGTTCAACAGCAATGACACTTAAAAAACCCAAAAGAGTTTTCATTCCATCAGAGGCAAGTCGATAACGCTCACTCTGACAACCAGACTTAAGGACTTTATGAAATTCTTCAACCCGCCATCGGTAGGTGTACCAACGAAGAATAGTGACAGCCATCTCAATAGTCTCAACAACTTCTGTAGTCAGAAGCATCCAAGATAAAGGAGTTTCGCCTTCGGGACAATCGATTTCTGTCGCATAAACAGCATAGACATTCAACGGGTCACGATTATCAAAACGATAGGGAGTTCGTAGATTAACTGAGCAAAATCGGACGGCAAGCTTAACCTTCCGTGCTTTTCTTTTTCCTGTACTCGGAATCTCGATTTCTTGATGAAAACGAATCGGTTCTGATTCCAAATGTTGCCAAAGTCGTTCACTATTTTTGTCTAAACTACGATTATGAGACGCTCTGACCAGCACTCCTGTATGCTTGAGTTGACGCACTGAGTCAAAGACTTCTGAAACATCTCCTTCTCTGTCAAATACATGAATTACCCTCGTTGAACTTTCTACCTGTTTCTCACAGGTGTTTAGAGCCTCTACCCATTTGTAGGATTCTTTTTCCTCAAATGGTCTTTGACGAGCTGCTTTTCTTTGTTCTTTCTGTCTTTCTTTTTTCTGCTTCGCCGTTTCATCTGTTGGGGGCTTTTCTTTTACCTCCCTATTCCACAGTTTTTGCCATAATAAACCTAATACTTGTCCTTTTTCTGGCTCAATTGCTAAAGCACTATGCAGTATTAATCCATTCCCTCCTTTTCCAGTCGGCCCATACCCTTCCCTTTTTTCCTTGATATTGCGATAATCTAAGAAGGTCGTATCTCCGACTGATAGCATTATCTTATATTCTTCTACGGCGGCAGTTGTCATTTCACAGTGCGGCTCTATTATCTTGACAAAGTCTGTTTTCGGATTCCCAAAAATTCATAGGACCTCTTTAACTCGTTTCCTCCCTTAAACACTTCTGATAAGGCTTTTCCAAACCCCTCACTTAACTTTTTCCCAATCGAGAAGGCACGATTGTTTAGCCTCTCGTCTCCCAATTCACAACTGGCAAAGTTTTTTGTCCACCATTCCAACATTTTTTGACCTGCCCTTTAAGATTTTCTCCATTTTACAGTCTCATACTCCCTTCATCCTTTGTTTTTGAAATTTGAACGATAAGCGGGATGATGGCTTCAGAATATTTTTTTCCTGTCAAGAGAATCATTACTCAAACCCTTGCCAGATAAAGCCTCTAGAAGTTTGCATTGCTGGATTTTGGACTTAACGGGAAAAGTCAGTATTTTCAATGAGTCGCAATTTCATCGAGAAAATAATATTGCCCGTGAGTTAGGTAATGTGATTAATACGTTTTTTGTTGGTTCAGTTCGACGTAATATGTTAGGCAGTATTGAACATTATTATGGAGTAATTCGACGCACGGCAGCTAATATCTATAATCATCAAGAAAAGCAAAAGTTTTTGAAGGCAATTTATGAGAATTTTTATAAGGCTTATAATCCGAAAGCGGCGGATCGTTTGGGCATTGTTTATACGCCCAGTGAGATTGTTAAGTTTATGATTGAGAGTGTAGATTATTTATTAGATAAGCATTTTGGCAAGTTATTACAGGATAAAAATGTAGAGATTTTAGACCCGGCAACGGGGACGGGAACTTTTATCACTGAGTTAATTGAGTATATTAATAAGGATAAGTTAAAGTATAAATATCAGCATGAAATTCACTGTAATGAGGTGGCAATTTTGCCCTATTATATTGCCAATTTGAATATTGAATTTCTAAGTACAGGACAAAAAATGTAGGGAGTCGAGAAAAAGAGAAAAATTGGGTAGAGAAGGATTAAGAACAAGATGACGAAGATGGTCAAAACCAAGACGAAAAAGACTCTGCGCTAGGCGACCATGTTTCTTGAGGGGAATGGGATGAAGATGATGAATTGCTAGACCAGTTTTGAGAGACCAAGCCAAAGCTAAAGCCAGTAAAGCCAAAAGCTTACGAAGACGCTTGGGGTCAGTAAAGTGAGTAGATTCCAAGCAAAAGCCACGAGTCTTAAAGATGCCAAAAAGGGTTTCAATGCCCCAACGCAGGGCATAATCGTGAATAAGACCTTGGGAATCGGGATGTCCAATGACGATGAGTAGAGAATTATCAGGCAATCGAAGAGCCTCTACAGAAACAGGATATCCCCAAACCCGACAACTCCCTTGAAGACGTTGAGATTCACCAATAGCAAGATGGGCAAAAATGACTTTGGCGGCCAAAAGCTTGCCATTGTGCTCAATCTTGTCCGTAGCCCGAATTCTCAGACAGAAAGCCAGTAGCGGTTCGAGCAGAAGATAGCGAAGCCAAGCCTGACCAATAAACTCACGGTCGCCACATAAACAACGAATCAGGGCGGTGGGAAAAATCTTGAGCATCTCCTCGATAAAACGCATTCGTTCATCACTGTTAGAATTGCCCTTTTTCTTGCTAAGCATCCACCACAAGATGGGAATGGCTACTCCTTCATGGACAATGCCGACAGTGAGGATATTATAACCATGACTGCCAAACTCCCAGGTTGTGCGGTCAATACTTAGGGCTTGCTGAAAAAGTCAAAAAACGAAAGAAATGTGGGTTAGGGAAGTATGGACTGAAAAAGCATAGATAACTTATCCTTATGGAAACAAATCAAAATACAGATTTTGTTTAATCTATTGTTCCTTTCTGTCTAAAAAGGTCAACACAAATCACTCCTCACAAAAGAGAGGAAAATTAACACCATTTTTCACAAGAAAAACGACTCTACAACTTTTTACTTTTTGTCTTCTGAAGTAGAGTAGAAAGATTCATTACCAAAAAATTCATCGCAATTACCGTTTCCGAGGTCTCAGGTAGTTTGGCCATCACTCGACCAAGACTAAATTTCCTCTTTCCCTGTCCGAATTTACCCTCAATGGCATTACGCACTCTTTCATCTGAGCGTGCCTCTTTCTTTTTTTCTTTGCTCACCTCTTTCGGCGGTCTTCCCAATCGGGGACCACTCATTCTTATATCCCTTTCTTTACAATAAGCTCGATTCGCTTTTGTTCGATAGATTTTATCCACATGAACCGATTCCGGATAACATCCTGTTTCCCTTTTATATTCTTCTATTCGCGCTTGTAAATCTCCCGATTCGTTGTAATTATCCCAACTTAATTTGTCTAAGAAGACAAAGCCATTCACATTACTTGCCGATATTTTAGCTCCAAACTCTACTGCTTTTCCCGCTTTTCCACGCACTATTGGACGCACGTGAGGTTGGCTTACACTCACAATTCTGTTTTCTACTTTATTTGTCTTTTTTTCATACATTTCTAACTGTTGCTCATACACTTTTCCTATCGTTACAAGCTCTTCTTGCTCTTTTTTCGTTAGTTTTTCTAACTTTGCTCCCTCTTCTATCATTTTTTCTATATCAGACAAGTTTCTTTTTATATATCCTAGTTGTTTTTTTGTTCCTTTTCTTCTTTCTTTTTTTGACACACGACGTTTTTTTGCTATGGCTAAGTACTCTTTTCTTGCCACTTCCCTATAAGTCCTCGGCTTTTCTTTCCTTTTCTCTTTTATTTCTTCATACAGCTTATCTATTATTTTTTCTGTTTTTTCTCTGGCATCATTCAATATTCCTATATCCGTTGGATATTTTATATCTGCTGGTGTACAAGTCGCATCTAACAATAACTTTCCTTCATTTTCTTTTTTTTCTGACGCTACACCCGTCGCTTTTTTTTCTATTTCTTTATTAATTTTATTTATTAATTCCATTCCTATTTTTTTACGAAAATGAACCATCATTGACGCATTAAATGCTTCTTTGCTACTATAGCTTTCCATTCCTATAAAGTACTGTAAATAAGGGTTCTCTTTTATTTGTTCTACTGTTTCTCTGTCACTTTTTCCTGAAATTTCTTTGATAATTAATGCTCCTAATGCCATTCTAAATGATTTGGCTGGGGCTCCTTTTTTTTCTGTGAAGTTTTTTGCATATTCTTCCTCATATTCTTCCCAAAGAATCATTTTTGACATTTCTATCCAACGATTTTCTTCGTCTAACTGCCCGCCGAACAGATTTTTCAAGTTTTCTGGTGTTTCAATTGAGTACTGTTGCTTTCGGTACATCTGCTTTCTCTCTTCTTAATGCAATGGTTTTGAGGCATTCTACCCTATTTTCGTGCATTCTAGCGGTTCTTAATTCGCCTACTATTTTTCTCCGTAAAGGTTTCAGCTTTTTTCAGCAAGCCCTACTTAATACCCAAGGTTGAGGGATATCCAGCCAACTGACTACAATACGGGCAATGTGATGGTAATCCAGCTCAAATCCTGAGAAAAAGCGTTGTAAGCGTTTGTAATGAGAATCCACCAATGCCCGACCTTCAAAACCCAGAGCCAATTCTTTAAGGTTAACCGTTTTCACTTTGAGGAGGGCGAGTAAGAACAAGGTTAGGAAGGAGAGTCTGGCACCATGCCATCCCAAATGGGGTTTTAGGGCTTGTTTCAATGGGGAGCATCTCACCTTTGCAATAAGTAGAAATACTTAACGAGGTAAATGAAAGAGTCAAAAAAGGTAATCATTTAAATAGGAACAGCGATGACGAAGGACTTGTGGTACATTGTCAGAATTCCAACTCGCACCAGTAATTTTAAGACGATGACCAATTTGTTTAACTTGAGATTCGACAGAGCCAGAGCCAATAGAAATGCCCTCTGCCTGCAAATAACCATAATTGACAATCCGATGTTTATGCTTGTTTAAATAAATGATAAAATTCTCAGCTTGAGGCTCTGACCATCCCTCAAAACAGGAGATAGCGGCATCCACTTCACCCGTCCAAAGAAAAGACTTGACCTCCTCAATTCGCTGGAATGACCCCCCAACTTTATAGAGGTTTTCAATTAAGTGATACCAGTCCAAAATTTCAACTCGCTCATGTTTCTGTCCTATCTCACGAAATAAGTTCCAGATACCATCATGTCCATCTCCCAAACAAATTAAAGGCTTAGCCAAAATTTGAGAATTAACCAAATCTAATAAAGCCGAGTTATCTTGAAAAAAGGCAGCTACCCCCAATTGATGAAAACTGACTCCTTTATAATCACGCCAAATTAAGGGTTCTCCCTTGGGAGTTCTGAGTCGTACCTTCCCACCATCTATGCTAATTTCTTCGACTTCTGTGTTAGAGGGTAATTCTTCAAAATGATAGCGATGTACAAGGCGTTGTTGCGTACTGTGAGAAACAGCAATTCCCGTCAATGATTGGATTTTCTTAGCTGCTTTTCCATAAGACTCATCGCCACTCAGTAGCAAACAGTTCTTCTCTAACATTGGACTCATCTGAGTTCGAGGCTTTAGTTCTAATTTCTTCGCTTGTTTTTCTGTAATGGGCAATTCCCCCAAAATACTTTTTACTGTTCGTATCCGACCTGTGGTTTCCTCGGTACTTGTTTTGACAAAAAAATACCTATTTCTGGGTTGACATACTGAATCATTAAGTCTCTGACAGTCTCCTCTATTTCGCCCAAATTATTAAATGTTTTAACTTGAGATTGTTGATAGAGACATTCTCCCAACTCTTGACATAACTCTTGAATCCTTTTTTCATTTTCTGATAACACTGATAACATGAGATTGTTCCTCAATTGGGATAGATTTTGGAAAGTGGGTCTCGACTATTATACTCTCATTTCTTTTTTTGATAAAGTTCGATAAAGTTCAAAGTCTTATTTTTCTGCCCATAAGTATTAATACTTATTGCATAAGTGAGATGCTCCCACCCATTTCATCTATAATTCCCGCTACGATTCCTAAGTGGTCGAGGTCTTTAATATTTAGGTTATTCATTTTTACTGTTGATTCTATCTAAGACAAGACTCCATTTTAGAACTTTATTGACATTTTTTATCCTTGCCCGAAATCAATGCACAAGTACCGATACTAGCTCGCGTGAACTAGTGCTCCTCTTCGACAACCTGCGGAATGTGGGTTTTAAAAACCAAGATTATCAAAGCGCGATCGATTATTTTAGCCAATCACTAAAACAGGAAAAAATGATCCTGAAACGGTCATTTATTTAAACAATGCTCGTGCTTTAATGCAGGGAAATTATGATCATATTGGGGTTAGTGTTCCTATCGGCAGTAACAGGGAAATTGCTGAAGAAATTTTGAGAGGAGTTGCAACCTTTCAAGATAAATTAAATACTCAAAAAATGGGTAGAGATAGACGATCATTAGTGATTGAAATTGCTAATGATGACAATAATCCAGCGATCGCCCAAGAAATTGCCAAGTATTTTGTTAAAGAGACTGCCATCCAAGCCGTGATTGGTCATAATGCCTCCGATGCTAGTGTGGCGGCGGCTCCGATTTACCAAAAAGGGGGTCTCGTGATGTTAAGTCCCACCTCTTTTTCTGATCGCCTAATTACTTTGGGAGATCATATTTTTCGGATGGTTCCCCTTAGTTCTTTAACCGATAAATTGGCAAATTATATTGTTAAAACCACTCCAAAAGCGAGGGTTACAAGTTGTTTTGATGGGGAAGCAATTGATAATGCTTCTTTTGCGACCAGAGTTGCTTCTAAATTAATTGATGAAAAGATTTCTTATATTAATATTCCCTGTAACTTTTCCGATCCCCAATTTAAGGCGGATCAAAAAATCAATGAAATTATTAATCAGGGGATAGATACTCTCATTTTGGCTCCCCACGTTGATCGCATTGAAAAAGCCTTGGAAATGGCCAAAGCGAATCAAGGTCGCTTAACACTTTTTGGAAGCAGTACCCTACTCACGGGATTAACCTTAAAGGGAGGACAAGCCGTTAATAACTTAGTCTTGGTAGTGCCTTGGTACAAAGATCAGTCTGATGCTTTTAGTCAAGAACTGGCAAAAAAATGGGGAAGTACTCGCAATTGGCGTACGATTTTATCCTACGATGCAACTGTCACGATCGCCACCGCTTTATCTATTAATCCGACCCGTAACGGAATTGCTCAGGTTTTGCGCCGTCAGGATTTTAAGGGTAAGGGCGTAACTGGAGATATTCAATTTTTACCAAGCGGCGATCGTATTCCCAGCCCAACAACAGGGGATTTCGTACAGGTGCAATTGAACGAAAAGAATCATCAATTTTTCCCCATTGATTTTCCCCCGTAATTGGGGTCTGCTGAAAAGTCCACAAAATGAGTTAAAGATTATCAACTTTGGAAATTGGCGATCGCCCAAGCTGTTCGAGAGATAATAAAATCTGATTACGATTAATAATCGCATTTTATTGTTTTTGCTAAAATTGGGAGGTCAAGTGCCATCAAAGCCAAAATTGCGGTTTTCGGCAAAGGTCTGATCGCAAATCATCGTTTTCTATTTTTAGGGGAAATTTGCTAAGATGAACACCCTCAGAACTCAAGTTGTGCAAAGTTTGGAAGTGATTCCTGATGAACGATTGGGAGAAGTTTTAGATTTTTTAAATTATCTGCTACGACCGCAAGAAAATCCTCAAACTCAACAAGATCGGGATTGGCTAGAAAGCGATTTATCTGGCTTAGAAAGTTACTATACCTATGAGTGGCAAGAGGGAGAATTAGAGAAGGGATTACCTGTTAAGTTTGTGGCTGAAACAGGCAAGATTGAGATTGGGATATGACAGATCGGGTTTTACAGGTTGGTGATGTTGTAACGTTTAAATTTCCTAGTCAGGTTCCCAGGGGCAGAGAGCAGGAGGGTTTTAGACCAGCTATTGTGGTTGGGCTTCCGAGTCGTTTAGGCAAGCTAAGATTTCCGCTCATTTTTGTTGTGCCGATGACAACGGATCGAGGGCAAGATTGGGTGATAAATTCTCCTAATTTATATGTTCGGTTTGCGGCGGGAGTTGCTGGCTTAAAATCTCTTTCAATTGCCCTTTTAGATCAGGTTCGTGCCATTGATCTTGCTCGTGTTGTTTTGTATCGGGGTAGTCTCACGTCTCAACAATACAGGGCGAACGCATCTAAAAATGATACAGATACAAGAACATTATAGAGGGATGGATAAGGGAAAATAAGGGAAAGTGCATAGAAAACAAAAGCGATGAAACTCCGACCCAAATATAGACTGGTAGAACACTTTGCCGAAATAGATGACCCTCGCATCGAACGAACAAAACGGCATAAACTCATTGATATTCTAACGATTGCCATCTTAGCCGTCATTTGTGGAGCAGAAGGTTGGGTAGCCATGGAAAGTTTCGGCAAGGCTAAACGGTACTGGTATCGTGTGATCAAAGCTAGAAAAAGTTATGGTGTAAGAGTTTGAGAAAATAGAAAATAACTTACGACTGGACATATTCCCGTTTTTGTTATACTATTATTATTGTCATTATATTAAAGAAAGGGAAAACGGAAAGCAATGTCAACATTGAATAAAAGCTCAATTGACCTCCTAAGTGATATTGGCTTACCTCAAGAGAAAGAGGAAGCCTTATTTCAGAAAAACTGCCCTCATTGCTATAGTGAAAAAGTAAAAATACATTCTCATTACCAAACGAAAGGTAACGGGGAACGTAAAATGTTCATCTGTCAAGAATGTGGTTCTTGTTTTGCTGAGACTTATGGTAGCGTAATCGCTGGCTTAGAAACCCCATTAAGTGAAATTGTAAAAGTATTAAAAGCCAGAATGGAAGGAATAGGATTAAATGCAGCAGCCCGAGTATTCGGCTACGCAAAAACAACAATATTGAATTGGGAAAAGAAATTATCAGGATTACAAGAGACATTATTTTTATACGCCTTAGTGAATGAATTTGTTAAATTAGTAATAGAAGGGGATGAACTATACACAAAAGTTGGAAAAAATAAAGAAGCAAGTGCCTCTGAGGGGTGGACAATCGTGCTCATGGACAGGGCTAGCCGCTTTATTTGGCATTTAAAATGTGGTAAAAAAGAGCAGAAATTATTTCTAGAAGCAATGATGACGGTAGCGGAATTATTTGAAAGGAGTGCAGAATCTCTCCAGTTATTTACAGATGGAGAAAAGCGATATAGTCAACTGCTATTTAATATTTGTCACGAAGTATTAAGGACTGGGAAGCGAGGTCGTCCCACCAAAGTATTACCGAAGGGTATGGTGGTAAGATTAAAAAATAAGAGTAGTAAACGTCGAGATTCTGAGGGTAAACTAGAGAAAGTAGAAACTCCGAAAACTGAACATCCTGAGACAACAGAAAAACCAGAAGACAAGGATGTTCATGCCAACCACGTTGAGGCATTTAATAGTTCTCTACGACGCTATTTAGCCGCCTTTCGTCGTCGAACAAATACTTATGCTAAATCTGTTGTGGGATTACAGCGAGTGCTAGATATTTTCTGGATGGTTCATAACTTTGTTCGCAGCCATTTTACGACGAAAAAAGTTCCTGCGGTAGCTCTCGGTATAATTCAAAAAGGGTTAACTTGGGAGGACTTACTCCAAATTCGCCTGATTTGTTGAACCTCTTGTATTGCAACGTTTATAGCTTCTAGCTAGACGATACCAGTGCCGGCTAAACATCAATGGCTAAAAAAAATTTTGGAATTGCCGAATGGCATCCCCTCCGACGATACGTTTGCGCGTGTATTTGCTAGTCTGAATCCAGAGCAATTTCAAGACTGTTTTCTGCATTGGGTCAAAAGTATAGCGGAGGTAAGTGAAGGAGAAGTGATAGCGATTGACGGCAAAACCCTTCGCCACTCCTATGACAATGCCAACGGAAAGGGCGCAATTCAGATGGTAAGTGCATGGGCAACAGCAAATCGTCTAGTACTAGGACAGTGCAAGGTGGAAAGCAAATCGAATGAAATCACGGCGATTCCTAAACTCCTGAAAATGCTAGAGGTCAAAGGTTGTATCGTAACGATTGATGCCATGGGAACTCAGACAAAGATTGCCCAACAGATAGTAGGGCGAGGGGGAGATTATGTTTTGGCATTGAAAGGCAATCAAGGTAATTTATGTGAGGATGTTGAACAATTATTTGCTCATGCTCAATCGGTTAATTTTGTGGGAATTAAGCATGATTTTCATCAAACAATAGACAAGGGACATGGACGGATTGAAATTCGCCGTTGCTGGACGATGGAACAAACAGAATTTTTGCTGGGTGCGGAGAAATGGGCAAAGTTGACGAGCATCTGTATGATTAAAGCGGAGAGACGATTGAAAGACAAAACAGAGTATGAGACTCGCTACTATATCAGTAGCCTGCCGAGTAATGCTCAAAAATTATCCCAATCTGTTCGTAGTCATTGGTTGATAGAAAACTCTTTACATTGGGTTCTAGACTTGGCCTTCAACGAGGATGCTTGTCGCATTCGTAAGGATTTTGCTCCTGAGAATTTAGCCGTCTTACGCCATATCGCTCTTAACTTGCTCACAAAGGAAAATACTCTGAAACTTGGTATCAAGAATAAACGGCTACGCGCTGGTTGGGACGAGGACTATCTCCTTAAGGTTTTACTCGGATAAGATGCGTTTGCCCTGTTCTGACCTTATCTGGCATCCATAAACTTCGCACTGTCCAGTTAGGCAACTTGCTCAAGAGCAGCATCAACAGGAAAAGCGATTAATTTTCTATAACAAGACTCAAAACCGCGATCGCAGAGCAAACGCATCTAAATTCTAGACTCCTTATCTGATAAGACTTTCAGCGTTTCATAAAAAATCAATCATGATCTCGGAAACCCTTATCCAGCCTACCTTTCAAAAATAAGATGCGTTCGCCCTGCTCAACAATATGGGAAAATAGCTTAGGCTCTTCGACAAATGATAGAATCGCCGTGTTCAAGTGATTAATAGTTTGACTCTTGAGCAGTTGGATGATTTAGGAGAAGCTTTACTGGATTTTTGTGAGCTTGCGGATTTGGATCAATGGTTACAGTCTCGGCTTACAAGTTAAGTTTTAGCGGCAGTAAAGGAGCATTTTTTGCTTTATATTGGTCGTTACAATTGCCATTAAGTGATGGGGTTAGAGGGGACGGTTATGGATGAAGCCAGATTACAAGCTTATGTTAATTTAATTGAACAGTTGCTCACTTGTGCTGATGATGAGGAACTCAATAATATTCTGCAAGCAAATCAGGAATTGATTGATCCCGAATTTTTGCAGGTGATGGAAAACTATGCAACAGGGTTAGAACAACAAGGAAATAATAATCCTGCGGCTTGGTTACGGAATATGGCGCAACAGTTGGGGCAATATCTCAACCCTCAAGTGGGAAGTATGGAGGAATATCAGGGGTTTTTATTAGAAGTATTACAAGCAGAATATGAGAGTAATAATCCTGCGGTCGTTTATCCGATCCTACAACGCCGTCAACATCTGTTAGATGGTACCTTTGCCCAACTGTTGCAACAATGGGCGAGAAATAAGTTTTCTCAAGCGAAACCAGAAGAAGTGGCAGTTATTGCCGTGTTGATTCAAAATTTATGTCTTGATATTTCAGAGTTTCCCTTGGGAAGTCGGGCTAATAATCTAGAAATCTCTATTAAAGGCTATCACACCGTTTTAGAAGTATTAACCCGTGATGCCTTTCCTGAAAAATGGGCAATGACACAAAATAATCTGGGGTTAGCTTATAGTAATCGCATCAGAGGGGAAAGAGCTGATAATCTAGAGTTAGCCATCGCAGCTTTAAACCTGTCTTTACAAGTATATACCCGTGATGCCTTTCCTTATGAATGGGCAAATTCACAAAATAATCTGGGGAATGCTTATTGTAATCACATCAGAGGGAAAAGGGCAGACAATCTAGAGTTAGCTATTACGGCTTATAACCTGTCATTAGAAGTATATAACCGTGATGCCTTTCCTTATGAATGGGCAAGGTCACAAAATAATCTGGGGACTGCTTATAGTGATCGCATCAAAGGGGAAAGGGCAGATAATCTAGAGTTAGCCATCGTAGCTTTAAACCTGTCTTTAGAAGTATTAACCCGTGAAGCCTTTTCTCAAGATTGGGCAAGGTCACAAAATAATTTGGGGTTAACTTATGGTGATCGCATTCTTGGGGAAAGGGCAGATAATCTAGAGTTAGCCATCGCAGCTTGTAACCAGTCATTAGAAGTATATAACCGTGAAGCTTTTCCTTCTGAATGGGCAAGGTCACAAAATAGTCTGGGGTTAGCTTATAGTAATCGCATCAGAGGGGAAAGAGCAGATAATCTAGAGTTAGCCATCGCAGCTTATAACCAGTCATTAGAAGTATATAACCGTGAAGCATTTCCTGAAGATTGGGCAATGACACAAAATAATCTGGGGACTGCTTATGGAAATCGCATTCTTGGGGAAAGGGCAGATAATCTAGAGTTAGCTATCGCCGCTTTTAACCTGTCTTTACAAGTATATACCCGTGATAGCTTTCCTTATGAATGGGCAAGTACACAAAATAATCTGGGTGCTGCTTATAGTTATCGCATCAAAGGGGAAAGGGCAGATAATCTAGAGTTAGCGATCGCTGCTTATAACCTGTCATTAGAAGTATATACCCGTGAAGCTTTTCCTGAACGACGGGCAAGTACACAAAATAATCTGGGGGGTGCTTATCAAACTCGCATCAGAGGGGAAATGGCAGATAATCTAGAGTTAGCGATCGCTTCTTATAACCTGTCATTACAGGTATATACCCGTGAAGCTTTTCCTGAATATTGGGCAACGGCACAAAATAATCTGGGGATTGCTTATCGTGATCGCATCAAAGGGGAAAGGGCAGATAATCTAGAGTTAGCGATCGCAGCTTATAACCAGTCATTAGAAGTAAGAACCCGTGATGCCTTTCCTGAATATTGGGCAACGACCCAAAATAATCTGGGGACTGCTTATAGAAATCGCATTCTTGGGGAAAGAGCAGATAATCTAGAGTTAGCTATCGCAGCTATTAACCTGTCTTTAGATGTATATACCCGTCAAGCATTTCCTGAAGATTGGGCAATGACACAAAATAATCTGGGGACTGCTTATGGAAATCGCATTCTTGGGGAAAGGGCAGATAATCTAGAAAAAGCGATCACAGCTTTAAACCTGTCTTTAGAAGTCTATACCCGTGAAGCCTTTCCTGAAAATTGGGCAAGGTCACAAAATAATTTGGGGTTAACTTATAGTAATCGCATTCTTGGGGAAAGGGCAGATAATCTAGAGTTAGCTATTGAAGCTTATAACCTGTCTTTAGAAGTTTGGACTTCCACTGCTTATCCCATTTACTGTTTAGTGGCAGGACGAAACTTAGGAGTTACAGCTAACCTGATCGAAGACTGGGAAACCGCCATCAAAGGCTACAATTTAGCGATCGAAGCAGTAGAAAATACTCGACTCGAAGCCTTAAACCCCCAACGGCAACAAGAAATCCTCTCCGAAGCAATGGATGTTTATCATGGCATAGTTCAATCCTATCTCAACCTCAATCAAAGAGATCGCGCCTTAGAATACGTTGAACGCAGCAAAACTCGCTATCTAGTCCAATTGCTAACCGATCGAGATATCTATCCTAAAGGTAATATCCCCCAAACTATTATTACCGAATTAGATCGCCTCCGTCGTGCCATTATTGGGGAAGAACAACAGTTAGCCATCCAAGAACAAACCCGCAATCGGGGAGTAATTTTAACCCTAGATCAACAAAAACAACCCATCTTAAATGACTATACTCACCTCAATCATTTAAAACAAGAGTTAAATCAATTCATTGACCGTGAAATAACCCCCATAGATCCCACTTTTAGCTTAACTCAAAAGGTTCAAAGCATTCCCTTAAGTGAGATTCAATCCTTAATTGATCAACAAACTGCCATTTTAGAATGGTATATTTCAGGGGATAGTATTATGGCGTTTATTGTAACTAATGAAGGTTTGATCCCCCCTAACCCCCCTTCAAAAGGGGGGAATTGGAATGAGAATGAGGTAAAAGGAGTTAAAGTTTGGCAATCTTCAGCAACAGATCGAGAAAACTTGATTAATTTCATTAAAGATTATCGTGAAGCTTATGAAAATAATAAAACCGAGTGGATTAAAACTCTTGATTCTCGTTTAAATCAACTATCAGAAATTCTCCACATTGATGAACTTTTAGAACTAATTCCTCCATCTTGCAAACGATTAATCATCATTCCCCATTGGTTTTTACATATTATTCCCCTTCATTGTTTACCCCTAAAAGATGGACAATTTCTCTATCAACGCTTTTCTAATGGTGTAGGATACGTTCCCAGTTGCCAACTTTTGAAACTAGTACAATCATCACAGCGAGAAAACTTTAATCGTCTTTTTGCCATTAAAAACCCCACCAGAAAAGGACTAAAACCCCTCTTAGGGGCAAATCTGGAAATAGAGAGAATTAGTCAAGGATTTGATGCTGACAAAACCATTATTATTGGTGAATCAGAAGCATCAGAACAAACCCTAGAAAACCGTCGTCAAGACTTACAAGCATCCCATTGTATTCACTTTTCCTGTCATGGAAAATTTGATGATAAATCCCCTAGAGACTCGGCATTAATGTTAGCAGATCCAGAAGGTAACTTAGGAGAATCAGCTAACCTAACCCTAGCAGAAGTCTTTGAAAAACTGGATTTAAGAGAATGCCGTTTAGTCACCTTTTCCGCTTGTGAAAGTGGTATAATCGAAAGTAAAGCGGATAGTATTAGTGATGAATACGTCGGTTTACCCAGTGGTTTTCTATTTGCAGGAAGTTCTAGTGTTGTTAGCACCCTTTGGACAGTAGATCCCCTAGCAACAACCTTATTTATGACTAAATTTTATCACGATCTTAAACGAATTTCTATCCAAGATAAAGGAAGTATTGCTATTGTTTTAAATAATACTCAAACATGGTTAAGAACATTAAATAGCAAAAAATTAGCCCGAATAAAAAATAGTCAAATATTCCAGCAATTACTCGATCAAGTCTTTGAAATTAAACGCGATAGAAAGAAATTTCAAGACTTATTAGAAGCTGCGGTTAAACGCGAACCCTATCCCTTTGCCAATCCCTATTATTGGACAGCATTTATCGCCACAGGAGTTTAGCCATCGGTGGAAATTTGACAAAATTTATCCATTCCTTCCTCTGAAATATAAAGCGCAATAGGAGCCGATAAAATCCCTGCAATCCCCGGTGGACACATGAAAGCCCCCGCGATAAAATCTGTTAAAGGAGGTATAAGAGCAGGTAAATATTTTTCTCTCAACCTTTCATATTTCGGCTGACAGATGTAACCACGACATTTTTGGAGAACAATAACAAACCAACGCATATCAGCATTATCCTCCACTCCTTCGATACTGTTACGAGTCGCAATGGATTCAGCCGCATCGGCCAAATCTCCATCCCATTCTTCGATTACATCAAGTGCTGCCAAAAAATCAGAATTATCTGCTAGTTCAACGCGATACTTAGCAATTTGTTCTGATGTTAACTGGATTGTCTCTGTCATAGTCATTACCTTTGATAAGTTCCTTTTTCATATTATCCCATTGATTGCCCTTGAGAATAACAAACTACGATAAAACAGCGATCACCGTCTATTTTGTTAGAATTTACAACAGCAATCATTGTCAGTTCTTTTATGATCGATAAGAGCAACAAGAGCGATCGCCTTTTGGTTTAGGGTTCAGAGTTAAAGAGCGATCGCTATTGTCTAGTTGTGATCTGTGCTAATCTAAGGACATTATGCGTACTGACACAATCTTTTATCAATTATTCCTAACCTTTAACTCTCTTCTTTTTGAATTGTTGGGAAAACCTGTTGACGATGCGGCTTATTATCAATTTATCTCTGCCGAAATCAAGGAAAAGGCTTTTCGTTTTGACGGAATTTTTATGCCAGATCGAGAAGATAAGCCCATCTATTTTGTCGAGGTACAATTCCAAAATAAGCCTGATTTTTACTGGGAACTGATTGCTGAAATTAGTCTCTATTTAAATCAATATAAACCCGTTCAGGATTGGAAGGCTGTTGCTCTTTTTGCCCAACGTCGTTTTGATGTTACATCTTTAACACTTTACCAACAGGAATTGATTAATAGTGGTCGAATTTTGCCGATCTATTTGGATGAGATGCGATCGGGTTCTATTGGAGTCGGATTGATTCAGTTAATCCTCGCTCAGGATGTTCAAGCTCCTGTTTTAGTTCAACAATTACTACAAAGGGCCAAGACAGAAATTGCTGATCCTTTAGTGACCCGCGATATTATAGATTTATTGGAGACGGTGTTGGTTTCCAAATTTGCCCAATTAAGCCGCAAGGAGATTCAAGCGATGTTTTTACTGAGTGATATTAAGCAAACACGGGTCTATCAAGAGGCTAAACAAGAGGGTCGCCAAGAGGGAGAGATTCGTTTGCTGATTCGTCAGTTATCTCGGCGGTTTGGCAAGATTAGCGATCGCCGTATTCAAATTATTAATAGTTTGACCCTGGAGCAGTTGGATGATTTGGGAGAAGCTCTATTGGATTTTGGCGAACTTGCAGATTTGGATAATTGGTTAGGGTTTCAAATAGGGGAATGAGGGGCGATCGCGGTTTCATGCAAAAACCTTAGCTTTTTCTGAAGATTTTTCAGTTTGATTGAAAATGGATTTTTGAGGATATTCTTCGTTATCTATAAGCTGTTTAATTTTTTCAAAAATCAGAACTTCTCTTTCTTCTTGATCGGTTAATTTATCATAAAAAGAAGTTTCGACTAACCACTCCTCAAAAGCCAGTCTAATTAGGCCATTAGGGTAACATTTAAACCGCCAATAGGATGATAAGCGATCATCAATTACTTCAAATAAAGGGGCAGGATGTTGTATGGGATAGTAAGTATAATTATCATCACAAATATAATACCAAATATTTCCTTGCCATTCTTTTAAGGCATAAACTATATATTCTTGACCAATTGTTAAGGGAAATTCTATTTTTGGGGTGTAACAAAACTCAGGTTTTAAGTAATTTTTAGGAAGGGTTAAACCAATATTAGCAAGACAACGAATTTTCATAGGTTAAAATTTTTATTAATTTTTTGGTGCTATTTTAAGATGAGTACGTTTAAGCTTAAGCTCAACGACTTGATTATTTTGAATGTTTTTAAACCAATGAATTTGCACAGTCATACCATTTATAATTTTAGTCTGGATGCTACTCATTTTAACCCAATCTTCAGGGTTTCCGCCATAGTGAGCAACGAGTCGAGGAGCATCTCCTAAAGGTTCTGCCATACCTCCTTGAATGGGGATACCATTACCAGCTTTTGCGTCTTCAAGAAGGAGTTGCTCTTGTAAGTTGGTTGGGTTTTCATCAGGAGTTATACCTCTAGTCACAATTTTTTAGTTGTTGAATTATTTATCGGGATGAGGTCGTAGAACGACAGGGTTTAAAACCCATTTTTCTGATAATTAATCTGTCTGTAGAGAAAGGAGCTTCTATTCGGGTAAGAATGCGAAGTCACATTATCACCGCCTTGAAATAGGCGATCACTGAAAATCGAACCTACGAAAGGAAGAACAATTCTCGCAACTGTCTGTTTACTTTTTTTGAAAGGGCGAACGATGGGAATCGAACCCACGAATGGAGAACAATCCTCGCAACAGTCTCTTTTCTTAATTTTCATTAGAAGGGCGAACGATGGGAATCGAACCCACGAATGGAGGAACCACAATCCTCTGCCTTAACCCCTTGGCTACGCTCGCCATTAGCAAAATCTAATATAGCACAAGACAAAAAAAAGTGGCAAATTTAGTTTTTCTGATATCAAACTGAGGCAGTTCTCGATAGATCCAGTATTATTGTCCGTAAAGGTGAATAGGGGAGCGATGAAAGTGTTGCGGGTATTAACAACCTTAGGGAGTCTTCTCTTGGCAGGAGGAGGATTGATCATGATGATCGGCAATCCTGGCCCACAAGACTACGAAACCTACGCAACAGATGCCCTGAGTCGTTATCTCAAAGAACAGGTCTGTCCTCAAGCAGCCAACAACTTAGGTGGTCTGATTCAAAGCTACTGCAAAACCTTGGTTGATACAGGCAGACCTCAAATTCATCACCTGATTACCTATTCCACCACCCGCAAAAACTACTTGATTTTTAGTATTTATGCCACCGAACTCTCCTTACCCTCTCCTGTCCCAACCTACAAATTTCAAACTATCGGTGTAATGCAACAATTTTATACCTACGAAGCAGAGAAACTTTAAACTTAAACTTTAAACTTAAACTTTAAAATAGAAGCACAACGTTGAGAGTTAGTCATGAGTGAACCGATTAAGCTTGATCTGCCGGAATTTGCTACCCATTCTTCTCACCCTGAAGCTTCTCTGACTCGCACTCCCCCCTGGGGGACGGTGACTGTTCTAGAAGAAAGTTCCCGATACCGTATAAATCGCATTGTCATCAAACCAGGGCAACACATGAGTACACAAATGCACTATCATCGTAGCGAGCATTGGGTCGTTGTGTCAGGGACGGCGAGGGTGATCTGTAATGGCGAGGAAAAATTGCTTAAACAAAAAGAATCCACCTATGTGCCGATGAATACGCCCCACCGAGTAGAAAATCCAGGCGTGATCGACCTGGTACTCATTGAGGTGCAGAATGGGGAATATTTAGGCGATGATGATATTGTGCGATTTGCTGATCACGTCCCTGAAACCCAGGAAGTGCCATAACGCTATGCAATTAATTCTTTACCGTAAACCTGACTGTCATCTTTGTGAAGGACTTGAGGAAAAGTTAGAACAAATCACCTCAATCCAATTTGATTTGGAACGGCGAGATATTACCACCCGTGAGGATTGGTTTAATTTATATCAATACGAAATTCCAGTTCTTTGCCTCCAGAGTCCTCAGGGAGAAAAAGTCTTGCCTCGTTTATCCCCTAGAGCAACGGTCAAAATCCTAGAACAATTGCTTGAGAAAAATATTCATCTGGCGAACTTAAATCAATGACTTCATCGCTTAAATACGCTTACTTTCCTGGTTGTGTTGCCCAGGGAGCCTGTCGAGAACTGTATCAATCTACCGCCGCTCTCACCCAGGCCCTTGGCATTGAACTCATCGAACTTAAAAAAGCTTCTTGTTGTGGCTCTGGTACTTTTAAGGAAGATTCGCTACTACTCGAAGATACAGTTAATGCTCGTAATATTGCCCTAGCAGAATCCTTGGGTTTACCTCTCCTGACTCACTGTAGTACTTGCCAAGGGGTGATTGGCCATGTGGATGAGCGTTTAAAAGCAGCCCAGGGAAATGATCCCGCCTATCTGGAGCAGGTAAATGGCTATCTCAAGCGAGAAAATTGTTCTCCCTATCAAGGTTCTAGCCGTGTCACCCATATTCTTTGGGCCTTAATTGCCGACTATGGGCTAGAAAAATTGCAACAACGGGTTACTAAACGCCTAGAAGGTCTAAACTGTGCCGCTTTCTATGGTTGTTATCTATTACGGGTGCAAGAGACAATTCCAGAGGAAAATGTTTTTGAGCCACAGTCGATGGAAAATGTTTTTCGCACAGTGGGAGCCAATCCAATTTACTATGCTGGTCGTACTCAGTGTTGTGGTTGGCCGATTTCTAGTTACGCTACGCCCCAATCTTTTCAATTAGCAGGCGGTCATCTGCAAGACGCGATCGCCGCCGGAGCCGATTGTTTAGTTACCCCTTGTCCCCTCTGTCATTTACAATTAGATTCTCGTCAACCTGAAATTGCTAAAGCTCTTGATCAAGACTTGGCCATTCCTGTTTTGCATTTACCCCAATTAGTGGGTTTAGCGGTGGGTCTGACTCCTAAAGAATTAGGCTTAGATCGTCATATTGTTTCCCCGCTTCCGCTCTTAGAAAAGTTGGGACTTTAAGCTTGAAGACAAGGTTTGAGACGACAATTAATTATTTCTTTTATCACCAATATTTTCATGATATCCCAACAACCTAAGTTAATTATTCACGGTGGTGCGAGTTCCCTTGATGATAAGGGCGGTTTAGATGCTGTTCGGCGATCGCTGCATCAAATTGTGGCGGAAGTTTACGGTCTGTTAGCGCAGGGTGGAGAGGCGATCGATGCGGTGGTTCGAGGTTGTGAATTATTGGAAAATGAACCTTGTTTTAATGCCGGTACAGGGTCAGTCGTGCAATCCGATGGTCAGGTGCGGATGAGTGCCTCGTTAATGGACGGAGAACGACAAAATTTTAGTGGAGTTATTAATGTTGCTCGCGTTAAAAATCCCATTCATTTAGCGAAATTCTTGCAACAGGAAACGGATCGTATTTTGTCGGATTATGGTTCTTCCGAATTAGCACGAGAATTACAAATTCCTCCCTATGATCCTTTAACCGATTTTCGTATCGAAGAATGGATGGAAGAACGCCGCGCCAATTTTCAAAATAAGCAACGTATGGCTCGCCTCATTTCGGCTGATACCTCGGAAGCAAGAAAGGGAACGATTGGTGTGGTGGCTTTGGATAGTCAAGGGAAAATTGCGGCAGGAACGTCAACGGGAGGTAAAGGTTTAGAACGGATTGGTCGGGTCAGTGATTCAGCCATGCCCGCCGGAAATTATGCAACCCAATTTGCCGGAGTCAGTTGTACGGGAGTGGGGGAAGATATTATTAATGAATGTCTGGCTGCCAAAATTGTTATTCGTGTTAGCGATGGATTTTCTCTTGCTCAATCCATGACTAAATCTATTCAGGAGGCTCAGTCCCATCAAACCGATTTAGCGGCGATCGCTTTAGATCAAACGGGAGTCATTGCCTGGGGAAAAACCTGTCCAGTGTTATTGGGAGCTTACCATAATGGCACAGCGATCGGGGATACATTGGAATTAGCTGATAGTGAGACTGTTGGTTATTTAGAATAGGCTTTTGTCAAACCATAATTTTTTGACAGAAACTTGTTAAGATTTTCACTTAGTTTTATCTCAATAGGAAAGGAGATTAGTATTTATGTCGTTTGAAGAAGATTACGAAGACGTACTTTTGAGCATTGAAAGTGCAATTATGGGTTTTTACCAAGCAGATCCAAGCTTAATAGATACAGAGGTAGATACTGTCTTTACCTGGTTAGTTAAGTATTATCAAGCAAAGTCCCAGGGACGCTCAAGCTCCTACCCTCAACCCAAAGGCACTAGTGCAAATCTTTTATTAAAAGTTCAAGGGATTTGTGATATTTTCGTAGGAGATAATAGTTTGACTGTCAAGCAAGAAGAAGGAGAAATCCAACTGCCAGTAAAAATAAGAACCTATTCAGAAATGGTTGAGTGTCTGCAACGCTTAAAATCATCTGTAAAACTCTGGACAAAAAAAGATGGTCGCCAGGGTTATTTAAACTTTGTTAACCGATTTATTAAGTAAGTTTTAACTCAATTTTATAGTGGGCAAAATGCAAAATAAGACTTACACTGCTGATAGATGAACATTTTACGTTCGACCTTACCCTTCGTTTAGTAATAAGAATGAATTTTTACTTTTTCGCTATAGCAATGAGGACAGCTTTTCTGGAATAAGGCTTCCTCTTTCTTCTTTCCTCTTTCTCTTGGCATAAGCCTACATTATTCAGGACTTCCATTGAGCTTTTGTTCAATGTTGACATTGTTTTCTTTTTTCCTTATCTTTGATATTGTAACAATAATAATAGTATAATAAGAATAGAATTGTGTCCAGTCTTTAATTATTTTTTCGTTTCCTCTAAGCCTTACACTACAAGCTTTTGCTGATTTACTCAGACGATACCAGTGCCAAAATAGTATTCTTACAGAAGGTCGGATTATAGAACCAAGGTTAGCAAAATTTGTGAAAATTTCCCCATTAACGTGACCCTGGTCGGAAATTGCCAGAAAACAACTGACTTTATGCCACGCTGCTTAACCCCTAAAAATACCAGAAATTAAATTAATCCTGTATTTTAGACAAATACCTGTACCCTCAGAAATCCCACCTCCATGACTGTAAAACTTAGAGTGGCCCCCTCGACTGTGCCCCAAACCCATCTTCACCTCTTTTTCTGGGTTTGGTTTGGTCAGTTAATCTCTAATATTGGCACTCAGTTAACCCTTTTTGCCTTTGGGGTTTCGGTTTATCAGCAATCTCAATCCGTTACTCAATTTGCTCTGATGATTCTGGCGATTTATCTGCCTCCCATTTTAATGGCTCCTCTAGCAGGTCATCTAGCCGATCATTATCAGCGACGGTTAATTATGATTCTCAGTGATACGGGGGCGATCGCGGGAATTTTGCTCTTGGGGTGGTTACTACAATTTGAAGCCTTGGCCAGTTGGCAAATTTATCTACTTTTAGGAATCAGTTCTGCTTTTAATAGTTTGCAGGTTCCGGCTTACCTCGCCGCTACCACTCTCATGGTTCCGAGAACATTTTTAAGTCGGGCCAATGGTCTAATCCTGATCGGTCATTCTGTGGCCCAACTGGTAGCCCCCTTTACAGCAGCTTGGTTAATTCTTTCCCTCCAACTTCCTGGCATCATTTTGTTGGACTGTCTCAGTTTTGGCTTTATTCTGATTACCCTGTTGATGGTTCGGTTTCCTGAAATCGCGCCTCCTGCCCGTTCCCCATCACCCGCTACCTATCTTAGTCTGATCCAAGAAACCCTTTGGGGCTGGCACTATATCCAACATCGCCCTGGTTTACTAGCTCTGCTACTACTGATGAGTATTACCTATGCAACCCTGGGCATGACAGAAGTCCTGTTCACCCCTTTTGTACTTAGTTTTGCGACAACCAAGGAATTAGGCTCTTTACTCAGTATGGCCGGAGGGGGTTGGGTAGTGGGTAGTCTCATGGTCAGTTTTTGGCGAGATCCGCCCCGTTTAGTCCTACCCATTATCGGTGGGGTATTGGTTCAAGGTTGGGTTTTGCTTGGTGCTGGCGGAGAATGGACAATCAAAATTTTTCCGGTCTGTGTGGGCGGCATTGTTGCCTATTGTCTCGTCTGTCCCTTGATTTTGAGTTTTAATCAAACCCTTTGGCAAGAACAGGTAGAACCGGAATATCAAGGTCAAGTTTTTGCGACTCGTTTAGCAATTGAATGGTCATTTCGACTGATCACCCTTGTCCTAGCTGGCCCCCTGGTTGATCGCCTATTTGAACCCTTTTTTCGGGGAGATTATTGGTTACTCGATCAAGTCGGTTGGTTGACAGGACGGGGAGAAGGTCGAGGCATTGCTGCTTTATTGAGTATCATGGGGGCAATTAATCTCTTAGGGGCGATCGCTGCCTATCGTTATACTCCACTGCTGAGATTGGACAGTCAAACCTCTCGTTAAAACTAGTTATGACGACTATTAATCCCCAAACCATTCGTCTAGACCTTTCCACCCATTGTCAACTGAAATGTCCTTCCTGCCCAACAGCCCAGGGTAAAATCAAGGAACAACTCGGTGCCGGTTTTGTCAGCTCAGAAAATTTCCAGAAAATTGTCACTAATAATCCTGAAATCTTGCATATAGAACTATCTAATTGGGGAGAAGTCTTACTGAATCCTGAATTACCCTTAATTTTAGAATATGCTTATCAAAAAAATGTCATTATTACGATCAGTAATGGTGCTAACCTCAACACTGCGAAAGCAGAAACCCTAGAAGCGTTGGTGAAATATCGAGTTCGGCAGATTACCTGTTCCATCGATGGCGCGAGTCAAGAAACCTATCAACAATATCGTCTGGGGGGAAATTTTAACCGCGTTATTGACAACATTAAAACCATTAATCACTATAAATCTATCCATAAAACCGACTTTCCCATTTTACTGTGGCAATTTGTTGTCTTTGGACACAATGAACATGAAATCGCCCAAGCCAGACAATTGGCAAAAGAACTGAAGATGGAATTTTATGTCAAGCTATCCTGGGATGAAGAGATTTCTCCCTTAAAACATCCTGAACAGGTGCGATTAGAAACCAATAGTCAAGTAATTAGTCAAAGCGAATTCCTCAAAAAGAATAAAAGAGATTATATGAATCAATATTTTTGTAAGCAAATGTTTCAATCGCCCCAAATTAATTGGGATGGTAGGGTATTAGGATGTTGTATTAATTCCTGGGGAGATTACGGCAATGCCTTTGATGATAAATTGGTCAAGGTTTTCAATAATCCGAAGATGAATTATGCGAGGCAAATGCTCCTGGGGCAAGTTCCTGAACGAGAAGATATTCCTTGCACGACCTGCTATGTCTATCAAAATATGCAAAAAAATAATACCTATCTGCAAGCTAAAGAAATTCAAGAATCCTGGCTCTATCAATGGGGAGCAAAATGGGGCAAATTTGGAGTCAGTATGATCAATCGTTCTTGGCTCTCACAACAATGGTTAAAAGCTATTATTAAATCAACCATTAAAAGTCTCCCCTAATAGATTGCAATTCATTAAATCCGAGAAGTTTCTCATTCATGAAAACCAAAATTTTAATTCTGACTGCTAGTGGAGGCTCGGCTCACAACCTAACAGCCTTGGCTTTTCAACAAATTGCCACAAAACAGTTTGGTGATACTGTCGTCATCAGAATTGAAGATATTTTTGCTAACTCTCATTCCTTTACCCACCAAATTATCCAATTCTATAATTGGATTCATCGCCATGCTCCCTGGTTTCATCACATTTATTTCAATATTTTTGAAGTTTCAGCTTTGATGCAATGGGGAACCCAAACCTTTGTGAGTGATTATTATAAAAACTTAGTTCTTGATTATCAACCGGATCTGATTTTAAGTGTCTTTGGCAGTTTAAATCGGGGCTATTTTGAGGCAGCGAAGGAACTTTTAGAAAAACAGGTTTTGTGTGTAACCCTTTGCCCTGAATATGCTGGCGGCTATGGTTTTAGTATCAATTGGATTAATGGCAATGCAGATTTATTTTGGTGTCACACGGAACCAGTAAAACAACAGGCTATTAAATTAGGAATGTCTCTTGAAAAAATCCAGTTATCATCCCAGCTTTTGCGAGAAAATTTTTACCAAGACCCACTAATTAAACAGGAAAGAAAGCAGTTTTTACAGGATGAACTTAACCTGGATACTCACAAATTTACCTTACTTCTCTCTACCAATGGGGCTGGTTCACAAAATCACATTGACTTTTTAAAAGTACTCTTACCCCTAGCAGAAAAATTACAGGTGATCGTTCTTTGTGGAAAAAATCTCTATGCTCAAAAAAAAGTGCTCCAATGGTGTCAAACTAATCCCCAATTAAAGACTTCTGTGTTGAGCTTTACGGAGAAAATGCCTCAATTGTTGCAAGTTAGCCAGGCGAATGTTCAACGTCCTGGCTTTATGATGACAGCCGAATCCGTTTATTGGAGGTGTCCGATAATTTTTAATGGTATGGGAGGAATTATGCCCCAGGAATATTTAGCAATTCGTTATTTTTTACCCCGAAAAATGGCTACGACCATTACCCGTCCTCAGCAATTATTTTCCACTATCAAAAATTGGCTAGATTTTCCAGAAAGTTATGAGATAATTTGTCAAGCTCATCATGCTTATCAAAGCTATCCTCTTACTGGCCAAGAACAAGTTCAGAGGTTGATCGAGCAAGTCAAGGCAAATAAGTATCCCCTTTTCCAATAATCTTTAATGTTTCATTCCTATGACCTACCCTCTACGGATTTTAATCCTAACCTCTAATACCGGCTATGCCCATAATGCAGCCGCCAATGCTTTTCGGGAATGGTGTGAATACTTATATGGAGAAAAAATAATTGTTGAAATTGAGCTTTTGTTAGAAAATTCCCATGCTAATTACCACAAATTAGTAAATTTTTATAATTTTATTCAACGGAATATTCCCCTACTCCATAATCTCTACTATGCGATTTTAGAATACCAAAAAGACCTTCAAGATATTCGTCCAGGTAAACCTTTTGTGGGCAAAAACTATTGGATTAAACGCCTACAAGATTTCTCACCAGATGTTATTCTTTCTACCCATTGTCAGATCAATTTGGGTTATTTTGATCTAGCCAAACAGATATTAGATAGTCATCTAATTTGCATGACCTACTGCACGGAAATTGATGGCGGTTTTGGTTTTACCCATAATTGGATCAACCCCAAGGTTGATATTTTTTGGACACAGACTCCAGAAGTAAGCGCGCAGGCTGTAAAGATGGGATTAAGGCCAGAACAGGTCTTTGACTGGGGAACCTTATTAAATCGCTCCTTTTATGAACCTGTTTTAACGGAGGAAGATGAAAAAGCTTTTTTACAAAATGAATTAGGGCTACAGGCTGATCGATTTACCGTTTTATTAGGAACTGGGGGAGCAGGGGCTAATAATCATTTAAAATTTTTGCGGCAATTGTTACCCTTAGAAAAGCGAATTCAGGTGATTGCTCTCTGTGGCAAAAATGCTGTGACCAAAACTAAATTAGATGAATGGCAAGTTTCCCATCCCAATTTTTCCCTTTGTGCTTTACCGTTTACCAATCAAATGGCTAAATTGCTCCAGATCAGTTCTGTGGTTGTAGCTCGTCCAGGCGCGAGAACGGCGATCGAATCGATCCATTGTGGTTGTCCAATGATTTTTAATCTGATGGGAGGAGTAATGCCCCAGGAATTGTTAGCAATGCGTTACTTTAAAGATCGAGATATTGCTCATTCGGTTCATTGGGCAAAAGAGTTAAGAATTATCCTTGAGTTTTGGCTAGATGCACCAGAAAACTATCGCCAGCTTAAAACAAGAGTGATCGCCTCTAAACTCAATCATCATCCTGAAACTATTATGAAATCTATCATGACGAATATTCAAGAAAAATCTAAGGACGGATCCTTCTTTTGGGATATAAACCCCGTCTCACTTGAAACCAATATTTTTGATCACTCAAGTAGATCCCCCTAAATCCCCCTTAAAAAGGGGGACTTGCTGCTAAAAGATATCTCCAAAAACTTCAGTTCCCAAAATAGATGTGGTTTAGCAGCATTTATGTGACGGAGTTATCCTTAACCTTTGCGCTCAGATGGAATAAATGATACAATAATCACAACTTCTATTCCGTTTACCTTTTTCTTCCTATTTATAGTTTTATATGAGTGATTTACAACAGAGATTGGCAAACCTATCTGCAACCAAATTAGCTTTTCTCTCCCAAAAAATTGAAGGACAAATTAATTTACTGAAGGCTGAACCGATCGCTGTTATCAGTGTTGCTTGTCGTTTTCCAGGAGGGAGTAATAGCCCAGAAGCCTATTGGCAGATGTTAGAGCAAGGTAGAGAGGGTATTAAAGAGGTTCCCAAAGAGCGTTGGGATATTGATAAATATTATGATCCTGAACCGTTAAAATCGGGAAAAATGCAGGGGAGGGAAGCCGCCTTTTTAGATAGTGTTGATCAATTTGATCCTCAATTTTTTGGTATCACACCGAGGGAAATTTTAAACCTAGATCCCCAGCAAAGACTACTCTTAGAAGTTGCCTGGGAAGCATTAGAGAGAGGCAATCAAGCTCCAGAAAAATTAACCAATACGGCTACTGGGGTTTTTATTGGCATCTCCTCCTTTGACTATTCGATGAAAATTGTGGATGAGCCGATTGATCCTAAATATTATGATGCCTATTTAGTCTCTGGCAATGCCTTAAGTATGGCTGCTGGTCGTCTCTCTTTCCTCTTGGGATTAACCGGGCCTGCTTTTGCCGTCGATACGGCTTGCTCTTCTTCTCTATTGAGTGTTCATCTCGCTTGTCAGAGTTTACGCTATCGAGAATGTCATTTAGCCTTGGCGGGGGGGGTCAATATCCTGTTATCGCCGATTAATAGTGTTTGTTTTTCTCAATCTGGGATGATGTCTAAAGATAGTCGCTGTTATAGCTTTGAGGCGCGGGCTAACGGTTATGTTCGAGGTGAAGGTTGCGGTATTGTCGTTCTCAAACGTTTAGGAGATGCTCTCAGAGATAGGGACAATATTTTAGGGGTGATTCGGGGTTCTGCGGTCAATCAAAATGGGCAAAGGGGAGCAGTTTTTATTCCTAATAGATTTGCCCAACAGTCGGTTATACGTGAGGCATTACAAAATGCCGGAATTACACCGGATCAAGTTAGTTATCTAGAAGCTAATGCTCTCGGTTTACCCCTCAGTGATCCGATTGAAATGGCCGCGATCGCCGAAGTATTTGCAGAGAAAAAAGCGAGTCAAAAGCCACTTTTTGTCAGTTCGATCAAAACGAATATTGGTAATCTGGAAGCAGCCGGTGGCATCTCGGCCCTAATTAAAGTCATTTTGGCCTTACAACATCGAAAAATTCCTTCCCATCTTAATTTTAAAAACCCTAGTCCCTTAATTGAATGGAGTAAAGTCCCCTTTGTTAAAATTCCGACCCAAACCGTTGATTGGCAGGTCGAACAGGAAAGAATTGCGGGCATCAGTTCTTTTGGGCTAAGTGGCACCAATGTCCATCTGATTTTGGAGGAAGCACCCTATCAAGAAAAGCCATTTCAATCGATTACTCGTCCCTATCATTTACTAGCTCTATCGGCTAAAACCCAACCGGCTCTAAGGGAATTAGTGAAAAAATATCAATCTTACTTTGCCCAGGCAGAAAGTTCAAGCAATTTAGGCGATATTTGCTACAGTACCAATATAGGAAGAAATCATTTTCCCTGTAGATTGGCCGTTGTCGGTAACTCGATCAGCGATATTCAGCGACAGTTGGATAAATTCTTGGTTGAGCAGCATAACATTAATCTGAATCAAGATAGTCTGAATATTCGTCCCCCTAAACTGGTTTTTTGTTTCCAGGAATTGGACAAAGAATGTTTGATTTTAGCTCAACAACTGTATGAGACAAGTCCCAGTTTTCAAGAATATTTACAGGGATGCGATCTGCTATTTATCTCTCTCCTTGGCAAGTCGATTCTAGCTCCGTTTTTAGAAACTAAAATCTCCCCCCAACTACTGACTTCAGCGATCGCTAAACCCCTAATTTTTAGTCTCCTATACGGATTGGCTAAACTGTGGCTAGGTTGGGGAATAATGCCTAGTGCCATGCTAGGAGATGGGGTCGGAGAATATGTTGCAGCTTGTTTATCAGGGTTGATGACCCTAGAAGATAGTGGACGATTGTTATTAGCTCAAAATGATGACCAACGGGTCGAGATCCTCAAACGCATTAAATTTTCTAATCCTACAATTCAATTTATTCCCACTCGTGGCCACCAAGGATTGTCCGCGGCCACTGGGGAATATTGGTCTGTTCTAGCATCAGCCCTGGTATCAGCAACCTATCATTCTCTAAACCTAGAAAAGTATGATTATCTTATCCAAGTTAGTACTCAATTTGAGATCAAAAACCCAGCTAATTTGACGAGTTTTACCTTAGCCAATTCAGACAATAATCATGGCCCAGTTTGGCTGGTAATGCTGAATAATCTTGCCCAGTTATACACTAAGGGTATAAAAATTGACTGGGTTAGCTATGATCAGGATTATACCTATCAAAAATTAGTATTACCAACCTATCCTTTTCAACGACAACGGTATTGGCGGCAAGGAAAACCTCCTCAAGCCTCAACTCCTTTGGCAAGCAGTAGCCCCATTTTAGATTTAATTCAACAGGCAGATAGCCAACAACTACAACAAATTCTGGCTACAACAGGCACTTTTTCCGCCGAGCAAATAGCCCTCTTACCGCAGCTACTGGAGACGTTAATTGATCTTCATCAATCCCAAACAGCTAGGACATTTCCATCTGAGATTCTCAAGGCATTTGGGAAAACCCCTGACAGCGATCGCCTCACCTTTTTGATGACCTATTTACAGACGCAGATTCAACCGATGGTAGATCTTTCACTTCCGGCTTTAGATCCTCAGCAATCCCTCCTCGATTTGGGTCTAAATTCGATGAAAGCGACGGAAATAATACTGTCAATTTATGAGGATTTACAATTAAATTTATCTATCGAATCTCTATTCGATCAACCGACAATTGCTAGTTTAGCTAATCTCATTCTGACAAACTTAAATACTAAGATTCCTCCTCAAGTAGAAAAAATTAATCTGCAAGCCGAAGTCGTGCTAGAAACAACAATCGTACCGGAATTCTTGGATCGAGAGACGGTCTTTCCCCTAGCCCAAGAGCCGAGGACGATTCTTTTAACCGGAGCCACGGGATTTTTAGGTGCTTTTTTACTTTCAGAACTCTTACAACAAACTCCAGCTAAAATTTACTGTTTAGTCAGGGGCAAGGATGAAGAAGAAGCTAGGCTTAGACTGCAAAATAATTTAAAGACCTACAAATTATGGCGCAATACCTATGATTCACAAATTATCCCGATTTTGGGTAATCTGGCCGAACCATTGATGGGATTGTCTTCTGAAAAATTTAATCAATTAGCATCAGAAGTGGATGTGATTTACCATAATGGGGCTCAATTAAGCTATGTTCATTCCTACGCTCAACTAAAAGCTACCAATGTAATCGGCACAAAAACGGTTCTGGGTTTTGCGGTCTCGAAAAAAATTAAACCGGTGCATTTTGTTTCCAGTGTCGCTGTATTTGAAGCCTCTGCTTACGCAGGTAAAGTATTAACCGAAGGGGATCCGATTTTAGAATCAGAGGGCATTTACCTCGGTTATTCCCAATCGAAATGGGTTTCAGAGCGTCTAGTTTGGTTAGCTGGACAACGGGGATTACCGATTACCATTTATCGTCCTGGTCTGATCAGTGGGGATAGTCAGACAGGGATTTCCAACACCGATGACTTTTTTATCAGAATGATTCAGGGCTGCTTACAATTGGGATTTGTTCCCGATTTGCCTCTACCCTTAAATTTTTCGCCTGTCGATTATGTGGCTAAGGCGATCGCCTATTTATCTCGTCAAAATATCTCTGAAGGTAAGGTTTTTCACCTCCAAAATCCGGATCCGCTACCCTGGTCAGAATATCAAAATTTCACCCGTACTGAAGGTATTCCTCTGGAGACCGTGAGCTATCCAGCTTGGGTCGAAAAACTCAAAGCTCCTCAACAGAAGCAAAACCCTCTCTATCCTCTCCTACCTTTTTTAATGCAGACTAACTCCGGCGGATTGACCTACCTGGAAAGAGCGGCTTCTGCCCAGGCTCCTCAGATTGATTGCCAGGCCACAGTTCAGGCTCTTGCCCATAGTGGTATTGTTTGTCCAGCTTTTGAAGATTTATTTAAGAGCTATTTAGCCTATTTTATTCGCAGTGGTCTATTGATCAGTGATTTACCGATCATTCGCCGCCTCTCTCAACAATCTTGATCAGATGTTTAAATTATTGGATATTTCTAATGGGATATTTCTAAAATAAGTTTTCTTAATAAATATGACAATTATCGGTATGGGCTATCAAAACGTTATTGAGGTTCTGCAAACCAGAGCAAGACAACAGCCCAATGATCGTATTTTTGTTTTTCTTAAGGATGGTGAAACTGAGTCGGCAGGGTTGACCTATTTTCAATTGGATCGACAAGCGAGGGTCATTGCGGCCCATCTACAATCTTTAAATCTGGCAGGGGAGAGAGCTTTACTTTTATACCCATCAGGCTTGGAGTTTATTAGTGCTTTTTTTGGTTGTTTATATGCGGGGGTGATTGCCGTTCCAGCCTACCCGCCTCGTCCCAATCGTTCTTTTCAACGCATTCAGTCTATTATTCAGGATGCTCAGGCGATCGCCATTCTCACAACCAGTACTCTTTACCCTAGCCTAGCCTCGAAACTTGCCCCACGACTTCCACCTCAATTCCAGCACTGGATTGCGACAGATACCCTCACTTTCGACCTAGCTCCCCAATGGCAGAAAGTCTCGATTCAGTCAGAAACAATTGCCTTGTTACAATATACTTCTGGTTCTACCAACGAGCCGAAGGGCATCATGGTCAGTCATGGCAACCTAATTCATAATCAACAGCAGATCCAGCAAATTTTTGGCCATGATCACCAAAGCATCGTTGTGGGTTGGTTACCCCTCTTTCACGACATGGGCTTAATTGGTAATGTGCTCCAACCTTTATATTTAGGCTCCCAGGCGATTTTGATGTCGCCTATCGATTTTTTACAAAAACCCCTGCGTTGGCTTAAAGCCATTTCTCATTATCAAGCCCATACTAGCGGCGGCCCAAATTTTGCCTACGATCTTTGTTTGAGTAAAATATCGCTAGAACAAAGAGAGCAATTGGATTTGCGAAGTTGGCAAGTGGCCTTTAACGGTGCGGAACCGATCCGAGCAGAGACACTACAAAAATTTAGGGATTATTTTCTTCCCTGTGGTTTGTCTCGTACTGCCTTAACCCCTTGTTATGGGATGGCAGAAGCGACACTCATGATTACCGCCAAACACCAGGGCACGGAACCCCTGTTTCTGTCCCTTGATTCCCAACACCTGCAACAGAATCAAGTCAAACTCAATCAAGCTACTACCAGTTATCATTTGGTGGGAGTCGGGCAAAGTCAGAATCATTGCCAGATCGTCATTGTTGATCCGGAAACCTATCGCACTTGTGACCCTGATCAGGTGGGAGAAATCTGGATCACCGGCAAATCGGTTGCTCAAGGGTATTGGCGCAATACCCGTGCTAGTCGGGAAAGTTTTCAAGCTTATTTAAAAGATACGGGTCAAGGGCCTTTTCTCCGTACGGGAGACCTTGGATTTTTGTACAAAGGAGAATTGTGGATTACGGGAAGATTGAAAGAGATAATTATTATTCGAGGTGCCAATTATTATCCCCAAGACTTGGAGATTTTAGCTCAACAAAATCATCCTGCTCTCCGCTTGAATGGGGGAGCCGCTTTTGCTGTGGAAAAAAATGGTATTGAGCAGTTGGTATTAGTGCAGGAAATTGAGCGTTCCTATTTGAACAATCCGCCCGTAGAGGAAATTGCGACAGTGGTTCGTCAAGCGATCGCCGCTGAATATGATCTTCATCTCCAAACCCTCGTGCTGATTAAACCGGCTAGTTTACCCAAAACCTCTAGTGGAAAAATTAAACGAGTCGCCTGTCGTGCTGATTTTTTGCAACAACGCTTACCAATCCTAGCCAAATGGGAATCAAGTCAAGGAGAACTGGACAGAGCATTTTTAGCGACAGATATTTGTCCTCAAAGCAACTTCAGCCAAGCCGATATTGCGAGTTGGCTACAAATGCGATTAGCGGTTTATTTGCGCCTATCTCCAGACAAAATCGACATTGAGCAGTGCTTTGATTATTATGGTATGGATTCGGTTCAAGTTGTCTCTGCGATGGAAGATCTGAGTGCTTGGCTCGGAGAGAATTTTGACGTGACTTTGTTTTGGCAATATCCTAGCATTGCCGCTTTATCAGAACATTTAGCTAGTCAAAAAATCTCACGGCAAACTCACCCCTAGGATCTTTTCGGAAAAACCTCCCTATAATTTTTATACTCCTTTGTCAGCTGAAAACTATCCATGAAATTACCACCAAATGCTAGAGAACCAATTGCCATTATTGGTATTGGGTGCCGTTTCCCTCAGTCCCAAACCCCAGAAGAATTTTGGCAGTTGTTGGCAAATGGTGTGGATGCAGTGGGAGAAATTCCTGCCTCCCGCTGGGATGTTGAGGCTTACTACGACCCCGATCCGACTAAACCGCATAAAATGAGCACACGTTGGGGGGGCTTCATTGACAAGATTGAAGAATTTGATCCGCAATTTTTCGGAATTGCCCCTAGGGAAATCGCCAGTATGGATCCCCAGCAGCGTCTGATTTTAGAGGTGGCTTGGGAGGCGATTGAAGATAGCGGACTACAGGTTGAAAATCTCGCCGGTAAACCGGTGGGTGTTTTTGTGGGTATTTCGTCCCAGGAATATTCTCACAACATTCTTGGTTCTGATGATCCCTACTGTTTGTCTGGAAATACTGGCTGTGTTGCTGCCAACCGAGTTTCCTATGTGTTTGATTTTAAGGGGCCGAGTTTGGCGATCGATACGGCTTGTTCTTCTTCTTTGGTTGCCACCTATCTTGCTTGTGAATCGCTCTGGAAGGGTGAAAGCAGTTTGGCTCTAGCAGGGGGAGTACAAGCCATTCTTTCCCCTGGACTGATGATTAGTTTTTGTAAGGCAGGTTTACTATCCCCTGACGGTCGTTGTAAATCCTTTGATGCGGCGGCTAACGGTTACGTTCGAGGTGAAGGGGCTGGGATGGTACTTTTAAAGCCCTTATTCCAGGCTCAAAAGGATGGAGATTCTATCTATGCGGTCATTCGGGGTGGAGCGATTAACCAAGATGGACGTAGTAATGGCATGGCGGCTCCGAATCCTGAGGCTCAAGAAGCGGTTTTGCGATCAGCCTATCAAAGTGCGGGAATTTTCCCTAGTCAGGTTTATTATGTAGAAGCTCATGGTACAGGCACAAAAATTGGCGATCCGATTGAATTAAATGCTCTAGGTAAGGTTGTCGGAGAAAATAGAGCATCGGGTAATTATTGTGCGATCGGATCGGCGAAAACCAATGTTGGGCATTCCGAAACTGCCGCAGGAATTACAGGTGTTATTAAAGTAGCTCTGGCTCTTAAGCATCGACAAATTCCGCCTAGCTTACATTTTCACCAGCCTAATCCCTACGTTGATTTTGAGAAATTACAACTGCGAGTACAAGATAACTTAACTACTTTACCAGTCAGTCCTGAACCCGTAATTATGGGGGTCAGTTCCTTCGGTTTTGGTGGAACCAATGCCCATCTGGTGTTAAGTGAACTGTCCCAGGATAATCCCATTGAAGAAGATGTTGCCTTTAAACCGACTTTTTTCCTGTTGCCCCTCTCTGCTAAAGACGGCAAAACCTTACAAGTCTTAGCGGGTCGTTATGCCCAGCACCTACAAAACAATCCGACTCTTTCCCTTGGGGACGTTTGTTTTAGTGCGAGTTGTCGTCGTTCCCACTTTAGCCATCGTCTTACCCTGATCGCTCATTCTCGTGAGCAATTTTTAAAGCAATTACAATCAGTACAAGTAGGAGAAGAAGAGGTTGGCATCCAAAGTAATTCGGGCAAATTACACCGCTCGAACCAGATTGCTTTTTTATTTACAGGTCAGGGTTCTCAGTATGTGGGTATGGGCAAGGAACTGTATGAGTCTCAACCGACCTTCCGCAAGGCTTTAGATACCTGTGATCAAATTTTGCGTCCTTTGCTAGAAAGATCTCTACTAGAAGTTTTATATCCTTCGAGTTCTGATCTGGCGGTCGAAACTATTCTGCTCGACCAAACTCTCTATACCCAACCGGCGATCTTTGCAGTGGAATACGCTCTGGCTCAGTTGTGGCTATCCTGGGGAATTCAACCCACTGCGGTCATGGGCCATAGTGTTGGGGAGTATGTGGCGGCTTGTATTGCGGGGGTTTTTAGTTTAGAAGAGGGATTAAAGCTAATTGTCACGAGGGCGCGTTTGATGCAGTCTTTACCGGCTGGCGGGGGAATGTTAGCGATTTTGGCCAATGAGTCAGTTGTGGGAGAGGCGATCGCTGAATATGAAGAGGACGTTTATATTGCTGCCTTTAATGGCCCGGAAAATGTCGTAGTATCGGGAGCTTTAACTGCTTTAGAACAAATTATCCAAAAATGCTTAAAACAGGAAATTCCCTATCGTATTCTAGCGGTCTCCCATGCTTTCCACTCTCTCTTAATGAAACCGATCCTGGCTGAATTTAAAGCATTAGCGGCGACTATCACCTATTCCCAGCCTAAAATTAAGATTATTTCTAATTTAACTGGTCAATTTATCAGTACAGAATTAACCGATCCTAATTATTGGTGTGATCATATTTGCCAGCCGGTTAACTTTCATCGCAGTATGCAAACCCTGTATCAGCAAGGCTATCAGGTCTTTCTGGAAATTGGGACTCAACCGACTCTTTTGGGAATGGGACGCTATTGCTTGAGTGATCATAATCTGCGTTGGATTCCCAGTCTCCGGCCTCAACAGTCTGATTGGCAACAGTTATTGCAGAGTTTAGCCACTCTTTATCTTGATGGTTTTGCGATTGATTGGTCAAGATTTTACCAGGACTATCCCCAATTCAAAGCAGTTTCTCTGCCCTTTTATCCCTTTCAACGCCAACGCTATTGGTTTGATGATGGTAAGCTAAATAGTCTCATGGTACTTACTTCGACAAAAAGGGATGCTGCTGCTCCGTTAGGGGTGTTGGGAAAACAGATTGCCCTGGCCGGTTCAAAAGAGATTTATTTTGAGAGTCAGCTAAGTCAAACCAGTCCCGCCTATCTAAAGGATCATCAGCTTTACGAAAAAGTTGTTATCCCTGCAACGGTTTATATTGAAATGCTTCTAGAGGCTGGGAGGAGAAGCCTAAAAACCGAAGGTCTCAATTTAGAAAGTTTTAACATTGAGCAACCGTTAAGCCTTCCCAATGAGGGATTTGTGACGTTGCAAGTTGCATTGAGGCAAGATGAAAACTCCTGTTATTCTGGAGAAGTTTTTAGTTTATCGATCGCTCCCAATACAAAAGATTTAGAGCAAGCAGTTTGGATTAAGCACGCGGTTGGCCATCTGTCGCCCCTCAGTCAATCTCTTCCTCTAACAACCCTAAAGCAGGAAGAACTGGCTGATTATCAAAGTTTAGTTCCAGATTATGAGTTTTTACAAAGTTATGGGCTGAATTATGGCCCTACTTTTCGAGGCATACAAAAAGTGTGGTGGAAGCAAAATCAAGCGATCGCCGAAATCCGTTTACCCCAGCAAGTAGAAACAGCAGGTTATCAAGCCCATCCCGCTCTTCTGGATTCCTGTTTTCAAAGTATTATTGCCGCTCTCTTAGCGGTGGAACAGGGAGAAGACAACCAAAAAGCTCAAAATGGATTTTATCTACCGGTTGGTTTTGAATCTTTTCAATTAGGACAAGCTCTGGGAAATGCCCTCTGGTGTCAAGTTGAGATTCAAGAAAAAAATTCCCAACTTTTGCGAGTTCAAGTCAATCTTTTTAATCAAGCCGGTCAGTTAATCGGACAAATTGAAAATCTAATCTTGCGTTGGCTGAATATCGGTATTTTGCGATCGCTGTTAAATCAAAATGACTCGTCTGAAAACTGGCTGTATCAAGTTAATTGGCAGGCCAAATCCGCCCAGACTGCCCCGGCTGGATCGCCTCAAAACTGGTTGATTTTTGCCGATAGTCAGGGTATTGGTCTGGATCTGGCCAAGACTCTTCGGGCTCAAGGCGATCGTTGTCTAATGGTAGAGATTGGTAACGAATTTAGCCAGGCAAATGCCGAAGACTATCGGCTCAACCCAACTCAACCCGATGATTTTAGTCAACTTTGGCAAAGTATTACCAGAGCGGGGGCAATCGAGATTAATGGCATTGTTCATCTTTGGAGTTTAGAGATTCGAGATATTCAGTTGACGGAACAGATTAAAGGCTGTGGTAGCGCACTATCCCTTTTACAAACGCTTGCTCAAAGTCAGGTCAAAACACCGCCCAGGATTTGGTTTGTCACCCAGGGAACGCAAGTAATTGACGATGCCAAATTAAATTTACACCCCGAACAGGCAACGTTATGGGGATTAGGTAAAACGAGCAATTTGGAATATCCCCAATTTCGGGGAGTGTTGCTAGATCTCGATCCGAATTCTGCCTCCAATCCGGTGACCTCGCTGGTGGAAACGTTGACCAGTACGGATGCAGAAAATCAAATTGCCTACCGTCAAGGACAACGCTATGTCGCTCGTTTACAACGTTCTCAACCCGATGCGAAACCAACGGAACATCAACTGGTTACTCCTGTCGGCGTTCCTTTTCAATTAAAAATTAGTGAATACGGGCTGTTGGAAAATTTAAAGCTGGTTGCCTGTGAGCGCGTCCTTCCCGGCCCTGATGAGGTAGAAATTGCCGTCAAAGCAGTGGGTTTAAATTTCCGTGATGTACTGAATGCCTTAGGTTTACTCCAGCGTTTGAGTGAGGAATTGGGGATTAGTAAGGCTCAGGAAATTCCCTTTGGGGGTGAATGTAGCGGCATTGTGGTGGCCGTTGGAGCCGGTGTTTCCCAAATTAAAGTGGGTGACGAAGTGGTGGCGGCCCTGGCGATCGGTAGTTTGGCCAGTCATGTTCGTGCTAAAGCGGGTTTAGTGGTCGCCAAACCCCCTAATCTCAGTTTTAGTGAAGCTGCTACCATCAGCACGGCTTTTCTGACGGCTTACTATGGTTTACATCATTGTGCTCAGATTAAAGCTGGCGATCGCGTTTTGATTCATGCAGCCGCCGGTGGGGTAGGGCAAGCAGCAGTGCAATTGGCGCAACGGGCCGGGGCAGAAATTATTGGTTCAGCTAGTCCACTCAAGTGGAATTTTCTCAAGGAAATGGGAGTAACCGCAACCGTCAATTCGCGTTCTCTAGATTTTGCGGTGGAAGTTCGAGACCTAACCCAAGGAGAAGGAGTGGATATTGTTCTTAATAGTCTCAAGGGAGAGTTTGTCGATCAAAGTTTTGCTGTACTCAAGCCAGGTGGACGCTTTCTGGAAATTGGCAAACTAGAAATTTGGAGCGAAGAAAAAGCTCACAGCCAACGCCCCGATGCTGCTTATTTCTTGTTCGATTTAATCGAAGTAGCCTTGGCCAACCCCGATTTAATTTATGGAATGTTCCAAGACTTAATGCGAGATTTTGAACAGGGATCCTTGAAACCCCTACCTTTAACGGAATTCAAGATTGAGCAAAGTGTCGTTGCTTTTCGTTATATGGCTCAAGCCAAACATTTGGGAAAAGTGGTAATTACTCTACCTGAATTTATTGCCACAGAAAATATTTCAGCCTTAACAGAGATTCGCCCTGATGCTAGTTATCTGATTACAGGAGGCTTGGGAGCCTTGGGTTTACAGGTCGCACAATGGCTGGCACGAAAAGGGGCAAAAAACCTGGTTTTAACGGGAAGAAGTAAACCCAATAATACCGCTCAAAATCTGATTGGAGAACTACAGCAAGACGGGGTAGATGTTTTTGTCACTAGCTGTGATCTGACTGACGAAACAGAGGTTATCCAACTCTTTCAACAAATTCAGCAACAATTCCCCTCCCTAAAAGGCGTTATTCATGCAGCCGGTGTTTTAGATGATGGCACCTTGTCGAGTTTAACTTGGGAGCGTTTTGAAACCGTTATGGCTCCTAAGGTCACAGGTACCTGGAATTTACATCAATGTAGTATTGATCTGGAATTGGATTTCTTCATCTGTTTTTCTTCGGCGGCGGCCCTCTTAGGAGCGTCTGGTCAAGGCAATTATGCAGCCGCTAATAGTTTTATGGATGCGATCGCCCATTATCGCCAAGCTCAGGGTTTACCCGCCTTAAGTATTAACTGGGGAACCTGGGAAAGCGGTGGGATGGCCACAACCCTGAAGGAAGCCAGTAAACAGCGACTTTTACAAATGGGTTTAGGCATGATTCCCCCCCAGGAAGGTCTAAAAATTCTTGAACAACTCCTCAATGTTGCTTCTCCTCAAATAGGAGTTATGCAGATGGATTGGGAAACCCTTTTTACTCAGTTTCCCCCTGGCTTTGAAGTTCCCTTTTTGGAAAACCTGCGGGAATCATCCTCTGCTACTAGTCCGCAGACAACAGAATCTGAGTTCTTAGTTACCCTAAAAGCGGCTCCTAGTAATGATCAACGAAATTTATTAATTGACTTTATTCGCCAACAACTGGCTAAGGTCTTAGGATTGAATTCATCTGATAATATCAACCCGGATGCTCGCCTCTTTGACCTGGGTCTGGATTCTCTAATGGCGATCGAACTCAATAATCGTTTTGAGATTCATTTAGGTTGCACCCTCAACCAATCCGTCATTTTTAATTATCCAACCGTTGAAACCTTAGCGGATTATTTAGCTCAAGAATTGCTGGGCATAGCTACTATCGTAACGAGTGTTCAAACTACCATTGTGCCTGGGTCTAACGCTCCAGTAAGTTTTGACAATGAAGACCTAGATGATTTATTAGCAGAGTTGGAGACTGTCTCTGATCAGGAAATTCAAGCAAGATTAACTCGAAAATAGTGAATCTTAAGGTCAAGGTCAGCTAACCTATTAGTGACTGTCTATTTTGGATCAAATTCGGATCAAAGGAGTGTATGGGTTATGCGTTTAAAAGGTGTGGGGTTAGGACTATTGCTACTGTTGTGTTGGACTAGTATTGGGCGTTCCGATAGTCCTGGTTTTAGAAGTTCTTTATCCATAACCCTAGAGCAACTCAATCGCCTCAAAAAGGAATTTAAGGTCACTCCTCCATCTACCTTCGCTGAACCGCTAGAAAACTTCAATTCCTCATCAAGCCTAACTGATCTGGATAAATCCCAACTAGTTCAGGAAGTTCTTAGCCAAAATCAGAGTCAGGTTCAATCTCCTCAGTCCAAACCCACCGTTATCCAATCCTTATATGTCAAACCAGAAGGGATATTTATCTATTTGACAGGGGATGATCCAGTTGTGGTTATGGATTCTCAAAAAGAGCCAGGAACTATCCACCTCAGTCTCCAGGCAACCCGACTTGACCCTTATTTTAAATTACCTCAAAACACTAAGCAGGCTGAATCGTTCGTGGAATCGGTTCAAGTTAACCAGATTGATAGTGAACCGAGCATTTCTAAAGGCACAACGGCGACGAGTGTAGAAATAATTATTAAGACGGATCACAAAAATTGGCAGGCCATTCCCCGTCAAAGCGGTTTGATTCTGTCCGCAATACAAGATCCCCCCACTGCCGAGATGCAGGCCTCGAATCCAGCCTCTACCATTGAGCAGGCCTTGCCCCAGTCATCTCCCGTCGTTAATGAAGCCACGCTACCTCCTCAGCCGCAACCAGGGATAGAGGCGGAAAGTCCTATGGCTGCTATGCCAGTCAATCCGACTCCAGCAGAAATTACCCAAACGTTTCCAGAATCGATTCCCTTACCTAGTCCAGACAATTCCGTTGAAAAGCCAATTGAACAGCCAGTCACCCCTGAACCTACCGTTGTGCCAACCTCTCCTACTGTTAATGAAGCAGTTCCCTTAGCCAGTCCAGAAAGCTCGTTGGATGGTTCAGTAACGCCAGAAAAAACCGCCGAAGATAATGTCCCCATCGAACCCGTTCCTGAAGCGATCGCTCCTGTCATTGAAACGCCTCTTGCTCGTCAACCTATTCGTTTACTTCATCTCAATACAGCTAACCAACTCAAAGCGGGGGAGTCCATTGCTAGTTATGGTGAAACTCAAACGATTCAAGGAGGATATGGAACAGGAAACCAAACCTATTTTACTTACAGTGATTGGGGGCTGACGGATGATTTACAGATTGGTTGGGCCTATATGCTCAACGATGACCCCACCTATTTACCGATTAATGGGGTTAATATTGACCAGCAGTACCAGTCAATGGGGCCCAATATTAAATATCGTTTTTATCAGGACGACAATTGGTCTTTGGGAATTTTAGGCGCGTTAGAACAGTTCCAGATTTATAGTGGGCCAGGTTTATATAACAATCAGGAATCTCCGACGGTGAGTAATACCCTGGCGGGAACCATTCAAGTTCCGATTAGTTATGATCTCAGTAAAGAATTCCAGGTTACTCTGACTCCTAGCGTTAATATTTTTTCTAATAACCTCAATGGAGTTCCTTTCTTTGGCACGATTTTTAATGTGGGTGCCGGGGCTAGTTGGCAGATTTTTGATAATCTTTCGGTTTTTGCCAACACTACAGTGCCATTGGGTTCTGGCAATAATGCTTTAAATACATCCCGTCAATTGTTCCGGAAAGTGCTCTGGTCAGTGGGAGGAACCCTTGCCTATAATAAGGAGATCGCCATTGAATTGCATTTAACTAACTCCTTTGGAGGAACTCCGACCACCGGTATTTTGACTTTACCGACGGCCAGTAACGAGGTGTTGTTAGGTGGCAGTTTTATTATGGTTCCCTCGGCTAAGGAAAAACGGACTGACATTGTTCTCAGCGATCGCAACCAAAAGTTGTCCTTTGATTGGTTTACCCTAACCACACCCTATATTTTACCGACGGATGATTATGGCTTACGCTTAGCGGGAGATTCGGGTGGCAGTATTGGTGGTGGTATTTTTTACAGTTTTCTTCAAGACTTTCAAGTCGAAGCGATCGTTTCTTCCATCGGTGGCTTTGATACCCAGTCTGTCCTTGGCGAAGCCCAGGGAACCAATACCCAATGGCGGGCCGGTGGCAAACTGGTGATCTTGAATCAGCTAGATGGGGATCCTTTTTCTATTAGTGGACGCTTAACCTTTGGTCGGGATTTTGGTAACAAACAAGGATACATGATGGTGGAATATCCCATGATGTATGAATTTAATGAGCAATGGGCAGCCCTATTTTCCCCGAAGGCGGCTATTAATGGCGGCAATACGCCGGTAGGTTTGGGATTTGGTATTAATTATCAAATCATACCTGAGCTTCAAATGATTGGGGAAGTAACTCCGATTATTACAGGGGAGCGGACTGTCTGGGCCGCAGGATTCAGAATTTTCCCCATCAAAAATATTGCGATCGATCTGCTCGGCACCAATTCCACTAGCCAATTTGATTTAGGAGAGTTAATTGCCGAACCAGGCACTCGTTTCTCCGCCAGCATACAGTGGTATAGATAATTTCCAGAAAAAAAGTTAATCGGAATTAGCGAAATGTGTGTCCCTTCTTTTTCATTTTTGGGTATTAGGATGGGCAAAGTTGCCACTCATCCATGATCTTTGTAACGTTATTTTGGTAAGTTTGAGGGTTCGTGATAGTAAAGCCCTCGGTGGCTAGATCAAGTAAGAATTGACTAGCTGCCTTCTTCGCACCAAGCGTTTTAACATTGGCTTGATATTTTTCTAAAGCTGCTTTGTAATCCTCTTTTTTGAGCAAAACCTCTGTCACTAAAAAATTTACACTATCTTGATAAGAGTCAAAAACCCGATAGCGATTACCAAAGCGACGGCTTTCATCAAAGACAAAACGATTATCTCCATAACTCTCGGAAATGATAATGGCAGTATTGGCTATCTCATTCGGTTGACCAATTAATTGATAAGTTTTAATATTCTCACAGGAACCGTCATGGCAATTTTTTTTGCGATTAATATACTTTAATTTAAAAAGATTATTCGCATAGTAAGCAATGCGCGTATGACCAAAATTGGTCTCGAAAGCCGCGATCGCTGTTATAGCACAGGCGGGAACCCCATATTGTTTTTCCAAAGGCAAGGCATATTGAGTAATCTCTTTGATAAAAGCCTGCTTTTCCGATGCCGTTGGCTCAGGAGTGCCAGGAAGATGAGCATTACTATTCAAACCCTTGTCCGGATCCTCGGCAGGAACAGGTGGAAAGGTCAACTTGGGTTTTTGAACAAGCACTAACTCTTTCGGAAGAGTCTCTGATTGTTGACGATCTGAAGCATCTGACAAAACTTGTCGTGCCAGAGAACTTTTGCCTCGTGCTACCACAGAAAAAAAAGAGATAACTAAAATAGCTAACTCTTTTAAAAACAAGCGTTTTCTCATTGACTGTAACTATCTCCTTTCCTGCAATTTATATTGAGGTTGATGTTATCAAGGCTAGAGAGAATTGCCATAAAATTATCTCTTTTGAGTGCCAAATTCGCCAAAGGATGATCCCTCATCTTCAGCATCAAAAGGACTCTAGCTAATTGGTTTTCTGATTTCCGCAAGGAATGTGCGGATATCTATAAATTCAGGGAGCTCTTGAAGCGCATTCAGGGTATCGGCATCGGCCTTGTCAATAATACTGTTAAAGGCATTGATTGCCAGGGCCAAACGGGTAGGGTCAACTTGATTCCCACCGGAAACCAGACCCCCCATCGCCAACATCAGATTAGAAACTGCATCCGAGTCAGCTCCCGCCAGCGTTAAATTAATGGCAGTTTGAACTGCATCCAGTTCTACCCCTCCTCCTAGGGAAATCGCTCCCACCACGGAGGCCGAGTTCACTCGCTCTAATGTACCGTTTACGCTAAGTTGAGTCGGTTTTTGGCCTTTCTTTTCATAGGTAATGGTATTGGTCACTTGCGACTCATCTTGAGCCTGAGCCTTAAGCCCCGACACCGCCACCAGCACAGTAACCAACCCTAGTGAAAACACAAGCTTAGAAAATTTCCACATTGCTCAACACTCCAGAATTCACTTTAAATATTCTATGTTTGTTTATTGGAGATTTAGGTTCGTTCTATTTGAGGGACTAATACGCACAGTGACATCTCCAATCTCAAGTACAACTATGCCATTTGCGGGGGCATCGGCCACCGCCGTAGTCATCAGAGACGCAGCTTCTCCTAGGGTAGCAGCCGTTACAGTACTAGTTGTATTGTTGTCCTGGGTAGTACTTATCGTGATCGTACCTGGAACATCACCACCAAGACTAGCCACAATGGTAGGGGTCGCACTGACCAAGGTAGCAAGTTGTTGTTGAGTTAAACTGCCAGTACTGAAAACAATAATGATGTTCGTTCCTGCCTCATTAACTGCTGTTGTAATTGTGGGCGGAATGATAATCGTTAGTGGACCACCATTCGTGCCAGGCACAATCGTGATCAAATCATTAAATGGCTGTATTCCCCCTGGGGGAGTAACCGTGACGGGCACAGAGATGGGGGTTTGGCTCCCTGCGGTTGGAGCATTCCCACTTGGGAAACCGGCTGGCCCTTGGCTCTGAGCCAAGGTGACAGGGGAAGAAATCAGGGACAAGAGCACCAAGGGACTCACTGTCCAAGCGAAAAGGTTAACTTTTATCATGAATAATACGCTCCAAAAAACTCAACTTTAAACGAGAAATTAATTTTGTCACCCTTGTATCTTAAAGGAAGAGTGGTAGACCGATTCCCCCTTGGTTATAAAAGCCGAGATTTAGTCTAGGTCGCCACTCATCAATCCTTCAAAAACTCGAAAAATCGAGAGGGTCTCGAACCCGTAGTGAACAAGGTCGAGTAATGAAGATAAAAACTCAAAGTAAAGGGGTAAAAGCATGGAAACTCAAGTAGCAAGCCAATGGGTTGGTATAGATGTCAGCAAAGCCAAGTTGGACATAGCTTTACGTCCAGCGAATAAGGTTTTGCAAGTAACCAATCAAGAGTCAGGCTGGCAGGAATTAAGCGAACAACTCAAAAAATACAAAATTGAGTTAATCATCATCGAATCAACAGGAGGAATGGAAAGAGGAGTGGCTCACAAGCTGCAAAAAGAGGAATTCAAGGTAGCAGTGATTAATCCCAAAAGAGCCAGAGATTTTGCCAAGGCATCAGGTCGTCTAGCGAAAACGGACAAAATAGATGCCGAGGTATTAGCCCATTTTGGAGAAGCCTTGCAACCAAGCCCAAAACCGTTAGCATCAGAATCTCAAGTAGCTTTATCCGATTTGGTCAATCGTCGTAGTCAGTTAGTGGAAATGCTAAACAGTGAACAAAAACGAGCGCACAGTGTTCGTAGTAGCACGGCGAAAGCTGACATTGAGACTAATATTCAATGGCTCAAACAAAGGATAAAAGGAATGGATGAGCAGATAGACCAACTGCGGCAAGACAACGAAGAGAGTAAAAAGCAGTATGAGCTATTAACCAGTGTACCTGGAGTGGGCAGAGTAACGGCCGTGACCTTGCTATCAATGTTGCCAGAATTAGGAGAGCTACCATTGAAGAAACTGTCGAGTCTAGTGGGAATTGCTCCCATGAACTGTGACAGTGGGCAAATGCGAGGAAAACGACGTATTATCGGTGGACGAGCAAGGGTGCGTGCCGTGCTGTATATGTCAGCCCTAGTGGCAATACAACACAATCCGGTAATTAAGGCGTTTTATCAAAAATTGCTCCAGGCAGGTAAGGCCAAAAAAGTAGCTTTAATTGCCTGCGCTCATAAGCTATTGGGATTTCTTCATGCTATAGTCAAGAGTCAAAAACCTTGGCGATGTCCTGAAAATATAGAGACAAAGGAGGAAAAACTGCAAGCGTGCTAATTCTCTGATATTGGTTGAAAGAGTTAACATAACTCATTCTCTGACGAGTTGTATGAGGATGAGTTGTTTGTTTTGACTAATTTGGGCTTGCTGAAAAAGTCAAAAAACGAAAGAAATGTGGGTTAGGGAAGTATGGACTGAAAAAGCATAGATAACTTATCCTTATGGAAACAAATCAAAATACAGATTTTGTTTAATCTATTGTTCCTTTCTGTCTAAAAAGGTCAACACAAATCACTCCTCACAAAAGAGAGGAAAATTAACACCATTTTTCACAAGAAAAACGACTCTACAACTTTTTACTTTTTGTCTTCTGAAGTAGAGTAGAAAGATTCATTACCAAAAAGTTCATCGCAATTACCGTTTCCGAGGTCTCAGGTAGTTTGGCCATCACTCGACCAAGACTAAATTTCCTCTTTCCCTGTCCGAATTTACCCTCAATGGCATTACGCACTCTTTCATCTGAGCGTGCCTCTTTCTTTTTTTCTTTGCTCACCTCTTTCGGCGGTCTTCCCAATCGGGGACCACTCATTCTTATATCCCTTTCTTTACAATAAGCTCGATTCGCTTTTGTTCGATAGATTTTATCCACATAAACCGATTCCGGATAACATCCTGTTTCCCTTTTATATTCTTCTATTCGCGCTTGTAAATCTCCCGATTCGTTGTAATTATCCCAACTTAATTTGTCTAAGAAGACAAAGCCATTCACATTACTTGCCGATATTTTAGCTCCAAACTCTACTGCTTTTCCCGCTTTTCCACGCACTATTGGACGCACGTGAGGTTGGCTTACACTCACAATTCTGTTTTCTACTTTATTTGTCTTTTTTTCATACATTTCTAACTGTTGCTCATACACTTTTCCTATCGTTACAAGCTCTTCTTGCTCTTTTTTCGTTAGTTTTTCTAACTTTGCTCCCTCTTCTATCATTTTTTCTATATGAGACAAGTTTCTTTTTATATATCCTAGTTGTTTTTTTGTTCCTTTTCTTCTTTCTTTTTTTGACACACGACGTTTTTTTGCTATGGCTAAGTACTCTTTTCTTGCCACTTCCCTATAAGTCCTCGGCTTTTCTTTCCTTTTCTCTTTTATTTCTTCATACAGCTTATCTATTATTTTTTCTGTTTTTTCTCTGGCATCATTCAATATTCCTATATCCGTTGGATATTTTATATCTGCTGGTGTACAAGTCGCATCTAACAATAACTTTCCTTCATTTTCTTTTTTTTCTGACGCTACACCCGTCGCTTTTTTTCTATTTCTTTATTAATTTTATTTATTAATTCCATTCCTATTTTTTTACGAAAATGAACCATCATTGACGCATTAAATGCTTCTTTGCTACTATAGCTTTCCATTCCTATAAAGTACTGTAAATAAGGGTTCTCTTTTATTTGTTCTACTGTTTCTCTGTCACTTTTTCCTGAAATTTCTTTGATAATTAATGCTCCTAATGCCATTCTAAATGATTTGGCTGGGGCTCCTTTTTTTTCTGTGAAGTTTTTTGCATATTCTTCCTCATATTCTTCCCAAAGAATCATTTTTGACATTTCTATCCAACGATTTTCTTCGTCTAACTGCCCGCCGAACAGATTTTTCAAGTTTTCTGGTGTTTCAATTGAGTACTGTTGCTTTCGGTACATCTGCTTTCTCTCTTCTTAATGCAATGGTTTTGAGGCATTCTACCCTATTTTCGTGCATTCTAGCGGTTCTTAATTCGCCTACTATTTTTCTCCGTAAAGGTTTCAGCTTTTTTCAGCAAGCCCTAATTTTATTTGATAGCGATCCTATCAAGGCCTTGACAAACAAGATAATCGCTAAGGGTGTGACCTTTAGTTGATGAAGGAAAAGAAAAGTGTTAACATGAGATGAAAAGTGACAAAGAGGAAACAATGATGACAGCAAAACTAATTAATGTAGAGGGTTCAAAGATAAAAATAGAACTAACATTAGAACTCAGTCGTTCAATGTTGGATACAGAAATAAATATTCAAAAAGGCTTAAACGAAGTAGGTTGCATCGCCAGCAAAGAAGCCTTGAAATATTTAGATACAGATGGTTCACCCTTAAAAATCGGTGAAGAAATCTGGAAGAGTAAGGGAGAGCAACCGAAAGAATATCAAACACCTTATGGTGAGGTTATAGTGAATCGTCATGTATATCAGCGTTCACCTTTGAGGAAAAACGTATTGCCCCTTAGAAAGAGAAGCAAGGATAATCATAACATCAACGCCATTATTGGCAAAACAGGTATCCTCAAAAATGTCAGGGATGGCAGGCAAAGAGGTGAAAAATGATTTATTAGAAAATCATGGTAGAAAAGTAGCGCTATCCTATATCCAAAGATTGAGTGAAGCAGTAGGAAGTGTGGTACAGGCAAAAGAAGAAGCGTGGAGTTATGCCCCGCCCAAGGAGGATAGCCAAATTGCAACAGTGGGAATAGGATTAGATGGAACCTGTATGCTGATGTGTGAGGATGGCTACCGTGAAGCAATGGTGGGAACCGTTTCCCTATACGATAGTGAGGGAGAACGTCAACAGACAATCTATCTAGGTGCGGCACCAGAGTACGGAAAAAAGAGTTTTCTAGAAAGATTGGAAAGAGAAATTGAGCGAGCGAAAAACCGTTATCCAGAGGCAAAATTTGTCGGTATAGCAGATGGTGCAGAATCAAATTGGAAGTTTTTAGAAAAGCAGACGGAAGAACAGATATTAGATTTCTATCATGCCTCTGGTTACTTAGGAGCGTTGGCAGAAGCGTTGCATCCGAATACCGTGTCAAAACAAAAAGAATGGTTGACTGAAAATTGTCGAGAACTCAAGCATGAAAAAGGAAAAGCAGGAGAACTGCTAAATCTGATGAAAGAAGTCAAAGAAGAAAAAAGTCATTCTAAGAATCTTACCGAGAAACTACAAGCGGCGATTACTTATTACGAGAATCATCAGCATCAAATGGATTATGCTGAATACTTAGAGAAAAAGTATCCGATTGGTTCAGGTGTTACGGAAGCAGCTTGTAAGACGTTGGTCAAACAACGATTATGTTGTTCAGGAATGCGATGGAAGGAAAAAGGAGCAGGAATTATTTTGAGCCTACGAGCTTTGGTATTGACCAAGGAACGATGGAGTCAATTTTGGGCAAAACTTGATCAATATGGGTTCCCTGTAGAACCCTGATTACAACAGCTTTTATCAACTAAAGGTCGCACCCATCGCTAATAACTTGTCGGTAGGAAATTGAAACCGTAGTTGACGCTCAAAACAAACACCGTTCCGCCTGGACTGTTATCCGTTAAATCGGCTCCGGTGGCTACAATCGTGAGGGGAATGGTTGGCACGGGGACAAAGGATAGACCTAAGTTCAAACCCACACCACTCCATTGTAGGCCCACACCCAATTGAGGCGCGACCTGTAAGCCGATACCCCCAAAGACTCCAGTACTAGCTGGATCTTGGCGATAGTAACCTCCCCCTACACCGAGGGAAAGTAAGAGGGGTAATTTATTGACCGGATCGTCTGGTTGCAATAGGGAATAACTGGTGACAGTTCCCCAAACACTTGAGGGAATCACACCTTCTATGCTATTTCCCGAACTATATTGAGCAAAGGCACTCCAGCCAGCCGCGATCGCCACCTGAGTAATTTTATCCATATAAACAACACGAGAGCCTGACAAATCAAAAGTCCCCGTCTGTCCAAAATTATTAATACTACCCATGTTATAGGTCAAGCTTAATCCAATCAGCTTTTCACTATCCCCAAAACCAAAGCCAGTACTAATACTGCCATCTACATTATCCCTAACTTTACCTGCCGTTGCACCGGAAAGTTCAATGAAGAAATCGCCCCAACTCGGGCCAAACGCACTGGGAATACCAAAGGTTAAGGCCGGTGAATAGACTCTTTGTCCAGCAGCAGCAACAATCATTGGATCCACCTTTAACTGTTGCTTCAGTTCTGCCAAACTCTTCGGCTCCTCTGTTTCGCCTTGGCCATTCATCGGAGCAGAAGTATCAGGGCTGTTGTTGTTAACAGACTCAGAGATGGCTTGGGACAACACCTTATCAGAATCAGCAATTTGCTTTTCGTCAAGGGTTGGCAGTTGAGTTGCCGTGTCTTCAGCTGTTACGGTCAAATTGTCTTGGGACGAAAAACTAGATAGTCCAGATTCTTCCCTTGTGGGAACATCATCCGTTAACTCACTTAAGATGAGCGATGATGATAAGTCAGGATTATTCTCTGTGGTATCTTTTGTCTGTGCTAATTTACTAATCGTCTTTGCAATTTGAAAATCTTGCTTTTTACCAGCAGTTTCAAAACCATCGGAGTGAATTAATGCGTTTTCGAGCTGAATTGTCTCCAAAGGACTATTCTTCACTTCCGCTTGGAGTTTTTCCAACTTGGCTAAAAAAAGTTCTTCAGGAGAAATCATGGCGGCATTGGCCATCTCAAGAAAAGCATCTCCTTCTCTGACCGTCTCAGTTTTAATATCTAGGGAAATAGGTAGATAGGCAATCCCTTTAGATTGAATTTCAATCCTTTCTAGGTGAGATTGAACAGTCTGGCTGACAGGTGGTTTTTCGGCTGCAAAGGGACTTGTATTAGGAATAATGGGATCATTTCCCAGAAGGCTGGCCGTTAGTTGACTAGCCGTTTGGGCTGATACTGACGAACCCAAACAGAGAAACGTAAGCAAAGGGAGAATGAATCTGTGGTGATGAATTAACATTGCGTTAAGCACTCCTCATCTAAAAAAAAGTCAATGAAACAATAAATAGGGCTTGCTGAAAAAGTCCACAAAACGAACCTAGATGCCACAGGAGGCGAAAAATGGTGACTTCAGAGAGTGACTTCAGAGAGTAGTTTCCAATTTCAACCCCCAGTTTTCCAACGACGTGCATGGGCTTTGAGCCTCCAAAGGCCATAACCTTGCACCTGATCGTTTTTAAAATGCTTGAAAGCATTATCTGGCAAGGGTTCTATACTTATTCAGCAAGCCCTAAATACATATACTATTATGTGAGCAAGAATTTTGTTTTACCATGGTAATCCTACTCAAATTTAAGGTGTTAAGGACCAGCTGAATAGAGCTTCTATTCTAGAAAAACGACCACACTTCTGATAAATCTCAAAGTTAGGAGGACAAACATAGTGACCACATAAGAAAGCAGATGAATAAACAACTAATTGTAGATGAATAAACAATTACTTATGAAGTCCGAGGGTAACGATACCATAGTTCACGCAGAATAGCCATCCGTATATATACTGAATAAATAGTGACAGTGATTCAGGTGTTTTGATCTCTTGGATCTTTGCAGTAAAAAAAGTGTAGGGATCTAACTGACAGAGGCGAAGACTGGCCTGGGATAAAGACGCAAAGCATCCATGATTTTCACAACAGGAGTGCAATCCTTTGAACAGTTTAAGACAACCAGAATGGAATTAAACACAATTACATATTTCTATCGTCAGTCGTAACATCGACAAAGATGAACTACTCATATTTTCTTTTGGCACTCCTGTTCTATCTAGACTAAGTCGTAAGTTGTCTCCCCCAAAATAGACAGGAAAAAGCAACAGAGTTAATTCCCCCTAGCGCACTATCCGGTACTTTCCCGATTAAAATTCCACACAGGCGATCGCATTTTATGGGGATGAGATGGGAAGTGGCGATCGCAGTTTATATTTAGGATTAAGAAAGCGATCACTTTTTGATAAATTAATTCTTACTGTAAATTTTTCATTGATTATGTCTGGTGTTATCGCGAAAGTCTTATCATATCTTTTCACAAGAAAAGCTATCAACGAAGTATTTACAAATAGAAAAAATTATCTATACCGAACCCACAGAAAAACAAAACGGTCGAGTTTATATCAACAAAACCCAATATATTGATAACGTTCCCTCCGAAATTTATAACTTTTATATTGGTGGTTATCAAGTTTGTCATAAATGGCTAAAAGACCGTAAAGATCGAGAATTTACCGACGATGATTTTGAGCATTATTCCCAAATTGTCGCCATCATCAAGCGCACAATCGCACTAACAACAACAATTGATCAAGTTCTTGAAAACTATGGCGGTTTTGCCTTTATATTACAAACAGAAATTGAGGATAAGTAGCTATGCAGATCGGTATTCCCAAGGAAATCAAGGATCAAGAGTATCGAGTGGGCTTAACCCCCAGTGCAGTCCGGTCTCTCACTGAGCAGGGACATTCTGTCCTTGTAGAAACTCAGGCGGGTCTTGGCTCTAGTTTCAGCGATCGCCTCTATGAAGCGGCGGGGGCAACCATTGTGGAAACAGCCCTAGCAGCCTGGCAACAGGACTTAGTGGTGAAGGTCAAAGAACCTCTGCCCTCAGAATATGGCTTTTTGGGTAAGCCTAAACTGTTATTTACCTATCTTCATTTGGCCGCTGATCGGGTTTTAACAGAAGCTCTACTCCAATCAGGCATTACCGCGATCGCCTATGAAACTGTGGAACTAGCGGATCGACGTTTACCCCTGCTCAGTCCCATGAGCATCATTGCCGGACGTTTGGCGGTTCAATTGGGGGCCCGCTATCTCGAAAAACAACAGGGAGGACGAGGGGTATTACTGGGAGGCGTTCCAGGCGTTGCACCTGGAAAAGTGGTGATTTTAGGGGGAGGCGTAGTCGGGACAGAAGCGGCTAAAATTGCGGTCGGTCTGGGGGCCCAAGTGACCATTCTGGATGTTAACGTTGACCGTCTCAGTTATTTGGAAACCCTCTTTGGTTCCCGCGTGCAATTGCTCTACAGTAATGCTTCTCAAATTGAGGCGATCGTTCCCCAGGCTGATTTGTTAATTGGAGCCGTTTTAATCCCAGGCAAACGCGCCCCGATTTTAGTTTCTCGTTCCCTGGTGGCTCAAATGCAGGCCGGTTCGGTGATTATTGATGTGGCCGTTGATCAGGGGGGCTGTATTGAAACCCTCAGAACCACATCCCACAGTCAGCCCAGTTATGTGGAAGAAGGCGTTGTTCATGTCGGTATTCCCAATATGCCTGGTGCAACTCCCTGGACAGCGACCCAAGCCTTAAACAATAGTACTTTGCCCTACGTTCTCCAGTTAGCCAATCAGGGTTTAGAGGCTCTTCACCAGGATGCTGCTTTAGCCAAGGGTTTGAATGTTCAGCATCATCGTTTGGTGCATCCGGCGGTACAGTCGGTTTTCCCTGATTTGGTGGCCTAATTTTCCTTCGTAATAATGACAGCTTTTCTCGGTATAGATTTTGGAACATCGGGAGCCAGGGCGATCGCCGTTGATCATCAGGGCCAAATTTTGGCGGAAAGTTCACGGCTATTTACGCCCCCGGATAGTCTGGATTGGTGTGGCTGTTGGCAAAACACTTTAACGGATTTATTGGCCGATCTGCCCCTGCAAATTAGAGCTAAACTACAAGCCATTGCTGTTAATGGTACATCAGGAACGGTAATCCTTGGCGATCGCCAGGGTCAACCTCTAGACCATCCCCTACTCTATAACGAGGAGCGCGGTTTTGCCGTTCAATCTTCCCTCGAAAAGCTAGTACCGCCTAATCATTTGGCCCGCAGTTCTAGTTCTAGTTTGGCCAAATTACTCTGGTGGTCTGAACAGGCTATTTTTGCGGAAGCGCATTATTTTTTGCATCAGGCCGATTGGCTTGGTTTTTTACTGCATGGAAAATTGGGTTTTAGTGACTATCACAATGCCCTAAAACTGGGCTACGACGTACAAAAACTGAGTTATCCCAATTGGTTAAAAAATACCTCTTTTCGGGAAATATTGCCTCAGGTTCTCACCCCAGGAACAGCGATCGCGCCCCTTAAACCTGATCTAGCTCAACGGTTGCAAATTAATCCCGATTGCCTGATTTGTGCGGGAACCACCGACAGCATTGCTGCCTTTTTTGCTAGTGGAGCAAATCAACCCGGAGAAGCGGTCACATCCTTGGGATCAACCCTGGTTTTAAAATTACTGAGCCGAACCTACGTTGAGGATTTAAGTTCGGGAGTTTATAGCCATCGTTGGGGCGATTTGTGGTTAACGGGAGGAGCGTCTAATGCAGGGGGAACGGTGCTCAAACAGTTTTTTAGTGATCAGGAATTGATCGATTTAAGTTCTCAAATTGATCCTCAGATAATCAGCCCCTATGATTATTATCCTCTCCCTAAAATCGGCGATCGCTTTCCCATTAATGATCCCCAAATGTCACCACGATTAGAACCCCGTCCGGCCCAAAAAGTCGATTTTTTACAGGCAATCCTGGAGGGATTAGCCAAAATTGAAGCAATGGGTTATCAAAAACTACAGGCCTTAGGAGCCACTCCTTTAACCCGCATTTATACGGCTGGCGGTGGAGCTAAAAACGCAACCTGGCGAGCAATTCGTTCCCGATATTGTCAGGTTCCCATTTTGCTTTCTCCCCAAACCGAAGCTGCCTATGGAACAGCCTGTTTAGCCTCCCAATCCTTCCATTCTCGAACTTAAACCCAGAGTTTGCGTCCCCAAAATTGTCCTTAAAATCTTGAGCTTGTCACTAATTTTTAACTAGATGATCTGCCACAAAAGCAATAACCTCTGGTAGCCCTTGCTGGGTTTTGAGATTGGTAAAAATAAAGGGTTTTTCACCGCGCATTTTCTTGGCATCTCTGTCCATTACGGTTAAATCGGCTCCAACGAAGGGAGCTAAATCAATTTTATTAATCACTAATAAATCAGATTTGGTAATCCCTGGCCCACCTTTGCGAGGAATTTTATCCCCAGCAGCCACATCGATAACGTAAAGGGTTAAATCTACTAATTCAGGACTAAAGGTTGCAGCTAAATTGTCTCCACCACTTTCCAAAAAGACTAAATCCAGGGAAGTAAATTGACTTTCTAATTGTTCGATCGCCGCCAAATTCATAGAAGCATCTTCTCGTATAGCGGTATGGGGACAACCGCCTGTTTCAACGCCTAAAATGCGATCGGGGGTTAGGGCTTGGGAACGAACCAAAAACTGAGCATCTTCCTGGGTATAAATATCATTGGTGACAACGGCAATCGAGGCGCGATCGCGAAGAGCCTTACAAAGATGATCTAAAAGAGCCGTTTTTCCTGAACCAACGGGGCCAGCGATACCAACACGCAGAGGAGTAATCATTTGTTAAACGTTCTAGAATAAAGGGGTGATGTTGCAAACCTGTGGATCGACTTTCTGAATCCTAGTCAGTTTGCCCATTAGAGAGCGATCTAGCCACAGATCCAGAACATTACCTTAAATCATGATCGCCGCCAAAATCAAAGCTGTTTTGAGAGGTTACAGCCTGGGTTAGCATCAAAGTTAGATTCAATGCTACAATTAATCATGTGGACGTTCCTAATGGTTTCTGTTGAAACAAGATGGACTTTGTTCATTTGTTTGAAATTTTTCACTTCTTTTTACGCGGCTAGTGATTGTAACACTGACCGCTTCTTTATTTTAAAAGAGATCGCCTACTCTCTACATAGGGCTTGCTGAATAGGCATATAGCTCTTGAGCAATGTTGTGAGCCTTGAACCTGTGGATCGATTTTCTGAATCCTAGTCAGTTTGACCATTAGAGAGCGATCTAGCCACAGATTCAGAACATTACCTAAAACACCATCAAACGGAAAAACAGACCCACAAATCCGATCATTAAACCAAGATGGGGTAAATTGCTTAATAAAGGACGTTGGCTAATTTTAACTAAGATAAAAATACTCAACGGCACAATGGCTAATAGGGACGCACCCTGGACAAAATGGGCAACTTCCATGCCCCAAGTTAAGCTCGGTAAAGAAAGGCCTTGGAAACCAATATTCTGAGCAAAAATTGGTAAAATTTTTCCTGATTCAGTAATTAAAGATGGTAGATAATAGGCCAGATTTGCCGCTAGAGTCATGGGTAAATAGACATAGGCCATTGTGACATAATCAGGCAGTTGAGGATCAAGTAACTGACTAATTTTATGCGTTACATAAATAGTGATCGCCGGTAAACTTAAAAGAGCGATCGCCGTTGGAACCGCCACCAGAAAATGCTCAAAGTCAACAGGTAAATAACCGAATCCAAACCAACTGAGAAACGCTTGGGAATTATGCAAAAAGACACCTCCCAATAGCAATAGTAGTAGGGCAACTTCTGCTGCAAAACCACGATGATTTTCCCATAAATCAGCGGCTGGGAAACGTAAATTTAGCTGTACAGAACGATTCGGGCAAGACTTAATGCAGCCCATACATAACACACAGTCGCGGTTATTAGATAACTGAGCAGGCAGAGAATAAATAGGGCATCCCTTACTGGCCTGGCCTTCCTGGGGTAGAGCCTCAGCAAAGGTAACATTACTCGCACCAGTCGGTTTTTGACAAGCTTTAGCCGTACACAATTGCCCACAGAATTGTTCGGTGGCACGCAACTCAATCATTGAAAGTTTGGCAAACATTCCATTCATGCCACCAATGGGACATAAATAACGACACCATAACCGTCTTTCATAAATCAGACTAAAGAGAACTGCCCCTGCGGTAATAATTAACAATAACCAGGTGGAAAGATAGGCTGAATGAGGTAAATCCCAGAGTTTTTCCCAAAGATAAATCACTAAAAATCCACCCCAAACACACCAGGCTCCCCATTGATTTAGCCATTTATTGGGCCAAGCCCGCAATTGACGCGGATAAATCCAAAGGGAAATTTTCTGAATCCATTCCCCCGTGATCATAAAGGGACAAACTGCACACCAAAGTCGGCCAACGATGGGAAACAGTAATAAATAGAAGGGCCACCACCATGCCCAAAAAATGTTAAGGGTTAAGCTTTGACCGCGTGGATGAGACCCCATCAAACCAGAGATTATCAAAGGAATAAAAAGTGCCATGTGGAGCCACCAAAAAGGTTTTAACCACCATTTACTGAGCAAGAATTGGCGTAGTCCAGGAACATATTCCAAAAGATCAAGACGAAAGGTATTTTTCTTAGCTTGCACTGACCAAAGAGCTTGTTCAGAAATCACCGTTTCTGCGAGGGGAGTCATCAAGACAGCACGAGTCAAAATTATTTCTAATTCGGCCAAGTTATGGGGATAGTCATAACTCACTAAACGCCGTAGCACGACTTGACTCAGTTGTAGAATAGGACGATTTTGTTTTTGACAGATTTTTTTGAGAAAATAGTTAGCAAATAGGGGAATATCTTCCCGACGCTGGGAGAGAGCAAAGAGCCTGATGCGATGAATGTCTGCTCCTTGACTATCAATGGCGGTGGGGCTGGCCAAAATGAGACGAACTTGATTGGCACTACTTTCTCTTTTTTTGAGCAACGTTAAAAGGCGATCGCGTTCTTTGTGACTTAAGAGGTGAACATTATCAATCAATAACGTTCCTTGCTTTAACTCTTCAATCACACCCCTGGTATGCAGATCACCAAAGAGTCCATTAAGGGTAATTTGACCTGTCTCATCTTTGGGTAATTGGGCGCAGTCTATCTCCACAAAAACTGTATCTTTTAACCAAGATTGGCAATGAATAAAACTGGCGATAAAGGTTTTGCCACTGCCTGGAGAAGCTTGGAAAATGATCGCTTTCTGATCGGTGGTTGCTTCTAAGACTTGTCGAGTTAAACTTTTAGCCGCTCGACTACAGCATTCAGGGATTTCTCTCGATTCCAGATGAGTAACGGGGGGAATAGTCCAGGTTAAAGGAACTTTTTGTTGAAGCATGGATAATTTTGAAACTTCTGTTTCCATAGCACTCTCCCTAATGTTTAGTGGGTGATTATCCGTTGTGAGTTGCACTGCAAGTTTTTCGCTAGGTCAACAGAGATAAAAGAGCTTAGTTCACAGGCATGCGTACTAAGTAGTCAAGATTCAGCCCTGCAAGATAACCCGCATTGTCATTTCTTAGTTTATACGCCCGATCTATATTATAGTCATTATAGTCATGAAAAATTGATCTGTTTTAAAATTTAGCATTAAATTTATAGCAATTTTCATAGAATGACGTACGGCGGGCAAGGGGCTTAAGCTCGTGGTTAGCAAAATTTGTAGATACCTCACCAAAGTAAAAAACACTATATTAGTTTTACTTATGATTTTAGTGGAGTCCAAGCATGGGTAAGGTTTCTGCGTTTTACAGCAAATTGCTATCAAACGTGTATATGTACAAAATGTGAAAACCTTGCCTAGACTTGATTTGGTGACCAACCCTTGTGGCGGGTTTGATCGAAAGTCGCTGTAATTTCCAAAACTCTGTAATTACACCCTACAAAATGAAAAATGTTATTAAACTGCAAAGTAGAAGAGCGATTATTGGGCGCAGAAAAATATAACTTTTACAGGATTGAGAGTCTATGAAATAATAGTAATCAAAAAAAGTAAAGAAATCGGGAAGAAATGATTTTTAAGCCTCATACTTCTTGATAAAAGTTACATTGTGATCGCGCTTTAAGCCTAGCAACGATTCTTTTTTGAGCCAGTAGCAAGGTGTTAGAATCACGATGCCGCCATTGTTAAACCCTAAGCTGTTGATCATCTAAACTGCATATAGGCAAGGGGCTTAAGCCCCTTGTTACAAAGCTTTCAGAAAAGTCATTATGCAATCTAAATGTGCGACAGCTTATCTATTTTCAAAACTGGAGTTTTTCCACCTGTAAATAATTCGTTGATAAATTATCCGGCAAAATGGTACAACAGGACTCTCGCCATCGCATCAGACGTAATCAACAAAAATTTTACAGCAAGCTTTTTTCTATTTTACCTCAGATATCTCGTACTACTCTAGTTGGGATGCACCCATGCAATTTAAGCCAATTCAGGAATAACTTGTACCTTAATATCCTGATAAAATTCTTCCTGGGATAATTCTACTTTGGATTGAGAGCAAAGTAACAGTAAGGCCCAAAACACTCCGACCTTATCCTGTTTAGAAATGGGTTGTTGAATGGCTTGATGTTGATGCCACCAATGCAGCAGAGTCTCTAGTTCAATGCCTTCTCCCTCGGTTTCAAATTCGGGTAAACGTCCCCGTAAAAATTGATCTAATTGGGCGGCTAACTCAGTTAAATTTTCCTGGTGAGCTAACTCAGTAATAATTTGTAGAGCTTCTTTGCGAGATTGGGGACGCGGACGCTTGGCCGGTTTGGGGCGATCTCCTTTGTCAATTTCCTGAGCAATTTGTTGGATTTGGTCAATTAATTCCTGTAATGTGACCCGTCGTCGTCGTAAAGGAGGAGCAGCAGTTCTGCGCCGTAGATGTTGCTCTAGGTGGAGGGGTAGAGTTCGCAGTCCATTTTCGTCCGTTAAAAGTTCTTCTAGGGGTAGCTCTGATTCAGGTTCGGGTTCCTGACCCCAAAATTCCAAGGTATCAGCCTTATAACGCACTAATAAAGAAGCCCAAAGAAAAGCTTGACCCGATCGCGGTAAATTGCGTTGTTGATAGGCCAGATCAAAACTATTTAAAATCCCTAATTCTTGCAAAAAACGATCAATCACCTCGATTACCGATACATCCCAGGGATTGATATCCCCCCGCTCGGCAAGGTCAATTAAGGTGGCGATCGCTTCACTAGCAGCTAATGTCGTCATAATATAACTATACGTCTGATGTGAGTTAAAATAACCTAGTAGTCAGCAAGGTTTTTAGCCCCCCCTTTAATCTCATAGGTTTGAACTATCTTGTGTCTAAAGTCGAGGGAATAGGCTCTCATTTTCAAGAATTATTAATTTCATTTATTTTATATCTCATTTTAATGAAAAATGCTATATTTATGTTATTATACTTGTTAAACTGCTATAACTTTAAAGTCGTTATCTTCCACAGCAATTCTCAGTTTTAGACACAGCAAGCCTTTTAGGGATTTAAAGAACATTTAAAAGGGGTTTTTGGGGCAATCCTAGGCGTACTATTGTACCTAAAAGCTTGAAGACTCGTAAAATGAACTTGTTAATCCCGTTGAATTTTCCCCCGTATTACGCGAACTAAAACCTGAAACCCTTGCTACAGCGCAAATTTAGAATTGCTGTATCTTCCAAACTTATATTGACTTCTTGTCTCTCTAAGGCATAGCCAGTAAGACTTCCCACTTTTAACCATCCTGAACCAGTACCGTGAAATGATTTTATTAAAAAACACGATCAACAAATGACCGTGTAAATTGAGTTTCATTGATTAATCGCAACAGTCAACTTATCTTATTTGCCTGCAAATACCTGAGCCGCTGCTGCAATCCCAGCCCCAGGAGTTGCGTCACTATTGCCTAAGCCTAGCAAGACTGATTCCAGGGCTCCAACGCAACTAAGAATATCGCGGTCGCAGACAAAACCGAGATGACCAATACGAAAAATCTTACCCTTGAGATGGTCCTGACCGCCCGCTAAGGCAATATCAAATTGCTTCCGCATCGCCCCCCGAATTTTTTCAGCATCGACTGTAACAGGTGCGACGGCTGTAATGGCTGGACTGGCAGCTTCATCCGGTGCAAAGAGGGGTAAATTCATGGCTTTCATGGCCGCCCGTGTTGCCTGGGTATGGCGTTGGTGACGAGCAAAAATATTGTCTAAGCCTTCCGCTTGCATCATCTGAAGAGACGCTTGCAAACCATACATCAAATTGACGGGAGGGGTAAAAGGAGAACTATTCTCGTCCGTCGCCTTTTTATATTTTTTCAAGTCTAAATAGAAGCGCGGCATTTTAGCCGATTCGTAGGCCTTCCAGGCTTTGGCACTAACGGAAACAAATGCTAGACCCGGAGGAATCATATAGCCTTTTTGAGAACCAGAACCGACCACATCTAAACCCCATTCATCAACGGGTAGGGAAACAGCCCCTAAACTGGTAACGGCATCGACAATGATCAGTGCTTCCCCATGTTCTTTAACGGCGGTATTGATAGCGGCTAAATCGTTTAAGACACCTGTTGAGGTTTCAGAATGGGTAACAATAACGGCCTTGATGCTTTTATCACTATCTGCCGCTAATTTGGCACGAAATTCTTCGGGAGCAAGCGCTTTGCCCCATTCTGCTTTAATTTCTTCGACCGTTAATCCATAGGCTTTGCTGACTTTGGCCCAGCGATCGCCAAATTTACCATTGTTTCCGACCAGAACGCGATCGCCTGGACTCAGAAAATTAATGATACCCGCTTCCATCGCACCAGTACCACTCGCCGTCAGCATCAAAACATCATTTTGAGTTTGATGAAGCCATTTTAGATTTTCGGTTAATTCCCCAATAATTTTGCTGAATTCACCACTCCGATGGCCGATGGGATGTTTCGCCATCGCTAATAAAACCTTTTCCGGTACAGGTGTTGGCCCCGGAATCATCAGCATTTGCTTATTGTCCATACAGGTTTATTCTCCCTTGGGTTGCGTTAACAGATGATATCAAAGCCTGTAGATCTACCAATGACTAATACTATAATCGGGATGGGTTTTGATAATCAAGCAATGATCCTAGCATTTCTAGCGGTTTCGGCTCTTAAGAAAATCTTTACTTTTGGGCAATAATCATCAAAAATTTGGGTCTGAAACCCCGTCGTTCTAGGACGGCTTTATCTGGTAGGATACTAGTCATCCGTGTCAACTTAAAGGAATGGGTTCCCAAATTTGTTGATTGAGAGCGGCCTTTTCTCGATGTCGCTTTCTCTCAGCTTTGACCAAACCAAATAACTTAGCACGTTCAGCCAGATAGGTTACTGTATCAGGCTTTTCTCCTCTAGCAATAGCCTTCGCTACATAGTATAGACTCCGAAACACCATCTCTACTGAGATTTTTTCTTTCGGTTGATTTAGAGCAATCGCCACTTCCCCTACCAATTGATTTAAGACCGTATAGAAAATCAAAGTGCAAATAATCTGGATTTGGACACCATTCTTATTACCTACCCATAAATAGGCTAGTCCTAAAAGTCTTTTCGTTAATAAAAAGGCTTCTTCGATTGTCCATCGTCTTCGATATAAATCACAGACCTCTTCGGCGGACAGTTGTTCGGGAGACAACACATTTGTTAAATACTGATACCAGATTGTTCCCCATAATACTGAGACTAATCTCACCGGATGCTTGCAAGGATTAGAACGGTAATTTCCCATAATGATAATCTCATCTCTGTAATGACTACCTTGAGACAATACTTGTTTGGTTTTGTAAGATGTACCCGCTCTAAATCTGGTTAGAAAAAACTTTTTAGCTTCTGTTAACAAATCAAACCACACAAAGCTAAAAAATCCCATATCTACGAGAATTAAACCATTTTCTGGTAATTTAGCTGCCAATTCTTTACACCATATTTTATCATTTGATTTATCATTTTCTGTGTACCATAAAGTAACGGGTCTTTGGGTAAAGGCTTCCACTACCATCATTATTTTACCCCCCAATTTACTCTTTTCTTCTTTACTTATTTTCATATTTTTCCTTATCTGCTCTAGCGTTTAGCCATCTGCTATCCACACTGCACTAAACTTTTCTCTTATTTTTTCCCATTTTTCTCCTACTTGGAGCTTCTTCCCTTTTTCGGCTGCTTTTTCTAACACTCCTTTTAGTAATATTGCAAATATTTCGGCTGGCACATTCATCATTCTTTTTGATACTGCCTGTTTGCTTGCTTTTAATGATGCTACCCATAGCAATCCCTCTTCCTCTAGCAGTCTTACCGCTTCACTTATACCCGCTATTTGACGATACACTATACTTAACACTAATGCCACCATTACTGGTAAATTTAGCACCCTATCTCTCATCATTTTCTCATGAGTTCCCTGTAAATATTTTAATGGTGTAAACATTGTGGGTTCTAGTAATTCAAACAACTCTTTTGTTATTTCAGGGATTTCTACCCCTGGCTGATTTGTCTTACGACGTAAGTCTGGGTTTCCTTTTCTCCGAGGATGTTGTCTTGCCATTTGTTTTTTGCTCACTTTTTTATATACTAACCTTTTTTTCAGCCTACTCTTACTTCCGCCTGCTTTTAGGCTAATCTTTTGTGAGTAGGCATTTTGGCTTAAGTTGACACCAATGGATACTAGTGGTCACTGACCCACCCAGACGATGGAGACATAAAGCTTAACACCAAAGCTTGCTTTAAACGGCAACGGCAAAGAAAAATCGGCAGACTGGGATAGGGTGCGACCTTTAGTTGATAAAAGCTGTTGTAATCAGGGTTCTACAGGGAACCCATATTGATCAAGTTTTGCCCAAAATTGACTCCATCGTTCCTTGGTCAATACCAAAGCTCGTAGGCTCAAAATAATTCCTGCTCCTTTTTCCTTCCATCGCATCCCTGAACAACATAATCGTTGTTTGACCAACGTCTTACAAGCTGCTTCCGTAACACCTGAACCAATCGGATACTTTTTCTCTATGTATTCAGCATAATCCATTTGATGCTGATGATTCTCGTAATAAGTAATCGCCGCTTGTAGTTTCTCGGTAAGATTCTTAGAATGACTTTTTTCTTCTTTGACTTCTTTCATCAGATTTAGCAGTTCTCCTGCTTTTCCTTTTTCATGCTTGAGTTCTCGACAATTTTCAGTCAACCATTCTTTTTGTTTTGACACGGTATTCGGATGCAACGCTTCTGCCAAGGCACCTAAGTAACCAGAGGCATGATAGAAATCTAATATCTGTTCTTCCGTTTGCTTTTCTAAAAACTTCCAATTTGATTCTGCCCCGTCTGCTATCCCGACCAATGTTGCCTCTGGATAACGGTTTTTCGCTCGCTCAATTTCTCTTTCTAATCTTTCTAGAAAACTCTTTTTTCCATACTCTGGTGCCGCACCTAGATAGATTGTAGGTTGACGTTCGCCTTCACTATCGTATAGGGAAACGGTTCCCACCATTGCTTCACGGTAGCCATCCTCACACATCAGCATACAGGTTCCATCTAATCCTATTCCCACTGTTGCAATTTGGCTATCCTCCTTGGGCGGGGCATAACTCCACGCTTCTTCTTTTGCCTGTACCACACTTCCTACTGCTTCACTCAATCTTTGGATATAGGATAGCGCTACTTTTCTACCATGATTTTCTAATAAATCATTTTTCACCTCTTTGCCTGCCATCCCTGACATTTTTGAGGATACCTGTTTTGCCAATAATGGCGTTGATGTTATGATTATCCTTGCTTCTCTTTCTAAGGGGCAATACGTTTTTCCTCAAAGGTGAACGCTGATATACATGACGATTCACTATAACCTCACCATAAGGTGTTTGATATTCTTTCGGTTGCTCTCCCTTACTCTTCCAGATTTCTTCACCGATTTTTAAGGGTGAACCATCTGTATCTAAATATTTCAAGGCTTCTTTGCTGGCGATGCAACCTACTTCGTTTAAGCCTTTTTGAATATTTATTTCTGTATCCAACATTGAACGACTGAGTTCTAATGTTAGTTCTATTTTTATCTTTGAACCCTCTACATTAATTAGTTTTGCTGTCATCATTGTTTCCTCTTTGTCACTTTTCATCTCATGTTAACACTTTTCTTTTCCTTCATCAACTAAAGGTCGCACCCAGTGATATCGGCTTACGTCAAGAGAAAGAGGAAGCCTTATTTCAGAAAAACTGTCCTCATTGCTATAGTGAAAACGTAAAAATCCATTCTCATTATCAAACGAAAGGTAACGGGGAACGTAAAATGTTCATTTGTCAAGAATGTAGTTCTTGTTTTGCTGAGACTTATGGTAGCGTAATCGCTGGCTTAGAAACCCCATTAAGTGAAATTATAAGGCTCTACCGAACTTATGAGGTAAAACTAGATTATAAAACTTCAATAAAGTTCATGGGAAGTTTATGCTATAATTGCTGTAATCCTTTCTCAGAAATGGTTTTAAAGCATAATATAAAGTTTTGGATTTTCTCCAAAAGCATTTTATTGCCTTTCAGTTATCATTGTATTTTAATAAAGTTAACCTATGCCTTCTAATAGTGAATTAAGCCTTTTAACTATACTGAACACGGTCACAAGTTGCGAATTTTAAAAATAAGAGATAATATAGTAAAAATAGAAAAAGTAGTCAAGAGGCTGAGAAATGATTAAGTTAGAATTTACGGAAGAAGACAAAAGACTGTTGTCTTACGGTCGGTTTAATCACCCGCATCCTAGAGTACAGCTAAAGATGGAAGTTTTATGGTTAAAAAGTCAGGGATTATCTCATCAAAAAATTGCTCAATTCGCAGGAGTTTCAGTAAATACGGTGACAAGCTATATCCGTGATTATCAAGAGGGCGGGATAGAAGGAACTGGTATCGTCTGATCAAAGTTGGAAAAAGTTATGGTGTAAGGCTTTGAGAAAATAGAAAAATAGTTTAAGACTAGACATCGGCCCGTTTTTATTATACTATTATTATTGTCATTATATCAAAGAAGAAGGAAACAGAAAACAATGTCAATATTAAAGAAAAGCTCTATGAAAATCCTGAATGATGTTGGCTTGTGCCAAGAGAAAGAGGATGCCTTATTCAAGAAAAACTGTCCTCATTGCTATAGTGAAAACGTAAAAATACATTCTCATTATCAAACGAAAGGTAACGGGGAACGTAAAATGTTCATTTGTCAAGAATGTAGTTCTTGTTTTGCTGAGACTTATGGTAGCGTAATCGCTGGCGTAGAAACCCCATTAAGTGAAATTGTAAAAGTATTAAAAGCCAGAATGGAAGGAATAGGATTAAATGCAGCAGCCCGAGCATTCGGCTACGCGAAAACAACAATATTGAATTGGGAAAAGAAATTATCAGGATTACAAGAGACATTATTTTTATACGCCTTAGTGAATGAATTTGTTAAATTAGTAATAGAAGGGGATGAACTATACACAAAAGTTGGAAAAAATAAAGAAGCAAGTGCCTCTGAGGGGTGGACAATCGTGCTCATGGACAGGGCTAGCCGCTTTATTTGGCATTTAAAATGTGGTCGAAAAGAGCAGAAATTATTTCTAGAAGCAATGATGACGGTAGCGGAATTATTTGAAAGGAGTGCAGAATCTCTCCAGTTATTTACAGATGGAGAAAAGCGATATAGTCAACTGCTATTTAATATTTGTCACGAAGTATTAAGGACTGGAAAGCGAGGTCGTCCCACCAAAGTATTACCGAAGGGTCTTGTAGTAAGACTAAAAAATAAGAGTAGTAAACGTCGAGATTCTGAGGGTAAACTAAAGAAAGTAGAAACTCCGAAACCAGAACATCCAGAGACAACAGAAAAACCAGAAGAAAAGGACGTCCATGCCAACCACGTTGAGGCATTTAATAGTGCTATCCGACGCTATTTAGCCGCCTTTCGTCGTCGTACAAATACTTATGCTAAATCTGTTGTGGGATTACAGCGAGTCCTAGATATTTTCTGGATGGTTCATAACTTTGTTCGCAGCCATTTTACGACTAGAGAAGTTCCTGCTGTAGCTCTCGGTATAATTGAAAAGGGGTTAACTTGGGAGGACTTACTCCAAATTCGCCTGATTTCTTGAACCTCTCGTATTGCAACGTTTGTAGCTTCTAGCTAGACGATACCAGTGCCGGATAGAAAAACTAAAAGAAATAAAATTTAATCGCCCGAAAAGCGAGTTAACAGAGCATCAAGGGACAATTGAGGCATATTTTGAGTCAAATCCACCAGCAACAATAAATGAAGCAGTAAAAAGAATAGAAGAATTAACGGGAATAAAAAGCTGGCTTTTCCCGTTAAGTGCGGATTGCAAGCTGCCAGCCTTGGCAAAGGTCATGCAACTTCAACCAACCGCGCCAAAGGACTTGGATACCGAGAGGAGTTTTACGACGATGTTCAAGATAACCACCAAGAAAAGCAACAGACTCGACAGCCCAAGCAACAGTCAAAATAGGGGGAAGTTTTTGAGAGGCGGCTGCTTTTAACACCTGAAGTTGAAGAGGATTAAGAATTTCAATCGCGAGAGCATCGGGCTGGGTACGATGAAGATAAGTAGGGCTTGCTGAAAAAAGCTGAAACCTTTACGGAGAAAAATAGTAGGCGAATTAAGAACCGCTAGAATGCACGAAAATAGGGTAGAATGCCTCAAAACCATTGCATTAAGAAGAGAGAAAGCAGATGTACCGAAAGCAACAGTACTCAATTGAAACACCAGAAAACTTGAAAAATCTGTTCGGCGGGCAGTTAGACGAAGAAAATCGTTGGATAGAAATGTCAAAAATGATTCTTTGGGAAGAATATGAGGAAGAATATGCAAAAAACTTCACAGAAAAAAAAGGAGCCCCAGCCAAATCATTTAGAATGGCATTAGGAGCATTAATTATCAAAGAAATTTCAGGAAAAAGTGACAGAGAAACAGTAGAACAAATAAAAGAGAACCCTTATTTACAGTACTTTATAGGAATGGAAAGCTATAGTAGCAAAGAAGCATTTAATGCGTCAATGATGGTTCATTTTCGTAAAAAAATAGGAATGGAATTAATAAATAAATAAAATTAATAAAGAAATAGAAAAAAAAGCGACGGGTGTAGCGTCAGAAAAAAAAGAAAATGAAGGAAAGTTATTGTTAGATGCGACTTGTACACCAGCAGATATAAAATATCCAACGGATATAGGAATATTGAATGATGCCAGAGAAAAAACAGAAAAAATAATAGATAAGCTGTATGAAGAAATAAAAGAGAAAAGGAAAGAAAAGCCGAGGACTTATAGGGAAGTGGCAAGAAAAGAGTACTTAGCCATAGCAAAAAAACGTCGTGTGTCAAAAAAAGAAAGAAGAAAAGGAACAAAAAAACAACTAGGATATATAAAAAGAAACTTGTCTGATATAGAAAAAATGATAGAAGAGGGAGCAAAGTTAGAAAAACTAACGAAAAAAGAGCAAGAAGAGCTTGTAACGATAGGAAAAGTGTATGAGCAACAGTTAGAAATGTATGAAAAAAAGACAAATAAAGTAGAAAACAGAATTGTGAGTGTAAGCCAACCTCACGTGCGTCCAATAGTGCGTGGAAAAGCGGGAAAAGCAGTAGAGTTTGGAGCTAAAATATCGGCAAGTAATGTGAATGGCTTTGTCTTCTTAGACAAATTAAGTTGGGATAATTACAACGAATCGGGAGATTTACAAGCGCGAATAGAAGAATATAAAAGGGAAACAGGATGTTATCCGGAATCGGTTCATGTGGATAAAATCTATCGAACAAAAGCGAATCGAGCTTATTGTAAAGAAAGGGATATAAGAATGAGTGGTCCCCGATTGGGAAGACCGCCGAAAGAGGTGAGCAAAGAAAAAAAGAAAGAGGCACGCTCAGATGAAAGAGTGCGTAATGCCATTGAGGGTAAATTCGGACAGGGAAAGAGGAAATTTAGTCTTGGTCGAGTGATGGCCAAACTACCTGAGACCTCGGAAACGGTAATTGCGATGAACTTTTTGGTAATGAATCTTTCTACTCTACTTCAGAAGACAAAAAGTAAAAAGTTGTAGAGTCGTTTTTCTTGTGAAAAATGGTGTTAATTTTCCTCTCTTTTGTGAGGAGTGATTTGTGTTGACCTTTTTAGACAGAAAGGAACAATAGATTAAACAAAATCTGTATTTTGATTTGTTTCCATAAGGATAAGTTATCTATGCTTTTTCAGTCCATACTTCCCTAACCCACATTTCTTTCGTTTTTTGACTTTTTCAGCAAGCCCTAAGTAACGTGTAAAAGTTCAACAGCAATGACACTTAAAAAACCCAAAAGAGTTTTCATTCCATCAGAGGCAAGTCGATAACGCTCACTCTGACAACCAGACTTAAGGACTTTATGAAATTCTTCAACCCGCCATCGGTAGGTGTACCAACGAAGAATAGTGACAGCCATCTCAATAGTCTCAACAACTTCTGTAGTCAGAAGCATCCAAGATAAAGGAGTTTCGCCTTCGGGACAATCGATTTCTGTCGCATAAACAGCATAGACATTCAACGGGTCACGATTATCAAAACGATAGGGAGTTCGTAGATTAACTGAGCAAAATCGGACGGCAAGCTTAACCTTCCGTGCTTTTCTTTTTCCTGTACTCGGAATCTCGATTTCTTGATGAAAACGAATCGGTTCTGATTCCAAATGTTGCCAAAGTCGTTCACTATTTTTGTCTAAACTACGATTATGAGACGCTCTGACCAGCACTCCTGTATGCTTGAGTTGACGCACTGAGTCAAAGACTTCTGAAACATCTCCTTCTCTGTCAAATACATGAATTACCCTCGTTGAACTTTCTACCTGTTTCTCACAGGTGTTTAGAGCCTCTACCCATTTGTAGGATTCTTTTTCCTCAAATGGTCTTTGACGAGCTGCTTTTCTTTGTTCTTTCTGTCTTTCTTTTTTCTGCTTCGCCGTTTCATCTGTTGGGGGCTTTTCTTTTACCTCCCTATTCCACAGTTTTTGCCATAATAAACCTAATACTTGTCCTTTTTCTGGCTCAATTGCTAAAGCACTATGCAGTATTAATCCATTCCCTCCTTTTCCAGTCGGCCCATACCCTTCCCTTTTTTCCTTGATATTGCGATAATCTAAGAAGGTCGTATCTCCGACTGATAGCATTATCTTATATTCTTCTACGGCGGCAGTTGTCATTTCACAGTGCGGCTCTATTATCTTGACAAAGTCTGTTTTCGGATTCCCAAAAATTCATAGGCCCTCTTTAACTCGTTTCCTCCCTTAAACACTTCTGATAAGGCTTTTCCAAACCCCTCACTTAACTTTTTCCCAATCGAGAAGGCACGATTGTTTAGCCTCTCGTCTCCCAATTCACAACTGGCAAAGTTTTTTGTCCACCATTCCAACATTTTTTGACCTGCCCTTTAAGATTTTCTCCATTTTACAGTCTCATACTCCCTTCATCCTTTGTTTTTGAAATTTGAACGATAAGCGGGATGATGGCTTCAGAATATTTTTTTCCTGTCAAGAGAATCATTACTCAAACCCTTGCCAGATAAAGCCTCTAGAAGTTTGCATTGCTGGATTTTGGACTTAACGGGAAAAGTCAGGAATAAAAAGAAGTCCAACGCAAGTCAGAAAATTTTTAAAGTCAATAGGAATGAGGTGTCTAAAGGTGGGAACAATTCCATCAAAAGCAGATGTAGAAGCTCAGGATAGCTATAGAGAAAAAGAGCTAGAACCAAGGCTAGAAGAGGCAAAAGCAGGAAAAAGGGCAGTTTTCTTTGTAGATGCCTCTCATTTTGTAATGGGAGCATTTGTAAATTTTATATGGTGCTTCAAGAGGATTTTTATTAAGTCACCATCAGGGAGAAAACGTTTTAATGTGTTAGGAGCATTAAATGCAATTACCCATGAAGTAATTATGGTAACGAACAGTTCTTATATTACGGGAACTCAGGTTTGTGAACTCCTAGAAAAGATAGCAGAATTAGGACTATTAATACCGATTACGTTGGTATTAGACAATGCTCGTTATCAAAAATGCCGAATTGTGCAGGAGTTGGCAGAATCATTAGGAATAGAGTTACTGTACTTACCTCCTTATTCTCCTAACTTGAATTTAATTGAAAGACTGTGGAAGTTTGTGAAGAAGAAGTGTTTATACGCAAAATATTATGAAGATTTTACGCAGTTTTCTGCAGCAATTTCAGGATGTCTTGAAGATGCTAACGTAAAATATAAGGAGGAGCTTGATTCTTTGCTCACCTTACGATTTCAACGCTTTGATAAATCTCAGATTATGAACGTTTGAAGTATAAATGTTTAGACTTAGATGATGTAAAAGTCATCAATTTTGGATTCATACCTGAGTTCGGTCTAGTCATTTCAGTGGAGAATAAATGTCCAATAGTAGAATGCCCTAAATGTCAAAGCAAAACGGGTAGAGTAAATAGAAATGATAGCCAGTTGATTAGAGATTTACCGATGATGGGTAAAATGGTTCATTTAAATATTAATCGTCGTCAAATGAGATGTCAAAAGTGCGGTCATAAATTTGTCGAAGAATTAAGCTATGTGAAGAAAAACAGAAAATTTACCAATAGAATGGCAGAGAAGATTATCAAAGAAGTCATCAATAGTGACATAAAAAATACAGCGCTCAATAATGAAGTGAGTGAGCAAGAAATTCAAACAATGCTAAAAGACAAAGGAGAAGAACTAAAAAAGGGGAAGCCAGTAGGGCTGAAAAAGTTAGGGATAGATGAAATAGCGTTAGAAAAAGGTAAGCAGAATTATTGTGCAGTATTAGTAAATATAGAAACGGGGGAGCTGTTAGGGATATTAGAAAAGCGAAACAAGGAAGAATTGATAAAATACATGAAAGAATGGGGGGAAGAAGTGCTTTTAGGTATTGAGGAGGTAAGCATAGATATGTGGAGACCCTATCAAAAAGTGGCGGAAGAAATGATGCCAGAAGCGGAGGTAGTGGTGGATAGATTTCATGTAATGAAGCAGATTAATGAGGAGTTAGATAAAGCGAGAAGAAGTGCGAAAAGAGAAATGGAATTAAGGATCAAAAAAGCAAAAAACAAAAAGAAGAAACAGGAATTAAAAAGCCAGTTAGAAATACTTAAAAATAGCAAATATGTCTTACTGAAAAATCGGGAAGACTTGGAAGAAGAAGAGGTGAAAAAAAATGGATGATATCCTCAAAAATTATGAGGAGCTGGGGAGTACGTATCGCCTAAAAGAAAAGCTAAGACAGATATTTAACACCTGTGAAAACTGGGCGGATGGTTTATTAAGAATAACCAACTGGATGCGAAAAGCGATATACTATTTACCGAAGAGTTGTGGGGTAATAAGAAGATGGTTAGGGGAGATAGTGGCTTATTTTGATAATAGAACAACTCAAGGGGTTGTAGAAGGATAAATAATAAGCTAAAGGTAATTAAGAGACGCAGTTATGGGTTTAGAAACTTCGACAACTTTGTGCTACGATGTGAGCTAAGTTTTGCTTCTGTTTCTTAATTTTACCTAGCAACTCTGGTAGAACCAATTATAAAAGTATTAAAAGCTAGAATGGAAGGAATAGGATTAAATGCCGCAGTCCGAGTATTCGGCTACGCGAAAACAACAATATTGAATTGGGAAAAGAAATTATCAGGATTACAAGAGACATTGTTTTTATACGCCTTAGTGAATGAATTTGTTAAATTAGTAATAGAAGGGGATGAACTATACACAAAAGTTGGAAAAAATAAAGAAGCAAGTGCCTCTGAGTGGTGGACAATCGTTCTCATGGACAGGGCTAGCCGCTTTATTTGGCATTTAAAATGTGGTCGAAAAGAGCAGAAATTATTTCTAGAGGCAATGATGACGGTAGCGGAATTATTTGAAAGGAGTGCAGAATCTCTCCAGTTATTTACAGATGGAGAAAAGCGATATAGTCAACTGCTATTTAATATTTGTCACGAAGTATTGAAGACTGGAAAACGTGGTCGTCCCGTCAAAGTATTACCGAAGGGAATGGTAGTAAGATTAAAAAATAAGAGTAGTAAACGTCGAGATTCTGAAGGTAAACTAAAGAAAGTAGAAACGCCGAAACCAGAACATCCAGAGACAACAGAAAAACCAGAAGAAAAGGACGTCCATGCCAACCACGTTGAGGCATTTAATAGTGCTATCCGACGCTATTTAGCCGCCTTTCGTCGTCGTACAAATACTTATGCTAAATCTGTTGTGGGATTACAGCGAGTCCTAGATATTTTCTGGATGGTTCATAACTTTGTTCGCAGCCATTTTACGACTAGAGAAGTTCCTGCTGTAGCTCTCGGTATAATTGAAAAAGGGTTAACTTGGGAGGACTTACTCCAAATTCGCCTGATTTCTTGAACCTCTCGTATTGCAACGTTTGTAGCTTCTAGCTAGACGATACCAGTGCCCAACTACTAAAGACCAGAGGAATATTGACTCGGTATGAGGTGTTAGACAAGCAATTACTAATTCCGCTAGATGGCACAGAGTATTTCTCCTCCCAAAATATCCACTGTGAGCAATGTTCCCATCGAACCCATAAAAACGGGACAGTGACTTACTTTCATTCGGCAATCTTACCGGTAATTGTCTCACCTCAGCAAAAAGCGGTGATTAGTCTTGACCCTGAATTTATTACTCCTCAAGATGGTCACGAGAAACAGGACTGTGAGGTAGCGGCGGCAAAACGTTGGCTCCACAGACATCGAGAATTCTTTGACCCGTTTAGCGTTACTATGATTGGGGGATGACCTCTATAGTCGTCAACCGATGTGCGAAGAGGCTCTTCAAAACCACTTTCACTATCTCTTTGTCGTTTGCCTGAATCTCACCCTACTCTCTATGAGTTTTTGGACTATGCCGAGAAGATTGGGGAAGTTTACTCTTTCCATGAGCGTCGTCGTCATGGTCGCGATTGGCATGACTATCATTATCGTTGGACTTATCACTTGCCCCTAAGAGATGGTTCCGCCGCCCTCAATACTCATTGGTTTGAGGTCACTGTTACTCGCCGTTCTGACGGTCAGGTTCTCTTTCACAACGATTGGATTACCGACCTTTTTCCCCAAGCCGATAACATTGTTGAGTTAGTCAGTGTCGCTCGCTCTCGTTGGAAAACCGAAAATGAGAACCATAATACTCTTAAGACTCAGGGCTACCATCTAGAACACAATTTTGGACATGGTGACCACCATCTTGCTACCTTTTTGCTCACCTTAAATTTACTGGCTTTCTTGTTTCACACCGTTTTACAGCTTTTAGATGAGTCCTACCAACGTATCCGACTACTTTTAGGGACTCGAAGATGCTTTTTTTCCCATTTACGCACTCTTACTACCTATTTTGTCTTTGATAGCTGGCAACACCTTCTTGATTTTATGCTTGAGCCATTTGACTCTCTGCCCGCCACTAATTCCTCCTGATTTTTCAAATTTAGAATTGCTGACCTCAGAACAGCAATTCTCAGTTTTAGATACAGCAAGCCTTTTAGGGATTTAAAGAACATTTCAAAGGGGGTTTTTGGGGCAATTCTATGTGTACTACCATGCCTGAAAGCCTGAAGACTCGTAAAATGAACTTGTTAATCCCGTTGAATTTTACCCCGTATTACGCGAACTAAAACCTGAAACCCTTGCTACAGGGCAAATTTAGAATTGCTGCTAGTTAAGCCAGACGCATCACCCTATGACGGAAACTGGATATATTGGGCAACCCGAAAGGGAACCGAATTAGGAACCCCAAAAAGAGTAGCAACACTACTCAAGAGGCAGCAAGGACAGTGTACAATCTGTAATCAATACTTTACTAACTCAGACCAGTTAGAAGTTAACCATATTCAACCAATCTCCCATGGGGGAAAAGATGAATATGCGAACTTACAATTGTTACACCGTCACTGTCACGACTTAAAAACTGCCAATGATGGTTCTCAACAAATCAATCAAAGGCACTAAAGCTGTTCCTTATGACAAAAGGAAAATCGAACTAGGAGCCGGATGAGGTGAAAGTCTCAAGTCCGGTTCTGAATGGGAGGGAAAAAGGTTGCCCTTTTTCTCGACTCCTAACAGTCACCTCTGAAGCTATGTATGAATAATCAAGAACTTTGGCAACGTTACCAGGATTGGCTGTATTATCACCCTGATCTGAATTTTTATTTGGATATCAGTCGGATGCGTTTCGATGAAGCGTTTGTTGAATATCTCAAACCGAAGTTTGCTAAGGCTTTTCAGGATATGGTGGCCCTCGAAAAAGGGGCGATCGCCAATCCCGATGAACAACGGATGGTAGGTCATTACTGGTTACGGAATCCCGATTTAGCTCCCAATGAGGCTCTAAAGCAGGAAATTCTAGAACCCTTGGCACAGATCCATGATTTTGTCGCTCAAGTTCACCAGGGAGTGATTAAACCGCCTCAGAGCGATAAATTTACCGATATTGTTTCTATTGGGATTGGTGGCTCTGCCCTAGGCCCTCAATTCGTGGCTGAAGCTCTTTCCCCCGATTTTCCACCCCTAGCTATTCATTTTATTGATAATTCTGATCCAGCCGGTTTAGATCGCCTGTTAAATCGTCTGCGGGACAAGCTCAAAAGCACTCTGGTGATTGTCACCAGTAAATCGGGCGGCACCCCTGAACCACGCAATGGTATGCTCGAAACCCAAGCAGCCTTTGCTGCCCAAGGTCTAGCATTCAATGCCCAGGCGATCGCGGTCACTATGCCGGGTAGTAAACTCCATCAATTAGCCCAGACAGAAAATTGGTTAGCCACTTTCCCCATGCAGGATTGGGTGGGTGGCCGCACTTCTGAACTATCGGCAGTGGGACTATTACCCGCAGCCCTTCAGGGTATTAATATTCAGGAATTGCTAGATGGTGCGAAAATGATGGATGAGGCCACCCGTCAACCGAGTCTGCGTCAAAATCCGGCGGCTTTGCTGGCCCTAGCTTGGTACTATGCAGGCAACGGCAAGGGAGAAAAAGATATGGTTATTTTGCCCTATAAAGATAGCCTATTGCTCTTTAGCCGCTATCTTCAACAATTGATTATGGAATCCCTCGGTAAAGAACGGGATTTAGAGGGAAAAATTGTTCATCAAGGCATCGCTGTCTATGGCAATAAAGGCTCCACCGATCAGCACGCCTATGTTCAGCAATTACGGGAAGGAGTGCCTAATTTCTTTGCCACATTTATTGAAGTTTTGCAGGATCGTTCTGGCTCATCTATTTTTTTAGACCCCGATGCTACTAGTGGTGATTATCTCTCTGGTTTTTTACAGGGGACTCGTCAAGCTCTTTATGAAAAACAACGGGATTCTATCACCATTACGATTGAAAAAGTAAATGCGTTTAGTGTCGGTTCGTTAATTGCTTTGTATGAAAGGGCTGTTAGTTTTTATGCTTCTTTAGTCAATATTAATGCTTACCATCAGCCTGGGGTAGAAGCGGGTAAAAAAGCGGCAGCAACCATTTTAGAACTTCAACAATCTCTGCTTCAGGTCTTACGCGCAGCGGAGCAGCCCTTAGATTTAGCAACCCTGGCAGAACGGGCTGGAGCAACAGAGCAAGTGGAATCAGTCTATAAAATTATTCGTCATCTTGCCGTTAATAACCGAGGCATTATGCTAGAAGGCGATCGCGCTTTTCCGAGTCGCTTAAAAGTTTCGATATCAAATGATAGATAGATTGAAAAAGGGGTCATGACGGCTCCTTCTTTTTTCCAATTAAAAATCTAGTTCCTGAAATAAATCAGCGATCGCTAAACTAAAGCCAGGAATTACCTCTTCCCCATCCAAAAAATCCTTAACTTTGAGGAGGCGATCGGGTTCCTGGGCAGAACGATAGCTTAATACATACTGTTGCGTGGGACTAATTAGGGCTTGCTGAAAAAGTCAAAAAACGAAAGAAATGTGGGTTAGGGAAGTATGGACTGAAAAAGCATAGATAACTTATCCTTATGGAAACAAATCAAAATACAGATTTTGTTTAATCTATTGTTCCTTTCTGTCTAAAAAGGTCAACACAAATCACTCCTCACAAAAGAGAGGAAAATTAACACCATTTTTCACAAGAAAAACGACTCTACAACTTTTTACTTTTTGTCTTCTGAAGTAGAGTAGAAAGATTCATTACCAAAAAGTTCATCGCAATTACCGTTTCCGAGGTCTCAGGTAGTTTGGCCATCACTCGACCAAGACTAAATTTCCTCTTTCCCTGTCCGAATTTACCCTCAATGGCATTACGCACTCTTTCATCTGAGCGTGCCTCTTTCTTTTTTTCTTTGCTCACCTCTTTCGGCGGTCTTCCCAATCGGGGACCACTCATTCTTATATCCCTTTCTTTACAATAAGCTCGATTCGCTTTTGTTCGATAGATTTTATCCACATGAACCGATTCCGGATAACATCCTGTTTCCCTTTTATATTCTTCTATTCGCGCTTGTAAATCTCCCGATTCGTTGTAATTATCCCAACTTAATTTGTCTAAGAAGACAAAGCCATTCACATTACTTGCCGATATTTTAGCTCCAAACTCTACTGCTTTTCCCGCTTTTCCACGCACTATTGGACGCACGTGAGGTTGGCTTACACTCACGATTCTGTTTTCTACTTTATTTGTCTTTTTTTCATACATTTCTAACTGTTGCTCATACACTTTTCCTATCGTTACAAGCTCTTCTTGCTCTTTTTTCGTTAGTTTTTCTAACTTTGCTCCCTCTTCTATCATTTTTTCTATATGAGACAAGTTTCTTTTTATATATCCTAGTTGTTTTTTTGTTCCTTTTCTTCTTTCTTTTTTTGACACACGACGTTTTTTTGCTATGGCTAAGTACTCTTTTCTTGCCACTTCCCTATAAGTCCTCGGCTTTTCTTTCCTTTTCTCTTTTATTTCTTCATACAGCTTATCTATTATTTTTTCTGTTTTTTCTCTGGCATCATTCAATATTCCTATATCCGTTGGATATTTTATATCTGCTGGTGTACAAGTCGCATCTAACAATAACTTTCCTTCATTTTCTTTTTTTTCTGACGCTACAACCGTCGCTTTTTTTTCTATTTCTTTATTAATTTTATTTATTAATTCCATTCCTATTTTTTTACGAAAATGAACCATCATTGACGCATTAAATGCTTCTTTGCTACTATAGCTTTCCATTCCTATAAAGTACTGTAAATAAGGGTTCTCTTTTATTTGTTCTACTGTTTCTCTGTCACTTTTTCCTGAAATTTCTTTGATAATTAATGCTCCTAATGCCATTCTAAATGATTTGGCTGGGGCTCCTTTTTTTTCTGTGAAGTTTTTTGCATATTCTTCCTCATATTCTTCCCAAAGAATCATTTTTGACATTTCTATCCAACGATTTTCTTCGTCTAACTGCCCGCCGAACAGATTTTTCAAGTTTTCTGGTGTTTCAATTGAGTACTGTTGCTTTCGGTACATCTGCTTTCTCTCTTCTTAATGCAATGGTTTTGAGGCATTCTACCCTATTTTCGTGCATTCTAGCGGTTCTTAATTCGCCTACTATTTTTCTCCGTAAAGGTTTCAGCTTTTTTCAGCAAGCCCTAATTACCCAAACTAAACGAGAGCCATTTTCAAAATATTCTACTAACTTGTTATCAATCTCTTCAATAGTATTTTCAGGAGAAAGAACTTCTATTGCTAAATCAGGTGCACCTTCTAAATAGGGCTTGCTGAAAAAGTCAAAAAACGAAAGAAATGTGGGTTAGGGAAGTATGGACTGAAAAAGCATAGATAACTTATCCTTATGGAAACAAATCAAAATACAGATTTTGTTTAATCTATTGTTCCTTTCTGTCTAAAAAGGTCAACACAAATCACTCCTCACAAAAGAGAGGAAAATTAACACCATTTTTCACAAGAAAAACGACTCTACAACTTTTTACTTTTTGTCTTCTGAAGTAGAGTAGAAAGATTCATTACCAAAAAGTTCATCGCAATTACCGTTTCCGAGGTCTCAGGTAGTTTGGCCATCACTCGACCAAGACTAAATTTCCTCTTTCCCTGTCCGAATTTACCCTCAATGGCATTACGCACTCTTTCATCTGAGCGTGCCTCTTTCTTTTTTTCTTTGCTCACCTCTTTCGGCGGTCTTCCCAATCGGGGACCACTCATTCTTATATCCCTTTCTTTACAATAAGCTCGATTCGCTTTTGTTCGATAGATTTTATCCACATGAACCGATTCCGGATAACATCCTGTTTCCCTTTTATATTCTTCTATTCGCGCTTGTAAATCTCCCGATTCGTTGTAATTATCCCAACTTAATTTGTCTAAGAAGACAAAGCCATTCACATTACTTGCCGATATTTTAGCTCCAAACTCTACTGCTTTTCCCGCTTTTCCACGCACTATTGGACGCACGTGAGGTTGGCTTACACTCACAATTCTGTTTTCTACTTTATTTGTCTTTTTTTCATACATTTCTAACTGTTGCTCATACACTTTTCCTATCGTTACAAGCTCTTCTTGCTCTTTTTTCGTTAGTTTTTCTAACTTTGCTCCCTCTTCTATCATTTTTTCTATATGAGACAAGTTTCTTTTTATATATCCTAGTTGTTTTTTTGTTCCTTTTCTTCTTTCTTTTTTTGACACACGACGTTTTTTTGCTATGGCTAAGTACTCTTTTCTTGCCACTTCCCTATAAGTCCTCGGCTTTTCTTTCCTTTTCTCTTTTATTTCTTCATACAGCTTATCTATTATTTTTTCTGTTTTTTCTCTGGCATCATTCAATATTCCTATATCCGTTGGATATTTTATATCTGCTGGTGTACAAGTCGCATCTAACAATAACTTTCCTTCATTTTCTTTTTTTTCTGACGCTACACCCGTCGCTTTTTTTTCTATTTCTTTATTAATTTTATTTATTAATTCCATTCCTATTTTTTTACGAAAATGAACCATCATTGACGCATTAAATGCTTCTTTGCTACTATAGCTTTCCATTCCTATAAAGTACTGTAAATAAGGGTTCTCTTTTATTTGTTCTACTGTTTCTCTGTCACTTTTTCCTGAAATTTCTTTGATAATTAATGCTCCTAATGCCATTCTAAATGATTTGGCTGGGGCTCCTTTTTTTCCTGTGAAGTTTTTTGCATATTCTTCCTCATATTCTTCCCAGGGAATCATTTTTGACATTTCTATCCAACGATTTTCTTCGTCTAACTGCCCGCCGAACAGATTTTTCAAGTTTTCTGGTGTTTCAATTGAGTACTGTTGCTTTCGGTACATCTGCTTTCTCTCTTCTTAATGCAATGGTTTTGAGGCATTCTACCCTATTTTCGTGCATTCTAGCGGTTCTTAATTCGCCTACTATTTTTCTCCGTAAAGGTCTCAGCTTTTTTCAGCAAGCCCTAAATAACCAGAGGGCAGTGTTTTCATTCCTTGCAAACGTTCTTTAGCAAAAAAAGCAATATCGGGAGACCGTCTATTCCCATTTTTCATTTTAAAAGCCGTGCTGGAATCGAGGATAACGCCCAATTTTTTCGGGACAATATAACTCCCTAAAGCGACTAATAACAAACTGCAAATGTAGCCATGTAATGCCCCTGAATTGCCCATATCAATTAATTCTCCATTCACAATTTCGTAATGATGGCCATCATCGGGAAGGGCCATAAATTCTGCATCTGTCCAGAGCTTGACTGGGGTGGGTGCAATTACGGGAGGTGAGAGGGCTGTCATCGGATGGTTTCTGTTTTTAAATTCTATTTGTCCTGATTTTAGCGAAATCCAACGGCGATCGCCTGCTAAAAGCCCATTGGTGAGACACAAGATACAATGGTTGGCAATGTCAGTATTGATGCGACCATAACTTTGAGGACTTGGCTGATGACTAAAGCGATCGCCTTTACCGCAGATCCCCCCCTGCCCTTTCCCGACCATACCCAATTGCCTGAATCGGACGGAACTTTTGTGAAAAATTTTCAAGAACATCCCCAGGGTATTTTACTCACCGATACCATTACCCCCGTTTTGCAAAAAATTCATCCTGACGGACAGTATTGTATTGGCCAGGATTCGGGAATCTATTGGAAAATGACCGATCCACCCGAAAAAGGAGCCGAAGCCCCCGATTGGTTCTATGTGCCGAATGTGCCTCCCGATTTAGATGGTGTGGTACGGCGTTCCTATGTCTTATGGCGCGAATCTATTCCCCCTTTAATTGCCATTGAATTTGTTTCAGGTAATGGCTCTGAAGAACGAGATCGAACCCCCTGGCGCGGCAAGTTTTGGATTTATGAAACGGTGATTCGACCGGCTTTTTATGCCATTTATGAAGTGACTTTAGCTAGGGTTGAAGTTTATCACCTACAGGAAAATTCCTATCAATTAGTAGAAGCGAATGATCGGGGTCATTATCCCATTCCAGAATTAGGAGTGGAATTGGGTATCTGGCAGGGCCTATACCAAAATTGGGAATTACCCTGGTTGCGTTGGTGGGATAGTCAGGGGAATTTATTACCAACGGGCCATGAAAAAGCAGAACAGGAAAGATTAGTCGCTCAAACGCTAACCTTACAACTTCAACAAGAAAAAGAACGATCTGAAAAATTGGCGGCTCGTTTACGGGAATTAGGGATCGATCCTGATCATCTTTCCTGATTTTTAAGGTTATCCAGTAAGTTTTTAAATCGTTTTCAATCAATCTCAGGGAGTATGGACTCAGAATGCTAAAACGCTGGCAACAGTTTCAACAATTTTTAGTTTGGTTTTTTCAAGTCGCTAAACGATACTGGTTATCGTCGGAAAAGTGGCAAGCGATCGCTATTCTACTTTTTTTAATAGTTTGTATTATTGCTAGTAATAATTTATTTGTTGGATTTAGTGAAGTCCAGAAGTCTTTGTTAAGTCATTTAACGGAGAAGAAAGCGGCCGAGTTTCATCAAGATATTATCAACATTGCCAAAATGGGGGTAATCGTCATCACCGTTTTGGTGCTCCGCAATTATGCCCAACAGAAGCTAGTTTTGTATTGGCGTAATTGGTTAACCTTTAATTTTTTAGAACATTATTTTAGTAATCAAAATTTCTATAAAATTAATACGAATAAAACCATTGATAATCCTGATCAGCGTATTGCCGATGATATTAATAGTTTTGTGGAAAGTACCCTGAAATTTACCCTAGATTTTGGTGATACTTTGTTAGGGGGAGTTTTATTTATTGGTGTCCTTTGGTCTTTAGGCAGTTTTTTAGTTTGGGTGGCGATCGCTTCGGCTGCGCTACAAACCTTGATTAGTTACTTTTTAGGACGAGTATTAACTCCGTTAAACTTTCAAAATTTACAACGTCAAGCCGATTTTCGTTATGGCTTAGTTCATATCAGGGATAATAGTGAATCTATTGCTTTTTATCAGGGTGAAGAACAGGAATTTAACTTGGTCAGCGATCGCTTCAGAAAAGTCATGTCGGTTTTACACAAAATTGTTTTACCGGATAGTAGCTTAACCGCTTTTACTTTCATTTTAGGCTATATTTCTTCTTTAGTACCTGTCCTCGTTTTAGCTCCTCTCTTTTTTAAAGGCGAAATTGCCTACGGTGATATTACCCAAGCCGGAATTGCCTTTGGTTCAGTATCTAGTGTCTTTACTTGGTTTGCTAATTCATTTCAAGATTTGACCGGATTTGCGGCGGTTATTAAACGTTTAGGAACCTTTCAATCAGCCTTGGAAAAAAGACAAGAACAATCTGATCTTACTCGGATCAATTATCAAACTGCCGATCATTTAGCTCTCGCAGATGTCACCGTCATTACGCCCAATCAAAGTAAAGAATTGGTTGAGAATCTTTCGTTTAATGTCCCCACCGATCAGGGATTATTAATCATGGGGCCTTCTGGGGTGGGTAAAAGCTCTCTCTTAAGGGCGATCGCCGGATTATGGAATCAGGGTTCAGGAGAAATTTTGCGTCCCCAGTTGGCAGAAATTATGTTTTTACCCCAACGACCCTATATGATTCTCGGCTCCTTACGCGCCCAATTATTATATCCCCATACTAGTCGTGATCTGAGTCTGGAAACCTTACAAGCAACCTTAGAAAAAGTCAATTTAGGTGATTTAATTGAACGAGTGGGCGGTTTAGAAACAGAATTAAATTGGGCTGACGTACTCTCTTTAGGTGAACAGCAACGTTTAGGATTTGCCAGATTACTGTTAAGTGAACCCCGCTACGCTATTTTAGATGAAGCTACTAGTGCTTTAGATGTGGATAATGAAAAACGACTTTATGACCTCTTAGTTTCTTCCCAAATCAACTATATTAGTGTTGCCCATCGTCCCACCGTTATTCCCTATCACTATTACCTTTTGAAATTATTAGGTCATGGCCAATGGCAGCTTGTTAATGCGGACACAATATAGCAATATACTATGTTTATCAAATTGTTCATCTAACATCTGATCATCCAATCAACTAATATCCTAATTGGGTATAAGTGCAAGCCTTGAATATGCTATTGGGCGTAAGCCTTCATTGGTGTCAACTTAAGCCAAAATGCCTACTCACAAAAGATTAGCCTAAAAGCAGGCGGAAGTAAGAGTAGGCTGAAAAAAAGGTTAGTATATAAAAAAGTGAGCAAAAAACAAATGGCAAGACAACATCCTCGGAGAAAAGGAAACCCAGACTTACGTCGTAAGACAAATCAGCCAGGGGTAGAAATCCCTGAAATAACAAAAGAGTTGTTTGAATTACTAGAACCCACAATGTTTACACCATTAAAATATTTACAGGGAACTCATGAGAAAATGATGAGAGATAGGGTGCTAAATTTACCAGTAATGGTGGCATTAGTGTTAAGTATAGTGTATCGTCAAATAGCGGGTATAAGTGAAGCGGTAAGACTGTTAGAGGAAGAGGGATTGCTATGGGTAGCATCATTAAAAGTAAGCAAACAGGCAGTATCAAAAAGAATGATGAATGTGCCAGCCGAAATATTTGCAATATTACTAAAAGGAGTGTTAGAAAAAGCAGCCGAAAAAGGGAAGAAGCTCCAAGTAGGAGAAAAATGGGAAAAAATAAGAGAAAAGTTTAGTGCAGTGTGGATAGCAGATGGCTCAACGCTAGAGCAGATAAGGAAAAATATGAAAATAAGTAAAGAAGAAAAGAGTAAATTGGGGGGTAAAATAATGATGGTAGTGGAAGCCTTTACCCAAAGACCCGTTACTTTATGGTACACAGAAAATGATAAATCAAATGATAAAATATGGTGTGAAGAATTGGCAGCTAAATTACCAGAAAATGGTTTAATTCTCGTAGATATGGGATTTTTTAGCTTTGTGTGGTTTGATTTGTTAACAGAAGCTAAAAAGTTTTTTCTAACCAGATTTAGAGCGGGTACATCTTACAAAACCAAACAAGTATTGTCTCAAGGTAGTCATTACAGAGATGAGATTATCATTATGGGAAATTACCGTTCTAATCCTTGCAAGCATCCGGTGAGATTAGTCTCAGTATTATGGGGAACAATCTGGTATCAGTATTTAACAAATGTGTTGTCTCCCGAACAACTGTCCGCCGAAGAGGTCTGTGATTTATATCGAAGACGATGGACAATCGAAGAAGCCTTTTTATTAACGAAAAGACTTTTAGGACTAGCCTATTTATGGGTAGGGAATAAGAATGGTGTCCAAATCCAGATTATTTGCACTTTGATTTTCTATACGGTCTTAAATCAATTGGTAGGGGAAGTGGCGATTGCTCTAAATCAACCGAAAGAAAAAATCTCAGTAGAGATGGTGTTTCGGAGTCTATACTATGTAGCGAAGGCTATTGCTAGAGGAGAAAAGCCTGATACAGTAACCTATCTGGCTGAACGTGCTAAGTTATTTGGTTTGGTCAAAGCTGAGAGAAAGCGACATCGAGAAAAGGCCGCTCTCAATCAACAAATTTGGGAACCCATTCCTTTAAGTTGACACGGATGGTAAGCCTTACGCCCCTACAAAACTAATTATCAACTATTCACTATCAACTATTCACTCATTCAAAATGCTCGTTCCTCTAACCCGCGAAACCTTTGAACAAGTTATTCCTCTGATTGCCACTGGAGCGCAATATAAATTTGCCTGGGGTCAATCGAAGGATTTACTTAGCCGTTTGCTCATTTCTTTGCTGATTGTGGTTAGTATTTGGCTGGTTGGGCTGGTTTTTGGTAGTGGTGCGGAGGGCTTACAGTTAATTTGCTTTATTATTGGCGGTTTGTATTGGTTTTGGTCACCGATTTATGTGGCCAGTGTGCGAAATAATTCCTATCGGCGTTTTCCCTATGCAGGCTTTTGGCGGGGTCGAGTCTTGGATGTTTACATCACCGAGAAGGTTGTCAGAGAAGATCAACAGGCCGATCGCTTTGGCCGTTTAGAAATTATTGAGAATTTTGAAAAGCGCATCAATATTGAAGTCGGCGATCGCGAAGGATTTCGAGTAACAGTGCAGGCTCCAGTCAAACGCCTGTATAAGCCGATCTCGCCTGGTCAAGTGGCGGAATTATTAGTGTTGTCGAAACAGCCCGAACTGGAACGGATTGATAAGATTACCGACCTTTATCTTCCCCAGTTTGATCTGTGGGTGGGTGATTATCCCTATCTGCGGCGGGATTTGTTCAAGGATATCAGTGCCAAGCTCGGCCAAAATCGTCAGGATGCCCCTACTCGCCGTCCCAATCGTCGCCGTTTGCGTTAAGTTCTGTTAAGTAAAAAGGGATTTTGGACAAAGTTTATAATTTTTAACAAATGCTTCTGAAGGGGTCTAAATCACCACTGTCTTCAGGTTTTTCCCTTGCCTTTTGCTACCTAGTCCATAGTCTTAAGTCTATTAGCACAATCGAGAGAAAGGTCGGCGATCGCTTCTAATGCCTGATCCCTCGTTTGCTTGAGAATTTTTGCCTGAGTAAAAATAAAGCGTTTTTATGTATTGCATGGATTTTTTTGCTTTTTGTTTTTATTTATTGTAAATAAAATAAGCAATTTTGTTTTTTAGCTAAAAATTAGATAAATATTGATTTTTAGGTCTTGAAAGTAAAAATAAAGCCTTATAGCTTCTATTTGCGCTTGATTAGACTGCCATTTGATTATCCTCCCCCTTTGCTTAATGAGGTTCTTGGTCAATAATGCAGATATTGAGATTGACTTAACAACCACAGGAGAAAGACCTTGACTTTAACACTCGCAGTTTACGGAAAAGGCGGCATCGGCAAATCCACGACTAGCTGCAACATCTCCACCGCTCTGGCTAAACGGGGCAAAAAAGTATTACAGATTGGTTGCGATCCCAAGCACGACAGCACTTTTACCCTGACAGGTTTTCTGATTCCGACGATTATTGACACCCTTCAGGAAAAGGATTTCCACTACGAAGATATTTGGCCCGAAGATGTGATCTACAAGGGTTATGCGGGTGTGGACTGTGTGGAAGCGGGTGGCCCTCCAGCCGGTGCGGGTTGTGGCGGTTATGTGGTTGGTGAAACGGTCAAGCTACTCAAGGAGTTAAATGCTTTTGATGAGTACGATGTCATTTTGTTTGATGTTTTGGGAGATGTGGTTTGTGGCGGTTTTGCGGCTCCCTTGAACTATGCAGACTATTGTTTGATCGTGACGGACAATGGTTTTGATGCTTTGTTTGCAGCCAATCGCATTGCGGCTTCGGTTCGAGAAAAAGCGCGGACTCATCCGTTACGGTTGGCAGGTTTAATTGGTAATCGCACTTCTAAGCGGGATTTAATTGATAAATATTTAGAAGCTGTGCCGATGCCAGTATTAGAAGTTCTGCCCTTAATTGAAGATATTCGGGTTTCGCGGGTGAAGGGTAAAACCTTATTTGAAATGGCGGAAACTGATTCTTCTTTGAATTATGTTTGTGATTATTATTTGAATATTGCGGATCAAATTTTGTCGCAACCGGAAGGGGTGGTTCCTAAAGATGCTCAGGATCGGGATTTATTCTCGTTGTTGTCTGATTTCTATTTGAATGCGGATGCTCCTGTTAAAGCAGAAAGAGAATTAGATTTAATGATGGTTTAAGTTTGATCCCCCCTAACCCCCCTTAAAAAGCTACTGTGTACACACATCTTAAAAAAAGACACGCTTTGAGGTTTGATCCCCCTAAATCCCCCTTAAAAAGGGGGACTTCAAACCTTTAATTTGTCTTCCCTCTTTCAAAGCTGTTCGTTACGCAAATCTCCTAATTAAAAAACTCAAAGCCATACACAGCAAGCTTTTCATCTTCTCCCCCCTTTTTAAGGGGGGTTGGGGGGGATCGAGACTCAGTAAGGGTTTCAGAGACTTCTGGGTAATGGATAGCTTTCAAAGGGGAGCTATGGGTGATTCTATAACTTGTGTGTACACGGTAGCCTTAAAAAGGGGGGAATAATTCTAACCTCTTGTTTTTATGATGACCAAAACTGAAGTGCCTTGGTATATCACCAAAAGGGGTGAATTGCTTACCAAACAATTTTTATTTGAACTTGCCCCTGATGATTTAATTTATACGGGTGATCATCCTGAACCTCTCTTTAATTACATGGCTCTTTTTCTCAAGCCTGATGGAAGTCCTGTTACGATCGCCATTACGGTTAAGGCCACCGAGGAAGAGATTAAGGGGGTTTATTCTTTTAAAGTGTCGGAACTTGACAAGTTTAAAAAATCCAATATTCCTGTTTTAATGCTAGTGATAGATGTTAAGCGGAATCAGTATTTTTAAAATTGGGCTGAAAGTGTAATGATCAATGAATCAGCTAATTCAGGTTCAGAAAAATCTATTTCTGTTTTATTGCGTCAAGGTACACCAGAGGTTATTCAACAGTTAAAACAAGAAATTCTAAGTAATTAATTTTAGTTATCGTGTTTCGCGGTTTACTAACGACGAGGTAATCAATGATCCACCAAAAGTTCTCAACCAAATCATTCAAGCAGGACAACTCCAGAATTGGGGGGCTAGGGGGCAAAATACCTTTGTTCCGCTCTTCACTTTCAAATTAACAACTATATTGATTAACCAATGAACATCTCCAACAACATTAAAACAACTCTAAAAGAACAATGGCTAGGTTTTTGCAAAAAAAATGCAGCCTCAATTAAGGAATTAAATGAACTAGAAAATTCTAGTGTTGTCATTAAACTGCAAGATGATAGTTTGCGTTTAAATTCTCTTTTTATATTAGGAACAATTGCAGGTCTTAATCCAGAATCATTTGAGCTTATTACTCTTTTATTAAAACTTAATAGCCCCGATCTAGTAGTAAAGGCTTTAGAATTGGATTTTGACCCATTGGCAACATCTAATATACCAGCTTTTTTAAGAAGAAGAGAATCAGGCTCTTCATCGGAATCGGAACTCTAATATTTAGTAACCAGTAACTGCTTAATGTTAGAGCAAAATTAGTATTTTTAAAATTGGGCTGCAAATGTTATGATCAAGGAATCAGCTAATTCAAGTTCAGAAAAGTCTATTTCTGTTTTGTTACGTCACGGTACACCGGAGGTCATCCAAGAATTAAAACAAGAAATTATGGAAATTAATTAACTAAGTTCTGGATTTGGAAAACAAAACCCTACAAAAATTATGGAATCTAAGGTAGGGGCTTGGTCTCCAAGCCTTATAGATTCTGGATTTGGAAACCAAACCCCTACAAAAATCATTATTATTTTGAAGAATTATGACTGGCCAAGTAAATTTTGACATTGATTATAAAGCTCTAGTCAGGGAAAAACTTCTTGATGCTTATGAAAATAATCCTCTCGTTTTAGAGAAAATTTTACAACTAAGGGAGAAAGCTAATCTTATTGAATATAGCCAATATAATGGTCAGATGATAGCTTTTTTAAATCGTTACTACTTAGCGGGAATTATCGTTGCTTTATGCCCAGAAGCAACAAATTTTATAACAACAGTGTTAGAGTTCAATTCTGATCTTTTTTCTGTTTTGAATACCATTGGTCTTAATTTTGATCCTAGACCAGAATTAGAAAAACGTGCTGAAGAAAGAAAATTGGCTCAAGAAGCCACTCTAGTTCAAAATAATAATGTCATCGGTCTTTTATCTGAAGATCCAGAATATCGAGCCGTACAAGAAGGTTTAGAAGAGATCAGGGCACAAATGAAACAATTGGAAAACTCCTCTTAAAATCTTACTTTTAAGTCTTTCCTAAATTCCACCTTTTCAAAACCATCATTTAACCCTAATTGGAGAACTCAACATGACTGCTGCTATTGAAAACACCGCCCCTTCTGCCCTTAACTTTGAATGCGAAACAGGCAATTATCATACCTTCTGCCCCATTAGTTGCGTTGCTTGGCTTTATCAAAAAATTGAAGATAGTTTCTTTCTCGTTATTGGCACAAAAACCTGTGGTTATTTCCTCCAAAATGCGATGGGAGTCATGATTTTTGCTGAACCCCGTTACGCAATGGCTGAACTTGAAGAAGGGGATATTTCTGCCCAACTGAAAGATTACGAAGAACTGAAACGCCTCTGTCTGCAAATTAAACGCGATCGCAATCCTAGTGTGATTGTTTGGATCGGCACTTGTACGACAGAAATTATCAAAATGGACTTGGAAGGATTAGCTCCCAAATTAGAAGCAGAAATCGGTATTCCTATTGTCACCGCACGCGCTAACGGTTTAGATTATGCCTTTACTCAAGGAGAAGATACGGTTTTAGCTTCAATGGTGCATAAATGTCCTAGCCCTAACCAAGTCAAAGCCGAAGGGGAAAAAGAAGAACGTAATTCCATTCAAAAACTGTTAAATTTTGGCCGCAAAAAAGAAGATATTAAAACCGAACAGGATCAATTTGTTAATCATCATCCCCTCGTTCTCTTTGGTTCTTTACCCGATCCGGTGGTAACAAATTTAACTTTAGAATTGAAAAAACAAGGGATTCAAGTTTCGGGTTGGTTGCCAGCTAAACGCTATACCGAATTACCTGTCATTGATGAAGGCTATTATGTGGCAGGGGTGAACCCGTTCTTGAGTCGTACTGCTACAACTTTAATGCGTCGCCGCAAATGTAAATTAATTGGCGCACCATTCCCTATTGGCCCCGATGGAACCCGTGCTTGGATTGAGAAAATCTGCTCCGTTTTAGGTGTGGAACCCAAAGGTTTAGCAGAACGGGAAGCTCAGATTTGGGCCAGTTTAGAGGATTACATTCAATTGATTCGCGGTAAATCGGTCTTCTTTATGGGGGATAATTTGCTGGAAGTTTCTCTGGCTCGTTTTCTCATTCGTTGCGGGATGACCTGTCAAGAAATTGGCATTCCCTACATGGATAAACGCTATCAAGCCGCCGAATTAGCGTTACTAGAAAAAACCTGTCAAGAAATGGGGGTTCCTTTACCTAATATTGTCGAGAAACCTGATAATTACAATCAAATTCAACGCATTTATGATCTCAAACCTGATTTGGTAATTACAGGTATGGCCCATGCTAATCCCTTAGAAGCTCGCGGTATTAATACCAAATGGTCGGTGGAATTTACCTTTGCCCAAATTCATGGGTTTACTAATGCCCGCGACATTTTAGAACTGGCAACCCGTCCCCTGCGTCGTAATAACAATTTGAAGGAATTGGGCTGGGAAAAATTAGTCAGAGAAGAGGCGATCGTTTAGTTTTAATTCTCTGTTAAAGATCGATTCCCCCTAACTTTTTTGTGAAAGGGGGAAATTTTTTTGCTTATTCGAGGACTTCGCTAATGCAAAAATGAATAGACTATTAGCCAGCGATCGCTGCTCCTTGATACCAGCTTGATCGTGGGCTTAATTTGTCGGGTTTTAGCTCCAGAATCTTTTGGCGATCACAACTGACAATGGGGACAAAAATGACTAGAACGTCCCGCTAATTTAATTCGTTCAATGACAGTTCCACAAACCCGACAAGGTTCCCCCTTTCGGCCATAAACCCAGGCAAGGCCGCCATAGTTCCCGTTAATGCCCGTCACATCCCGAAAATCACTAAAGGTCGTTCCCCCGGCCGCGATCGCCATTTCTAGCACCGTGATAATCGCCTGATGAAGCTGCTCCCATTGGCCAAGAGAGATTTGAGAAGCGGGGGTCGTAGGTTGCAAACCGCACTTAAATAAGACTTCATCTGCATAGATATTGCCCAACCCTGCCACTAACGACTGATCTAAGAGAGCCGTTTTAATGGGACGTTGACTTTTTTTCAATTTTTGTTGAAGATAAACCGCCGAAAATTCTGGTGCAAAGGGTTCTGGCCCAAGCTTTTGTAATCCTGAAATAACACTTGTAGGCGTTTCTGAAGCGGCAAGACCCCAAATGCGTCCAAAAGTACGAATATCCACAAATGCGAGCACTTGACCCTGTTCAAATTGAAAATAAAGACGGGTATGAGGCGCGATCGCCCTGGTCGAGATCTCTTTGTCATCTTCTGGCATTTGCCAAAGTAACTGCCCCGTCATTCGCAGATGAATCCCTAAGTAACCCGCCGCCTTGCCTTGTTTACTGAGGTTGGCCAAGAGATACTTGCCACGCCGTTGCCAATGTTCTAGGGTCGTCCCTTGAAGTTGCTGCCAAAACTGGTCAACAGAAAAGGGGTAAGCCAGCGTGCTTCGATGCAACACCGCTCCCCCCTGGATAACTTGTCCTAAGGTCAAACGATTAAGACCTCGACAGACAGTTTCAACTTCAGGTAGTTCTGGCACAATTTGCTAAAAATCAGGAATAAGTACAGGAAAAATCCTAGTCAATCCTAACGCTTATTTAGCAGCTGCGGCCTTAACAACATCTAGTTCGCCTTCAGCAAAGTTATTGGTGTTAATTCCCGTTGCGCTGCCGCTAAAACCGGTATAGTTAACCCGGTCAAAGCGCACAATAACGGGATAGAGAACGCCACTTTTTTCCACGCTGGCAACAGTGCCTACATCACCATACCAGTAGGATTCAGGACGTTTAATTCTAACTGTGTCTCCACGTTTGATGGCCATAGTTGTTCCTTAATAATTCCGTATGTTAAAGTAACCTGCGATCGCCTTAAATGCCTAAGCAAGAAAGAAGTTATCCCTAGCAGAGACAGTCTTGGCCGGATGAGCAGGCTTACTTAACGCAAAATTCTATCAGCTTTTCCTCGCATTCTCCTACCCCTGTTAAAGGAGTCTTACAAATCTTTACATCCCATCTCATCCTTTCTCATACCAGTTGATATAGTTAAGACTGTTTAAAGTTTTATCGCAGGAGATTGAGTCATGGCTAAAGCTTTGTTACAAATGGGGGCGATCGCGGCGATCGGGGTAATGCTCATTGCTAACGTCAGCGAGGTCAGAGGACAAGCGTTAAACGGGACGCTCAAAAAAATTAAAGACTCCGGTGTCATTGTGCTAGGAGTCAGGGAATCCTCCATTCCGTTTTCCTATCTCGACAATAATGAAAAAACCATCGGTTACTCCATCGACTTGTGTATGAAGGTAGTAGATGCGGTCAAAAAACAGCTTAAAATGCCCAATCTTCAAGTCAAAACCAATGCCGTCACCTCCCAAACCCGTATTCCCCTGATGACCAATGGGGGGTGCGACCTTTAGTTGATAAAAGCTGTTGTAATCAGGGTTCTACAGGGAACCCATATTGATCAAGTTTTGCCCAAAATTGACTCCATCGTTCCTTGGTCAATACCAAAGCTCGTAGGCTCAAAATAATTCCTGCTCCTTTTTCCTTCCATCGCATCCCTGAACAACATAATCGTTGTTTGACCAACGTCTTACAAGCTGCTTCCGTAACACCTGAACCAATCGGATACTTTTTCTCTAAGTATTCAGCATAATCCATTTGATGCTGATGATTCTCGTAATAAGTAATCGCCGCTTGTAGTTTCTCGGTAAGATTCTTAGAATGACTTTTTTCTTCTTTGACTTCTTTCATCAGATTTAGCAGTTCTCCTGCTTTTCCTTTTTCATGCTTGAGTTCTCGACAATTTTCAGTCAACCATTCTTTTTGTTTTGACACGGTATTCGGATGCAACGCTTCTGCCAAGGCACCTAAGTAACCAGAGGCATGATAGAAATCTAATATCTGTTCTTCCGTTTGCTTTTCTAAAAACTTCCAATTTGATTCTGCCCCGTCTGCTATCCCGACCAATGTTGCCTCTGGATAACGGTTTTTCGCTCGCTCAATTTCTCTTTCTAATCTTTCTAGAAAACTCTTTTTTCCATACTCTGGTGCCGCACCTAGATAGATTGTATGTTGACGTTCGCCTTCACTATCGTATAGGGAAACGGTTCCCACCATTGCTTCACGGTAGCCATCCTCACACATCAGCATACAGGTTCCATCTAATCCTATTCCCACTGTTGCAATTTGGCTATCCTCCTTGGGCGGGGCATAACTCCACGCTTCTTCTTTTGCCTGTACCACACTTCCTACTGCTTCACTCAATCTTTGGATATAGGATAGCGCTACTTTTCTACCATGATTTTCTAATAAATCATTTTTCACCTCTTTGCCTGCCATCCCTGACATTTTTGAGGATACCTGTTTTGCCAATAATGGCGTTGATGTTATGATTATCCTTGCTTCTCTTTCTAAGGGGCAATACGTTTTTCCTCAAAGGTGAACGCTGATATACATGACGATTCACTATAACCTCACCATAAGGTGTTTGATATTCTTTCGGTTGCTCTCCCTTACTCTTCCAGATTTCTTCACCGATTTTTAAGGGTGAACCATCTGTATCTAAATATTTCAAGGCTTCTTTGCTGGCGATGCAACCTACTTCGTTTAAGCCTTTTTGAATATTTATTTCTGTATCCAACATTGAACGACTTAGTTCTAATGTTAGTTCTATTTTTATCTTTGAACCCTCTACATTAATTAGTTTTGCTGTCATCATTGTTTCCTCTTTGTCACTTTTCATCCCATGTTAACACTTTTCTTTTCCTTCATCAACTAAAGGTCACACCCCCAATGGGACTATTGACATAGAATGTGGTTCTACGACTAACAGCAAAGAACGCCAGAAACAGGTTGCCTTTAGCGTCGCCCATTATGTCACCTCCGTCCGTATGGCAGTGAAGGCCAACTCTGGCATTAAAACCCTAGATGATCTCGATGGTAAACCCGTTGTCACCACCACTGGAACCACCTCTGATCGCTATATTAAACAGAATGAAAAGGGCAAACAAATCAATGTCAAAAATCTCTATGGCAAAGATCATGCCGAATCCTTTTTAATGCTGGAATCCGGTCGGGCGGCTGCGTTTGTGATGGATGATGTTTTATTAGCCGGACTCATTGCCCAATCCAAAAATCCCAAGGAGTTTATAATCGTCGGGCCGGCCCTATCCGTAGAACCCTATGGACTCATGTTCCGTAAGGATGATCCCCAATTTAAGGAACTCGTGGATAAAACTCTCACTTCAACCATGAAATCCGGTGCGATTAATACCATCTATAGTAAGTGGTTTATGAAACCGATTCCGCCTAAAAATGTCAATCTCAACTTACCCATGAGTGCAAAGCTTAAGGAAGCCTTTAAAAATCCAACCGATCAGGGTGTTTAAGTTACCTCTCGCTAGGCTTGATTTAAAATAGAAACTGGCATAAGCTGTCGCGCAGTTAAAGTGCATGGTGATTTTACTGAAAGTTCTTTAACAAGGGGCTTAAGCCCCTTACCCGTATGGGTTTGAGATAATTAACGGTTGAACCGCATTCTTATTCCCTTTTATCCTCTTCTACCCATTTCTCTGATGAGCAAACCAACCCACGCCCATTTAACCTTTACGCTCAAGAAAAATTTGGCCTATGCCTACAAAGAGCAAACCAAACAGCAAAAAGTTTATTATATGGGAGCAAAATTACTAGAAATTGGGATTGAACCACAAGATGCGGTCTATCGCTGGTCATTACAAACCAATCCTACCGAGGAAGTTTGGACTTATAGTGCCTATTGGGGGGAGTCAAGAGTGCAATTGCTCTCTGGGCACTATCCCTTAACGGGAACTGAACTCATTGACTGTGCCAGGGCAAACGCTCCCCAGGGATTAACGACAACGACTCAACTCTGCGGCTATAACGAAGATACCCAAGCCTTTCAAACAGCATTACAGGAGGCCACTCAGCAAGCTGGCCTATCCTTAGCATCCCTCACTGACCTAATAGAACCACCGGCGGGAATTAGCGTGGCTCCCGATACGGCTTCTTTGCTCTGAAAAATGGGAACTACGCTTCGAGCTTAAATAATCCAAAAGCCCTGTTTGCGCCACATTTGCTCCTGGAGAGCTTCTTCTACCTGGGGGGGCGCAAGTAACCCTTTCATTACCAGCAGTTCCCCTAATTTTAAACGAAAATAGGTTTGTTGGGCGATCGCCTCTTCCAACTGTTGAGCCGTGATCCAACGCTTTCTCAGCAAGATTTCACCTAATTTCATCAATTGAGTGGCAGAAGGATTATTCTGGGAACGAGTCATCGTAGTAGCCAACATAGAAATTAACCTTTTCTGTCTATAGAGTTTAGTGACATACTCCCAGCACTAACTGCTTAGGCGGTACAGTGTGGGCTTCTCCCACCAGAAAGTCGTTCTACGATGGAACTGGACTGGAGCGTTTTATAGTGAGACGATGCCCAACCCCACTTTTTGAAATTTCTTTTTCATCCTATTTGAACCATGCAACGGAGTCGCTTGTTATTGATCGAATCTTCTTCATTGAAGAAGTGCCAACAATCAGAGGCTTATCAGACATCTTACGGGAAGGAAATCAACCCTTATGGCAATCAGGTTCTTTATTGCCTTGTCCAAATAATAGCATTTTTTGTTAATCTTCGCGGCATTGAGCCACTCGATTAACTCGACTTTCATCCCATCGCTCACCTGTCGGTAGAGCGTGGGGCTTCCCATCGAACTAGCTAAATCAAAGAGTGTATGAGAAAATCAGGGAAGAAGTCGGAAAGATGCTTCCGTAAGATCCCTGATAGGGTAATTATTTTTAGGAGGGGAAGTATATATATTCACCTAATATTAACATCATCTTTATAGAATGGTTCATTTTTATAAAAACTTAACAATTTTTTTCGACCTGTAAGCCTTTCTGCGCTTGAAGAAAAGTCATTTTTAATACACATAAACTTACTTGCTTTGGTTTGTTAAGTTTCGTTACAATCATAATCCCATCATTTACAAAGGCAATTTCCACGAGTCCTAATGCAATCCCCTATCCGTCAGCACCCCATCCCAATTTCCTCAAAACCTCAAACTTATGATCTAACGGATTGGCAGCAGGGCTACAGTTCCCAAACCCAGGAACTCGATTGTTGGTTAACTGCCGTTGAAGGCGAAATTCCTCGGCAATTACAGGGAACACTCTTTCGTAATGGCCCTGGCTTATTTGAAATTGGAGGGGTTCCCATTCGTCATCCCTTTGATGGAGATGGATTAATCACTGCTTTTACCTTTACTGGGGATGGTCGTGTACATTTCCGCGATCGCTTTGTCCGTACCGAGGGTTATGTCCAGGAACAGGCGGCCAAAAAAATGCTCTATCGAGGGGTTTTTGGAACCCAGCCGCCAGGAAGCTGGTGGAGAAACGCCTTTGATTTGAGACTGAAAAATATTGCTAATACTAATGTCGTTTATTGGGGAGAAAAACTGCTGGCTTTATGGGAAGCGGCCCATCCCTATCGTTTAGATCCTCTGACTCTAGAAACGTTGGGGCTAGAGAATTTGGACGAAATTTTACAAACAGGGGATGCTTTTTCAGCCCATCCCTGGATTGATCTCCATTGTGACCAAGATCAGGGTCAACCTTGCCTGGTGAATTTTGCCTTAAAAACAGGGGTTTCTAGTCAAATTACCCTTTTTGAATTAAGTCCAACGGGAGAATTATTGCGCCGTCATAGTCATAAAATCCCAGGCTTTGCTTTTATTCATGATTTTGCCATTACTCCTAACTACGCCATTTTTCTACAAAATAAGGTGAATTTTAACCCCTTGCCTTATCTGTTCGGTTTAAAGGGAGCCGGAGAATGTGTGCAGTTTCAACCTAGCCAACCGGCCAGGATAATTTTAATTCCTCGCAAGCCGCCCTACGATCAGGTAAAAATATTGGCAGTGGAAGCAGGCTTTGTTTTCCATCATGCTAATGCCTTTGAAGCGGATCATAAAATTTATCTAGATTCAATTTGTTACGCCTCTTTACCCCAAATTCAACCGGATACTTTTTATAAAGATGTCAATTTCGAGCATCTTGATCCGGGTCAATTCTGGCGGTTTAGCATTGATTTGAATTCCGAATCCGTAGAACAGCAACTTTTATTGGCTCGCTGCTGTGAATTTCCTTCCTTGAACGGCGATCGCGTGGGTCGTTCCTATCGATATGTTTATCTTGGTGCAGCCCATCATGGTACAGGAAACGCGCCTCTACAGGCAGTGGTTAAACTAGATTTAGAGACAGGAGCAGAAAAAACTTATTCTGTGGCTCCGAGGGGATTTACAGGAGAACCGATCTTTGTAGCAAATCCTGAGGGAATTAATGAAGATGATGGTTGGTTATTAATCCTTGTTTATAATGCAGCAACTCATGGTTCTGAACTGGTGATTTTAGAGGCTAAAGAGTTAAACCCCCTAGCAATTATTTCCTTGCCGATCCATATTCCCTACGGCTTACATGGTTCCTGGACAAGTCACTGTTTTTAGGGATTGGGAAGCAAAATAACGATCAGCTATCGTTCTAATTCTGATTTCTATCAGACTAGAATTTCAACAATTTTTGATTTGTTATTTTGATCGGACTTGATCATCACTTGGGATTTAGAGACTTGGAAATGTTTGGCTAATAAACTAATTAACTCCAGATTTGCTTTGCCATCAATAGGAGGGGATTTGAGGCTAATTTTTAAGCTACCATCGGCGATCGCTTCTATTTTCTGTTGTTTGGCATTGGCTTTGACTTTGACTGAAATTTTCATAGCTGATGGCGATATTAGTTCAATCAAGGGGTTAGCGAGCAGATACTAAGGAGGCAAAATGCTGATAGATACGAACTTTTTCCAGTCTGGGGCCATTAACCACTTCAATAGTAAAGGTCAGATTTTTATAGCGAAGGCTTTCACCTTGGTGGGGAATTTTTTGCCATTCATAGAGTAGAAACCCACCTAGGGTTTGGTAATCGTCGGCCAGGGGTAATCTTAAACCGAGAATTTCATTGAGTTCTTCTAGATTCATAGAAGCTTCCACAATGAAGGTTTGGGGATCTAGCATTTGTAACGGCAAACGATCTTCATTTTCCTCCGCTTCGCCTGCGCCTAAAATTTCCGTGACTAGATCCTCGATGGTGATCAGTCCTGAGGTTCCTCCAAATTCATCGACCACCATAACTGTTTTTAAGTGCGATCGCTTTGGGTTAACTTTTAGCGATCGTTGCATGGAGGCCAAGAGATCGGTTAAGGGGACATTTTCAGACACAAATCGAATCGGTTTCATCCAGGCTTCGAGCCTAGCCGTTGGGCACAAATCGCCATGTAGTAAGGGAACAGCCAATTCTTTGATATCGATAATGCCACGAATATCGTCTAGGGATTCTCCTTTGATGGGATAACGCGAATAACCATGCGCAATAATCGCTTTAAGCAAATCAGCAACCGTACTGTTAGCATTCAGCACAACTAACTGGGAACGGGGAATCATAATCTCCGCTGCCGTTGTATTTCTCAGCACAAAAGCATTATTAAGAATGGCTCGTTCTGTATTGCCTAAGCCAATCGTTTCTTCCTCGGTGGCAATCAGGCGTTGGAGTTCCTCTGGTGTTAGTCGCTCAAGATCGCGGCGTTTTTCAATATTTTCTAGCCCGATAAACTCTAATAACCAATAGGTTGAATGATTTAAGAACCAGATAAGAGGATTCATTAAACGGGCGATCGCCTTGATCGGGGGAGCCAAAAACAGAGCTACCGTTTCAGTGTAGAGAAAAGCAATGGCTTTGGGACAGAGTTCTCCCAAGACGATTTGTAGATAGGCAATCAGTAAAAAAGCGAGGGGAATGGCGATCAAGTGGGACAGAAAATGGGCAGAGTTCGGCAGTAGTGGTAATTGAACTAAAGCTAGAGTCAGTCCCTGGGAAACAGTATTTTCGCCCAGCCATCCTAATCCTAAACTGGCCAGAGTAATCCCTAATTGCGTGGTAGAGAGTAAAGTATCTAAATGTTTTTGTAAGTATTGTATTGCCAGGGCTGACCGATCGCCTTTTTCCCCCCGTTGGTTAATCCGTAGTTGGCTAATCCGCGATCGCCCTACCGCCATTATGGAAAATTCTGCCGTCACAAAAAACGCATTTAGGGCGATTAATAGTATTATTAGTAACAATCGGCCAACCAGATCATTCATTAGTTTGATAACAGTCGTCAAAGCTCTATTTTAACGGACATTTTCTGTCTAATTTTGCTCCTAGATAACGATCGGAGCCAGAGACAAACGATAAGCTGGGCTGTTTTGATTATTTTAAAGGCCGCATATTTCTAAACGAGCCATCAAGGTGGAGAACCAACCAGTAAAACCCCAAAGTTGCAATCCTAACATTGGTAAATGGCCAACGGAGCCCAAATACTAAAATTCAGGTCTTTATAAGGAATCATGCGGCTATTTTGTCGCCAGCCCACCTGATCACCAGCAATTCTAAATTTGCGCTGTAGCAAGGGTTTCAGGTTTTAGTTCGCGTAATACGGGGTAAAATTCAACGGGATTAACAAGTTCATTTTACGAGTCTTCAGGCTTTCAGGCATAGTAGTACACATGGAGTTGCCCCAAAAACCCCCTTTGAAACCCTAACGGGTGCGACCTTTAGTTGATGAAAGCAAGAAAGAAAGGTGTTAACATGAGATGAAAAGTGACAAAGAGGAAACAATGATGACAGCAAAACTAATTAATACAGAGGGTTCAAAGATAAAAATAGAACTGACATTAGAACTCAGTCGCTCAATGTTGGAGACAGAAGTAAATATTCAAGTAAGCCTTCAAGGTGGTTGAAGTTCAATGGGAATTAAGGAAGGGAAGGGTAAATCGAACCGTACTGCCCGACAAACAGAAGAAAGAAAATCCCAAACATCCCGATTTTGAGCTTTAAGGGAAGTAACGACTGTAAGAAGACGTGCGACAAATTGACTACCAGCCTCGGACTGACTGCCAAAACTAGTACGCCGCCAAATAACCGCAGGTCTAAGAGCTTGCTCTGCGGCATTGTTAGTGGGTTCGAGCCCTATCTGCTCAACAAACGTCCAAAGGGCGGTTTCTAGTTTGAGAATTTGTCGACAAGACCGAATCGTGTGGGCTAAAGGTGATTTCTCCTTATTCTCTATAGGAAGAGCGGCGGCAGTTTCTAACTCCTGCTTAAAGCCTCGACGCAAGAACGTGACCGCTAGTTGAAACTGTTCTCTGCTCATCGTCCCCTCTCTCACTTGATGCCACCAGCGAAATAAACGCTGCTGGTACCTTAATAAGTTCTCCCCAATCTCTTGTGAAACCCCACTCCTTTCTGCCATCGCCGTAAAATCTCGTTTGAGATGGGCCCAACAGACTTGACGCTGATTGACATCCAACCAGTTGTAGCTACTGTAACGGTCAGATACCACAATGCCCTGATAATCTTCTCCCAACATCTGCTTTGCTGATTCTTGAGAACGGCTTAAAGCAACTTTAAATACCGTAATAGCTTTACTAACCAATACCCATAACCAGCCTTTTTTCGCCGTTGGATTTTTACCGTCCCCATTACCTTGAGTAAATCCTGTTTCATCACTATGGACTTGCTCCAGAGATTTCACTTTTTCATGGGCTTCTTCCACTATCGAGGCTAAGGCTTCGCTCATCTCTTGGCGCAGGCGGTTGAGGCTGGCTTTTGATATTTTTATTCCCCACAATCTTTGCAATAGTTGTTGCAGTTGGCTATGACTTTGGCGATAGTCACTACTCCAGAACAGGGCGAACGCATCTTATTTTTGAAAGGTAGGCTGGATAAGGGTTTCCGAGATCATGATTGATTTTTCATGAAACGCTGAAAGTCTTATCAGATAAGGAGTCTAGAATTTAGATGCGTTTGCCCTGTACTCCAGAGCAGCAATTCCAAATTCAAATGGTATAAATAGAGACAGAAAAACTTTGACCTATAGGAAGTTATGAATAAAGAGAAAAGTGTCTACTGATTTTGCAGAGAGAAAGATGGAAGTAAACGACCTAAGTTTTGACGGAATCGTTCACTGTTTAAACGAGGTCATTGGGAAGATAGATGACCCCCGTTCGGTTAGTAATGCAACGAAATATAGTCTAAGAGAGGCGATACTGGGGGCATTTGCCGCCTTTTTTATGCAAAATGAGTCATTTTTAGAGTACCAACGTCAGCTTAACAGCCGTTGTGGGCGAGATAATGCTCAGAGCTTGTTTGGACTAGAAAAAATACCAACAGTAGAACAGATTCGCAACATTGTGGATGGGGTAGCAGCGAGTAGTCTATCATTGGTGTCAACTTAAGCCAAAATGCCTACTCACAAAAGATTAGCCTAAAAGCAGGCGGAAGTAAGAGTAGGCTGAAAAAAAGGTTAGTATATAAAAAAGTGAGCAAAAAACAAATGGCAAGACAACATCCTCGGAGAAAAGGAAACCCAGACTTACGTCGTAAGACAAATCAGCCAGGGGTAGAAATCCCTGAAATAACAAAAGAGTTGTTTGAATTACTAGAACCCACAATGTTTACACCATTAAAATATTTACAGGGAACTCATGAGAAAATGATGAGAGATAGGGTGCTAAATTTACCAGTAATGGTGGCATTAGTGTTAAGTATAGTGTATCGTCAAATAGCGGGTATAAGTGAAGCGGTAAGACTGTTAGAGGAAGAGGGATTGCTATGGGTAGCATCATTAAAAGTAAGCAAACAGGCAGTATCAAAAAGAATGATGAATGTGCCAGCCGAAATATTTGCAATATTACTAAAAGGAGTGTTAGAAAAAGCAGCCGAAAAAGGGAAGAAGCTCCAAGTAGGAGAAAAATGGGAAAAAATAAGAGAAAAGTTTAGTGCAGTGTGGATAGCAGATGGCTCAACGCTAGAGCAGATAAGGAAAAATATGAAAATAAGTAAAGAAGAAAAGAGTAAATTGGGGGGTAAAATAATGATGGTAGTGGAAGCCTTTACCCAAAGACCCGTTACTTTATGGTACACAGAAAATGATAAATCAAATGATAAAATATGGTGTGAAGAATTGGCAGCTAAATTACCAGAAAATGGTTTAATTCTCGTAGATATGGGATTTTTTAGCTTTGTGTGTTTTGATTTGTTAACAGAAGCTAAAAAGTTTTTTCTAACCAGATTTAGAGCGGGTACATCTTACAAAACCAAACAAGTATTGTCTCAAGGTAGTCATTACAGAGATGAGATTATCATTATGGGAAATTACCGTTCTAATCCTTGCAAGCATCCGGTGAGATTAGTCTCAGTATTATGGGGAACAATCTGGTATCAGTATTTAACAAATGTGTTGTCTCCCGAACAACTGTCCGCCGAAGAGGTCTGTGATTTATATCGAAGACGATGGACAATCGAAGAAGCCTTTTTATTAACGAAAAGACTTTTAGGACTAGCCTATTTATGGGTAGGTAATAAGAATGGTGTCCAAATCCAGATTATTTGCACTTTGATTTTCTATACGGTCTTAAATCAATTGGTAGGGGAAGTGGCGATTGCTCTAAATCAACCGAAAGAAAAAATCTCAGTAGAGATGGTGTTTCGGAGTCTATACTATGTAGCGAAGGCTATTGCTAGAGGAGAAAAGCCTGATACAGTAACCTATCTGGCTGAACGTGCTAAGTTATTTGGTTTGGTCAAAGCTGAGAGAAAGCGACATCGAGAAAAGGCCGCTCTCAATCAACAAATTTGGGAACCCATTCCTTTAAGTTGACACGGATGGTAGTCTATTCCCTTTGTTTGGGTTAATTTACCAAGCATTGAGGAGCATGGGATTCTTGAAAGCCTATGAAATATTGAGGGGAAATCTTCTAGTAGCAATGGATGGGACAAATTACTACAGTTCGGAAAAAGTAAATTGTCCATGCTGTTCAACCAAAACGTCAAAACAGGGAAAAGTCACCTACTTCCATCAGGCATTATTGCCCGTGATTGTTTCCCCAGACCATGAATTAGTTTTTTCCTTACCCCCTGAATTGGGTGTGACCTTTAGTTGATGAAGGAAAAGAAAAGTGTTAACATGGGATGAAAAGTGACAAAGAGGAAACAATGATGACAGCAAAACTAATTAATGTAGAGGGTTCAAAGATAAAAATAGAACTAACATTAGAACTCAGTCGTTCAATGTTGGATACAGAAATAAATATTCAAAAAGGCTTAAACGAAGTAGGTTGCATCGCCAGCAAAGAAGCCTTGAAATATTTAGATACAGATGGTTCACCCTTAAAAATCGGTGAAGAAATCTGGAAGAGTAAGGGAGAGCAACCGAAAGAATATCAAACACCTTATGGTGAGGTTATAGTGAATCGTCATGTATATCAGCGTTCACCTTTGAGGAAAAACGTATTGCCCCTTAGAAAGAGAAGCAAGGATAATCATAACATCAACGCCATTATTGGCAAAACAGGTATCCTCAAAAATGTCAGGGATGGCAGGCAAAGAGGTGAAAAATGATTTATTAGAAAATCATGGTAGAAAAGTAGCGCTATCCTATATCCAAAGATTGAGTGAAGCAGTAGGAAGTGTGGTACAGGCAAAAGAAGAAGCGTGGAGTTATGCCCCGCCCAAGGAGGATAGCCAAATTGCAACAGTGGGAATAGGATTAGATGGAACCTGTATGCTGATGTGTGAGGATGGCTACCGTGAAGCAATGGTGGGAACCGTTTCCCTATACGATAGTGAAGGCGAACGTCAACATACAATCTATCTAGGTGCGGCACCAGAGTATGGAAAAAAGAGTTTTCTAGAAAGATTAGAAAGAGAAATTGAGCGAGCGAAAAACCGTTATCCAGAGGCAACATTGGTCGGGATAGCAGACGGGGCAGAATCAAATTGGAAGTTTTTAGAAAAGCAAACGGAAGAACAGATATTAGATTTCTATCATGCCTCTGGTTACTTAGGTGCCTTGGCAGAAGCGTTGCATCCGAATACCGTGTCAAAACAAAAAGAATGGTTGACTGAAAATTGTCGAGAACTCAAGCATGAAAAAGGAAAAGCAGGAGAACTGCTAAATCTGATGAAAGAAGTCAAAGAAGAAAAAAGTCATTCTAAGAATCTTACCGAGAAACTACAAGCGGCGATTACTTATTACGAGAATCATCAGCATCAAATGGATTATGCTGAATACATAGAGAAAAAGTATCCGATTGGTTCAGGTGTTACGGAAGCAGCTTGTAAGACGTTGGTCAAACAACGATTATGTTGTTCAGGGATGCGATGGAAGGAAAAAGGAGCAGGAATTATTTTGAGCCTACGAGCTTTGGTATTGACCAAGGAACGATGGAGTCAATTTTGGGCAAAACTTGATCAATATGGGTTCCCTGTAGAACCCTGATTACAACAGCTTTTATCAACTAAAGGTCGCACCCCCTGAATTTATCACCCCTCAAGACGGGTCTGAAAAGCAAGATTGTGAGCAAAATGCGGCGAAACGTTGGATAAGTAGGGCTTGCTGAAAAAAGCTGAAACCTTTACGGAGAAAAATAGTAGGCGAATTAAGAACCGCTAGAATGCACGAAAATAGGGTAGAATGCCTCAAAACCATTGCATTAAGAAGAGAGAAAGCAGATGTACCGAAAGCAACAGTACTCAATTGAAACACCAG